>JBEKHH010000004.1:0-153824 GCA_050012375.1 Tepidisphaeraceae bacterium
CATGCGTTGCTCAATCAGTTTGGCCGAGTGTGCCGACGGTTGGACCGCATCGACCGCAGATACCTGGCTTGGGTTCAATTGGCCAGCTGTATAATCTTCATGCGGCAGGGTTTTTTCCCTTAGCCCTTAGCCGCGACCCGAAGGGGAGCGCGTTGGATGGCCGTTCGAGAACAAGGCCAAACACCTGCCAAATTTGCAGGCAACGATCGTCCCCACCAGACCTTGGCAGGTGCGATTCAGCGCCCACACGGCATGACGCGTGTAACCGTTTGATTCATCAAGGGATATGACGGCCCTTTGGCGTCGCTTTCTGGCCCTCGCTTTGCTTTTACTGAATCGATGCAATTCGAGAAGCTAACTATCAAGGCCCAGGAAGCCGTCGTCCGCGCCCAGCAAAGCGCTCAGGAATCCAACCACGCGGAGATCACCCCGCTGCATCTCCTCGGCGCTCTCCTGGCTGAAAAAGATGGCGTCTTCATCCCGCTCCTGCAAAAGCTCGGCGCCGATCCCGACGGCTTGCGCCAGATTGTCAGCGGCGAGCTGGATCGCCTCCCCAAAGCGACCGGCACACAGACCGGCACCAGCCACGCTCTGAACGATGTCTTCAATCACGCTCAGAAAGAAGCCGACCGACTCAAGGACGAATACATTTCCACGGAGCACCTTCTTCTGGCCCTGGCCCAGGTCAAAAGCGAGGCCAAGGAAATCCTTTCCGTCGGCGGCGTGAACCATCACGCGATCCTCGCCGCCCTGAAGGATGTCCGGGGCGGCCAGCGCGTCTCCGACCAAAACCCCGAAGACAAATACCAGGCGCTCCAGCGTTACGGGCGCGACCTGGTGGAAATGGCCCGGCAGGGAAAGATTGACCCGGTCATCGGCCGGGACGAGGAAATCCGCAGGACCATGCAGGTGCTGGCTCGGCGAACGAAGAACAACCCGGTCCTCATCGGCGAGCCGGGCGTCGGCAAAACGGCGATCGTGGAAGGCCTGGCGATTCGCATGCTCAACGGCGACGTTCCGGCCGTCCTGCAAAACAAGCGCATCATCGCCCTGGACATGGGCGCTCTCATCGCCGGGGCAAAATATCGCGGCGAATTCGAGGACCGGCTCAAAGCCGTCATCAAGGAAGTCACCAGCAGCGACGGACAGATCATCCTTTTCATCGACGAGTTGCACACCGTCGTCGGGGCGGGCAAGGCCGAGGGTGCGATGGATGCCGGCAACCTCCTGAAACCGGCCCTGGCCCGCGGCGAGCTGCGCACCATCGGCGCAACCACGCTTGATGAATACCGCAAGCACGTCGAGAAGGACGCCGCGCTGGAACGGCGATTCCAACCGATCCTCGTGTCCCAGCCCAGCGTCCAGGACACCATCGCCATCCTGCGCGGCCTGAAGCAGCGATACGAAACGCACCATGGCGTGCGCATCACCGACAGCGCGATCGTCTCCGCGGCCGTTCTTTCCGACCGATACATCACCGAGCGATTCCTTCCCGACAAGGCGATCGACCTGATCGACGAAGCCGCCAGCCGCCTGCGCATCGAAAACGATTCCATGCCGGCGGAACTGGACGAAATCCGGCGGCGGATCATGCAACTCCAGATCGAGCTGGAGGCCCTTCGCCGCGAGAAAGATCCCGCCTCTGTGCAGCAGCGCGCCAAGGCGGAAAAAGAGCTGTCGAACCTTCAGGAGCAAAACACCAAGCTGACCGCCCGCTGGGAAAATGAGGTGGGGGCCATGCGGGCCATCAAGTCGCTCCAGGAGCAACTGGACAACAAACAAGTCGAACTCGAACAGGCCCAGCGCCAGGGCAACCTGGAAGCCGCGGCCCGGATTCAGTACGGCGAAATCCGCGAATTGAATCGACGGATCGAGCAGGCCACGCAACGATTCCGGGAACTCACCAAGTCCGGGCAGGCGATGGTGAAGGATGAAGTCACCGCCGACGAAATTGCCCAGGTGGTGAGCCGCTGGACCGGCGTTCCGGTCAGCCGCATGCTGGAAGGAGAGCGTGAAAAACTTCTGAAGATGGAAGAGCGTCTTTCCAAGCGGGTCATCGGTCAGGACGAGGCGGTTCGTGCCGTCAGCGATGCCGTGCGGCGGAATCGCGCCGGGCTGGGCGATCCCAATCGCCCCATCGGGAGTTTTCTGTTTCTCGGCCCGACCGGCGTGGGAAAGACCGAGCTATGCAAGGCCCTGGCGGAATTTCTCTTTGACGATGAAGACGCGATGGTTCGCATCGACATGAGCGAATTCATGGAGCAGCATTCCGTCGCCCGTCTGATCGGCGCGCCGCCCGGTTACGTCGGCTATGAAGAAGGAGGCCGCCTCACCGAAGCCGTTCGCAGGCGCCCCTATTGCGTCATCCTCTTCGACGAAGTCGAAAAGGCCCATCGCGACGTGTTCAACGTCCTGCTCCAGGTCCTTGATGACGGCCGCCTCACCGACGGCCAGGGCCGCACGGTCAACTTCAAGAACTCCGTGATCGTCATGACGAGCAACATCGGCAGCGCCGAGATCCAGAAACTCGCCAGCCGTCAAGCCGAGCCGTGGGAAGTCGAGGCCGCCGTCAAAGAACTTCTGAAGGATCATTTCCGGCCCGAGTTTCTCAATCGCATCGACGAAACGATTTTATTTTCCTCGCTGTCGCGCCAGCAGATCGAACGGATCGTCGAGGTGCAACTCGATCACCTGCGCAAGCGGCTGGGCGACCGCCATCTGAAGTTGTCGCTCACCGATGCCGCGCTGAAGTTGTTGGCTGAAGAGGGTTACGATCCGGCGTTCGGGGCCCGCCCGCTGAAGCGTGTGATCCAGCAGCGCATCGAGAACCCGCTGGCCGCCAAAATCCTGGCCGGTGAATTTGCCGAAGGCGATACCCTCACCGTCGAGGTGGACAGCGCGAAGCACGCCTTCAAATTTGCCCGCAGTTCCAAAGCCGTCCAGTGAGATTTGGCCTGATTCGTCGGTCGGTTTCGTCGCGCGCAGCCGCCCGAAATCCACAATTGCGACAGCGATCAGATAAATTGCGACACAGATTTCGGAATTTGTGGTTAAAAATGAGCAAATTTAACCGTTTATCACGCCTATGAAGAATCAGAACTCCCGCCAGATTGGAAGCTTATGAAAAATACGCAAACCATGCCATGCCAAGAGTTTGTTAACGCAAAGTTGCACACCCAGTCCGTGCAGATTTGTGGATTTTTTTCTTGCATTTATTGACGACCTCGGTAGGTTATTGTGTAAAGGTTGGCGCGGAAAATCAGGTTGGTTTAATAGTCGGCACTTCACGAAGTGAGAAGAAGTCGGACGGGTGAGATGATTCAGATTCGTAGTGTGCGTAGATTTTTGGGTGCTGACGTTGCGAGCGCAGCGTCCGGCATCGCTTTAACGGCGATGATGGGCGTTGCAAGGCTCGATCATCGGATTTCGCCCTCAAGGCGAGTCATGTCACTTTTTCGGTGATGTAGCTTAGCGGTCGTTGGATTCGTATAGGACGAGGAGAGAGAGATGCAAAAGATTCGCGTTAAAAATGGCTTGGGTATCCTTGCGGCGGTGGTTGCCGCGGCAATCGGTGTTCAATGCCGTTCGGCCCACGCATCCGTGGTTCAACTGCTGAATTGGGCGCCGGTTCCCGATGTGGCCAGGAACCAGGTGATTGTTTACGGCGGCCCCAGCGGCACTCTTCAGACGGGTGCCGGAGCAGTCAGCAATGGCGACGGTTACCTTGGTGTGGCCCCGGGGACAAGCGTAAGCCAGCAGACCCCCGGCGGATTGCAAGTCGATAGCGTCATCAACGACATCCCAGATCCCGTCGCATACAGCTTTCCAGACGGTAGTTTTACGGGCGGCACCGGATATTACGACACGACGTTGTCGTTCACGGGCCTTGCGCCTTCGGGTCCGGCGTCGCAATTCACCGTGGCGCCCGGTCTCGTCCAGGACACCCAGCCTCTCGGACCGGGAGCGTTCACGCTTACGAGCACTAATATCAATCCCTCCAACCCCTACTATCTGGGTCCTCCCGTGTTGCTTCTCAGCGGCACTATCAACAATGCCATCATCACGGGCGTGGACGGCGGCATGGCTGGGGCAGTGATTGATGCATACGGCATCAACTACAACGGGGGCGTGATCGCTGCCGACGCTGTCGCTCAGCTTGACGCCGTCCTCAGCGGCAATGACATGTCGATCAGCTTTACCAGCGGCTACCCTCCTATGTCGATTACAAGCTCGTACATGAACGCCTTCCACGCTGATGCCACCGGCGTATTCGACATCAATACTGTCCCGGAACCCTCGTCCTTGGCATTTGGGCTTGTGGCCCTGGCATCGCTCGGTTTGCGGCGGTCGCGGCGTAAGGTTGCATAAAGCATCTGCGACGGCTACACCGCCGCGGTGATCCCGTCACGCCCGGCTTCGCAAAATACTCTCTACCTTCGCTGTGATTAGATTCCCGGCCTGTTGAATTGATTGTTCCTGCGTGATCGTTCCATCGGCGATCGTGACGGCCTCGACGCCGAAATCCACGCCAGGCTCAATCGATCCAGCCAGGGCGACGCAGGGGATTTGTGCATCGCGACAAGCGCGGGCAACGCCGCCGACCACCTTGCCGCTCAGGCTCGATCGATCCAGCCTCCCCTCGCCGGTGAGACATAACTCCGCGCCGATCAGACATCGGCGAAATCCAACGGCGTCCATCACGATTTCGACGCCGCGATTCAATGTCGCCCCGAAGAACGCCGCCAGGGCGAAACCCAATCCCCCCGCGGCTCCGGCGCCGCTCAGTTTTGCAAGATCCAGCTTGCCGTTTCGGCGGGCCAATTGCATCAAGGCGGCATCGAGCCGGCGAATCTGCTCGGGAGTCGCCCCCTTTTGCGGCCCATAGACCGCCGCCGCCCCATCCTCGCCGCATAACGGATTGGTCACATCGCACGCCACGTCGATCCGCACCCCTTCGATCGGGCTGCCGCGCCCATGCTCGATCCGCCCGACGCGTTGGACGTCCGCGCCTACCAGCGGCTGGCCCGGCGAAGCGATTTCTCCGTCTTCCAGAATCACGGGCAACGCGCAGGCCTGGGCGCATCCCACCCCGCCGTCGATGGTGGCGCTTCCCCCGATCCCCAGGATGATCCGCCAAACTCCCATCTGAGCGGCGGCCATCAGCAACTCGCCCGTCCCGAAGGTCGTCGTGCGCATGGGATCGCGGTCTTCCGGGCGAAGCAGCGCCAGCCCGCTGGCGGCCGACATCTCGATCACCGCCGTCTTTTCGTCGCCGAGGATGCCGAAGCGCGCATCCACCTTCATCTGCGGCAAGGGCCCGGTCACCCGGCGAAGCACAAACCTGCCGCCGGTCGCCGTCACCAGCGCTTCGACCGTTCCCTCCCCGCCATCGGCCATCGGACAGCAGTCGATTTGCGCATCGGGCGACGCGCGGCGCAACCCCGTCTCCATCGCCCGCGCAACCTCGGCGGCGGATAAGCATCCTTTGAACTTGTCGGGGGCAACGACGATTCGCATGGGCCAAAAGCAGAAACCCGAAACCAGAAACCAGAATAACGAACAAATGACAGAAACCAGAAGTCCGAAACGAAGGCTGCTTTGTATGTTAATCCATCGCCGCCGGGCGTAAAATCGACAACATGAAGAGCCGGGTGGATATTCCGGCGGACTGGCTGGCCGAATTCGAAGCCGCCTCCCGCCGCCCGCTGGAGCAGCGGATGAAGTACGCCTTCATTCGCACGTACAAACCGGTGCTGGATGATGCGGATTATCGCGCCTTTGATACGATGGAGCAGTACCGCCAATGGTGCGAGAAGAATCTGCCCTCATGGCTAGGCTATGGCCGCGTTTGAGTATCGCCAGGCTCAGGAAGTGAGAGACGCCTTTGCGCGGCGCGGCGTGCGATACTTGTTCATTGGCAAGTCGGGTGCAATCCTTCTGGGGTTCCCGGATACGACTCAGGACGCTGACTTGTATGTCGAAAAAAATGTCGAGAATGCGCGAGCGTTGATTGCCGCTCTGCTGGACCTCGGCTTCGCATTGAGCGAAGACCAAAATCGCGATCTCGAGCGGGGCAAGGATTTCGTTCAGCTCAAAAATGGGCCATTCGACCTGGACCTGATCTTCGCGCGCGACCGCATCGAACGATTCGAGGACGCATGGCGCCGCCGTCTGAACGTCGAGGGATTTCCGGTTTGTCATCCTGACGATATCATCGCAAGCAAGATTTCGGCCAACCGGACAAAGGATCGCGAGAGCCTTCCGCGCTTGCAGGCGTTTCGCGAATATTGGCTGAATAAAAATGAGGGGATCTGACTTGCTGTGAAGAGGCGACAGGCGCGTCGCAAGCGACGCCGCCAAATTCTGGAATCGGCATTACGCGCGGGAAAGACTCCGTTCACGGGCTCAGCGAGTTGGCGCAAAAAAAGCGGCCTGTTAAGGCCGCCTGCACATCCCCTCTCTCCACCTAACTTTTGAATGCTCTTTAGTTACTTCCCGGGCATCACGGGCGCAAATCCCTGCGGGCCATGATGGCGGCCCAACGGGGCTTGCCGGCCGTTTCAAACGATTTCCACATTCCCGCAATTGCCAGAACGACGATTGCAAGCTCGATTACGAAAACGATCAATGCGCCCATTTATTCCTCTGCCTGATTTGACCGGCGTCCATTCGATATGACCGGCCGCCTGCCGTCTGCGGTAGTCAGTCTACGTGCGACTTGCCGTAAACACAACAAAAATTGTTGGCGGGTCACTTTCCCGCCGGTCAGTTCTTCAAGGGGGTCGGGTTCCCTTTTTCGAGAAGCGCGAGAATCATCTGGCGGCGCATGGAATGCGTCGACTATTGCGCCGAAGGCACCGGCATCACGGGAAAACCCTGCCCCGTCGGCGGGGCGAGATGCTGCCGGATCGCGGTTAATTCGTCGAGAATACGGAATATCACGATCAGCAGTTCACAATAAATCCGGCACACTAGGGGCCCAACCAACATGAAAACGATTCCCCCGAATACCTGAGCGCCGCCGCCAAAACTGGAAGAGGCGCCGATCACAATCCCCACGATGCCCGCGATCACGCAAAGCACGACGCCGAGCAGGAAAATAATCCGGATGATCATCGGCGTGATCATGGTCTTAAAGGACAGGAAATCGTTCATGGCTTCTCCTTTGGTTAGAGGGGTTCAAATAATGGGGTCAAATAAGGGGGTCAGGTTCCCTTCCCTGCCAGCGCGTTGTCATTTCTCCCCACTCGAACTGATACTTCCACCACCGGTTTCGCCGGCTCCTTTGGGTTGACGATGGTCGCCTTGATCGCATCGCGAATGCTTTGTGCGATCCCGGCCGTATCCAGGGCCACTTCGGCAAGCTGCTGGGCGCGCGTGGCGTGGGCGATCAGACGGTCCGGCATCCCCAGCCTCACGATATTCCCCGTCGGCAGCCCGTGCGCCACTGCATGTTCCACCACCGCGGAGCCAAACCCGTTCTGAAGCGAATGATCTTCCACCGTGAGAACCGGATGTCCGGGCCGAACAACGCGGCAAAGCATTTCGCCATCCACCGGCTTGCAGAAGCGGGCGTCGATCACCTCGACGCTGATTCCGTCGCCGGCGAGTTCGGCCGCGGCGGCCATCACATTTTGCGCCAGCGCTCCGTAGACGATCAGGCTGGCGTCGGTCCCCTCGCGCAGTATTCGGCTTCGCCCGATGCGCCATTCCGCGCCCGCCGCCTTGCGAAGCGCGGGATCGATCACCTCCTCGAAATTCTTGGTCGGAACACTGTCGCGCGGATATCGCACGGCGCTGACCGTTTCCAGAGTCAAAGCCAGCCGAACGGCGCGGTTCAGTTCCGCCTCATCGCTCGGGGCCATCAGCACGATTCCGGGCATCGGTCGCAAAAACGCCTGGTCCATGAATCCATGATGCACCGGCCCGTCATCCCCGACGAACCCGGCGCGATCCATGCAGAAACAGACCGGCAGATGATTCAGGGCCACTTCCTGCCAGACCTGATCGAACGCCCTTTGCAAGAAAGTCGAATAGATGGCCGCGAACGGGCGCATCCCCGCCTTGGCCATTCCCGCCGCCATGGCCGTCAGATGGGCCTCGCAAATTCCCGTGTCGAAGTAGCGGTTTGGAATTTCCTTTTCAAACTTTGAAAGCCCGGTCCCATCCGGCATCGCCGCCGTCAGCGCCACCACCCGCGGATCGCTCTTGGCCAGGGCGATCATGGCATCGGCGAAGGCCGCCGTCCACGATTTGCCAGGGCCCTTGGCGATCTCCACGTGGCAACCGTTGACCTGGAACGCCGAGGGGCTGTGAAATTTCGTCGGCTCCGCGCTGGCGATCTCGTAGCCGTTGCCCTTGACCGTCTTCACATGCAACACCACCGGCGCCTGCACGTGCCTGATCTCGGCGAGGAGGTCGATCATGCCCGGCAAATCGTGTCCGTCCACCGGCCCGAAATACTTGATCCCCAGGGTCTCAAAGATTTGACCCGGCCACAGCGCGCTCTTGACCCCATCGGAAACGTGCCGCCAGACCTGTTCCACCGTATGACCCACGGTCGCCGGCAGCCGCCCGACGAACTTTTCCGCCAGCTTCTTGGCCTCTCCGTAGGTGGTGCTGACGCGCACCCGCTCCAGGTATTGGCTGAAGGCCCCCTGAGGCTGGCTGATGCTCATGCCGTTGTCGTTTAGAATAATCAAAAGCTGCCGGCGCAGCATTCCGGCGTTGTTCAGCCCTTCAAAGGCAAGGCCATTGACGATCGACGCATCCCCCACCACCGCCACCACGTTCCCCGCTTTGCGCATCAGTTCCCCGCCACGCGCCATTCCCACCGCAGTGCTGATAGCCGTGCCGGCATGTCCGACGGCGAACAGGTCGTAAGCCGACTCATCGGGACTTGGAAAACCCCCGACCGAGCCTTTTTTCCGCAGCGTCGGGAACAATTCCGCCCGGCCCGTGAGCATCTTGTGGGCATAGCACTGATGTCCCACGTCCCAGAGCAGCCAATCCGGCCCGGTCGGGAAAGGGCCGAAGTCATACACGTAGTGCAGCGCTATGGTGAGTTCCGCCACGCCCAGGTTGCTGGCCAGATGTCCCCCGTTTTTGCTCACCGATTGAAATATTCTCTGGCGGATTTCCGTCGCCAGCGACGTCAATTCATCCATGGAAAGATGTCGAATGTCTGTCGGAACGTGGATCGACTCCAGCAAATCCATACAAAATCTCCTGCAAAAACGAGCTTCCGTGCCCGGCGTCGCCAGGCTCAGCAGACCCTATCGAGCCTCACAACGGCGACGTTGCCATGCAAATATGTCGATTCCCGTCCTTATTTCCAGCCGTTGCCCGGTTTTTTTTCCACGGCGAGCCGGATGAGCCCATTGGGATGGCTCAATGCTCACCGATTCCGATTCACGACGAATTCGGCCAGCGCCCGCAGCCCGTCGGCATCCGATCCCAGCGGCTGGAGCACATCCATCGCCGCGGCAAGCTGCTCCCGGGCCTCCCGACGGCTGGCTTCCAGGCCAATCAACATCGGATAGGTCACCTTTCCCTTGGCCTGGTCTTTTTTCGTCGCTTTACCCAGTTCCTCAGCCGTCGCGGTCTGATCGAGGATGTCATCGACGATTTGAAACGCCAGCCCCAGGCGCCGCCCGAAGGCCTCCAAAGCCGCCAACTGCTCCGGCCGCGCCCCTCCGGCGATGGCGCCCATCCGGCAGGACGCCGTCAGCAATGCCCCGGTCTTCATCCGGTGCAATCGCTGCAACTCGGCCAATATCTTCGGGGGATGCTGTTGGTCCATATCGATGACCTGCCCCCCGATCATCCCCGCCGGCCCGGATGCCGCAGCCAACTCTCCCACCAGCGCCGGCACAAGTTTGGGCTCGGCTTGCGAGGCAAGGATTTCAAACGCCATGGTCGTCATCGCGTCGCCTGCCAGGATCGCCATCGCTTCGCCGTAAACTTTGTGATTGGTGGGACGACCCCGCCGCAAATCGTCGTCATCCATGGCCGGAAGATCGTCGTGAACCAAGCTGAAGGTGTGGATCAATTCCATCGCCACGGCGGCGGCGAGCGCCGATGCCGACGGCTCGCCGTCCCCGCATGCCCGGGCACATTCCAGCACCAGGGCGGGACGAAGCCGTTTTCCGCCGGCCATCAGGCTGTATTTGATCGCCTCGACAAGCCGCGGCGGGGCCGTTGGATATCTCGCATCCAATCCCACGAAATAATCGCTCACCAATCGGGCGCTGCGTTCAAGCAGCCCAGTTGCGTCCATCTCCGCTGCCGATAGCGACGATCCGCTTCGATTCACGCCGACCTCTTCCTTTGCACGTTCCTTTAGAGCATACTCGAAAGCGCCCTAATTCTCCTGTTTATCGCTCATCGGCTCGGTTTGAATTCCGCCCTCTTCGGACTTGGATAAGGCCTCAATCTGCTTTTCGGCGGCCCCCAGCACGTTTCTGCAATGGCGAATGAGAAACGTGCCGCGCTCATATTTTGACAGACTTTCTTCCAGGCCGACCTCACCCCCTTCAATCTTCGAAAGAATCTGTTCCAATTCCGCAATCGCTTCTTCGAAGGACTTGGGAGCGACCTGGCTCTTCTTACTCATCGCGTCGGATTATAACCGATCGATCGGGGGTTGTTAGCGGGAGGAATTCGACGACAAGCCGATTGTGCGTAAAACGCGGGAACGCGGCCGGCCCTTAAACTTGTGGCGGGGCGCCCCGCTGGTGAAGATTGCCAGACTTGGCGTGCGAATCCCAAGGGACGCGATGACGACCTTTTCAAGGCGATTTCGGTGGAATTATCGGAGCATGCACGATTGACGCCGGCCAATGGCCATCATCATGCCATCGGACGGAATCGGCTGGCTCGCGAGCCATCGACATCAGTTTCGCATAGATGATCAGGGCGGTGAAAATCACCGTGACAATGACAAACGTCAGCCGCATCAGCCGCCTCCAAACTGTTCGGCCTCCCCATGGGAATGCGAGATCCGCCGGAGTTAATGTCAAATGTTAGAATACACCATGATTGGCGGGTTGGCGAACATATTTTTCGGAAACTTGTTGCCACAAGCTGTTGTCAAAGCATGATTTGCTCGCATTTCGCTATTGGACCGTTAGCCGGATCGTGAAATAATCCACTCTCCCGGGCGTTTGGTAAGTGACGACCGGAATTGTGCATGGAGAACGCTAGTGCCGTCCGACGATGCCACTCCGGTCAGTGACGAAACCCTCGTGCGGCGCTTGCGCGAGGGTGATGAACGCGCCGGCGAGGAATTGGCCGCCAGGCATTGCGCTTCGCTGATGCGGTATCTTCAGCGGCTGGTGCGCAACGACCAACTGGCCGAAGAACTGCATCAGCAGACCTGGACCAGCACGCTGGAGCATCTGGATCGATTCGATGCCGGTTCCGGCGGCGGTGGTTTTAAGGCGTGGCTCTATCGCATCGCCACCAATAAGGCGCACGACCACTGGCGGGCGCGGGGTCGCGAAAAGACCGTTAAGCAGAGTCTGACTTTGATAACCGAGGAGACGGCGCCGGATGCATCTCATCGCCTTGAAGGCGCGGAAGCCGTGACAAGCCTTCGCGCCGCCATTGAACTGCTTCCGGAAAACCAAAAACAGGTCCTGTTATTGCGGTATTACGGAAACCTCAGGTTCGTGGAGATCGCTCAGATGCTTGGTTGTCCGCTCAACACCGCTCTGGGTCGAATGCACAAGGCCATGATTCATCTTCGCAAGCTCCTGGCGGAGCCGCAAAAGGTTGAATCGAGGATGCCATGAGAAGCTTTCTTCAAAATCTTGAAAACAATGAAGCCATCCTGCTGATGTACATGGCTGATGAACTGCCGCAGGCGGACCGGCTTGAGGTTGAACAGATGCTGGCATCGGACGCGGGCCTGCGCCGCGAGTTGGAAATTCTTCGCCAGACCCAGCAGCTCGCATACGATTCGTTGCAAACCCTTGATTCCGTGACCCGTCCGGCCGCTCCCCCCATCGTGGCCTTGGGCCAGGTTTCACGGCTGATCCACCAATGGGCCGAGCGAAGGCGCCAGCCGGCGGCGGCGGCTGCCGCCATCCATCGGCCCTGGCCCTGGCGGCGCATCAGCGTCGCCGCCGCCGCCGCCCTTCTGGTTGGCTATTACATCTGGGCCGTCTACCAGCCGATGCCGTTGCACCATACGTCCCCGATCTCGGTCACCGATCGTGATGAATACAATCCGCTCAACCCGGATGACATCAGCCCATTGCCTCAGGCCAGGGAACTCTCCTCTCAGGAAAAGTTGGCGCTGCTGGCCAATTCGCTCGACGATCCTGCTTCAGATGAAGCGTCCAACCTCCATGTCGCAGAAGTCGTCGCCGTGACTCCAGCCGACAGTTCCGATCAGAACGTGACAGGTGAACCATGAAGCTGTTGAAACTGGCGGCGGTCTCGATTTTTGGTCTGGCGATGCTACTGAGCGTCGCGGCGCCGGGCGACGAACCGGCGACGCGCCCCGCTCCCGGCGCTCTCGAATCCGATCGATCCGGGCCGGTCGGCAACCCCACTCAGTTTCGTCGCGCCCTTCGCGCCCTCGCCGGAAGAACCAGGGGCGTCGCGCCCTATTCCCAGCAGGAATGGGACGACATGATGGCCTTCCTGAAACAGTATTCCCCGGCCCGCGCCCACGTCCTGGCCAACCTCAATCTGCCGGAAAACGCCCCCATCCGTCTCGACGCCATCCGCAAATGGCGAAATTTCAACTTCATTAAGGAGCATTTCCCCGCCATCGCCGATCAGATGCTCCGCCGATTCCAGCTCGAAGACGACCTGTTCGCCCTCATGCTCAAGGCCCAGGCCAACAGCCTGCAGCTCAATGAATATCGCGAGCTGATTCATAACAAGGTTGCCCAGATCGTTCAGCTCGATTTCGTTGAGCGGCAAACCCGCATCGACCAGCTCCAAAAGTTGCTCGAAAGCGAAAAGCAAGCGTTCGCCCGGGATCAGGCGATGGTGCAGAAGGTCATCGATCATCGCACCGATACGATCATGGCTCGTCTCGGGCAGTTCAGCCCCGACGACGCGTCACCGACGACGCGCCCCGCGGGCCAGGGAGAATTCCGAGATGTGGCCAATCCCGATCAACCCCCGGCCTCCCAGAACGATGCCGCCCCCGAACCTGCCGTGAAAGTCTCCAGGGACCCGGGCGACCAAGGCAAATAAAGCCAGTTGATTAAATCGACAAGGGCCGTCCCTCCGGGGCCGGCCCTTGTCCTCTGCACTCTTCAGCTTGTACCCGCGCGGCTTCGTGGCCTCGCACGGGCTTATTTTCGCGGTGAACTTCTCAGTATACCACGGCCATCACGTCTTCGATCGACTCAATCACCTGGCGCACGTGGAAGGGTTTGCGCAAGAACCCGTCAAACCCGCTGGCAAGCAGCCCTTTGGCATCCTCCGGCGTCATCTTGCCGCTCATCGCGATCACCTTGGTGAGCTGAAGGTCCGGATTCGATTTCACGTGCTTGCACACCTCGCGCCCGTCGATATCGCGCAGGTGCATGTCGAGCAGTATGACGTGGGGACGGAACTTTTCGGCTGTGATCCCCGCCGCGAACCCGCCCTGGGCAACCTCAACCTCGTACTTGGCTTCATCTTCCAGGATCTTCTCCAGCACCTCGACGATATCGTGCTCCTCGTCCACAATCAGCACCCGCGTGCAGCCGGTCATCAGACCGTTGAGCGGCATGCCGTGCATCTTCATGAATCGAATGAGCTGGTTGAGCGGAATCCGGCGATCCTTGCTGCCGGGAATTCGATATCCGTGCAAGGCCCCGCTGTCGAACCATTTGCTGACGGTCCGTGGAGCGACGTTGCAAATCTTCGCGACTTCGCCGGTGGTGAGCACATCTTTGACTTTTGTGGCGTTCATTTGGCATTTTCTCCCGGGCCCAAACCGCGGCCCCGTGTATTGCCACTCCTCAGGACACTGTCGGCGGCTCGTAAAACACTGCCGACATGTCCATTATCGACTTGCGGTCTACGACCTTTAGACCAACAGCGCAGTTTCTGCCGATCGCCCCGATAACATCAAGAAAACGAAGTTTATCGGACAAAAGGCGCCCACGGACGATGTACTCGGCGACAATGAAAGCGACTTTTCACCGATTCTGCAACAGCACCGTAAAACGCAAGCATCTGAAATCCACGCCGCATCTTCCCGGACCGGCTTTATTTCTAGCCTGGGCTCGCTATGGTTTGGGACTTTCGCCTTCGTATCAAGGAGCCGCCATGAATATCGCAATCATGCCCGGCGACGGCATCGGCAAGGAAGTCGTCGCCGCCGGCCTCGCCGTCCTACAACAAGCCGCCCGAAAATTCGGCTTCAAATATTCCACCACCGATTACCCCTTCGGCGGGGAACACTATCTCAAAACCGGGGTTACTCTCCCGGATTCAGCCATCAAGGAACTCGCGGCCCATGATGCCATCCTATTCGGCGCCGTCGGCGTCGATCCTCGCGGCTCGGCCAAGATCCCACAGGGAATCCTCGAAACTGAAATCCTCCTCAAGATGCGCTTCGAGCTGGATCAGTTCGTCAACCTCCGCCCGATCCGATTGATGCCCGGCGTGCCATCCCCCATTCGCCTGGCCGGCCCGGATGACATCAACATGGTCATCGTCCGCGAGAACACCGAAGGCCTGTACTGCGGCAACGGCGGATTCCTCTACAAAAACACGCCTCACGAAGTCGCCAACCAAATCGAGGTCACCACCCGCCGCGGCGTGGAGCGCTGCATCCGCTTCGCCTTCGATTACGCCAAGCGCATGAAACGCAAAAAGGTGACGCTGGTCGCCAAGACCAACGTCCTGCGCTTCGCCCACAATCTCTGGCTCCGCGCCTTCGAGGAAATCAAAGCCGACTACCCCGGCATCGACACCGATTACCACCACGTCGATGCCTGCACGATGTACATGATCACCAAGCCCGGGATCTACGACGTGATCGTCACGACCAACATGTTCGGCGACATCATCACCGACCTGGGCGCCGCGATTCAGGGCGGAATGGGCATGGCCGCCAGCGCAAATTTGAATCCCACCCGCCAGGCCGCCAGCATGTTCGAGCCGGTGCATGGCAGCGCTCCCGACATCGCGGGCAAGAATTTCGCCAATCCGATCGCCACGTTTTTGTCGGTGGCGATGATGCTCGATTTTTTGAACCAGCCCAAGGCCGCCGCGGCGATCAATGATGCATGCCGCGCCGTGGTCGCCGATCCCAGGAATCACACCCGCGACCTCGGCGGAACGGCCAGCACGACGCAGGTGACCGAGGCGGTCGTGGCCAAACTGTGAATGAACAGAGCCGGGCCGTGTCGGCCCGGTCTTTCTTTGCCGTCTCAAACGCCTAACATATAGAACGATGACAGAGAAATTCATCATTATCGGTTCCGGCCCGGCCGCGTGGACGTGCGCGCTTTACGCCGCTCGGGCCAATCTCAATCCTCTGGTTTACGAAGGGGCCATTAGCGAGGAAAACCGCCTCAAGGGCACGCTCCCTCTCGGGCAGCTCAACAGCACAACCGACGTGGAGAATTTCCCGGGCTTCCCCAAGGGAATCCACGGGCCGGACCTCATGGAAGCCATGCGCGAGCAGGCGCTGCGATTTAAGACGCGCGTCCTCACCCAAGACGTGGTGAAAGTTGATCTGTCGCGCCGGCCGTTTGTGGTTAAGGATTCGGCCGGGGACACGGTTTCGGCCCAGGCGCTGGTCATCGCCACCGGCGCCAGCGCCAACTATCTCGGCCTGGAATCCGAAGAACGATTCAAGAACCACGGCGTCTCCGCCTGCGCCGTTTGCGACGGCGCTTTGCCTCGATTCCGCAACCTGCCCGTCGTGGTGGTGGGCGGCGGTGATTCGGCGGCCGAGGAGTCCATCCACCTCACCAAATTCGCCAGCACCGTCTATGTCGTCCATCGCCGCGATCATCTCCGCGCATCCAAAATCATGGTCGATCGGTTGCTCGCCATCCCAAACGTCAAACCCGTCTGGAATTCCGTCGTGGAGGAAGTCCTGGGCGATCCCAAGTCCGGCGTCACCGGCGTCCGCGTCAAGAATCTTTTGACCGGCGACCCCACCACGCTCGCGGCCAACGGCATGTTCGTGGCCATCGGCCATACGCCCAACACCGCGTTTCTCGAAGGCCAATTGAAGCTCGACGCCAAGGGCTTCATCGTGCTGAAAGACCCGTTGCGCACGCTGACGAGCATCGAAGGCGTTTTCGCCGCCGGCGACGTGGCCGATCCCACATACAAACAGGCCATCACCGCGGCCGCCATGGGATGCAAGGCCGCACTCGACGCCGAACGCTGGCTGGCGGAAAAGAACATCCACTAAAGCCGGCGGCGCCGCCGTGGATCGGAAGACAAAGAAGATGCCGACCTTCCTGGCCGCCTGGACGCGGCCCCACCGAGCCTTCCTCTGCATCACGCTTGTCTTCGGAACTGCGCTGGTTCTGCTCATTCCACCTTTTCAATCGCAAGACGAGATCCCTCATTTCCTTCGCGCTTATCAGATCACCGGCGGAGTATTCGTTTCACGCCAGCAGGACTCCAGCGGATTGAACGGCGCGTTTCTTCCTTTCAGCTTCGATCAGATCATGTGGCCTTTCGCGAAAATGTTTCGCCACGCCGAGGTCAAAGCTTCCGTCGATGACATCCGCCGAGCCCTGCGAATTCCCCTGAACCCGCGGTATCAGTATTTCTATACGTTTGCCGTCACGGCACACTACTGTCCCACCTCCTATCTGGGCCCATGCCTTGGGATCGGTTTGGGCCGCGCCCTCGGACTGCCGCCGCTGGCCATGCTTTATCTCGGCCGAGAGACCAATCTGCTTCTCTGGACTCTCCTGGGTTTTTTCGCCTTGCGCTGTGCCCCCGCCATCGCTCAACCTCTGCTATTGCTCCTGCTCATGCCCATGTCCCTTTATCTTGCCGCGTCTGTCTCCGCTGATCCAATCACCATCGGCTTGGCTGCGCTTTTCACATCCCTGGTTTGCAAACACTTCCAGAAAGGCTCATCGATCCAGGGAAAAGCGATGATGCTCCTGGC
Organism: Tepidisphaeraceae bacterium; assembly: GCA_050012375.1. GTDB lineage: Bacteria > Planctomycetota > Phycisphaerae > Tepidisphaerales > Tepidisphaeraceae > PALSA-1353. Next base: position 17,102 of record JBEKHH010000004.1, read on the forward strand.
CGCCGTTTCCATTCCCCTGAGCCTCTCCAAGTTCGCCTATCTGCCCATGCTGGGACTGTTGCTCCTCATTCCGGCAGGAAACTTCGGTGGACCGGGCAAGTTCGCGGTGAAGCTTGCTTTCCTCGCCGCCCTGAATCTCACCGCCCTGCTGATCTGGACTTCCCTCTCCTCGGCGAGCCTCGATACCCGCATCAAACTCACCAACGACGCTTCGGCTCCGCTTCAGCTTCAATGGCTCCAGCAGCATCCCGCCCGCATCGCCGGCGTGATCCTGGAAACCCTTCGGTTGGCGGGCTGGCCCGTCCTCCAAAGCTATGTCGGCGTCATTGGATGGTTTGACAAGTTCCTTCCCGCACCTGTCGTCGTCGGCTATCTGATGCTGCTGATCCTGGCTTGCGGGTCGTGCGACCCGCAGCCGCCCGCGCCTTCTGCCGCCCGCGCCGCGGGCATCGTTCTGCCCATTGTGGCTCTTTCATCCCTGATCATCGCCTTCTTGAGCTATCTCTTTTGGAGCCCTCCCGGCCTGCCCTTCATCGATGGACTCAATGGACGATATTTGATCCCTTTGACCCCGCCGATGTTCATCTTGCTCCGCTCCGCATTTCGCCGTTTGCCCCTGCACCTGCGCCCGCAGCCGCCTCAAAGCGCATTGAATCTCGCCACCGCCGTTGTCTCCCTCGGCGTCTGCTTGTACTTCCTGGCCATGGTCTGGAACCGATACTATGGTTGAGATTTCATGGTCGAATCCCGCCTAACCGCCTGGCCGCGCCCCCATCGAGCCTTTGCCGCCATCGCGCTCGTCTTCGGAACCGTCCTGGTTCTGCTCGTTCCGCCTTTTCAATCGGAAGACGAGATCCCTCATTTCCTTCGCGCTTATCAGATCAGCGACGGAGCATTGGTTTCACGCCAGAAAGACATAAACGGATTGGACGGCGGACTTCTTCCCTACAGCTTGCATCAAATCACATCGCCGTTTACCAGGATGTTTCGCCACACCGACGTTAAAGCCTCCGTCGATGACATCCGCCGGGCGCTGCGCGTACCTCTGAGCCCCCGGAATCTGTATTTCTATACTTTTCCCGCCACGGTCCACTACTGTCCCACCTGCTATCTGGGCCCATGCCTTGGCATCGGCTTGGGACGCGCTCTGGGACTGCCTCCGCTGGCCATGCTTTATCTCGGGCGAGAGGCCAATCTGTTGGTTTGGACTCTCCTGGGTTTTTTCGCCTTGCGCTCGGCGCCGGCGATCGCTCGACCGCTGCTATTGCTCCTGCTCATGCCCATGTCCCTTTATCTCGCTGCGTCCGTGTCGGCTGATCCATCCACGAGCGGTCTGGCTGCGCTTTTCACGGCGCTGGTTTGCAAATACTTCCAGAGAAAATCGTCGATCGGCCGCAAAGCGATGATCCTTCTGGCCGCCGTTTCTATTTTCCTGAGCGTCTCCAAGTACGCCTATCTACCGATGCTCGGGCTGTTACTCCTCATTCCGGCACGAAACCTCGGTGGACCGGGCAAATTCGCGATGAAGCTTTCTTTGCTCGCCGCCCTGAATGTCACAGCCCTGCTCATCTGGGTTTCCGCCTCCTCCACGAGCCTCGACACCCGGCTCAAAAATGACGCTTCGGCGCCCCTCCAGCTTCAGTGGCTTGAGCAGCATCCCACTCGCATCCCCGGCCTGATCCTGGAAACATTTCGGTTAAGAGGATGGCTGTACCTCCAAAGCTACGTCGGCGTCATTGGATCGTTTGACGAACCTGTTGCAGCACCTATCGTTGTCGGCTATGTGACGCTGTTGCTCTTGGCTTGCTGGTCGTGCGACCCACAGCCGCTGCTGCCCTCTCCGGCCCGCGCCGCGGCCATCGTTCTGCCCGTTGTAACTCTTTCATGCCTGATCATCGCCCTGTTGGACTACCTTTTTTGGAGCCCTCCCGGCTTGTTCTTTATCGATGGACTCAACGGACGATATTTGATCCCTTTGACACCGGCGATGTTCCTGCTGCTGTGCTCCGCGTTTCGCCGCCTGCCGCCGCTTTGGCGCCCGCAGCCGCCTCAAAGCGCTTTGAATCTCGCCACCGCCCTGATCTGCCTCTGCATCTGTATCTACCTCCTTGCCGCCGTCTGGAACCGCTATTATGGTTGAAACTTCATGACTGAATCCCGCCTAACCGCCTGGATGCGCCCCCACCGGGCCTTTGCGGTGATCGCACTTGTTTTCGGAACCGCGCTGGTCCTGGTCGTTCCGCCCTTTCAATCGCCCGACGAATCATTACATTTCCTTCGCGCCTATCAAATCACCGAAGGTGGTTTTGTCGCGCATGAAATGGACCAGTCCGGTTCGATAGGCGCAACGCTTCCCATCAGTTTGGATCGGGTATCGGCCCCCTTTCTGAAATTGTTCCACCATCCTGAAATCAAGGCCTCCTTCGCTGACATCCGTCAGGCCTGGCGGTTGCCTCTGGACCCGCAATTCCGTGCCCTACAGATTTTCCCAAACACCGCGCATTACTGCCCCACCTGTTACGTCGGCCAATGCCTGGGCATCGGCCTGGGACGCGCGCTGGCCCTCGGACCGCTGGCGATGTTCTATCTCGGCCGCGAGGGAAATCTGCTCTTGTGGATTTTGCTCTCTTTTTTAGCGCTGCGCGCGGCCCCCGCGATCGCCCGGCCGCTATTCTTCCTCCTCCTTATCCCCGTGTCCCTCAATTTCGCCGCAACTTTGTCGGCCGATCCATCCACCAACGGCCTGGCAGCGCTTTTCACCGCCCTGGTCTGCAATTATTTCGCCCTGGGCGCTAAATCGGTCAATCGGACAAGGCTTATCCTCCTCGCTGCCATTTCCCTTCCCCTGACCGTCTCCAAGCTCGCCTATGCCCCCCTGCTGGCGCTGCTGCTCCTGATTCCCGCGCGAAATTTCGGCGGACGCGCCGAATGGGCGGCCAAGCTCGCCCTCCTCGTCGCCCTCAACCTCACCGCCTTCCTCATGTGGACCGCATGGACCTCTAACCTGAACACTCAAATCAACCCCGACGAGAACGTTTCCGCCCATCGTCAACTCGATTTCATCGACCAGCACCCCGCCCAATTTGCACGCATATTCGCCGACACCCTCCGCAGAGGCGCCTGGTATTACACGGAAATGTTCGTCGGCGTCATCGGTTGGTACGATGGCTTCCTTCCCGCTCCCTTCGTCATCGGCTATCTGATCCTGCTGGTCCTGGCGTGTTGGTCCTGCGAAGATTCTCCGCCCCTGCCTCCCCCGCGCCGCGCCGCCATTGTCATCCTTCCCCTGTTTGCTCTCGTCTTCCTCATCATCGCCCTGCTCAGTTATCTCTTTTGGACCCAGGTCCGCTCTCCGCTCATCTATGGTATCAACGGCCGTTATATGTTCCCCGTAGTGCCGGCAATCCTGGTGCTCCTGTGCTCGGCGTTCCGAAGCCTGCCTCCAACATGGCGAATTCACCGGGCCTCTCTCCGCCTCAATGTCCTCTCCGTCTTCGTCTCTCTGGGCGTTTGCATTTATTTTCTGTTCGAGGTTGTTTGGATGCGCTATTACGAATGAAACGCCCGTGCCCGAAAAATCGTACACATTTCCACGCGCCCATCGCCTCGGCGGCAAAATCGCCTTCGCCGCCGTCTACGCCGCCGCCGGCAAGCAATCCCGCGGCCCACTGGCGCTCTATAGCAAGCCGAACGATCTTCCCCATTGCCGCTGGGGCCTGAGCGTGTCGCGCCGCGTCGGCAACGCCGTCCGCCGCAACCGCGTCAAACGGCTCCTGCGCGAATCCATCCGTCTCCTCCAGCACGATTTTCCCGCTGGATATGACATCGTCATCGTCGTTCGCCCTCACGACCCAATCGTCTTGGCCGACTACCAGAAAATCCTTTGCGACCTGATGGCCAAGACGCAGGCTCACTGGTCCAGAATCCCCCCTGCAATTTCATAATGCGCTGGCTGCTCATTCATCTCGTCCTGTTTTACCGCGCCACGCTGGGCCAATTCCTCGGCGGGCAATGCCGCTTCACTCCTTCATGCAGCCAATACGCCATCGACGCGATCAACAAATACGGCCCCTTGCGCGGCTCGCTCAAAGCCCTCCGCCGTATCATCCGCTGCCATCCCTGGGGCGGGCATGGATATGACCCCGCCTGATGCCCAAACACCCATTTTTGATGGTATAATTGCCAACGAGGCCGTGTATGAAGCAAACGTTCACCGCACGCGTTTGGAAAGAGCAGGATTGGTTCATCGCGCAATGCGCGCAGGTGGATGTAGCCAGTCACGGCCGCACCGAAGAGGAAGCCCTCGCCAATCTGCGCGAGGCGCTGGAACTTTATTTCGAGCCGCCGACCGCGACCATCGTGCCGAAAGTTGCCAACATAGAGGTCGAAGTTGGCGCGGCTTAGGCCCCACACCTATCGCGAGGTTCGCCGCAAACTCGCCTCAGTCGGTTTCAAGGAAATCGGTCAACGGGGAAGCCATGTCAAATTCATTCAGACCACGGAAAACGGGGTTCGGGTTGTCATCGTGCCGCGGCATTCGTCCGACATTCCGCTGGGAACGCTTCGCAGCATCCTGAATCAGGCCGGTCTAACACCCGAGCAGTTCGACCAACTGTGACCCTTTTTCCTCTGTTACATAAAAAATCTCTGGATTTTTCCAAAACACGTCCATTTCTTTCACCCCCTGGACCCTTTAATAGAGGGGAGCGCTTTTCCCCTCTTCAATAGGAAATAGGCAATAGGCAATTCACTTTCCAGAAGCACCTATGTCCACCGACTTCGATTCTCGCGCCGCCCCCAAATCATTCACTCCCGGTGGATGTCCCGGGGCACCCATAAATACTTCAGGGACTTCTGGGGCATACTGGGAACTGGGGAAGACCAAAAAGGACCCGAGCCGGTTTCGTCCTATCGCCGCGGCTGGCCGTTCAATCCCCTTCCAGCAGATGCTTCAATTTCGTGAACCGCTTCAACACCCGCTGGCGCAGCGCGCCATGGCCCGGCTTGAATTCATGCCCGTGCTCGGCCAGCCGCACGAACAACTTCACCATGTTCCGCCAATCAGCCGCATCAATGTATTCGGGCCCGATCTTCCCGCGAAGTGCGTCCATGTTGTGATAATTCCCCAGGGCCACGCAGAGCGATGCGGCGGTGTAGCCGTAAACATCGTACACCGTCGCCTCGCACACTCCCCCCGGCATCAGCGCCCGCTGATATTTGAAGGAGCGATCCATCGTCTTCAACTGCTCCGCCTGTTGGGCCAGAAAATAGGTCAGCGCCGAATTGAAAATGCTCGCTCGGTCCCCCACGCGGATGATGACGCCCCGTCCCCGCGGCGCGGCCGGCTGCTCGCTGCTGCATTCGATCGCGATCACCCGATCGCTTTTTCGCAAAAGCGTTCGATGCTCGCACGCCGCGATGCATCCGATGAACCCTTCCTCCTCCGCCCGCGTGAGCAGCACCGCCACGGGCGATCGCGGCGGCCGCCGGCTCAGCCGATCCATCATCTCCAGACACGCCGCCGCCCCAGCCAGATCATCGCACACCCGGCAAACGAATTTCCCGCCGGCATATCGCCCGATCCCCTGATCGAACATACCCGGCGAACCCGCCGCCACCGGCCGATTCACACGCACGATGACTTCCTTCGGCACGGCCCGCTGGTCGTAATCCTCAGGCTTCGCCTCGACGACCTGACCCGCGGCTTCCCCGCGCTCATCGAAGAATCGCACGCGCGATCCGCGCACGAATTCCACTTTCACCCACCCGCGAAACGCCGCCTTCAGCCGTCGCTCATCCAGCATTTTTCCGGCCACGAATCCCGGATGGTCCATATGCGCGGTGAACACCCATCGCGGCAGTCGCGCCCGCGATTTCAATTCGATCAGCAGATTCCCAAACCGATCCGCGCGCAGCGAAAGGTTTTTGCGGCCCTTGACGAATCTCCGCACAAAATCCGCGACGCGATCTTCAGCAAACGGCGCGGTGGGAACCGAACAAAGCGACTTGAGAAGATCCATCGTCATTCGTCATTCGGCATTTGGCATTCCGGCTATTCCGCTTCCGCTTCCACCTCGCCGCCGATCGCCAGCTCGCGCATCTTCGGCAGCAGCTTTTGCAGCGAGTCGGCCTGCGGGGAATTCGGAAACCGCCGAAGCAAATCCTCCGCCAGATCGATCGCTTCGGGGATTTGTTTCGCTCGGATCATCTCCTGAATCCGCCGCTCCTGTTCCTGGCGCTCCTCGATCTCGGCATTCTCGCGAATGGTCTTCAACTGCGGCCGAATCGCCGCGCTGCGACGATGCCCCGGGGCGCATTCCAGCAATTTCACCGCATTGGTCATGGCCCGGCGATACGACCGCCGCTCGATGTCCGAGCGAATCTCCTCGTAAAGCAAGTTCGCGGTGTTCTCCACATAGGCTTCCCGCTCGCGCATCACCCGCGCCAGCAGTTCCCGGCCTTCGGAATGGTCCGGGAAATTCGCCACGAACCTGGCCGCCTCCGTGTAGGCCTGATCCCATGCCCAGACGGCCATGAGGTCCTCGACTCGACCGCGCAACGACGAAAACGAATCTCGCTCCACGTCCTTGCGCCCGGCTGCGACGCGTGTTCGCAATTCCTTCAGAATGGGGTCATCCGGAAACTCGATCGCCACCGCCGCCATCGCGTTTTCCGCGGCGCTCCATTCCTTCAACTGCGACAGCCGCTCGACTTCCGCCACCAGATAATTCCGCCGATGCTGAAGCGACTCCTGCAATCGCTGCTGCCGTTGCGCGTCGCTGAGCAGCGCCAGGTCCCGTATCTCCTGCAACAGCGCCAGGACCTGATGCATGGATTCCGAGTCCGCCAGCCCCGACCCCGCCATCGTGTCGCCCGCCGCCACGTCCGCCAGATGAGCAGGTCCATGACCGGCCTGCGGTTCGCTCCGCGGGTCCAGGAGCCGCTGCACGGCCGATTCCAATTTCTGCAACGATTGGCGAAGCTCGGAAATGTTCCGAGTCCATTCCGCATTGGCCCCCGCGTCAGGCCCGGTCTCCATGAGCGCCCCGAGGCCATACATCAGCCCCCCCACCCCCACCAGCCCCAGCACGATTGCCACCGCTTGTGCCAGCGCCGGCAATCGGCTGGCAAAGCTCTCCTCCGGGGAAACCGGCGTGCGCGCCGCCCCGTACGCGTCCAGGACGCCCAGACAGATTCCCCCCACCAGCAACAATATTGCCATCACTCGCAGCACGCTGGGCAACGCGGATTTCATTCATTCACCCTGTCCGTGGCGCATTATATCCGCGAGAGCGGTTTTGATTCACGCCCAAAATCGGCGCCCAATCTCAAATGAATTGTCCCGCATTCGGCATCTGGAAAGCCGGCGATGGGCATTGGCATCACTGAAACGGGTCCATCGAGGCGCTCAGATTCTCGAACCTCACCGTCTTGTTGAGGAACGTCAGCTTGATCGTCCCCGTCGGCCCGTTCCTCTGCTTGGCGATGATGATTTCCGCGATATTGTCCGGCTGAAAATCCGGCTCGCTCATTTTGTAGTAATCCTCGCGATGCAGGATTATCACCACGTCCGCGTCCTGCTCGATGCTCCCCGATTCGCGCAAATCGCTCATCCGCGGGCGGTGGCCGTCCCGCCCCTCCGAGGCCCGGTTCAACTGCGACACGCAGATCACCGGAATGTTCAGTTCGCGCGCCACCGATTTCACCGCCCGCGAAATCTCCGTGATCTGTTGCTGCCGATTCTCCGGACCCGGATTGTCGATGAGCTGCATGTAATCGATCATGATGCACTTCACATCATGTTGCAGCTTCAGCCGCCGCGCTTTGGCGCGCAGGTCCAGCGGGGTCAGGCTCGCCGAGTCGTCCACCCAGATCGGCGCCTTGGCCAGTTCACCCACCACGGTCGCCAGCTTGGTGTATTCCTGGCTGTTGAGCATTCCCTTTCGCAGCTTATGGGCATCGATCTGTCCCCGGCTGCAGAGCATGCGTTGGGCCAATTGCTGCTTGCTCATTTCCAGCGAAAAGATCGCGCAGGGCAGGCGCAGGTCCGCCGCGATGTGCTCGACCATGTTCATCGCCAGGGCTGTTTTTCCCATCGAGGGCCGGGCCGCGACGATGATCATTTCCCCTTTCTGGAGGCCGTTGAGCATGTCATCCATCTCGTGAAACCCAGTTTCCAGCCCGCGCTGGCCGCGGTTTTCGATCATCTCGAAAACCTCGTGGAGGACTTTCTCCATCGGCTCCATCGCCCCGCCGACTTTCTTCTCCGCGATCTCGAAGATGCGCTTCTCCGCCTTGTCCAGCACGATCTCAGCCTGCTCATAGGGCGCATACGCGTCGCGCAGGATGTCGTTGCTGGCGCCGATGAGCTGCCGCAGCATGGCCTTTTCGCGCACGATCCCCGCGTAGTGCATCCCGTGCGCCGCCGAGGGGACCGAATTGAGGATTTGCCCGATGTACGCCATGCCCCCGACTTCCTCCAGAAGCTGACGCTTGACCAGCTCCTCGGAGAGGATCACCGCGTCGATCGGCCGATTCATTTCGTACAGCTTGATCAGAACGTCGAAGATGATCTGGTGATCGGCCTGATAGAACGCTTCGCGGTCGACCAACTGGACGGCCTGTCCGACGATTTCTTTTTCGAGCATCATGGAGCCGAGCAGGCACATTTCGGCTTCGATGGAATGGGGTGGAAGACGATCGAATTGCCTCGCCACGGAAGAATCAATCAACTGGCTCATCGCAGGCTTCCCTTCCTGTGGATGGTTGGGTTGTGAACATTATGCTAAGGGCGCCGCTCGAGATGTTCAACAGGGCGAGCGGCCCTTGTTCGCCATAATAAAAGCCGTCGAGCGAGGAGCGATTTGATCGATGCCCGGCGGCAAGTTCTGCACCGCCTGTGCACAATATCCTTGTGGACAACAAAAAGCCGATGGCGCCGCCACCAGGCCATTTACTTCTTCACCTTCTCGAAATTGCTCGGTGGCGGCGGCTCGGTGGCCTTGGCCTTGGCTGCCGCGTCGATCAGGGCCTTGCTCTCCTTGTCGGGAGCAACCCAAACCTTCACATCCGAGGCCAGGTCCTCGGCAAAGCGAATGACCACGGTGTACTTTTCGATCCGATCCAGCTTGCCCGGCAAGTTCACATCATCGGGATTGATATTGAATCCCTGCCCCTGAAGCGCCTTGGCGATATCCGTTGCGCTAACCGACCCGAAGAGGTGTCCGCGCTCGTTGGCCTTGCGCTCCAGCGTCACTTCCACGCCTTGAAGCTGCTTGATCAGCGCCTCTTGCTGCTCGCGCCGCTCGCGCTCCTGACGCTCGATCTCCTTGCGCCGGGCCTCGATCTTCTTCACGTTGCCGGGCGTCGGCTCCGCCGCAAGGCCCTTGGGCAGCAGATAGTTCCGAGCGTATCCCGCTGAAACTTCCACCACGTCGCCGACGCGGCCCACGTGCTTGATGCTCTCATTCAACAACAATTTCACATTTGGCATAACTGCACTTCCTTAAAACGGAATCTCTTTATCGTCGAACTGCCGCTCGTCGCCGAAGGGCGGCTCCTGCGCCGGCGGCTCCTGCGCCGGCGGGGGAGCAGGGCGCTGCGGTTGCGGCGGCCTGGCGCTGGGACGCGTCTGATCTTCGCTCCCCCCGCCCTGGGACGGCGGTGCTCCACCGGAATCCCGCGCGCCCAGAAATTGAAAATTCTCCACCACCACGCTCAGCTTGCTCCGCTTGCCGCCGCCCTGTTTATCTTCCCATTGATCGTATTTCAGCCGGCCCTCGATATATATCTGCTTGCCCTTCTGGCAATACTGGTTGATGATTTCCCCCGTCCGGCCGAACGCGGCGCAATCCACAAAGCAGACGTCCTCCCGGTCCTCGCCGCTGGCCGACTTAAACTTCCGGTTCGTCGCCAACCCGAATTCGGCCACAGCCATCTGGCTGGGTAGGTATTTGAGTTGCGGATCGCGGGTCAAGTTGCCGATCAGGATCACTCGATTCACGCCTGCCATGGGTCACCTCTGCGCTAATGCGCGTCTGCTGGATCAATCCTTTGCGTACGCTTCTGCGGATTCCTCGCGGCCGGGCCTGCCGGGCGCGCGGCTGTCGCGCCGGGGGGCGGGGCGATCCTCCCATTGCGGACGATCCCAGGAAGTGCGCTCCTCGCGCGGCAGGATCGGCTGCGGCTCCACCGCTGCCATCTCCGCCTCGTTGAGATGATCCGCCTTGGTCACCATCACCCGCAGCATCTGATCGCTCAGTTCCACATCCCGCACGATGCCGGCGACGCCCTGGGGCGGGGCCGTGAAGAAGCAGACGATGTACAACCCGCGCTTTTCGCCGCGGATTTCATACGCCAGCTTGCGCTCGTCCCATTTCTTCAGCACGATGACTTTTCCCTGGTGCTTCTCAATGATGCCGCGCACCAGCTTCAGCGCGTTGTCCAGATCGGCGGCAAATCCCGATCCCAAGAGGAACATCGACTCGTACGTATGGGTCGTTTTCGTCCGAACGTTAGCCTTTGGCATAGATCAAAACTCCTTGCAATTATATTCAGCGGCGGCGGTGAGCGCCGCGGGCTGGCTCATCTAATCCGGCTCCACATCCGCGTTATACACGTTCATCGCGGCCTCGATTCCCTCTTCAATCCACGTCAAGATCGCCGCCGCCGAGCGGTGCAGCGCCGGCTGGACGGAGCGGCGTTGCTCGTCGCTGAAGCGTCCCAGCACATAATCCCGTCCCGGCGCATGGGGCGGGGCGGCATCAATCCCGATCCTGAGCCGCGGATATTGATCCGTTCCGATCGCCCGCTCGATGTCCTTCAATCCGTTGTGCCCGCCCGAGCTTCCACCCGAGCGAATCCTGATCTTTCCGCACGGCAGCGCCAGGTCGTCCAGCACAACGATCACCTGCACCGGCGAAAGCTGATAAAACGCCATCGCCGACTGCACCGACCGGCCGCTGTCGTTCATGTACGTCGTCGGCTTCAGCAGCAGCACCTTTTCCGAAGCGCCGCCGTGGATCGACACCGATCCATCCAGAACCAGCCCGTCAAACTTGCTCTTTGCCAGGCGGTTGAACTCCTCTTTCTTTCCAATCCAGCCCAGGCTGCGGGCCAGTTCATCCACCGCCTCCCAGCCGATGTTGTGGCGGGTGGCGAGGAACTCATTGCCCGGATTGCCAAGCCCGACAACCAGATGCATCGATCACTTTTTCTCCTTTTCCTTCTCCGGCGGGGGCGCGGGCGCCTCGGCGGCCACGGCCTCCTCGCCCTCAGCCGGCTTGCGTCCGATGACTTCCGGCTCGGCCGGCCCTTCCTCAACGACCGGCACGACCACTTCCTCCTTGATTTCCTTCACGGTCGCGACGATCAATTCCCCGTCCTGCAACACTTTCACGCCGTCGGGCAGCTTGATGTCCTTGATGTGCAGGACCTCGTCCAGGGCCATCTCCGAGACATTATGCCGGATGGCATCGGGGATTTCGGTGACCAGGCATTCGACCTCCAGCGAGCTGATGATCTGCTGCAATACGCCGCCTTCGGCTTCGCCCTTGGGCGTTCCCTTCAACTCCACATGAACGGTCACTTTCACCTTCTCATCCAGGCTCACGCGGGCGAAATCGACGTGGAGCACGTCCATCCCCAAGTGATCGAATTGCACTTCCTTCACGAGCACCTTTTCGTTCTTGCCGCCCAAGCTCAGGTCAAAGAGGTGCGCCCCGCGCCTGAGATGCTCGACCACTTCCTCCCGAGGCAAGGCGACGGGAACAACCGCTTCCTTGTGCCCGTAAATGACGCCGGGCAATAAACCGGCTTCCCGCAGCCGGCGATTGGCGCGGGTTCCCAGGGCCTGCCGCGACTGGGCGGTCACTTGTGCGCTTTGAACTGCCATTGCTTTCTCCTCGAAAATCTCAAAGTCCGTTGGAATCGTTTCTGAACAACTCGCTGACGCTTTTATTGTGGTGAATGCGCTGAATCGCCTCCCCCACCAGGCCGGAAATGCTGAGTTCCACCAGGCGGCCCTTGATGGCGTCAGCGCGATTGCCCAGCGGGATGGTGTCGGTCACCGCCAGCTTCGTGAACGCGCAATCCGCCAGCCGTTCCATCGCCGACGGTGCGAACACCGCATGCGTCGCGGCGATGTAAATCTCCTTGGCCCCGTTCTCGCGCAAGACATGGCAAGCGGTGGTCACCGTCCCACCCGTAGTGATCATGTCATCCACGATCAGCACGTTCTTGCCCGCCACGTCGCCGATGACGTGCTTGGCTTCCGTGACGGTTCCGGTGCGGCGGCGCTTGTCGATGAAGCATAACTCGCCGTTGAGCATCTCCGCGTAAACCTGCGCCCGCTTGACGTTGCCGACGTCCGGGCTTACGAACACATGGTTGGCCAACTTCAGGCTCTTGAACCATTTTCCCAGCACCGGCCCCGCATTGAGATGATCCACGGGAATATCGAAAAATCCCTGCACCTGGGCGGCGTGCAGATCGACCGCGACCACACGATCCGCGCCGGCGCGCTCCAGCAGATTCGCGACCAGCTTGGCGGTGATGGGGGTGCGGCCGGCGTGCTTCTGATCCTGCCGGGCATAACCAAAATACGGGATCACCGCCGTCACGCGCTGGGCGCTGGCGCGGCGAAGCGTGTCGATCCAGATGAATAGCTCCATCAGGTGGGCATTGATCGGATGGCAGGTCGGCTGCACGACATAGCAATCCCGCCCGCGCACGTCCTCGTCCACGCGCACGAGCAATTCCCCGTCGGGAAACAACTCCGTCGCCCCGCGGCCCAGGGGAATTTGCAAATAGTCGCAGATCTTCTGCGCCAGCAGGGGGTTGGCCCGGCCCGTGAAAATCTTGATCTCGTTCGGATCCAACTTCGTTACCATATCCCGCTTTCGCGCTAGTGAAGCTTTCCCGCCACGGTCATTCCTTCGGCCACGATGCTGCTTGGCGGCAGGCAGGCGAACGGCCCGATCAGGCAATCGCCGCCGATGGTGCTATCACGACCGATGAACGTGAACGGCTCGATCACCGTATCCGGCCCGATCGTCACGTTCGCCTCGACGTACGTATTGATTCCGCTGACGATCATCACGCCGCTGTCGCGCAGCGAGCGTTGAATGCGCTCCTGCATGGCCGCATCCGCCTCGGCAAGCTGCTGCCGGGTGTTGGGCGCAAGGACATCCTCCGCCGTCACGGCCTGCACCGCAATCACCTTTTTGCCATTTTTCCGCAAAATGGCGTAGATATCCGTCAGATAATATTCGCCTTTCTGATTCGTGTTGGTCAGCTTCGACAGGGCAAAGATCAGTTCCTCGGTCTTCACGCAGTAATAGCTCGGAAAAACCTCGCGGATTTCCCGCTGCTGATCGGTGCAATCCGCCTGTTCGACGATCTCCACAAACTTTCCTTCGGCATCGCGCACAATTCGGCCATAGCCCGTCGGATCATCCAGGATGGCCGTCGCCATGCTGGCTGCAGCGCGATCGTGGCGATGCGCCTGCACCAGCGTACGGAGGATTTCACCGCGCAACAGGGGCGTATCCCCGGCCAGAATAATCACATCGCCGGGATGTCCGCGTAACAGCGGCTCGCACATGCGGGCCGCGTGACCGGTTCCCAACTGCTCGCGCTGCTCGACGAAATGGATTCGCTTATCCTCGCCGAACTGCCCGACGATCTCGTCCCTGCCATACCCGACCACCACCAGCGCTCGCGTGACGTCGGCTGAGAAGCAGGCATCGAGAATCCACCCGAGCATGGGCTTGCCGCAGATTTCCATGAGCGGCTTGGGCCGCTTGGACTTCATCCGCGTCGATTTTCCCGCGGCCAGGATGATGGCGGTCAAACTCATAAATTCAGCGGGGCGGCCCAGGCATCGAATAGCTACCCGGCCTGGATTCGAACCAGGACAAAGAGTACCAAAAACTCTTGTGCTACCGTTACACTACCGGGTAATGCGAATGGCAATAGCCGCCCGCCGGCAAAATTTGGAACCCGCCGGCTGTGGAATGGACATGGCCGTTCGCGGAGTTTCGTATTCCTTTCCCAAGGCCCCAGCCGGTTAAAACCGCGAATCCGGCCGGTCTCGCCTACCCATCCGGCCACACGCCGGAGCTCTCGACGAACGCCCCATCGTGGGGAAGAAGCCGGAATCCTACGGTTGGGGGCGGGAGTGTCAAGACTTGGCGATTTTCGTTAATGGTTCAGTTTGAAATTATTTCTTCTTTCGGCGGGATTGTTCCGCATTCCGGACAGCGATCGGGCGTGGCACGAAGGTCGTACCCGCATTCTGAACAAAGTCCAGATGCCGGTCGTCGCTCATGAATCGCATTGTGGATCACGTGCCACGCCACCGGCAGCGTGAACAGAATCACCAGGAACCAGTCATGTAAGCCGAAGACCCAACTTGCAATCGTCCCAACAGGATATCCAAGCCTCGCTGCGTATGACGCATCCAACCACTCCGACTCGAAGAAGCCGATCAAAAACTTATGCCAGGAGCAAGGCCGAATATGGGTAATGATGGCGAAGAACGGATCAGGATGATACCAGCAGATTTCCAAGTCGCCGTTTGCAGAGGCGACGTCCAGGTTGCGCGCAAACGGTAGACTTAATCCCTCTCCCCTGTAATAGCTCCGCACCCAGAGCAGCATCGTCGCCATGCACAACAGCAGCGACACCCGGGCCGGCACGTTGAACAAGCGGCCTTTCACAGGAGAAATTGTACCGCGATTCAGCCGATCAGCTTCAGCAAATCCTCAATCTCCCAAACCGTCTTTGACAGTCCAGCGGCCATCGCGGGGGTAGCGCGGAGTGCTCAGTGAATGGCGCATCCGCAAGAAAAATCGAGCGTTAGCGTTCGTCTTCGCCCTCAACTTGCGCCAACAATTCCGCGATGTTGTCCAGACGGTGCCCATGCCGAAGGCTCATTTTATGCGGTGCAGTCCGATATATTTGTGAAGCGAGGGCCTTTCGGAGCTGGGGCAGGCCCAGCCTCAATGCTTCATTGATGACCTGCTGCATTGACCGGCCATCCTTCGTCAACGCCTTGGCTTCCCGAGCCACATCCGGATCCAATGTCAACCTGGTTCGCATGCAAACAGCATAGCAACGCCAGATGACCATCAAAACATCATGTACATTGGCTCCCCCAAGCTTGCTCCCCATCCCTGCTTCAATATGCTAATCTTCCGCTATGAGCCAACGCATTCTTGTGGCCGCATTCGCGTTCGTGTTGTCGATCCATCTGTCCCCTCTTTGGGCCGATGAGAAGGTCACTCTCAAGAGTCACGACGGGCTGACTCAAATCGTTCTGCCGGAAGGCTGGGTGGCGGCGGATTCGAGCAATTCCGCGGCCGCCATCGAAGGCCGGAACGAAGACTCCAACGTTTTTGTGATGGTGGTCATCGCCGACCGCTCCGATCCATACGCCACGCTCGCGGAATATGCCCGCGACCGCCGCAACGAGGTCCTTTCCCACCTGGTCCGATCCAAATGCTCCCAGCCGCAGGAATCGCAATGGAACGGCTATAACGCCATCCAATATGAGATTCACGGCACCTTTGCCCCATCCAAGATCGCCTTCGGCTATTTTCTGACGATTGTCGAAGTGAAGCACCATTACCTGGAGGTGGTCGGCTGGGCGGTGGAAGAGAATTTCCAGGCGAACGCCCAAACCCTGCGCGAGGCCGCCAACAACGTCACTTATACCGGGGAACAATAGCCCCGCCGCATTGAATCGCCGCCCGCCGGCGATATACTTTCATCCCAATGATGGCAAGATGCCGTCACGCACAATTCCAAGGATGGTCCCACATGCTCGCCCGAATTTCCCTACCAGCCGGCTTTGTTATCTTTAGCGCTCTCGCTTTCGGATGCGCGGAGCAACATCCACTATCAAGCTCGGCCCAGCCCCCGAGTCCACAATCGCCTGCTCCGGTCCAATCGAACGCGCAGTATGCTCAAGGCGCCGCCCCCGAGCCCGTGGAAACTCCCGCCGAGCCGGATGAGGCTTCACTTCTGGCGCGCAAGACATCGGAATATGCGCAGAATGTGACTCCACTTCTCGGCCAGGGCTCGTCTCCCGCCACCCGGCCGTCGATCGTGCAATGGTCGGACTCCTCGCGGCAGGCGACCCATTCCGACAATTCGCAGCCTGTCGATCGGTCGCCGATCGCCAATCGGCCCGTTACCCTCGCCGCCGACCACCTCAAGGAAGACACCAGCCTTCCCCTGATCCTTCCCGAGAGCGCCGATCAGATCTCCCAGGCTTCGCACGACAACTCCACGGCGCCGGTCGCCATCCCAACCGATGAGTATGAGCTGAGCCTTCAGAAGCTGGTGCGCGATTATCCGCGCGACCTTGGCAACCAGCTCGACTATCAGCTCCTCCGCTTTGTCCGCGACGAGCCGACTCCCGAACTCTCCAACGTCACCCAGCTTTCCGACGAGGATCGGGACATTCTGCTGGCGCTGATGGACGGGCTGAACAACTTCCGCGCCGCGGCGCGCAGCGACGGAAATCTCATGCTCAATCGCAAGATCCAGCCGCTGCTGGAAATGGCCGACCGCCTCCGCTCTGAAGCCCAGCTTGCCATCCCCACCGTCGCCTTCTGCTCGCAGGTCAGCAGTTACGGCGTCTATCGGCCGATGCCGTCGTCGCGCTTCCCCGCCGGCAGGAACAACGATCTCATCGTCTATTGCGAGGCCGCCAACTTCACTTCCGTCCAGGGCAGCGACCGCCTCTGGCGAACCCGGCTCAAACAGGACATGGTTCTGTACACCGACACGGGCCTGGCCATCTGGCCGGAGAAACCGAACGCCGCCACGTTCGTCGATGAATCCCGCAATCGCCGCCACGACTTTTTCATCTCGCGCCGCGTGCAGCTTCCCTCCTCCCTGGCGGCAGGCAAATACGTGCTGAAGATCACGCTGACCGATGAAGAGTCCAACCGGATCGTCGAGGCCGGCGCCCCGTTGGAGATTGTTGCCACCGCCAGTTCCTCCGACGCCGCCATGCCGGCGGGCGATCGCACGGAACTGCCGTTGCCAGTCCTTTCGCCATAAGCCGGCATTCTATTGCCCCGGCCCGCCATTTCAGCTACACCAATTGGCAGGTCGGGAACACGTTTATGCGTTGGTTCGGCATCCCATGCCTGCTATTGCTTACCGCCTGCGCCACCACGCGGCAGATCACCATCACCGCCCGGCCGTCCGACAGCGTCATCTCTGTCGATAACGGCATCCAGCGCGGCATGGGCCAACTGATCGCCACGGTTAAGTTCAAGAACGCCGGCGACACCCATACCGCCACCGCTTCCCGACGTGGTTATCCCGACAAGACCATCACGCTTTCCCGGGATGAGACGCCCGGCCTCGTTGAAGTCGATCTCGAGCCTTACCGCCGAAAACTCACCTTCTCCGTCGTTCCCATCCCGGCGATCATCATGGTGGACGGCTCGCCCATCGTCACCGGACCGGTCTCGCAGACCAGCGCCACGGAGACCTTCACGCTCGACGAACAGGACAATTGGACCCGGTACACCGTTGTCGCCACCCGCGAAGGCTGGGACCCGGCCAAGATGACCGTCACGTGGACCGATCCCGTCGCCGACTACGTCCTCCAACTACAGCCCAAGCGCAAGGATGTGGTCGTCACCACGAATCCGCCGGGAGCTTCGGTCTCTCTGGACGGCAACGACATTGGACCGAGCCCCGCCATGGCCAGGGCCCTGGCCTTCCCGTTCGACAACAGCAACAACGAATATCCCACTCACCGGATCCGCGTGTACAAAGCCGGCTACGATCCGATTGACAAGGATATCTCCTGGGACACCGGCAAGACCTCGTATCAGATCGATCTGATCCCGCACCAGAAGATCGTCCGCATTCTGACCGATCCAGCCGGCGCTACCGCCACGATCAACGGCAACCCAGTCCCGCCCGGACCCGACGGCGTCCCGACGGCGCAGCTGACCTACACGCCCATCAACGACAACGGCGATCTGCCCGTTTACACGGCCGTCATCACCAAGAAGACCGCCGAAACGGAGTGGTATCCCACGAACCTGTCCATTCCCTGGCAGGAAGGCCGCAGCGAATACTCCGCCACGCTTCGCGAGATCATGACCCGGCGCGTCGGGCTGCTGAGCATTGACCTGCAGCGCGACTCCGACGGCGCCTGGCAAATCGTCCCGGTGCCGAGCGACACGCTGGCGATGAAAGACATCAGCGAAAGCCCCGGCCGCGACCCGCCATCCCTGCTTTTCCAGGCCCCCAAGGGTTCGAGCATCGGATCCCTGGCCGTCAATCCCAATGGGAACCAGATCGCTTTCGTGCTGGTCTCGGGCACAAACAAGCTGGACCTGCGCACGCAAATAATGGCCCTGAGCACAACGGGCCCGAACAACGTCCAGGAAATCACGGACGGCAAATCGCTGGATATCATGCCGTCGTTCACACCCGACGGCGCCCAGATTGTCTTCGCCTCCAATCGGGCCGGACGACGGCTAAACGTCTGGCGAAAGAGCCTCGACGGGGCCGTCGGCATCGAACAGCTTACCTTCGGCAATGAGCAGGACCTCTGGCCGATGATCGACGCGGCGCCCAAGCCGCGGCTCTTTTACGAAGTCCTCTCCGACAGCCAGGCCGACCCCCAGCTCTACATGTCCCCCATCGACGGCGCCTCCCGCACTGACCTGGCCAACATTCCCGTCAGCCAGCCGCGGATCAGCCCGCGCGCCGATGCCATCCTCTTCACCAGCGTGAATCAGCGCACGGGAAATCGGGAAGTCTATAAGATCTCCGACCGCGGCGGCGGCACCATCTGCATCACCAACGATCCAGACTCCGATTGTTACGACCCCGCGTGGTCCAGGGACGGCAGCACCATCGCCTTCACTTGTGACCGAGGCTTTGCCACGTATCCGGTCATGGACAACGGCCAGGTGGTTGACCAGCGCCACCGCAACCTCGACATCTGGACCGTGGACCTGACCCACCCCGAAAAACAGGTCCAGATCACCACCAACGGCAGTGCCGACGACTGCCCCGTCTGGGACCCCAGCGGAGACTACATCTATTTCCGCAGCAACCGCGGCGGGCAGTGGGGAATCTGGAAGATTCCGGTGAAGTGAGGAGCGAAAGGCCGAAATCCGAAAGGCCGAAATCCGAAACCAGAATGACGAATCAATGACTGAAACCCGAATGACCGAATGACGAAGCGCTCTTCGTTTCTGGTTTCTGATTTCGGGCTTGATTCGTCATTCTGGTTTCGGATTTCCGGTTTTCCTCATTCGGGTTTTTCCTCACAGTTCCTGCGCCATCTCCGGCAAGCCCGGCGAAGCTCCCTTCGGCCGGCCGGTGAAGTCGGTTGACCCCGACGGCACGCCCAGCCGCTCGAAATCGATCTCGCTGTTGATTTCCGCCCCGATCAGCAGCACCAGCCCGTCGAGGTAGAAAAACAGCAGCAGAATCGCCACGCCGCCCACCGCGCCGTAGGTCTGGTCATATCGCGCAAAGCGATCGACGTAGAACCGGAACGCGATGTCGAGCACGATCCAAACCAGGGCGCTGAACACCGCCCCGGGGCTGAGCAACTGAAACCGCTGGCGAATTGCCGGGCCGAAATAGTAAATGATCGAGAGGACGAAAATCGCCAGCATCAGCGACAGCACGTACCGCGCCCCATCAAACATCAGCGCCATCGGCCCGGTGAGAACGCGCCGGTAGCGCAGCCACGCCTCCACGGCTTCGCCGATCGGCAACAAGACAATGATCGCCAGCACGCAGATCGCCACTCCGATGGTCAGGGCGATGGCCAGCGCCCGCTGCGTGTAATAGGACCGGCCGGTTTTGACGTCATAGCACTTGTCCAGGGCCGACATGGTCATGGACATCCCGCCGCTGGCCACCCACACGCTGACCGCCAGGCCGATTACCAGCCATCCGCGTCGCGGCTGCTGCATGACCGAATCGACGTTGTCGTTGATCGTGTGGGCCGCTTTCCCCAGCATGGAGGTGATGAAATCGGATATCATCCGATGCGCGGATTGCTTGGCGCTGGTCGGCAGATAGGGCACCAGGCTCAGAAGAAGGATCAGAAACGGGAAGACGGAAAACAGCCACGAATACGCCAGGGCCGAGGCCCAGACAAAAATCCCGTCTTCGCAGATCTGCTGCCAGACGCGATTAATAAACGCCCACGTTCCATAGGAGCGCATCACCGGGACAACGTCGCGCAGGCTGGCCATAGCTCGAATTGTTGAACGTTCGGGGCGGAAATGCAATCGGGAATCCGCCGTCTACGCGTTACCGGCCCCCGTGATCGCCCGCGCCCTGCGCAGCTCCGCCAACTGCCAGGCGACGAGGCGATACCCGAGCAAGAGGGCGACCACGGCCGCGAAGACCTTCTGGTACGGACCAACCACCTTGCCGTTCTTCCAGAAATGGATGGCTGCCGCGATCGCCACGATATAGACGAGCTTGTGCAGCCGCTTCCATTTCGCCGCCCCCAGGCGTTTGATCATGCCATTGGTCGAAGTCAGAGCCAGCGGAACCATCAGCAGAAGCGCGGTCATCCCGTAAAATATGAATGGGTGATCCACGGCGTCCCAGAACACCGCGGTCACATTCAACGATTGCTGGAATGCGAAATAGATCAGCAGGTGCATTACGCCATAGAAAAACGCGTACAACCCCAGCATCCGGCGAAAATGGCTCAGCCAGTTCCACCCGGTGATCTTCCGCACCGGCGTGACCGCCAGCGTGAGCGTGATAAAGATAATCGCGACAAATCCGGTGACGTGAATGGCATGATTCACCGGATTCGCCCCGAGTTGATGCCAATACGCGTCCCAAGCGAGCATGGCCAGCGGCACGGCGCCGTTGACCAGGACGACGAACTTGGCGAATGCCGGATCTTTCATCGACTAGCCCAATTCAACATTCACCGCCCGCGAGTACGCTAGAGATCGCCGAGAACGCGCAGAAAACGGGGGTTTACCATCTCTGGCGCGCTGAGCGCAATTTGAATCTCCAGCAAAATGCTTGCACAGAAACAGCAATTCTCTATCGCCTTCTCAGCGTTCTCCGCGATCTCGAGCGAAGCGGGCGGTAAAAAATCCGGACTAAAAGTTCGCCCGCAAATCCATCCCCGCATACATCGACGCCACCTCATCGGCATAACCGTTGAACATCAGCGTCGGGCGGACGCCCACGCCGATCCTCCGCTCCGTCGCCTGGCTCCAGCGCGGATGATCCACGTTTGGATTCACGCTGGCGTAAAACCCATATTCATCGGGCGCGGCGGCGCTCCAGGTCGTCGGCGGCTGTGCGGCGCGCAGCTCAATCTTGACGATCGACTTGATTCCCTTGAACCCATATTTCCACGGAACCACCAGCCTGACGGGCGCTCCATCCTGCGGCGGCAGTTGCTTGCCGTAAATCCCGCTGGCCAGGATCGTCAGCGGATGCATCGCTTCATCCATCCGCAGCCCCTCAACATATGGCCAATCCAATATCCCGCTGCTTTGATTGGGCATGCGTTTCGGATCGAACAGGGTTTGAAACGCGACATACTTCGCGCCGCTGAGCGGCTCGACGCGATCCAGCAGCTTGAAGAGCGAAAACCCGTCCCAGGGAATGACCATCGACCAAGCCTCGACGCAGCGCATGCGATAGACCCGCTCCTCCGGCCGCGCGATCTTCAGCAGATCACCTAAATCGAACACCCTCGGCTTGCGGCACAACCCGCCGACGCTCACCTGCCACGGCCGGGTGACAAAACCTTCCGCCGCCGAAGCGACGGATTCCTTGTCGGTCGAGAACTCGTAGAAATTGTTGTAATTGGTGATGTCCTGAAAGGTCGTTCGCGGCTCGTCGGTGACGAACCCGGCGGTGGTTTCGGGCGCGAGCGCGGTCGTCGGGCTTGATGCCTGCCCGGTTGCCTTTCCCGGGGCCGGCAACGTCGCGGGCGGGTTCGCCAATACGATATCCGGCAGGTCTTCCAGCGATTGGCTGGCCCATTTCGGCTTCGGCGGGGAATTCAACTCCCGGTAAACCCAACCCGTCGCCACGGCGGTGGCGGCGACGACGCCGGCGCGCATGAAATTCCTGCGATTGAGATAAGTGGTCTCAGGCGTGATCTCACTGCCGGCGATGGGCGGCGGCTTCTTGATGAACATGGCGATCCAATGATAGCCGTTTTACTGACCACATTTTGTTTCGGTCCGATGCAACCCCGATGTAATCGGGACCTTCGGCCGCGGAGGTCGCTGAGGTCGCAGAGAAGACGCGGAGTCCCGGCGCGCCGGGATTAGCCACGGCTCCAATTCCTGACGCTCTTTTCTCCGTTTTCGCGTCAAAAATGTCCCACTCGATGCCAAAATGTCCCATTTAGGGGGGGGGAGGGGGGGTACGCTTCGCGAGACAGTGGAGCAGTAGACAGTAGAGCAGTGGCAAGAGGGAAGAATCCATATGGTTCGCGAGAGAGCAGAACAGTAGAAAGTTGAGAGTAGAAAAGGGGGGGCGTCATTGGTCATTTGTCACTCGTCATTTGGCGCTCCATGGAAGCGGGCAGCTAGACCGTGGGCGCGGAGCGAGCAACACGGCGTTGCCCGTCATCCGATCGGTCCGAACTAATACCTAACATTTATCGGGTTTGCAAGGATAAAATTTGGAGATTTTTTGGAGCGATGGAAGCGATATATGTTTGAATTTCTCGCGGATATTCAAAAGAGCCCACGATTGGTGAATCACGGACCGTGTCGATAAGTTGAAGTAAATGGCAATCACTTACGATGGCGGAAAGGCGGGTCAACACGCCAAGCGTACCGCGTTCCAGCACAGTAAACGCATCATCTGGCTCAGTATGTTCGGAGTGCTTGCGGCAGGCACTTTGTTGGGTTTTATAGTGGCAGCTTATCTTCAATGGCTGTATGGCCCGTTTGGCTGGATGCGAGCTCATGTGATTCTATTTGCGGCGTTGGAAGGCACCCTTGGATTTGCAGTTATCTTCGGACTTCGCGGCCTGGACAAACACGCGGATCGCCTTGCGGTCGAGCGAATTAAGTGGCTACGTGGTGGCCAAGGTGAGGCGTTGGTCGCATGGTATCTGAATGATCTCCCGAGCACTTGGCACGTGTTCCACAACGTCAAGCTTTGGAAGGACGGCGATCTTGACCACGTGCTGATCGGACCCGGCGGCCTGTTTTGCATTTCCACGAAAGCCAATCGCGGACTTTATACGGCTGCGCCGGACGGAAAATACCTTTTGAACGGGGAGGAAACGAATCACATCCACGAAGCGCAACGACTCGCAATGCAATTGAAGGACAGGCTCACTGGAATTCTCGGCGCGGTGCGATGGATTCAGCCTGTGCTAATTGCACCGATTGCGTACATCGGATTTCAAACCTTCCAAGATCGCGCATGGGTACTGCACGAGGGGAATCTGCGCGACATATTTTTGGATGAGGCGCACAAATTCAACACCGCCGAAATCGAACGATATGCCAAGGCGGTCAAAATGATTGTAGACGGTGCGAGCGACCATTAGGAAGAAAATGCACAAACGCGGTCTTAGCTGATGTCCTCGGCGCTGCCAATGGTGCGGATGGAATTCTGCAATCCAAGGCGCTGCGACAGGTCGCTGCTCACGCGGCGATCGGCGAGACTTTGAGTTTCTTGAGCTTCGAACGCGCCTTCCACAGGTCGTATTGCATTTGCTGGCTCAGCCAGGACTCCGGCGTGGTTTTGAAAGCGATCGACAGGCGGATGGCCATTTCGGGACTGACCCCTGACTTTCCGTTGAGCAATTCCGAAAGGCCCTTGCGAGTGACGCCCAGGGCCTTGGCAGCCGCGGTGACGGAAAGCCCCAGCGGCACAAGGCAAAGTTCTCGAATGACTTGGCCGGGATGTGGGGGATTGTGCATGTGCAGGCTCATGTTCTGCTCCTTTAGTGATAGTCCAGGTAATCGACATCGGCCGCGTCGTCGCCGTCAAATCGGAAGACCACTCTCCAGTTGCCGCTCACATCGACGGCAAAATATCCCTTCAAGCCGCCCTTGAGAGGGTGCAGCCTCAAGCCGGGCAGCGCCATATCGCCAGGTCTTCGCGAAGCGGAAAGCCGGGCGAGAATCAATTGAAGCCTCTTGGCATGATCGGCGCGGATTCCCGACGCGCTTCCAGTGACGAAGAATTTTTCCAGCCCTTTATGCCTGAACGACTGGATCATTTTGTGGCCAGATTGTAACCTGATACGTTACAGGTGTCAAGCTGTTTTGTTTCGGCAATCGAGGGGGTGCACGGCAATCGCATGTTAACCTGCTTATCCCCTCTCGCCGGACTTCGACGAATTCAATCGAGCCGTAATCCAGGGAGAGGGACAGGGAGAGGCACAGTCCGAACGTCAATAATGCCCCTCACCCCAACCCTCTCCCCATGCGTACATGGGGCGAGGGGGAACATGCGATTGCCCTGCGAGCGGGTAAAAGACTGTTTTCCAACACGCATTGGATGGCCCCGCATAGGCGAGACCTGCGGGTCAGTTCGCCCCCGGATTGTTGCTTAGGAAAATGGCCAGGGCGGCCGCGGGATCGGTGTAGACTGTTGGGCCGGCTAGGTTGATCGCTTCCTGATTGGCTAAGGTTGTGGCGCCGCCATTGCCGGCGTAGCTGGTGGTTTTGGCGTAGGAGCATGGGGCTTGATTGCCGCTGATCGCTTCGACGTGGCCGTCGGCGAAGGCGAAGTTGGCGAGCGTGTTGGCTCCGCGCGGGCCGGAGTGGCGATAGCCGATGCGGCTGTTCTTCATGTTGATCTGATCGACGGACTGGCGGCCCATGTACACGCCGTCGGCGACTACGACTAAGAGCGAGGAGTGCTTGATGTTTGTGGTTTTGTGCAGGGTGATGTAGTTGCCGAGGGCGTCAGGGCCGAAGCCGACGGATGCGGTGTAATAGAGATCGTTCTGCGGGATGCTGGCGACCGGGCCGCCGATGGGGTTGTAGGCGTTGATCCAATAGCTTGAGCGGATGATTTTGGTGAATCCGTCATTGGGCCAGGTGACGGGGATTTGGGGATCGCTGTCGCCGCCGGTGGGACCGGCGAAGGTCATGGGCCAGGCGATCCAGCCGCGGGAATTTGCGGCGTAGGTCCCGGTTTGGCCGTTGGCCATGCCGTTGATGTCCACGGTGCTGGGGCAGTAGAAGGCGGTGTTGGCGTTTTGGGCGGAGCTGCGGAGGAATCCGTCGCGGTCGAGGATGCTTGGCCAGCCGTCCATGATTGCGTTTGGACCGGCGATGTAGTTCGTCGGCGAACCGGGCGCTGGCGGCAGATTGTAGGAGGGGACGATCCAGCCTTTGTTCTCGGCCGAGTAGGCAACCAATGCGAGAGATATCTGGCGCAGGTTGGACATGCACTTGATGGAATTGGCCTGCTCGCGGGCTTTGTTCAGGGCTGGAAGAAGCAGCGAGACGAGGATGGCGATGATGCCGATGACCACGAGGAGTTCGACGAGGGTGAAGGCGCGTTGCGAATGTCGGTGAGGGAATGGTCGCGGCATGGAGGCATCATAAAGGGGCGGGCGTGGTTCTCGAAGAGCCAAAGCACGCGCTCCCCTTCGGGTCGCGGCTAAACGTCGGAGTGCAGGGTGAGGGGATTGGGGGGTCCATGTGCGACAAATTCTCCTGGCGCGGCATGGCGGAAAAGCGGCAGCCGCCGTGCGATTCGGGTATTGTTTCGGGCTGCTCAATTGGCGGGCAGGAGGCTTCATGGATCCGCTTCAACGAATCGTTTGCGATTGGTGCACCGGGCAGAGTCCGGCGGGGGCCACAAGCTGCGTCGCCTGCGGGGCGCCGCTGAACGTCAAGAACCTCGTCAGCGATTCCGGGTGGCGCGAGGCGCCGCGACTGCGCGATATGTCCGAAGTGAAGTTCGGCTCGAGCATCTGCCAGGTGGAAGGAGAAATCGTTCCCGTGGCGGACATCACGCTGGGCGGAAACGACGCGATTTTTTTCGAGCATCACGTTCTGCTGTGGAAGGACGACACGGTGCGAATGGATGTGATGCCGCTGCAAGGCGGGATCAAGCGGGCGCTGGCGGGCATGCCATTCGTGGTGTCGATCGCGTCGGGGCAGGGGCGGGTTGCTTTTTCGCGCGATGCGGCCGGGGAGTTGGTCGTGCTGCCGCTGCATCCGGGAATGGAATTGGACGTGCGGGAACACGCCTTTTTGCTTTGCTCGCACACGGTCAGTTATTCGTACACGCGGGTGCAGGGGCTGCGGAACATTTTGTTCGGCGGGCAGGGCATGTTCATGGACCGCTTCGTCGCCCAGAGCGGGCCGGGGCTCTTGATCCTTCACGGATACGGCAACGTCTTCGAGCGCCGGCTCGGGGCCGGGGAAAGCGTGCTGCTGGAACCGGGCGGATTTCTTTACAAGGATGCGTCGGTCACCATGGAGGTGCAGACGCAAAAACTGACGACGGGATTTTTCGGCGGCGTGGGGATGAATCTGGCGAAAATGACCGGACCCGGCCGGCTGGGCATCCAATCGATGTACCACCATCACCACACGGAATAGCCGATGCCCAATCCCCCGCCAATGCCCGCGGCCGACGCACGCAGCTATCGCTGCCGATGGTGCGGGCACAGCTCCGACGCCGCTTCCACAAGCTGCCCGCGCTGCGGCGCGCCCGTGGACGTGCAATCGGCCAGCACCAAATCCGGATGGAGCGAATTGCCGGCCATCAAAGACATGGCCAAGATCCAGTTCGGCCAATCGTTCTGCCAGATCGAAGGCAAATACGTTCCGGTGGCGGATTTCAAGTTGGCGGGCGGCGACGGGGTTTATTTCGCGCACCATCTGCTGCTGTGGAAGGACGAGCAGGTTCAGATCAGCAAGATGCCGCTGGCTGGGGCGTGGAAGCGCCTGTTCGCCGGCTTGCCGCTGATCATGACTCAAGCGAGCGGCCCCGGTCGAATCGCGTTTTCCAAGGATGCGCCCGGGGAGATGATCGCCCTGCCGTTGGACGCCGGACAATCGGTGGAGGTGCGCGAGCACGTTTTTCTGGTCGCCTCCAGCCAGGTCACGTACGACTGGTTTCAGACGGGGATCTGGTTCACCACGCAATCCGGCAAGGACAGCGAAACGCATTATCCGATCGGGATGTTCATGGACCGTTTCAGCGCGGCGGGCTCGGCGCCGGGACTGCTGCTTCTGCACGGCCACGGCAACGTTTTCGTCCGCAATCTTCAGCCGGGGCAACAGATCGTGATCAAGCCGACGTCGCTGCTGTTCAAAGACCCGACGGTGGTGATGAACCTTCACATGGAATATCCCGGGAGAATACAGCAGACATTCTGGCGCAGTTGGGGGAATCGATACGTGTGGCTGCGTCTGACCGGCCCGGGCCGGGTGGCGGTGCAATCCCACTTCGAGCCGATGGAAGATAACGGCTTTCCCATCCGCAGCACCCCGCCGATAACGACCTCGCGGCAGTGGTGAGACCTCAACGATTGCCGGGCATGACGTTTGTTCTTTGGCTCCGGTTGCGGCAGTTCCAATTGCCTATTGCCTATTGCGTCTGTGCCCTCCCCTCAATAGGCAATTGGCAATAGGCAATCGTTCCCCGACCCAAAAACGAGCGTTACACCCTGAAATGAGCCGCCTTCGTCTCTCAAATTGACACCCCTTTGCCGCACTCCTATACTGCGCCCCTCGTTTAACGACAAAACCTATTTTCCTCTGGAAAAACAGACGTTTTTTGGAGATTTCAATATGTCTAATCTTTTGATCAAACGCGCTCGAAAAGCCAAGAGTTCATCCGCCAAATCGGTCAAGCGAGTTTATTTTTTCGGCAACGGAAAAGCCGAAGGCGGGGCTCATATGAAGGACCTGCTGGGCGGCAAGGGGGCCAACCTGGCGGACATGACGCTGGTTCCGCTGCCGGTTCCGCCCGGATTCACGATTACCACCGAAACTTGCGGCGATTATAACGACCTCGGTCAGAAGCTGCCCAGAGGCCTCATGGGCGAGGTCAAAACCAATCTGCTCAGACTCGAGAAGGCGGCCGGCAAGAAGTTCGGCGATGCGAACAACCCGCTTCTTGTGTCCGTGCGCTCCGGCGGAAAGGTCTCCATGCCGGGCATGATGGACACGGTCCTGAACATCGGGTTGAACGATGCCGTCGTCGAAGGCCTCGTCCGCCTCACCGGCAACGAGCGCTTCGCGTACGACAGCTATCGCCGGCTCATCAACATGTTCGGCGACACCGTCATGGGGGTCGATCATCAGCATTTCGAGCACGAACTGTCGGCGGTCAAGAATTCGCGCGGCGCACAGCAGGACACGGACCTGGATGCCGGCGGGCTGAAGGAAGTCGTGGAGCGATACAAAGGAATCTACCGGCAAAACGTGGGGGAGGATTTCCCGCAGGACCCGCTGATTCAGCTCGAACATGCCATCGAAGCGGTCTTCAAAAGCTGGATGGGAGACCGGGCGATCAAATATCGCGAGTTGAACGACATCCGCGGTTTGCGCGGCACGGCGGTGAACGTTCAATCGATGGTTTACGGCAACATGGGCGACGACAGCGCCACGGGGGTGGCCTTCACGCGCAATCCCTCCACCGGGGAGGACCGATTTTACGGTGAATTCCTCGTCAACGCGCAGGGCGAGGACGTCGTCGCCGGCATCCGTACGCCGCTGGATTGCCAAACCGACATGGCCAACTGGTCAAAGAAGAGTTGGAAGGAACTGCTGAAGATCAAGGACACGCTGGAGAGGCGCTATCGGGACGTGCAGGATTTCGAGTTCACGATCGAAAAGGGCAAGCTGTACATGCTCCAAACCCGCACCGGCAAGCGCACCACCGCCGCCGCCGTCCGGATCGCCGTGGACATGGTCCGCGAAAAGCTGATCGACGAAAAGACCGCGGTGCTGCGCATCGATCCGTCAAGCCTCGATCAGCTTCTGCATCCGGGGTTCGATCCGAACGCCGAGAAGACCGTGCTGGCCCGCGGCCTGCCGGCCTCGCCGGGGGCGGCGGTGGGCAAGATCGCCTTCACCGCCGAGGAGGCCGAGAAGCGCGTGGCCGGCGGCGAGAAGATCATCCTCGTGCGCCGCGAGACGGAGCCGGCCGACATCGGCGGCATGCACGTGGCGGAAGGAATTCTCACCAGCACGGGGGGGATGACATCGCACGCGGCGGTCGTCGCCCGCGGAATGGGGACGCCCTGCGTCGCCGGAGCCGGCGCCGTCATCATCGATCAGGTGAACCGCCTGGTAAGAATCGGCGAGAAGACCCTGGGGCCGGAACATTTCATCAGCCTCGACGGGGCAACCGGCGAAGTCATGGACGGCTCGGTGCCCACGGTGGAGGCCACGCTCTCCGGCCCGTTCGCCACGGTCATGAAATGGGCCGACAAATATCGCACGCTCAAGATTCGCACCAACGGCGACACGCCGACGGACGCGCGGGTGGCGCGCGAATTCGGCGCTGAAGGCATCGGCCTGTGCCGCACCGAGCACATGTTCTTCGATCCCGAGCGCATCCATCACATGCGCGAGATGATCCTGGCCAATTCCGTCGAGACCCGCAAGATCGCGCTGGCCAAGCTCCTGCCCTATCAGCGGGAAGATTTCATCGGCATCTACAAGGAGATGAAGGGCCTGCCGGTCACGATCCGGCTGCTCGATCCGCCGCTGCACGAGTTCCTGCCGCACAATGAAAAAGACCAGCAGGAACTGGCCAACAGCCTGAACATGACCCTCGATCAGGTGAAGACCCGCGTCGCCCAGCTTCACGAGGCCAATCCGATGCTGGGCCATCGGGGCGACCGCCTGGCGGTCACCTTCCCCGAAATCCTGGAAATGCAGGTGCGGGCGATCATCGAAGCCGCCTGCGAATGCAAGAAGGCCGGGATCAAAGTCCTGCCCGAGATCATGATCCCTCTGGCGGGAACGAAAAAGGAATTGGAATACCTGAAGAAGTTCACCGAGGAAACCGCCGCCCGCGTCATGAAAGAGCAGGGCGTCAAGCTCGATTACATGTACGGCACGATGATCGAGGTCCCGCGGGCCGCTCTGACCGCCGATGAAATCGCCGAAGTCACCGAGTTCTTCAGCTTCGGAACCAACGATCTGACACAGATGACGTTCGGCTACAGCCGGGACGACGCGAACACGTTTTTACCCGACTACCTCAAGAAGGAACTCCTCGATCGCGATCCATTCCAGACCCTCGACACGGTGGGCGTCGGGCAACTGATCGACATGGCCGTCCGCAAGGGGCGCAGCGTACGCAAGGACCTCAAGTGCGGCATCTGCGGCGAACACGGCGGCGATCCCAAGAGCATCTATTTTTGCCACAAGGTGGGATTGAATTACGTGAGCTGCTCACCCTATCGCGTGCCGATCGCGCGATTGGCGGCGGCACACGCGGCGATCCTCAACAACGCCAAGCCGGGCAGGAACGGGCGAAAATAATCGCGCGGCGGCATCAGGCGGATTGTTGCGGCAGATGCCGCGCGAAATATTTCAGCCAGTTTTTCCCCAGGATCGCGGCGACGTCATCGTCCCCGAAGCCATCGGCCGACAGCGCCTCGGCCACGCGCGGTAAATCCGCCGAGGTTTCGATCTCAACGGGAATCTGCTCGCGTCCCAGACCGCCGTCCATGTCCGTGCCCAGGCCGACGTGGTTCGCGCTACCGATCAGGTCGCACATGTGCCTTGCGTGGATCGCCACATCCTTCAGCGTCGCGCGGCGTTTGCCATGCTCATTGGGCGGCAAAAGAAACCGATCGTAGAAATTGATCCCGATCACTCCTGAGCGCCGGGCGATGGCGCGAATCATTTCATCGGACAACTGACGCTCTCCCGGCACGATGGCCCGGCAATTGGAATGCGACGCCATCACCGGCCCCGGCGTCGCGTCCAACAATTGCCAGAATGATTCCTCGGCCAGATGAGAAGCGTCGTGAACCATGCCGAGGCGATCGAGTTGTTTGACCAGGGCCAGGCCGGGCGGCGTCAGCGGCCCCGGGGCGGCGTTTCCGCCGGCGTAGCGCGTGCCGGCTTTCCAGGAGAGGCCGACGATGCGGACGCCGGCGTGGAAGAATTGGGCCGCGTCCGATTCGTCGCGGATGGGGTCGGCGCCTTCCAGGAGGAGGATGGCGTTGGTCGTCGGACCCTGCCGACTAAAGTCGGCAGGCTTTGAGCGGAGGATGCGCATCGAGTCGATCGATTCCTGGCGGCGATACCACTGCAACTGCTTCATCGCCGCATCGTGCGCTTGATCGGCCGTTCGGTATCCATCCCTGCCATCGGCGGCGGGCTCGCAAAAGATGACGCCGCAGATCAGCCCAACGCCTCCATCGCGCAAATCCGGCAGACCGACGGTGGGAATCCCGTCCTCATCGGCCGGTTGCTCGCGCGCCGGCCGATGGACCGCCCTTCCGCGCACCGCGTTGTACGCCAGATCGAGATGTGCATCGACGATCATCATTCCTCCCGCAGCGCGATCAAATGGCGGACAACGCTGCGCCCCAGCGCCCGCAGATGGTATCCGCCCTCGAGCGCGCTGATGACCCGGCCTTTGCAGTGGACATCGGCCGCGCTGACCAGCATGCGCGTCATCGCCTCAAATCCCATCTCGCTGACTTCCATATCGGCCAGCGGATCATCCTGATGGGCATCGAACCCGGCGGAAATCAGCAGCACTTCCGGCTTGAAGTGATCCAGCTTGGGAATCACCTTCGATTCAAACGCGGCGATGTATTGCTCATCGCCCGCCCCCGGCATGAGCGGAATATTCAGCGTCGATCCCCTTCCGGCTCCTTCGCCGACTTCCCATTCATACCCGCTGCCGGGATAGCAGGTGCTTGGGTGCTGATGGGTGCTGATGAACAGGACGGAGGGATCATCCTCGAAGGCCGCCTGCGTACCGTTTCCGTGATGCGCGTCAAAATCCACGATCGCCACGTGTCCGACGCCATGACGACGCTGCAAATATCTGGCGGCGATCGCGACGTTAGAGAACAGGCAAAAGCCCATGGAGCGATCCGGCTCGGCATGATGTCCCGGCGGCCGGACGGCCGCGAACGCGCGGCGAACGGATCCGTCTATCACCGCATCGCAGCAGCTCAGCACGGCCCCGCAACTCAGCAGGGCAATGTCGAAACTTCTGGGCGACACCGGCGTATCTCCCTGATCCAATACCCCGCCGCCAACTTCGCAGACATGCTTCACATGCTCGATCAGCCGGGGGGAATGGATGAGTTCCAGTTCCGCCTCATCGGCCGACGTCGGCAAAATCTCCACCAGCTTGGGTCCGCCGAGGGATTTGAGTTGCAGATCGAGAGAAAAATCGGGAAAGGGATTGGGCGAAGCGATCAATCCCGCCTGTCGCACGGCCAGATGGATGGCCCGAATCCGATCCGGGCGCTCGGGATGGAGTTCGCCGGTGAAATGTTCCACGAATTGGGGACTGCTGCAAAAGCCGAGCATGGTTTTAGTTGTGTCGCTTATGTCGCGACTCCTCAGCGGTTGGCGTACATGAGATTTCGCATTCCGATCCAGTAGGTGTTGAACAGATATCCCGCGGCGAGGACCACTTCTCCGCAGAGGATATACAGATACGCGGATGCGGAAGTCATTTGCAGCCTGCCGGTGCGTTGCAGCAGGTTATATCCGCCGCAGGTGGCCAGCGCCACAAGCGCCACGGGCAGGACATGGGCGGCATGGTAATACAGCGCCCGCAGGACGACGCCGTGCGGCAGGCGATATCCGCGATATGCCGCTTCCCAGGCCGTCAGCCTCGCCGCCAAACGGATCGTCAATACGATCGCCAAGTACGTCCCCACCGGCAAAACCAGGAGCATGACCCACGCAGCCAATCGGGCCGGCGGCATGAAAAAAAAGGGATTTTCAACCCGCTGGAACCAATCCCAATGCGCCCAGGCGGCCAGGCCCAGGAGGACGGATGAAATCAGCCAATGAATACGCGCAAAACTTTGTGCCGGCTCGATTTGTCCGCGAGAGGTGCTGGTGCGATAAAACCGACTGGGGCGAAAGATGATTTGGCCGGTGGTGAGAAAAAAACGGAGCCATTTGGGCCGCGGATCGCCGATAACCTCCCATAAAGGAGGCTTGCGGAGCCGCTGGGAGACGCTGAGATCGATGTCCGCGCCGCATTCCGGGCAGCGGCCCGAGGGCTCCAGGCCGTTAAGCATGTATCCGCAGTTTTCGCAGAGAATGTCGGTTTCTTCGGGAGGGGGACTGGTCATTTTGCTATGCTATAATTGCGGCATCGGCCGGCTCTTCTTCCGGCATGTTTGCCGACGATGGGAGGGTTTGCAATGACATGCACGCGAATCACGCTGGCTTGGTTTTGCAGCCTCGCTTTGATTGTAGGCTGCGCCAAGACGGATGACTCGACCGACCACGGGGCCAGTGGCGCGGCGACTCAACCTGCGGTCGGCTTGAGTCAGCCGGGCCAGTCCGGCGTCGCCGAGTCCCCCACCACCGCGCCAAGCGCATCGGCGCTCAGGATCGGCCGCTCGCAGCAGTGGTTCCCAGCCGCTTGCCTACGGCTCAGCTCCAAAAACGGGAAAGTGACGGCGCGGCTCTACAGCGATGATCCGCGCGAGGTCCTCACCGGCAAGGCTACGGTCAATTCCTACGATCTGGTGATGGTGCTGGCGGATATTTCCGACCCATCGGACATCGCAAGAGCCACGTGGGTCGATCGCTCCTCCAGCATGGACAAGCAGGACACGCCCTACGGAATCTTCCTGAACAACCAAAAGGACATTCTGCAACCGCTGGACGTGACGGTTCGTTTCCAAGGCCAGGCCCCGAACGTGAAGGTGCTGCTGCAAGGCTCTTTCGGGCTGTTCCACATGGGGGACAAAACGCCGCGTCCCGCCCCGGTGCTGGTGGATGTGATGGGAATCCTGAATGCCACGGTGCCCGCGGGGAAATAGGCGAGCCAAACCCCACGGCGGGGTCGTGGGCTTTTGTTTATCTGACCAGTTCGGCGATCGAGCCGCTGTTGGGAAAGCCCCTGCTGAAGGTCACTCTCCGTCCCGGCAAATATTTGGGCCCATCCGCCCCGGCCGACGGCCCGATCAGCCACACACTCGGATATTTCGCCAGTTGCTCCAGCGCACGGGAATCGGCGGGCTGATTCAGGAACATCACCGGGCGGCGCGAATCCTGGGCATAGTGCGAAAACGCCAGATAATACATCCCCGGCGAACCCCAGAACTTGTTGGGATAAAAGACCAGGGCATCGCCGGGCGCGGCGATGCGATCTAGCGCCACCGCCATCCCCCGCCAATCGCCATTTTCCTCCGGGGGTCCCTCCTGAATGCGCTCGATGGCAGCGAAGATCGTGCTGGCCAGAAGCATGTAGGGCACCGCCCAGCGCCACCACTGCGGCGCGGGCAGCGGCGTGGCGCACAGGGCGTACACACCCACCGAGGCCAGCGAGGTATATTTCAGAGTGGCCAGCAGACGCGCGCGATTGATCTCATCATAAATCACCAGCGAAGCGATGATTCCCGCCACCCAAAACCACCAGAGCATCAAGCGAGGGGCACGGCGAACCAGCGCCAGCGGCAAAAGATATACAACGACGGCAGGCCCGATCCATGCCATCCTCGGCGCCAGTTTTCCATAGAGCAGCGCCGACGGCATTGCCGCCAAACGAATCAGGGTCACGCTCCGATCGCCCGTGGGCTCCAACGACCAGGACTGCTGGACAAAGAATTCATGCCGCTGTTGCCACAGAAACGGGCCCCAGCAGATGAGAGCGACAGCCGCCGCTGCAAACATGGCGGCCAGCACTTTTCGGCGGTCGGCGGCGCGGAGATGGAACGCGGCATAGCAAAGCATCCCCGCCAGCGCCCCGAGCGAGAAATAATGCGTCAGGGCGGTGGCGGTCATGGCGGCGGCAAGGCCGATCAATCGCCCGGCGGAAGCGCCTTGGCGCTCGATGCGCACCATCGCCCGGCAGGCCAGCAATCCGAAGAGGGCCAGCAGCGGATAGGAGCGCGTTTCCTGGCTCAAATTGATTTGCAGGGGCGAGATGGCCATCAGCGCCGCGGCCAGGAGGGCGGCATGGGCGCCGCTGGTTCGCCGGAGGATGTCGAACAAGACACAAGCGCCCGCCAGCGAGGCCAGCGCCGAAAATGTCCGGGTCGAGAAATCGCCCGGCCCGAATAGATCCATCCACCAGCGGAGGAGAATAAAATAGAGAGGGGGATGGACGACGTCCCGCAGACGGGTCCAGATATGCGGCCAGGCGGGCGAGCCGGCGAGCAGGGTCGGCGGCGGCGGATCGATCAGCGCGCCGGTGGGCAGATCGAAAATCTCGGTGCCGCGTCCCGTCGCCAGATGGACCGACGACCAGAATTCATCGGGCCACTGCCCGACCTTGGTGATTTGATAGAAGCGAAGGCCCGCCCCCAGGGCAAGCAGCCCGGCCAGAATCACCCAGCAGGGCAGCGGCACGCGCGGCGCCGCGCCTGGATTTGCCTCGCTGGCCGTCATGCCATCGCTTTTTCCGGTCTAGCCGCGGCCACCGCCGGAGAATCCGCCTTTTTGCCGTATTCGCGCATCCGCGGCGGCACCAGGCTGATGTCCACCGCGTCATAGCTGATCCGGGGGCAATTGCCGGCGGGGTCGTACTGGGCAATCGTCGTCTTGAGAAATTCCTCGTCGTTGCGTTTGGGGAATGCGGGCTTGTAATGGGCCCCGCGCGATTCGTTGCGGGAGAGCGCCCCCATCAAAATCGCCTCCGCCAGCACGATCATGTCCCGCGTCGCCCTGGCAAAACTCAAATTCTGGTTGGTCCACATCCCCGTGTCCGAAAGCTTCACGCGCTGGTATCGCTCTTTCCACTGCTGGCAGCGCTCCAGGGTCTGCTGCAAGCGTTCGTTGTGCCGCAGCACCGTGCAGTTGTCGGTCATCCACCGACCCATCTCCTGCCAAAGAAGATACGGATTCTCATCACCCTGATTGTTGACCAGCCAATTCTGGCGATCAGTCTCCTGCTTCACGGCGGCGTCAAAGACCGACTGCGGGACATCCGCCGCCGCCACCGCCGCGACATCCGTGCAGTAATTTTTCACGCATCGTCCGCCGAACAGCCCGTCGAATATGCAACTCAGCAGCGAATTGGCCCCCAGGCGGTTGGCCCCGTGATAGGCAAAGGACACTTCTCCCATGGCGTAAAGCCCGGGGATGCTGCTCATCATGTTGGCTGGATCGCCGAACTTCAGGCCGCCGGTCTTCTCGTCCTTCTTGAACCCGGCGCGCAAACCGCCCATGGAATAGTGGACGGCGGGGAAGATCTTCATCGGCTCGTCGAGCGGATCGACGCCGACGAACTTCTCGTAAATCTCCAGGATCCCCTCGAGCTTGGCGAGGATGCGTTGCCGCCCGATTTTCTTGACCATATCGGCGAGGTCCAGATAGACCATGTTTCCGCCGCCGACGCCCAGCTTCATTTCCGCGCAGACCTGGAAGAGTTCGCGGGTGGCGATGTCGCGTGGGACTAGGTTGCCGTATTTCGGATAGCGCTCTTCCAGGAAATAAAACCGCTCGGATTCGGGAATGGAGTTTGGAGGCCGCGTGTCGCCGGGGCGTTTGGGCACCCAAATGCGCCCGCCTTCGCCGCGGGCGGATTCGCTGATCAAGCGGCATTTGTCCTCTCCCGGGATGGCGGTGGGATGCACCTGGATGAACTCGGGATTCCCGTATTGCGCCCCCGCCTGGTAGCAACGCGAGGCCGCCCCGCCGGTGCAGATCACCGAATTCGTCGATTTCCCAAAGATCAGGCCGCATCCCCCCGTGGCCATGACCACGGCATCGGCGCGGAAGGGGCGGATTTGCATGGTCCGCATGTCTTGTGCAACGATGCCCACGCATTGCCCGTCGTGAATCACCGGCCAAAGAAATTCCCAGAACTCGTATTTATTGACCAGCCCATCGGCCTCGTATCGCCGGGTCTGCTCGTCCAGAGCGTAGAGCAACTGCTGCCCGGTGGTCGCTCCGGCAAAGAACGTGCGCTTGATCAGCGATCCGCCGAACAATCGCAATTCGCGCTGCCCCTCCGGCGTCCGGTTGAACGGCACGCCCATGCGATCCAGCAGATCGATGATCCGCGGCGCCCAGTTGCACATTTCGAGGACGGGCGGCTGATCGGCCAAAAAATCCCCGCCCACGACGGTCTCATCAAAATGGATCCACTCGCTGTAGCCTTGTTGGCGGGCGATATCATTGCAGGCGTTGATGCCGCCCTGGGCACAAACGCTGTGGCTGCGCTTGACCGGGACCATCGAGAAGAGATCGACGTTGACGCCTTCCTCGGCCAGCTTCACGGTGCACGCCAGCCCGGCCAGACCGCCGCCGACCACGATGACTTTTTTTTCCACTGTCGACATTCATCAACCCTTCAGTGGTTTGCCCAGCTTGTCCCGCTTCAGGGCGATGTAGCGCATGTGATGGTCGAGATGCTCGGCGGTCCATTGAAAGCTTTGCTCGAGCGTGATGACGCCGAGGTCCTGGTGCTGGGCCGTCCGAGCGAAAGCTGAATCGGACAGCTTGCGCAAAATCGAGGCCAGTTGCCGCCGGTTCAAATCCAGGATCTGAACGGCGATCTCGGCATCCTGCGCCTCGGGAAACAGGTTGGCGGCAAATTTGGCCTCGTCGAAGCTGAGGATCTGGGGATTTTCCTCGGCGATGATCCCCTTCATTCGCGCGGACCAGATCAACTCATCATCCATCAGATGAAGCAGGATTTGTTGAATCGACCAAAGCCCGATGCCGGC
The DNA here is from genome assembly GCA_050012375.1 of Tepidisphaeraceae bacterium. GTDB lineage: Bacteria > Planctomycetota > Phycisphaerae > Tepidisphaerales > Tepidisphaeraceae > PALSA-1353. The sequence goes on from JBEKHH010000004.1 coordinate 54,942, forward strand.
GCCCGGCGGCGGAACCCAAAGCAGCTCATTGCGGGTCAGCCCGGCAACGGCGTTTCGCAGCTTCTGGCCACCGGCGGCAAAATCGTCAATGCGTTTCGGATCCATGTCATTATCCTAATGCACGATCATCGCCCTGTCGTGAATGGCCGCCCCAAGGGCGAGAAACCCGCAAAGCAGCGTGAAAACGAACAACCCCGCGCAAACATATCCCCATCTCCGCTGGGCGGCGGCGGTGATGGTCAGCCCCCAGGTAATTGCCGCCGTCCAAAACCCGTTGGCCAGATGAAAACACGAGGCGATGATCGCCACTGGATACACAAAATAGGCCACCCAAAGGCTGGAGTTGATGTGGCGGGCGGTGCTACGAGTGGCATCCTCCGGGACAAACTCCAAGGACCGGCCCAATATCCCCTTCATCCCCAGAACGTGGAACAACAAAAACAGGACGATAATGACCGCGCTGATCCGCTGGACGAGATAAAAGTAGTTCCTGGCGTAGGGATACTTCTCCACGTTCGGCTGCCCGCCGAGCGTGATCCAGATCCCGTAAACCGAATGGTAGATGATGGGCAGGAAGATGAAAATCCATTCCACGGCCCAGAGGAACGGCAGGGCGTGAATCTTGTCCACCTGAAGCTGATAGGTGTTGGCCGATCCCGTCCCGCCCTGGATCATTGTCGCGTTCACGATCAGATGGACGATGATATATCCCCCGAAAACCAGGCCGGTCAGGGAATGAAGCCGCCGAAGCAGAAAGCTCCCGCCACCGGAAACAGAAGACACGCTCAATGATGTCGCACTGGTTTGTGTCACGAGGGTAAGTCCTTAACCGATCATTATAAAAGAAAACCGACGGATGGCCATCATCCGTCGGCCGCTGTCGTTCAAGCTCTTCAAAGCGGAATGCTCGATTCATCCATCGAGCGAGCTCCACGCATCCTGCTGCCAGTTGTCCAGAGAGTTCGGCAGTTGGGATGCCGCCGAGAATGTTCCCGGATTGGCATCGATCACGGCGGAATAGGTGTCGGGCCGCGAGGCTGCGGCAAACGGCAGCCGGCCGGTGCTCACGGGGATGATCGACGCTGTAACCGATCCGGTCAGCGCCGGCGTATAGGCCACACCGCTCGCGTTTGTTGTGATCGGTTCGACGACCAATGCCGAGATTATGTCCTGAGCAATCGGCGAGCCTTTGCCGGTCACCAAATCGAAGCCCGGCCCAGCGGCGTAATAGCCGTTGTTCCCCGTGGTGATGTCCTTGAAATCACTCTCCGGCAGACCCAGCATCGTGCCAATCATTTGCGATCCGGTCAGGGACGGAAAGCCTAACATCATCCGACCCTGATCCGCGTCGGCAACCAGGGCCGCCCACTGCGGCGCTCCCGCGCTTGTCCCGCCCACCTCAAACCAGCCGGACTGGCGTTGGTAGGGCGTGGTGTCGTAAACCATGTACGGCGTTCCGGCGTTATATGACACATCCGGCGAATAGTTCTGCTCCAGCGTGCTGATCCCGCCGCCGCTGTTCGACCAGGCTGTTTCACCGAGATAATTCCCCGAGCCGTCCGCGGACAACACCGTCCCGCCAACGGCCAAAACGTTGGTTGACGTGGCCGGATACGATGGAACGCTGTTATCCCCCGATGCGGCAACAAACACGATCCCACCGGCAAGGCCTGAGCTGTCCAAATGGCCGGCGGGCGTGGTGAAATAGCTGTCGTAACTCTGCTCGCCGCTGAATTCCGACCCGCCCCAGCTCATCGAAACCGCCACCACCCCGGTCAAAGAGCTGGCGTAATTCACGGCGTTCATCAGGTCAGTGAAGCTGGACGACCTGGCCTCCACCAGCACGATATCCGCCTGCGGCGCAATCACGTGGGCCCATTCCACGTCCAGCGACTGCTCCAGGGCCCACCCGCCATTGGTCGCCGGCGTGCCCTCGGGCGTGGCCACCGACAATACAAAATTCCCCGCCGCATCCCCGTTGCCCAAATCAATGGCCGCGTCGAAGGATTTCAGGTCGCTGGAAATCGTGGGATCGCCGTAGGCGTCGACGATGGCAATCTTTTGCCCCGCCCCCCATGCCCCCGTTTTCGTGCCGCCAACCGTGAAATAGACTTGCGAAAACCCATACGCCGATCGAACTTCCGCCGGCGTCAACACGGTCACCGCCGAAGAAAACAGGGTCCGCGGCTCTAAAACCTCCATCGCCACGCGCCGAACCACGGCTGCGATCCGATCATTCTTATTCTCGCTGGCCATAATGAACTCCTTACCAGCCACTTGTGCTCAAGAAGCGAATCCCATCGGCCCATCTATACATCAGACCCGCCCAATCGACGGTAAAGGAATAATGCCTGATTATCGCGCAATGTTTCATGGAATACACGCGGAATTGCAAATTAATCGGCCTCTTATCGGACTCGACCACCTCCAGCGCCAAAATCGGCAGACCTTAACCCGCGCCGATCCGACCCCCGGGCTTGTTGTCACCCCTTCGCCTTTCCGATACAAACCTCTCGTCTCATGACCTCGCCGCCGGTGAATTCCAACCCGCAGCCTACTCCTCCCCAACGCCTCCGCCAATGGATAATCGCCAACCCCTTCCTTCTCGTAGCCATCATCTACCTCCTGGGCAACGGTCTGCAATTCGCCTTCTCCCGTCAAGACTCTTCTGAATGGGACCAGGTTTTCGTCCGGGCCGCACGGCAATTAATTGGCAAAGGCGACATCTACGCCGCCCCGGTTGTGACCTCGACGCGCCCCAGCCCCGAACTTTTCCAACTGCTGCATCCCTTCACGTATCCGCCATTTCAGGCAATTCTCGCCATTCCCTTCACCTTCCTCCCCCCCCTGCTGAGCCGGATTTGCTGGTTCCTCGTCCAAGTCGCGGCCCTGACCACGCTCTGGCAAGTAAGTTGGAGAATCAGCGGCGGGCGCCGCCTCAACCGGGGCCGCTGGACCCCGGCCGAAGCGGCCATTTGCGTCCTCGGCCTCAGCGCCGGAATGCGATACGTTCAGGGAGTTTTCGGACATCAACAAACAGACATCCTGATCGACGCATTGTTAGTTGGGGGCTGTTTTGCCTGGCAAAACCGACGGGATATCCTTGCCGCCAGCGCCTGGGGCGTGGCCGCCGCTTTCAAAGGCCCGCCCCTGCTGCTGGCTCCGTACCTGGCCTGGCGCGGCCGCTGGTTCGCCGCCGCCTGGACGATCATCCTGGCCATCGCCCTCAACGTCCTGCCCGACGCCATTCATCGCGCCCCTCACGGCATCTGGCTCACCCAGTGGTACACCCGCATCGTAAAACCCACGAGCGGGGATGTCGGCGCGTGGTACGTCGATGTCACCATCAACCAATCCATCGCCGGAGCAGCCCACCGATTCTTCACCACCGGCTGGTCCATCGCCAATGGCCAGCTCAACATCTCCTACAACAAGAAAATCCTCCCGCCGAAGGTTCTAAAGCTCCTGGTCTATGCGTTGGAAATCGCGTTGTTGGCGGCCGCCGCCTGGGCCATGGGCCGCCCCTTCCGCCGCCCCTCTGATGCCCGCATCGCCGGGCTCGAATTCGCCCTGGTAATGCTATTGATGCTGCTTCTGTCTCCGATGTCGCACAAAACGCATTTCGGGATTTTGATCCTTCCCGGCTTCTTCGTGGCCCGCATGGCCATCGAACACCACGACCGCATCGCCGCCTGGTGCATGCTGGCCTGCGTGATCGTCATCGGCCTGCTCGATCATTTCTTTTTTTACACGGCACTTGGAGACATGTTCGCATGGTACGGCAACGTCATGTGGGGCACGATCGCGCTGGGGGTTGCGTGCTTCCATTCCCTGGCAGTGCAATCGAAATGACGGATCGCGGGAGCGCAGCGAAGCGAAGCGGCTTCAATGGGCGATACAGGATTCGAACCTGTGACTTCCACCTTGTAAGGGTGGCACTCTAGCCGCTGAGTTAATCGCCCGTTCTTCCCGGAAATTCTACCTGCCGAGCGCCGCGCCCGCCATCGGGCATTCGGCAGTCGGCAGTCGGCATTTCCGCCTCATTCCGCCTTGGCTTCTCTGGTCATCAGCGTCGTCAGGGCCCGAATCACATCCATCCCCTCAAACAGCACCGCGTGCACGGCCTCGGTGATCGGCATCTCCACGTTGTATCGGATGGATAATTCGCGCACGCTGCGCGTCGTGGGCACGCCCTCGGCCACGCTGTCCATGCTCCCCAGAATATCCTGAAGTTTCCGGCCTTTGCCGACTTGTTCGCCGACGGTGCGATTGCGCCCTTCGGGGCTGACGCAGGTGGTGATCAGATCGCCGAGTCCGGCCAATCCCTGGAAGGTCAATTCCTGGGCCCCCATGGCCACGCCCAGGCGGGTGATTTCGACCAGCCCGCGCGTGACCAGCGCGGCCTTGGCGTTATTTCCCGCGGCCAGCCCGTCCAGAATCCCCGCCGCGATGGCGATGACGTTCTTGGTCGCGCCGGCCAACTCCGTGCCGATCACATCGGAATTGGTATAGACGCGAAACCACTGAGTCGAAAACACATTTTGGATTCGCTGTGCGAGTTGGGCATCCTCCGTGGCCGCCACGGCCGTCGCCGGGAGATATCGCGCCAGTTCCGCGGCGATATTCGGTCCGGACAGCGCCGCCAGCCCCCGGCCGCGCCCCACCAATTCCATGATGATCTGCGTGGGTCGCAACAGCGTGTGATTCTCGATGCCCTTGGCCACCGAAATAATCGGAACGCCGACGGGCACATGTTGCGCCAGGCGCTTCCAGACGCTGCGCATGTATTGCGTCGGGACCGCCGAGAGGATGAGCGTGCATCCCTTGAAACATTCCGCGTCGTTGGCCGTGAGTTGAACGTTCCGCGGCAATCTCACGCCGGGCAGCAGCCGCTGATTTTCCCGGTTCTGAATGAGCCGATTGATCGACTCTTCGAACACGCCCCAAAGGGTGACGCTATGCCCGCCCTGGCTAAGGAGCAAAGAGCAGACTGTCGCCATCGCCCCGTCGCCAACGATCGTCACGCGCTCGGACATGGAGACATCTTACGAATGCCGAATGGCTAATGAAAGATTTGTCATTGGTCACTTGTCACTTGTCATTTGTCGTTCTGCATTCAGCCACCCGACGCTCTCGTCCAATCCTCCCGGCCGATTTCGCGCCAGCCAACAGTGGCGATGGCGCTGGATGATTTGTTCGAGTTCGTCCGACAGACGCTCGCCGTTTTCGCCTCCGGCTTTTCGGCAGGCGAAGCGGAGCATCGCGGCCGCGTTTTCAAATTCGGACTTTATCAGCGCGGCATCCTCCCGTTGCATATTCGAGGCATGAACATTTCGCATCGCCGCGTCGATGGCCGCTTCCGCCGCTTCGAGGCCTGTCTGCGTTATGCCGTCCATGGGATCACGGTGAGCGGATGTCGGCACGAGAATGTTGAACAAAGCCGATCGATTGGGAATGATCTTCCCCACCGCCTGGTAAACATTGCCCAACTCACAGGCCGCCGCGCCCATCACGCCGGCCGCATCGGCCAGGGCGTGCACATCCAGCATGCGCGGCAGAGGCAAATCCCGGTTCGATTGCAAACACCAGCTCATGCCCGCTCCGGCAGCCAGGCCGGCGTAACTCATCGGGAGATATTGCAAATGTCCGTAGTCGCCCCAATCGGCATTCAAATATCCGCGCGCCCCGTGCGCCAATCCCGCCTCTGCCGCCGCGCGCTGGTTGGCGAGCATATTGTCGGTGCGACCGGCGATGCTGCACCAACTGCTGGTCCCCGGGCAAACGTAAAATTCCACGCCGCTTTGGCTGAATCGCCGCGCCTCGGCGTCGAACGGATGATCGGCCTCGTAGCCCCAGTTCAGCGCGATCACATCCGGCGGCAAGGGGCCGATCAATTCCGGCTGGCGTAAAATGATGTCGCCCCAGAACATCATCCGCCGCCCATGCCGCCGGACCAAATCGTTCACCCGGCCAAGAAATTCGAGATACACCTGATGCACGCCGCGTTTGAGGCACCGGTCCTTGCTGCGGCCCTGGCCGATGTCGAACGTCTCATCGCAGCCGACGTTGAACAGGGCACTGGAGAAATTCGGCAAAAGCTGCGAATACAAATCGCCGAGCAACTCCAGACTGCGCGGATCGGTGGGGCAAAGACTAAACGGCCCGGGCCATCGAAATCCCCACGGGGTATCGGCCCCATCCGGCGCTTCGGCCAGCGGCAAATAGCGCGGATGGCGCAGCCAACGCTCCATGTGCCCAAAGCTGTTCTGATTCGGCACAAGGTCGATGAACCGCGCTTTGCAGAACTGATCGAGCCGGCGAATTTCCTCGGCGGTCATCGGGCTGGCCGATCGCCACACTTCTTCATGCCCGCGATAGGCGAACGTGTGCTCGACGTAAAGTTGGAGATGATTGATCTTCCACTCGGCCAGCCGATCCACCAGCGAAAGCAGCGTGGCCAAGGTCGGCACCTTGTCGCGACTGATATCCAGCATCACGCCGCGCACGGGGAAGTCGGGCCAATCTTCGATCTCCAGGCACGGCAGCGCGGCGGGAAACTGCCGCCTGAGCTGGGCAACCGTCTGGCGCCCATAAAAAATCCCCGCCGCATCGTGAGCGACGAGGCTGCAATTGGCCGGCGTTATGGAAAGTTGGTACCCCTGCGGCCGGGCAACGGCCGAATCGATGTTCTCTTCCACGGCCGCGCTGGAATGACCCGCCAGCCGCTTCACTCGACGCGGCGAGGGCAACAGCACCATTGCATCGTTGCTCATCGGCGCACAGTCTAACTGCGCGCAGTGGACGGCGTCGAAGGGTCAGACCGCCGCATAAAAAAACGGCGCCGATTTTCACTCGGCGCCGCCTCTCTTTTTCTCAAATGATGGGTCGATGCGACCTACGCCGCCCGGCCTCCGCCGTTCTGGTACTCGTAGTAGGTGCGGATATTGCGGCCATAGTATCCGCCGCCCTGAGCGCGGACCGCGTTGAGCACGACGCCGAGGTGCTCGGCTTTGACCTGCCGCAGCGTGTCGCGCATGCGGGACAGAACGCCGCGGGTATTGACGCGGGCACGGACAACGGTGACCACGCCATCGACATGCGGGGCAAGACCGACCGTCTCGGAGACGAACAGCAGCGGTCCGCTGTCGAAGATCACGTGGTCAAATTCCTCCAGGGCGCGCTCGAGGAAATCGACGAGCAATTGGCTCTCCACGAGTTCCGTCGCGTTGGTCGGCTTGGGGCCGCTGGGGAGAATGAACAGGTTGGGCACCTGCGTTTCCTGGACGGCATGCTCGAACACCGTCAGGTTGTTCAGCACGTCGGAGAAGCCTTGATCGTTGCTGAGGTTGAAGACGCGATGCAATTCCGGCCTGCGGAAGTTGGCGTCGACCAGCAGGATGCGCCGGCCGTTGAGGGCGAGGCCGCAGGCGAGGTTGCAGGCGATGGTTGATTTTCCGTCGCCGGGCGATGGGCTGGTGATCAGGATGCTGCGGGTCGTATCCAGCGATGAGCTGTGCTGGAGCCGCGTGCGCACCTGGCGGAGCTGCTCGGCCATCATCGAATGCGGCGCTTCGAAGATCACCACCGGTAGGCGCGCTCCGGCCGATTGCGGATCGTCGTCCTCGTGCGGCACCATGCCCAGGAGGTTCATGTTGCCAACCCGGCTGATGTCGCGCGGCGAACGAATCGAGGTATCCATGAACTCGCGCAGGAAGGCAATGCCCAGCGCCAATATCAATCCCAGCGAAATCGCCATCGACAGCGTCACGGCCAGCTTGGGGAAGCTTGGAATTTCCGGAAGTTCCGGCTGGGCCGCCCATTCGACGCCGGCGAGATCGTTCCTGACGTTGAACGTCGCGATCTCCTCCAGTTCGTCGTTGAGCCTCTTGAGCTTGGTGTTGATGGCTTCCTGCTCCGATTGCTTTTGCAGAAGCTGCTCCATCCAGGTCGTCAACTGAGCCATCTGGCCGTTGATCTCCTTGATGCTGTTCCCCATTATCTCGATCTCGCCCTTGGTGGTGGACAATTTCTGGCGCAGCGCTTCAACCACCTGGGTCTTGTAGCGTTCGCGGGCCAGATTCTCGGATTTCTCCAGCTTCTGCGCAAATATCTGCTCGTTCTTTTGAAGCCCCATCAACTGCGGGCTGCCGGCCAACATATTGCCGTTGGCAGCCGCTGCCGCGCTCAATTCGGCATTGTCGAGCATCTCGCGGTCGTGCTGCACTTCCGGGTCCTTGTAGATCATGTCCGAGACCTCGGGCGGATCCTGCCCCCCGTTGATCTGCGAGATCATCATCTGGTACTGGCCCTCGTCGGTCTGCTCCTGAAGCCTCAGAACCTGCAATTCCTTAAGCAGTTCCTCCAGCTCAAGATCCTTGGCGTTGATCTTGTTCATCGTGCCGGTCACGCCGTCGGAGTTCAGCTCCGCCTGAATGTCGGAGATATCGCCATTGACCAGCTTCAGCTTGCCTTCCTCGGCAATTTCCTCTTGTTCCAGGTTCTGGTGCTCCTTGTATTGGCGATCCTGACTCCTTTCGTCCTGGTTCTTGATGTACTGATCGACGAGGGACTGCACGATGATCTGAGCGGACTTGGGATCGTTGTCGGTCATGCTCACCAGGATCAGCTTCGAATCAGGCGAGGACGTGACTTCCAGGTCATCTATCAGACCCTGCTTACGCTCCTCGGGAGTGGGAAAGCGGTTGTACCACGCCGTGTTGCGCACATCGCTGTTGGCATTCTGCAAGACCTGCGTCAGCAGGGAACGGTTCTTGAGCATCGTGGCATGCTGTCTGATTTCCAGCGGAAGACTCACGGGACTGGCTTGGGCGCGCGACAGCAGCGCCCCGGCGGGGACGAGGGCGTCAGCCGGATCAAGAACGACCACGGTGCCTTCGGCGGTGTAGTGGGGATGGTATTTGTTGAGCCAGTAGTTGATTCCGAAGCCGGCGCCGCTGCTGACAACCAACAAGAGGAGGATCAACCAGGAATTGGAACGGATCACGCGCCAAACATCCGCCCCGGTCATATTGCCGGCGGCCACGCCCTGAGGCATGATTACATGTGGCGCGATCGAGACCGGCAAAGAGGCGCCGGCGGGCCGCGGCAACTGCAGTGCCGCCTTCTGCGGTAACGTTGTCATAACGACACACTCCTAAAGAGACGGCGTAGGCTCCCGTGAACGACCAGGGCTACGCGTCACTTGCCCTCCACAAAAAAACCATCGGAAAAGAGGCGCCCGCCCGTCTCCATCCGTTTTATCTTCGCATCTGGCATCGGCGCATTCAACTCTTATTCCTCGTCATGCAAATTAACGCAATTGCTTATGGGACGCGAGGTTATTGCTTATGCCTCATTTCTTCTGATCGGTTAATCAAATCTTGTAGCTTAGAACGAATCGCCGCGTCGGCATTACCGGCATGGCGTTTGTTAACCGTTTGCAGGCCTAGCTTTGCCTGTGTTTCGGCCTGCATCGGATCGGGCATCTCGAGCCGCAGATAGCCCTCGCCAAGATGCAGATACTCATCTGGAAACGGCTCGAATTGTGTCATTGCCGTGTTGAGAATATGTACGCCGTCTTCGGGCGATCCGTTCAAAATCATCAGCCAACCTTGCGTGTCCAACAACCGCGGCTCGGTCCGGCCCAGCCTGGACATTTCGTTCACCGCCTGGTTGGCATAATCCAACCCTTCCTTGGCCCGCGGCGGCGAATAGTTGTCCGCCAGCAGGCACGCCAGGTTGTTCAGCGCCTCCAGGTTGGTCGGTTCCAACTTCAGCCAATGCAAATACGCGTCATACGCCTTGTCCACCAGCGGCACCGGCTTGGCCAACTGATACATGATGGCCGCGCTGTTCAGCGTGTTCGCCTGGTCGCGATGACTGAGCTTATCGAAATGGACCATGATGTCGTCGATGGTCGCCAGCGCCGAAGTGTCATCGCCCTTCGCCTGATACTCATGGGCGAGCGAGAGCTTGGCGGACAAATTGTCCTTGGCCAGCGGCTTGAGCGCGTTGATGGCCTCATCGGCACTGAACTCGTCGGTGATGCTCTGCGCCACCTGGTCGATCTGGCGCGGATCGTCTTCGGTCACGGCCGCCGCCAGGGCGCTCTTCAGGTCTGTCAGCCCCTGCGGGTTATTCAGCCGTTTTTCCGCCATGCCCAAATCCCACAGCGCCCATGACTTCTTTTTCCATTTGTCGCTCATGGACGCGTAGTGGTTGATCACACCTGGAAAATCCTGCACCTTCTGAAGCATCTGGATGTTGGTCCGCGCGATGTTCTGATCGTCGGGCGAAATCCGCAGGGCGATTTCGCTCTTCGCCAGGGCGTCGGCATCGTGGCCCACCGCGCTAAGAATCATCGCCTCCCCCTGAAAGACGGCTGAGTCCTTGTCGAACGGGGGAGTCGCCTCGACCTCTTGGAGCAGGCGAAGGGCCTCGTTCATTCTCGGATGGGGGTTGTTCACATACATCCCCACCAGTTTCAGGCGGACATCTCTGTTCAATGGATTCAATCGCAAGGCTGCCTGCACCTCGCTGAGCGCGTCCTCGGGCCGATTCAACTGATCCAGCGATTGGGCCATGTCCATCCGCACTTCAATATTATTGGGGTTGGACTGGCGCACCAGATCCAGGTCCTGCAGGGCCCCGGCGGGGTCCGGCGGCTGCATCCGAAGCCGCGCTCGCGCCCGACAAAACAGCGCGGTTTGATCCTTTGGATTTTCCGCCAGGGCTTCGGTCGCCCGGTCCACCGCGTCCTTATTCAGCCCATGCTCGAACAGCGCCAGCGCCCAAACCTGAAGGAGCAGCTCCGAATCCGGCGGATGCTTGGCCAGATCCGCTTTCAGTTCGACCTGGGCCTCGTCGAGTTTCCCCGCCACCAGCAGGATCTGGACGACCTTCTCGCGGACCGCCGGCTTGTCGGCGTTGACGGCGCGAAGCAGTTGCAGGGCATCGTCGTACTTCTGATGCAACGCCAGCATGCTCGCCATGCGGATTTGCATGTCCACGGCGTAGCCGGATCGCGCCATCGCCGTGTGCATTTCGTCTTCCGCCTTCTGGGGATTGCCCGTCCGCTCGTAGAAGTCCGCGAGGGCGACATACGGATCGGGCCGTGTCCTCCAGGCATCCAGCGCTGCCCAGCGCTCCAGCGTTTTCAGCGCCTCCTCCGGTTGCCTCGCCGCCAACTGCGCTTCGGACATCGCGACGTAAAGCTCGGATTCGTTGGGCCATTTCACCAGGGGCTCTTTCAGGGCATTGATCGCCTGCTGCGCTTGGTTGATGGCATCGGCCGACTGGTGGTTGGACTGCAAGATCGCCGCGTAACGCAACACCACATCCGCCATCGCCGCGTACAAGTCGGGCTGATTCGGCCTCAGCCGCAGTTCCGCCTGGATTTCCGCCACGGCGTCGGCCGGCTGTCCGTAGTTCAATTCGTGGGTCAGCTTCATTTCCCGCAGAGCCACGTCGCCCGGCATCCGAGTCATGCCCTGCTCGATCGTGTGCAGGGCATCGTCGGGCTTGTGCAGCGCGTAATAACATCGCGCCAAACCGGTGTATGCCTCCGGCACATTCGACTGCTTCTGGAGGCACTGCAAATACTGCGGAATCGCCTGGTCGTATTGGCCTTCCTGCTGGAGCACATCTCCCAGCGCAAGCCACGAACGCGAATATTCCGGCCGGTCCTGAATCAGCCTGCGGGCGATTTCCTCCGCGCCGGCGTGGTCTTGCTGCGCTTCGGCAATCGAAAGCCGGTAAAACTCGCCCCCAGCCCGGTCGGCGTCCGCCTTGGCCAGCTTCGGAATACATTTGGCCGCGTCGTTATAGCGGTGGTTCCCCAGATAGAAATTGAACAGCAGGTCCTGAATTCGGGGCAAATCCGGCTGCAACTTCTCCGCCGCCTTCAGGTGAGCTTCTTCCGTTTCGGCGTCGCCATGGCTCGATGCCAGCGCCGCCAACGTCAATTCACCTTGGACCTTGTCCGGGTTCTCCTTGGCCAGTTCCTCCTGAAGGTCCTGCAAGACTTTCGGGCTTTCACCCTTGAGGGCGGAAATCAGCAGTCTCAAGCGCGGATCGCCGGGATTGGCCGCCAGGCCGTCGGTCGCGGTTCTCAGAGCCTCCGGCTGCTTCCCCTGGGCGTACAACACCCGGGCCAGAAGAAGGGTGTCGGTCACATCCTTCGGGGCTTTGGCGAGCGTTGCTTTGAGCAGCCGAATCGCGTCGTCGTAATCCTTGATCTGAAGCGCCACCCTGGCCTTGGTCGCGGTCAACGCAGGCGTGCCTTCGCCGATCGGGCGGTAGAGCTTTTCGATCTCGTCCTTGTTTTTTTCGGGGTCCGACAGCAACCACTGAACGCGCTCGAGGTTCAGCCCCGGATCGCCCGGGTCGATCCGCTCCAATTCATCCAGTTGCGCGGGCACCTGATCCGGTTGCTCCGTCAAAAGCAGTCCCACGAGGTTCTTCCTGACCTGAATTTCCATCTCCTTGTTTGAGGCCGGCCCTTGATGCTGGAAACCCTGCACCAGGCCCTTCAGAACCGTCACGGCAGTGGCCCGCTGGTTGGTCTCCTCGTATCCCTCGGCCAGCAGGGCCTGGACATAAGGATCCTTCGCGGCGGCAGGATCGTCCGCCGTCAGCTTGCTCAGCGTCTGCACCTCAGCCATTTCCTCCTCCGGAGTCGAATGCAACCGGAAGCGCGCCTCGATCTCCTTTAGAGACAAAATAGTCCTGTAGGTTGCGGCCTGATCCAGCTTGTCCAGGTTCGCCTTTATCTCGTCGTGCAGGGCCGTCTTCGCCGTCGAATCGGGCATCGTCAAATAATCCCCGACTTGGATATTCGCCAGCGTCAGCAGCAGCCGGAATCGCATCCCACCCAATACCACATGAGTCGGATCATCCTGCAACGAGGCCAAGGTCGATTTCAATATTTTGACGGCTTCGACGCGCGTGTCCGGCGAACGACCCAGCAGGTCGGCCAGGTCCAGGCGGCCTTGCGTCGAATACGGCAGGGCACGATAAATCGCCAAGGCGCCGGCTCGGTCGTTGCGTTGCTGCGCCAGGGCCGCAGCGAACTCGTTGACTTCCAGAAATCTCGGGTCGTCCGGCTTCACCAGCGCCCGCGCCCGCGAAATCTCCGCCGAGGCGCGATCCAGATCCGTCTTCATCAGGTCCGGCGAAGACTGCTGAACGGTTGATAAACGCGCCAGCACCTGCGCAAAGCGGTAGTGCATCAGCGCGTTGTGGTCCTGCGATCCTCCGTCTTTCCCCGTCAAAACCGATGCGAACGTCGCGATCGCCTGGTCGTAAAAGGCCGCCACTTCCTTCGACCGCAACTGCGGCCCGCTCTCGGCCGCAAGGTATAGTCCCTGCTGAATCTTGGCCAAAGCGATGGCATACGGCAGTTCCGCGTTCTCCGGATGCAACTTCCATTGCTGGCCCAGCTCTTTTTCTGCGTTGTCCACATCCTTCTGGTCGACCTCCATGTTGGCAACCCATTCCTGGATCACCAGCCGGTCGGGCAACGACGCCAGGTTTTCATCACTGGGGTCCAGCGCTCGGGCCCGATTGGTGTAATCGATGGCACTGCGGTAAAGGCTTGCATCCGGCGTTTGGCCGGCCGCCCTGTTGAAAAAGTCGCTCAGCGCCAGCAGCGCCGGCAGGTATTTGGGATCGATCTCCAGGGCCTGTTGAAACGCCGCCACCTGCTGCCTCGATGCCTGGGGATCGATCTGCACGGTGTTCCCCAGCGCCTGGCCCAGCAGCATTTGCAGCCTGGGGTCCTTGCGATCCAGCCGTGCCGCCTTGGCAAAGTCTTCAACCGCCTCGGACCATTTGTGGTCTTTGAGCGCCTGCTGGCCCAAAGCGACGTAGTGGTCCGGATGCTCACGAACCAGCAGTTTAAACGCCAGGAAAGTCGCCCCAACCACTCCGATGAATATCAGAAGGAGGATTGTCAGGAATTTCGTATTGACCCGTCGTGCCATGAATATGCCCTTAAACTCCGCCTGTTTCAGAGGCCTGAATCGGACGCCACGAACGAAATGGGCAACCGTTGTATGTCTTACCTCGACCTAAAGTTGCAAAATTCCGACATTTCCGCCTGTCCCGCCACTGGCTTTGGCAGGCCATCGGCATCAATGAGATTGCTTTATCTTACTCCAGTCAGGCAAACAAGCTTCGATTTCCGGGCGAGCCACCGTGAGAAACTCCGACATCGCAGAACTGGCGGCATCGCCATTTTGGCCCAGGGTCATCAGTTCGATTTTCGAATAGTATCCGTAGCGCTCGGTCAGGTCTTCCAGCGTTTGTCGCACACCCAGCGGATCGCTCTCATAGTGCCCGTTGGTGTGAAACACGTACGCCACACACTTGGAAACGCGATTGGTGCCGGTCGAGTCCTCGAAGGCGATGAACCGCACGGGCAAAAGAAAGCTCTTGCCCGCGGCGTCTGAACCAAGGTTCCACGTCGGCACCGTGTAGCTCGAAGGCTCATATCCATCGGCGATGTAGCACCGGTCGGGAATGTGCGCCACCGTGTCCACCAATCCCGTGTAATACGTCAATCCCAGGTGCACCACGTCGACGTGGGTGGTGTCGCCCAAATGACCCTTTATCTCGATCTCGGTCACGATTTGCTTCCGCTGGGTCGGGGTCTTGTCCTTGAGAGCATTGTTGATCATTTGCACCTGGGCAGCGAACGGCAACTGATTGAACTTCGTCCTTGCCGCCTCGCCGGCGAGATCTCCACCCGTATCCGAATCCGAAGGCTGCGTCGTCCCCGCGGTTTTGTTGAGCCCCGCCGCGAGATAACTCACCAGGTCCGCGCCGGCCCGATCCACCTGAATGTAATCCCGGTAGATGTATTGTTCCGTTCCGAGGATGTCCTCGGTCTCCTTATCCAGCTTGTCGTCCTGCGATACCTGTAGCCAATGCCCCATCAGCGCCGGTATCTCGCGGAACTCCTGCCGCTGGGCCACCGAGTCCTTCTTGAAATGCAGCTTCAGATTCCAGACAAAGCCGTTGAATGCAATCATCGACAACAGAAGAATCGCCGCCACCACCACAAACGCCGGCTGCACAAGTCCAGAGGGTAGTTTTGCTTTGCCTTGGTTCATGGTGACTCCCGCGGGGTGTTGGAATCGCCGTTGCCGCTGCCTCGCTTGGGCGAGGAGAGGGGCCGGGGGGCCTGCGGCGGCGGTCTGAAGGTTTTGATTCCCCGGTCGTTGATGGGCCGACGAGGCAACCCGGTCGGCCTTGGCACCGAAGCCATGGGCTTCACGGGCGTAACCACCGGCTTTGCCGGCGGCGGGGGCTTCACCTGCGGCCGCTTAGGAGGAGCGTCTGTTTCCGGCGTGGCGGCCGCCCTGACCGCCGCCAGACTCCGCGGCGCCGTCTTTGGCAGCTTTGCCGCCGACAACGCCGCCGCAGTCGAACGCGTGATCACTTTCGGCGCCATCGCCACCACCCGGCGGTCAATCTGCTCCACGAAAATCTGATCCAAAACCCATCCCACCAGCAAGATCAGCAAAAACGCCGGGATCAACATGATCAGACCCACGAACTGGTGGGCAAAATTCTCCGAGAGGGCATGGCTCACGTACCGGTCCAGAAGCCCCTGGCCCGAGACCCTCATCACGTTACAGAAAATCGCGATCGGGACAGCAAACAGCACGACGATAAGCTTTTGCCAGAGCGGCCGGTGGGACAAAAACGCCACCGCCGCCGCCACCGAAATGAACGTCATGAGCGATCGCATTCCCGCGCAGGCCTCTGCCACGTTCAGCGTTCGCCAGTTCCCGTCGCCCCCGATCATTGAAATCTTCGTCCCGCCCACCGACGCTTCAACGCCCGTCAATTGCAGCGTCCACACCGCGACATTCGCCGCCAACTGCTGCAACGGGCCGGCAACCTTGCTGTAGACCAAACCGGGCCAGGGAAGACCGCAAACCAAAAACGCGATGGGAAACCAAGCGAGGCGCATCACGTGCCATCCCGCCAGCCCCAGCACCACGCCAAAAAGCGTGATCACCATCCCGAAGTCCTTCAGGAAGTCGTTCTGGCCTGGAAAAATCGCGTATTGGAAAACAGCAATTCCGAAAAGCATGATGGAGATGCCGAACCATCCGGCGGAGTGTTGATCGGCTCGGTCGATGAGTTCGTCGGCGCCGCGCCAGGCGCTGGCTCCGGCCGTCGCCGCCAGCAATACCGTCACGATCGCCACCACGGGGATCAATTCCCGGGACGCCTCTTCCCGGACCAGCACCAGCGGCAGAACCAGAGCAATTGCCATCAGCCCCCAAACGCGCCTGGCCTTGCGATTCCGGGTTGCCATGCCCGGCACGGATTCGCTCAGCAGCCTCTCTCGGTTTACGTAAAGGTAATACAGTCCGATCACCGGAATGCAGATGGCATGGCCCCAGTTGGCCTCACCGTAAAATGGATTGGTTTTGTCCCAAAGTCGTCGAAGATTCGGCCAGAATAATCCCCCGAATAGAGCCGATATCACCCCGATCTGAATCCACACCGAGCGTTTGAGTCCCATGACGATGGGATCGGCGGCGGCGTCCGGCGCATCGCCGGTCGCGCCGGCAACCATCGCGCCAAGATAGCTCTCCTCGCTGAGTTGTGTTTGACTCATGGGACTAGCGGCCACGCCGACCGACGAAAATGTAAACCCGCCGGAAACCCACGGCCGGTAACCACAAGCGGGTCAAAGCCTCCATCCCCTGTCCTAGCGAGGGAGACTTGCCACAACCTATATCATCTGAATGCGCTTGCGACTAAACCGTCGCAAGAACCGCCCAATTAATTCCGTCCCTAGAAATAGTTTTGGCCCGTATAGAAGTTTCGATCGTAAAGGAAGCCCATTCCATAAGTTATCCGAAACGAGCTCCTGAGCGCAGCCAGGAATGGAGCGATAAAGTGTGTGCCAACATAAACGACATCGTTCGGTTTTAGGTAAATATCCGGTTCGGACATCGCTAAAATACTACCCAGATTAATGCGGACGCACACCTCGCGGTTGCTTCCAATTCTACGCACGACCTCGGTTCGATACGGAAAAGCGAAGTCGTCCGCGCCGCCCGCGGAAATCCATGCCTGCTTCAGCGTCACTTTCTGGCCCGACAGGCTGTATACCCCCATTCGCAATACGTGCCCGCCCATGTAATAAACCCCCTGCACCGGGTCGGGGATAATAATCATGTCATTCGGTCGAATCACCACGTTGTATTTCAATTCGCCGTATTGCCGCAACTGGTCGATCGGCACGCGAATAATCCGGATGTCGGAAGGCGCCTCGACATCATCAAACTTAAAAATCTTCGTGGAACCCGGCTGGGCAACGTTCTCCATCGCCATCGGCCGGCTAGCCCGATCGGCGGGATTCGCCCGTCCCTGCGGAGGCGGGATGGCGGGGCCGGTGGACGGAGGGGCCATCGGCGGAGGGGCCAGCAAGTCTCCCGGCTGAGTGGATGGGGCGCCGCCTCCCTCGGGCATCGTTGGCGGCGTCGAAGGCGTGCCGCCGGACGCCGTCGGTGCCGGCGGCTTCCGAATGATATACGCGTAATTCACCCCCATCGCCGCCAACGGCGATCGCGACGCCACCATGGCATCCAACATCCGAAAATCAGGCCGTGTGATCTGATATTCCCCAGGCGCGCCCACGTTCCCCTGAATTGCAAACGTCCTGGCCCGTGCCTCGGAAACGGTCACCGAAACACGCGCGTTGCGAATTAATCTCGCATCCTCATATGCCTTGGAAATCGCCGTTTCCAGGTCCCGTTCCGTGAGGCCGTCGGCTTTCACCGGCGGGATGAACGGAAGACTGACCATCCCCGTCTCCGTTACCCGCACCGACTTTACCTGCTCCCCAGTCCCCTCGCCCAGCAAATCATAAATCGAAATGTTCACGAGGTCGTTGGGACCAATCTTGTAATCGGCAACATCCGGCACCAGATCGGCCGGCTCGATGTCTGTCGCGCTGGAGAAGGCCGTATCCGGCTCCTCAATGCCGCTGGCCAGCGTGTCCAACACCGGCACCACCAGCGGGTGGTGCCAATCGCCGTAAATCTTCGGCTCGCCGGCATTGAGAAAATCGTTCATAAACGGCCCGTCGCAACCAGACAACAGCCCGAAGAGCGCCACATACACCAGCGCCGAGAACGCTCCGCTCACCAGTTTTTTTCCAGAGGTTGAAGACAGACGCAAGATGCGCTCCTTT
Source organism: Tepidisphaeraceae bacterium (assembly GCA_050012375.1). Lineage (GTDB taxonomy): Bacteria > Planctomycetota > Phycisphaerae > Tepidisphaerales > Tepidisphaeraceae > PALSA-1353. Next base: position 73,162 of record JBEKHH010000004.1, read on the forward strand.
CGCAGAGGTTGCCAACGATCCCGATCCCGTTCCACCGCTGTTCGCCCATCAACGCCCAGGCCCTCCGCGGTTCCATGGAATATTGCAGGAAAAGCCGCCCGTTGGCAAGAACGCCGGCCAACACAAGCCAATACTTTTTCACTCAGCCCAAGTTGCGCATCTGCCTCTTGGCGCCGAACCGCACGGTCTTTTTCCTGTCCACATTCATCGCTCCCGGTGGAAGATGTTGCAGCAAAAATCGCGGCCGATCGCTTCGCCCGCCGCGCTGATAGTCCCGCCAGACCGCCGCCGCCGCCTCGCCGGCCTTCTGCCCCAACTCCACCGTCAAATAGTCAAAAACCCACTCGGAAAGATTCCGCAGGGCAATCCCATGGCTCGCCCCCGCACGCGCAAATAGCCAATCACTGAAGTGCAAAAATCGCGCGAATGGCGACCCGTCCCGCCAAAGCCGCGGCGTCGTCTCCAGGAAATTCCCGCTATTGGCCACCAAATCCCAGTATCGCGCGAACCGCCGCAACCGTTGCATCATGGCAAAATCGATGGCCCCGGTCTGCAAAACCTCGTAGGGCGGGTTTGGGCTGTAAACAATCTGAAATTCGCGATCGTGCCGAACGATCGGCGTGCCCCGCAGCCGCTTGAGCATCCCCACCTGAATCTCCTGCGGCCCCAGCCCCACCAGCCGGTCAAACCCCGCGGCAAAGCTGGCCACGTCCTCGCCCGGCAAACCCACGATCAAATCCGCATGCACGTGCACGCCGGTTTGCTGGCGCAAAAATCGCAAATTCTCTTCGGCACGTTCCGCATCCTGCCGCCGGCTGATCCGCCGGCACACCTCGTCGCTGAAGCTCTGAATCCCCACCTCAAATTGCAACGCCCCCGCCGGAAACCGCCGAATCAACTCCCGCAGCCCCTCCGGCAAACGATCGGGAATCATCTCAAAATGGCAAAACATTCCCGGCCGATAGCGCTTCAGGAAAAAATCCAAAATCGCCGTGCCGGTGTGAATGTTCAAATTGAAGGTCCGATCGACAAACTTGAACCGTTGCAAACCTCGATCCAGCAGGCGCTGCATGGCCGCGAGGAAATCCTCCAACGGGACATTTCTGACCGGAACATCCAGGGACGAGAGACAAAACTCGCAGGAGAACGGGCAGCCGCGCGACGCTTCGACGTAAACCACGCGCTGCTGAAGATCGCGGTCGTCATAAAGATCGTACGGCAACTTGAGCCGCGAGAAATCCGGATAACCGGCGGCGATCACCTTCGCCTCCGGCCGCGACCCGCTCATCAGCTTTTCGCACAATTCTCCGAACGCCAAATCCGCTTCGCCGGTGATGACGTAATCCGCCAGATGGCAGATTTCCTGCTGATCGGTTTCAAAGCTGACTTCCGGCCCGCCGAGGACGATCACGATCTCCGGCCGCAGGCGTTTCAGTTCCGCGATCACCTGCGTGGCCGGCATCACGTTCCAGATATAAATCCCAATTCCGACGATTCGCGGGTTTTCGGCCAGAATAGCTTCGACGACATCGGTCGATTTCTGATTGATGTCGAACTCGAGGATTTCAGCCCGCGGCTGAAGTTCCCCCAGGTTGGCCATGAGGTATCGCAACCCAAACGCCGCATGGGCGTATCGGGCGTTCAAGGTTGTCAGGACAATCTCCGACACGATAAAGCTCTGCTCGCTGCGAAGTATAAGCGATTGAGCCTGATTCCCTCTTTAGGGCGTGGGCGGGAGGCAGTTTTAGGGCAAATGATACAGAACGTTACAAAACGTTACACTTTTTCGATTTTGATTAGCATATGCTAACTTACTAGCCTGGTATAAGCCATGGCAGCGAAGGGTCTTGCGGGTGATTGGGCCGGCAATGGGTTGGGCGGAGGCGAAGAGGTGTAACATGGCACAAGGACCGGAAAGGGACCCGTTATGGTAGTTGAGGTTGGTTGATCGATCTCTTTCCCGGCGAATCTGGCTCGTCCGAGGGATCGCCATTTGTGCGGACCTCGTGCAGATTGTTTTTATGCCGGCGTTTTCGCGTCGCCGGTACGAGAGGAAGGGGTGCGAAGGCGTAGGGGGCTGAGAGAAACAGAGGGACCATCGATGTCTCTTTTTCCCCACCGGTTACTGGGAAAGGAAACGCGTTAGGCGTTTCGACAGTCCAAGCAAATTACGGGTCTGGCATTCCCAGATCGTGAGCACACGCCAACCATGACGCCGGAGCAGCTTGATAGTCCGGCGATCACGGGCGGCGTTGCCTTCCCGCTTCTTCCGCCAGTAGGCGGCATGTTTGACCGGTGCCTTGCGTTTGCGCTGGCAGGAGTGCATGTGCCAGAAGCATCCATGCACGTTGATGATCTTCTGGAGTCGCGGGAGGACAATGTCTGGAGTGCCGGGAAGGTCGCGTCGGTGTAGGCGAAAGCGATAGCCTAGTTGGTGAATCAAGCGCCGGACGATTAGTTCCGGCGTGGTGTCCCGCGATTTCACCGCCGCCATGATTCGTGATCGCTCGGTCTTAGTGAAATGTTCGGGCATGTTCCGAATTTGGGAGCAGCGGCGCTGCCTGCGAAAATAAAGTCATCATGACGGCTACACAACTCGAATCTCTCAAATCTGATTTCCTCGAATGGAGCGGTGGTTTCGAGCCGGAATGTCAAGACGATATCGAAACGTACATCGCGTCGTCGATGTCTGCCGACCTCGATGAAGGCGAGGCACGCGAAGCACTCACGCACTGGATGCGTGATGCTCAATCAGCCGGAGCTCGGTAAGCATCACGGCTCCGAAGCCGATTCCGGGTCCACGATACGCAAACCGCCTGCTCCGACGGGTGGGAGCCACGCCTCTTCATAACGCATGAAGAGCTTAGCAAGAACTGCCTTCACCTCTTCCGTCTCAAACTTCCCGATCTCAGCCATGTTCTGGCCCACGAAAGTTTCGATGTCCGCAACCACGATTCGAGCCGCCTGCGCGCCGAAGACGGCATCGACGGCATTCCGCCATTTCTCACGATCCGTCAATCTCGTCAGTAGCCAAACCTGCAAGCCAGTGTTTTTCAGGATGTTCTTCACCTGGTCAAGGTGTGATTTGTCGGCGCTTCCAACGGTTGTAACTTCGATGGCGGTGTTCCCAATGCGAAAATCCGCGAGCTGGGCCAGGCTAGGAGTGTTCACGTTCTTGGCGTTGACGACCCCATTTCCGAAGCGAAGTTCAAGCTTGGCGCCGACGAGATATTCGGCAACGTCCTTAGCTCGCTTTTTCGCCTGCGCTTGATCAAGTAAATCAGCGATGACGGCGACTGATGTACCCTTGTTGTAGCGGGCGATTAGTGGCTTATCCTCGTTGATGGTGACGAGGCGCGCAGACGCCACGGACTGAATTGCCGTGATGAACTCTCCGCGCTGCTCGGGCGTGAGGCTGAGAAAACCGCTGTTCTTCAGCCATTCGAATAACGGTGGCGCCCAAGCGTTTAGGTTGTTTGCGCGCCTTCCCTTTTCCTGCACGGGCGATTCTACGTTGAATCGTGCGAGCGCGGCATCAATGGAACCGTTGTGCTCGATGAGTTGCATGCCGCTAGGAGCACGATGGCTGTCGAGATCCAAGGCGGGCGTTTCACGCAGCCGCTCCAAGAGCCCGAGCAACGTAAGCAATCGGGCGGGGACATTGCGCTGTCCTTGCACCATGTGCTCGTCGAGCCAAATCGGGAATTTCTCTATCCGCGCAGCACTGCTCATCAAGCGGTCCGGAAAATTGTTTTAGTTGGCGCAGCGGCGAAAAGGCTCGGGGCCGCAACGGTTTCGATTGCAAGCGGAGTGAGATAGTGCTTGGCAATCCAGGCTACTACTGGAACACAGACGGCATCGCCGAAGCCGAACAGCGCTTGATTCAGCGGTACGTCGATCTTGTAACTGTCAGGCACGCCCTGAAGTCGGGCGCACTCGCGGGCGGTCAATAGGCGAACCTGATATTTGCCCTTGCCGGCCTTAAACAGAATTTGGCGCCCGCTACCGCCACGTGGGGTACGGAGGCAGCCAGCGATGCCATCAGTGCGCAGCTCGGCCATGCTGCGGCCGTACCTTACGCGCCGAAACGCGGTAGCGTACCGCCACGTCTTTTGTCCCATCATCAGGCGTGCGGCCATTAAGTGGCGCTCGCTAAACTGGCTAAAGAAATACTCTGCCCGCTCTTGGCTCCACCAGTGCTGATCATCGTCGCGGAGATCTTCGACAATATCTTTGAGCGCCCTTGTCGGCTTTGGAAACTTCGGCAATTCGCGGATGTCCCAGAAAATGTGCTGGTGTGTATTGATGAAAGTGACGAGTGAGTCGGGACGGGCGTCGCTGTCCATCGCCATCCGTGCGCAGGAGTCAACTTTACCGCTCTTAGCGATAACGAAAAGCCGGGCGCGGCTCTGCGGCGTCCAGTGGATAGCGTTCAGGATAAATGCATCGACGGAATAGCCCAAATCGTTCAAAGCCAACAATGCCCGTTCGAAATCCTTGCCGCCGTGTGACTGCAAAAATCCGACAACATTTTCGAGCATTACCAAGGGCGGTCGATGCTCTCCCATATCCTTGAGTATCTGAATGAGGCCCCAGAAGGCCGACGATTCTTTGCCGCTCAGCCCCTCCCAGGCGCCGGCGATGGACAGGTCGTTGCAGGGAAACGAGGCCGTGAATAGGTCACATGGCGGGATATCGTTGGGGGAAAGATTGTGGATGTCGCCGAGCTTGAAGTGATCGACGCCAAAGTTGGCTTTGTACATTTCGAGCTTATCGGGATCGATATCGTTGGCAAAGGCAACTTGCCAGCCGTGCTGCTCCAGCGCCAATCTGACCAGCCCGATTCCAGCAAAGAACTCGGCAGCCCTGAAGGGTCTCCGCTGGAGCGCCTTGCGGCGGGACGATCTGGCTATGACGGTTGAAGTGGCCAAAGTTCTCCTTGAGATACACATGATACACCCGTGAAACCTTCCCAGCGATATTCCCTCATTTCTTTGACCTCCCGCCGCGCGGCAATAAGATCATCGCATCCGATTCACGGACGTTTCGATCACCTTCGAGGATCGCACGGATGTATCGTCCTAAGCGTTGGCAGATCAATCCGCCGCAGGCGGCGGCTGCGGAGTTGGCGGCGCGACTTAAAATCTCGCCGCTGATCGCGCAGATTCTGCTTAATCGCGGGGTATCCAGCTTCGACGATGCGCAGGCATTTTTGAAGCCGAGCTTGCTGACGCTGGCTGATCCTTCGCTTTTGCCGGGCTTGCCGGCGGCGGCTGAGCGAATCGCCAAGGCTGTTCGCGATCGTGAGAAAATTGTTGTTTATGGGGATTACGATGTCGATGGGATTACGGCCACGAGCATACTTTGGCATGCCATCACGCTGCTGGGCGGAGCGGTGGCGACTTATATTCCGCATCGGATTGATGAGGGGTATGGGCTTAATGCCGAGGCGCTGGGACAGATCATCGACGATGGGGCGCGGGTCATCGTCACGGTGGATTGCGGGATTACGGCGCTTGAGCCGGCGAAGGTTGCCCGCGGGCGCGGCGTGGATTTGATCATCACCGATCATCACGATTGGCACGGCGATCCGCCGGAGCTTCCCGATTGTTTCGGCATCGTGCATCCGCGTTTGCCGGAAGGAAAGTATCCCAATGGAAATTTGTGCGGGGCGGGGGTGGCGTTCAAGCTGGCCTGGGCGATTGGGCAGGCGATCACCGGGGCGGCGCGCGTTGGCGAATCATTTCGGGATTTTCTGGTCGAAGCGACGGCGCTGGCGGCGCTGGGAACCATCGCGGATGTTGTTCCGCTGGTGGGGGAGAATCGCGTGCTGGCCCATTTCGGACTGGGCGGACTCCAGCAAAGCAAACTCACCGGCATCCGCGCATTGATCGAATCGGCGAACCTCACGGGCCGAAATCTGGACAGCTATCACGTCGGATTCCTTCTGGCCCCGCGATTGAACGCCTGCGGCCGGCTGGGTCACGCCAATCTTGCGGTGGAAATGCTGACCAGCGCGAGTGAATCGCGAGCGCGGGAGATTGCGGCGTATCTCGAAGGCCAGAACCGCGACCGGCAGGCGGTCGAAAAACAGATTCTCGAAGCAGCGCTGGCGCAGATTGAATCCAACGGTTGGGCGGATGATCGCAGCCGCGGGCTGGTGCTGGGGGCCGAGGGGTGGCATGCGGGGGTGATCGGGATCGTGGCGTCGCGGATCGTCGATCGGTTTTGCCGGCCGACGGTGATGGTTTCGCTGAATGGCGGGCAAGGGCAGGGGAGCGCGCGATCCATCCCCGGATTTCACCTGGCTCATGCGCTGGAGAGTTGCTCGCAATATCTCGTCGCTTTCGGAGGGCATGAAATGGCCGCGGGGCTGAAGATCGAGGCCGAGCGGCTGGATGATTTTCGGCGGGCGTTTTGCGAATATGCCGCGGCGAATGTGACGGAGGAGATGCTGGTGCCGCAGTTGAAATTGGAATCGATGGCCGATCTGTCGCAAATCACCGAGCCGCTGGTGCGGGAGCTACAGCGGCTGGCGCCGTTCGGGCACGGGAATCGCAAGCCGCTGTTGTGCATAGATTCGGCGACGGTGGCGGCCCCGCCGCGCCGCGTGGGCAAGACGGGCGATCATCTCCAGCTTACGATCAAGCAGGAACGTCAGACGATTCGGTGCATCGCGTTTCAATGCGGCGATCTGGTGGATCGGCTCTCGCCGAACACCGCGGTTCGCCTCGCGGTTGAGCCGTGCATCAACGAATTCAACGGCCGCAGCAGCGTGGAATTGGACGTGAAGGATTTTCAGTTCGCCGGCGGAGATGGAAAGTCCGCAGGATAAGAATTGCATAATGGCGGGCGGAGGAATAGAGTTTCATCCGCTAATAAATAGGCGGCGATTCTTGAATATCCGAAGAACGCGCTCCCCTTCGGGTCGCGGCTAAACGGCGGGTTCGAGAATTGTGTGCTTCTATTTACAACTGGATGGAGGACCCCATGCGAAAAACGACGGCTTGGCTGGCGGCGATGGCGATGCTCTTGACTTGGGTGACGCGATGGGGGCCGGCCCTGGCGGGGGATTCGCCGGCTGCCGACGCCTCGGGTTCGTGGAAATGGGCGATCCAAACTCCCAACGGCGATTCGATCAACATGTCGGCGAAGCTCACGCAGGACGGCCAGAAGCTTTCCGGCGTTTTCCTGGATGGATTCGATCAGAAGTCGTTCGACATCAGGGACGGGAAGGTGAAGGATGGGAATGTTTCGTTCACGGTCATTCGGCCGTTTAACGACGACACGATCACGGTGAACTACGATGGCAAGCTGAAGGGCGACACGATCAAAGGGACGCTGGAAGTGAAGTTCGGGGACCAGGAGCCGACGAAAAGCGATTGGGAAGCCAAGCGGGGACCGGACGACGCCGCGACGACCCAGCCGACAACGCAGCCGTAATCCTCTTTTTGCCCATTGCCAAACGACCTGCCGATGGCAAAATGCCGGGCAAGACGGGTTCTACGAAATAACATTCGCGCGAGGAGGTTCTCTTGCAGAAGATTTACTCTTCGATTCTGTCGCTGACGATCGCGTCGCTGCTTTGCGCGCAATCGGCCGCCCGGGCGGACAATCCCGTGGCGCCGTTCGTGGATTCGCAGACCAACGGGGTGATCTATGTTGACACCTCCACCGTCGATATGGATCAGATTGACGCCTGGCAGCAAAAGGCCATCGCATCGGCCGACATCGCCGACCCGGCGGAAAAAGCCCGCGCGGAAAAGAGCGCCCAGAGCAAGATCGCCGGGACTCGAAAATGGATCTCCGATTTCAAGGCGGCCGGCGGAAAGGACCTATACGTCGTTGTTTCGCTGGGCGGGATAATGCAGGGCGAACCCGGCGGGGTGGTCATTCCGCTGAACGGGGCCAATCCCGATGGGCTGGCCAAGATTTTCAATCCGAGAGGCAATCCGCCGCCGGCGGACGCGAACGATCCCCAAGCCGCGCAGAGGCAGCGGATGCAACCGATGACCGCGGTGGTCGGCACTTCGATGGTTTTGTCCACCGGGGCGGGCCTGGAGAAACTCAAGACGCCATTCGAGCGAACCGCGTCCGGACCTGTCTGACGCGCTGTCGGCGGGCGGGGACGCGCCGTTTCGGGTGGCGTTTGTGCCCTCGTCGCTCCGGAACAACCTGTTCATCGCGGCGATGATGAACGCCGGCCGCGGCCCCGGTGGCTCGCAGCCTCCGTTTGCCGATCCACAATGGGATGCCGTCACCTGGGTTTCCATCTCCGTCTCCCCGCCGCCCAAGGCATCGGGCAACTGCACCATACAGTGCAAGGATGCCGATTCGGCCGCCGCGCTGGTTGACCTCGTCAACAAGAAAATTCAGGCCGGCAAAGACGATCCGGCGCAGCGCGGGAATATCAGCGCGGAAGATTACGGCAAGCTTTCCGTCGCCATGAAGCCGAAGGTGGATGGCTCGCAGGTCGTGATCGCCATTGACCAGGACACGATGGACAACGTCGTCGGGCCGCTGCTGTTCAAAGCCACGCAGCGCAATCAGGCGGGCCGCGGCGGCCCCGGCGCTGCCCCGCCGGCGCAGCCGGACAACAACGGCATGTGAACGGCCAATCCACGCAATTTTTCGAATCGGGCGTCCGGGCGGCGCCGATTTTTTGCAATGTCTTTCCCGCGCCGAGGGAATACAATCCCCCAAATCATGGAGAAGCGATATGTCTCTTAAATCATTGATCGCGACGGGAACGAAACTCTGGCTGGATTCCATCGAACCGGAGCTGGTTCGCCGCAACCGCGCCCTGGGCGCCACCGGGGCAACTTCCAATCCCATCATCGTCTCGGACATCCTCAAGTCCGGCTCGCAGGATGAGATGTTGACGTCCCTGATGGACCGGAACCCCGGCGACGAATCGCTGGCGTGGGCAATGACCGACAAGCTTGTGGCCGATGCCCAGGCGGTGTTCCGTCCGGTGTGGGAGCAAACGCGCGGCAACGACGGATACGTGAGCTTTGAACTCGATCCGCTGCTGGAAGATATTCAGTTGGCCCCGAAATCCATCGCCGAGCGCACGCGGCGATATGTCGAGCTGGGCAAGAAATGGGCCGCCGGACACAAAAACCGGATGATCAAGGTCCCGGCGACTGCCGCGGGGCTGGCGGCGGTCGAGGAGCTTGCCGCCGCGGACGTCACGCTCAACGTCACGCTGATTTTCTCCGAGCGGCAGTACAAGATCGCCCGCGACAACGTCTGGCGCGGCGCGCAGCGCCGCAAGACGGGCCTGGCGGGCTTCAAGAGCGTGTACAGCATCTTCGTCAGCCGAGTCGATGTTTACACCGAAAAGAACGTGCCCACGTTGTCGGCGGCGGCACAGGGACAAGTCGGCATCGTCAATGCCAAGCGTCTGTGGCAGCTCAATCAGCAGTTCTGGAACGACAAGCATCTGCCGCTGCAACAGGAAATCATCTTCGCCAGCACGGGAACCAAGAAGCCGAGCGAGCCGGCGGACAAATACGTCGAGGCGCTGGCGGGCAGCGACATTCAGACCAATCCTCCGGCCACCAACGATGCGGTGGAGAAGCTTCACAAGAGCTATAGCCGCAGGGTGGACCAGATGCCCGCTAAGGCGATCCTGGACGAGATCGACGCCAAGGTGGATCAGCAGAAGATGGAAGAGACGCTGATGTCGGAGGGGGCGGCGAAGTTTGCCGATCCGCACAAGGCGCTTCTGAAGCAGATCAAGGAAAAGCGATCGCTGCTGGCGGCGGCGAAATGAGCGGATCGTCCGTCAAGACGCAACGGCTGGGAATCGTTGCCGCGGCGATTGAACATGATCTTCGCGCCGCCGCCGGGTCCGCCCGCAGCCTTGGCTTCGCCGCATTGCAACTCGATATTCGGCTGGGGGAACTCGATCTGACGCGCCTGTCGCAAAGCGGCCGCCGCGAAGTACGCTCCATTCTCCGATCCAGAGATTTGGACCTGGCGGGTTTGCGATTCGACCTCGGGGCCAACGGCCTGGCCGCCGGCGCTGACATCGACGCCGCGCTGGACGGCATCGAAAAAGTCCTGCAAGCCGCGGCCGGATTGGAGTGTTCACTGGTCTGCATCGACGTGGGCCCGCTTCCCGCCCCGCCAGCGGCGGTAAAGCCCCAATCGCCAATTTCCCCTGAAATAGCGGGCGACATCCTCGTCCCCGCGGCGCGGCGGGAGAAGGCGCAAAACATTGGGGCGAAGGTTGATCCAGAATTCGCGGCATCGGTGGACGGCGCGCTGGCCGAACTCGGCCGCCGGGCCGACCGGCACGGCATCATCCTCGCGCTGCGCAGCGATTTGGCTGGCTTCGCCGCGCTCGAGCGCGCCTTGAAAGTCGCCGCGTGTCCGTGGTTCGGCATCGATCTCGATCCCGTGGCGATTCTGCGCGACGATTGGGATCGTGACGAAATCTTCTCTCGCCTGGGCGAGGCGATTCGCCACGTGCGCGGCCGGGATGCGCTGCTGGGCGCCGACCGGCGCACCAAGCCCGCCGCCGTCGGTCACGGCTCGGTGGAATGGGAGCGAATGCTCAACGATCTCAAAGCGGCCGGATACGACGGATGGATCACGCTCGATCCGATGGAATTGCCGAATCGAAGCGCCGCCGCGGCAAGCGGCGCGGCCGCATTGGGACGACTTATTCAATAAGCCCGGATTCCCCGGATGGCCGTGAACGCCGCATATAACGAATTGTCGTTTGACCGCACAAATGCGGAGTTTTCTCGAAGTTGATGAGACGAAGTCCGGCGAAGAAAAACGAAGTGACATCCACCGTTTCCCCCTGGCGTGCCGAGCGGAAATGCAAGGTTGGACAATGAGTTGAGAGCAGCCCACAATCACGTACCGCCGGTTAGACAGAAGCGGACAGTCCGCCTTTGCCGGATCAGACAGACTGTCCAACCATTGTTAGGAAACACAAGGCTCCGGTGTCTGTCATGGAACTTTTTTGGTCAGGCTTTTTGGTGTCGCTTTCATTGTGCTTGGATTTGGGGTTGGTCAACGTCGCTGCGATGCGCGCCGGAGTTCAAGCAGGGGCGGTTTGTTCCTTTGCTCTTGGAGCAGGTTCATGTTTTGGCGATCTGTTCTACGCCATTCTCGCCTTGCTTGGGGTATCCGCGCTATTGGGTTTTCCAGCGGTACGCTGGTGCTTATGGCTCGGTGGGAGCGCTATCCTGATGTATTTTACCTTGAAGATGTTTCGGGATTTCCTCTGCCCGGAAAAGATTGAGGCGTTAAGCGGCGCGGAAAAAGCGGACAAACAGACAGCGGCGGTTTGTTTTGTGCAAGGATTTGGCATAGCCCTCGCGTCGCCCTCTGCGATGGTATGGTTTGCCAGCATCGGTGGAGCAGTTATTGCCACAACAGCGCAGGCGGATGGCGCTCGGACGTGGCTGTTCTTCTGTGGTTTTTTTTGCAGCGGTCTTCTGTGGTCTCTATTCGTTGCCATAGTCAGCGCCCAAGGGCGCCGATTGGGCGTCCGGTTTATTCGCGGCTTTGCTTTGCTGTCTGCGGCTGCGTTCGCTTGGCTGGCCGTTAAAGTATTTCTCGCCGGCTATCGGTCATTGGTGATTCATTGACGGCATGAAAGAGCCGCCTAACCAGGTGCTCGACCCAACAGCCCTGAGCGCCGTGTTTGGCGTTTCTGCGCATTCCTGGCTCGCGGCGGCGCTCATGGCCGTCACTCAGCTTGGTCGTTGGATTGACGAAGAGGTGTAGGAAGAAACGGCGAAACAAAGAATGGTGAGAAAAGGTGGAAAAGGTGAGAGACGGTGACATCCACCGTTTCGGATAGCTGTGCTTGCGGTGAGAGCATGAAATGAGGAATTGTGGTAGACGCGGTGGATGTCACCGTTTCCCGACCTCGAAGCCGCAGGATACACCGGCTGGATCACGCTCGATCCGATGGAATTGCCGAATCGAAACGCCGCAGGCGGCGCGGCCGCATTGGGACGACTCGTTCAATAAACCCGGATTTCCCGGATGGCCGTGGACTCCACACGTATAATGAATTGTCGAGTGACCGCGCAAATGCAGCTTCTCTCGACGTTGAGGAGACGAAGTCCGGAGAACCCAATGGGCAGCAAGGAGACCCTTCGGATGGGTGGCAGTCTCAAGCCCGAAATCCGGGGCGATGACGGCCGTTTGTTCGCGCGTAGTTGGGAAAGGGTCGGAAGCGTCAAAATGGAGAGCCTAGCTTTCCAAATCTTAGCGCTTGTGGCGGTCGCAAAACAAGAAAAAAGTTTGACCAAGGTCCAAACGTTGTTATGCTACGAGAAATGGCCGACGATATTCGTCCCTGGAGGGCCATATGGGAAATGCCGGTCAATGCGCCGAAATATCTCAGCCCCTTGTGGGGCTAAACGCTGACGAGCTAGCTCGGTTAGCAGAGGACGTCAAGAAATGGCCTCTCAAACCGGAACCAGTTCGTAAATTCCGCAAGAACGGAACTTACAACCGTTGGATGACTCTTAATCGTCCCACTACCAAGGATCGCGCTTACCGCCAAATTCTTGGCGTGCGATTTTTCGTCGGCAATGCACAGAAAGCTGTTGAAATCGGTGCGCGCGGCGGCCTCGTGGTCATGCCAGCCGCGCCGGCATTGCTCGAACTGATGCGTGACCGCGAGTATCGTCAAGCATTGTTGGGGGCAGACTTGGTGGTTACTGACAGCGGCTTCATGGTTAGGTTCTGGAACATGATGATGGGGGATAGCGTTCAGCGGGTTTCGGGTTTGAAGTATCTCAAACTTCTTCTTACGCGGCCGGAATTTCAGCAGCCGGGGGCGGCGCTCTGGATTATGCCGACACAAACTTCCCTGGAGCGCTGTATTTACTGGCTGATGGCTCAAGGTCATCCCGTTCGACGGGAAGATTTTTATGTGGCTCCGAAGTATGCGGACAATGTTGCTGATGACGTCTTAGTCAAAATCGTCAACCAGTCCAAGCCCGCTCACGTGATCATTGGCGTGGGCGGAGGCGTTCAAGAGAAACTCGGCTTTTATCTGAAACGACATTGCGCATCCAAACCGGCGATTCATTGCATCGGAGCCGCCATCGGTTTTCTAACCGGAGATCAGGTGCGGATTCCCGATTGGGCGGATCAATGGACCCTGGGCTGGCTTTTTCGATGTTGGGCAAATCCCGGTCGTTTTGTGCCGCGCTATGCAAAAGCATTCCAATTGTCGGCGGTTCTCTGTAAATATCGCACTCAATTGCCGGAATTGGAAAAGGCGGCATCCACGGATGACGTCTACTTAAGCCACACGCCCGCGCTATAACTGCACTTACTACATTCGCGCAAGACGGGGTCTCCTGGTAGACTCATGCCCGGAGCCGGCGCCAACCCCACTGCGACAACTCGATCACGCGGCCGGCATTCGCGGCGCGATGGCCGGCGGACGCCCCATCTCCACCAGAAAGTCGAAGTGGGACTTCACCGCCGAAAAGAATGACTTGTGAGCGCTGTAGCGCACGCCAAATTCCCGGCAGGCTTCCTCAACGACTTTTGACATCGCCGGATAATGGACGTGGCAAATCTTGTTGAACAAGTGATGTTCGATCTGGAAATTCAGCCCGCCCAGGAACCAGCAAAGGACCCGGTTGCCCCTGGCGAAATCCACCGTGGTTTCGACCTGATGCACGGCCCATTCGGTTTGCATGCGCTCGCCGCCGCCTTCAAGCGGGACAGGCACCGGGAAATCCGCCTCACCCACGCAGTGGGCGAGTTGAAACACCACGCTCAGAACGACCCCGCTGACAAACGCCGCCAAGGCGTAAACGCCCAGAACCGCCCACCAGCGATGCAGGAGCATCGGAATGACGAATGCCATGGAGAAGAAGACGACCTTGCCGGCGATGAAGAGGGCCAGGTCCTTACCCTTGGGCCGCGGGATTTTGTGCCCGCCGATGTAGCCGGTGTAGACCTGGTGGAAGTCGTCCACGAGGTGCCATTTGATGGCCAGGAATCCGTACAGAAGCCAGAGGTAAATGCCCTGGAGGCGATGGAACCAGTAGCGTTTCTGCTGAGGCGAGAGGCGGCCCAGGAATCCCAGGTTGATGTCGTCGTCCTGGCCGTTGACGTTCGGATAGGTGTGATGAATCGAATTGTGTTTCCAATCCCAGAGGTAGGAGCTTCCACCCATCATATCGAGGGACAGGGCCATGATTTTGTTTACCCATGGACGCTCGGAATAGGCCCTGTGCCCGCCATCGTGCTGAATGTTGAAACCGATCGCCGCCACCGCAAGCCCGAGGATGACCGCCAGGGGCACAGCCGACAACCAGCTCGTTGAGACGAACAGCAGCAGGAAATAGGCCGAGAAGAACCAGGCCAGAATGGTCGCGGTCTTGAAGTACATCTGGGGGCAATCGCGGCGAGGCCGGCCGGTCTGCTCGAAGTACGCATCCACGCGTTTGCGCAGCTCGCGCAGAAAACGGTCGCTGCCGTTGAATTTGAGTTTCGGCGGAGGACGCAGCCGAGCGTCGGTTGCCGCGGGAATGAAGTCTTCAGTGGCTTCTGGCGTCGGACTCGTCATATCGATTCGCTCCAATTCATCTCCGTGAAGATATCTCACGCGCGGCGGGTCACGCAAGCCCGAAATGGGATGCGCGGGCTCGCATGGAGAAAGAATTTCACGTCATGATATCGTTCATAGTGCTCGCCGACAAACATAAATCCGCCCCTGGCGACATAGCGCGATCAAAATAAATGATTCGGCGTCATCGAGCTGCTTCGGCCGTTGATGTACTCGCGAAACTTGGAGTCAGAAAACTTGTTACGGCTTTCGAGCGCGGCACTGCGCGAAATTTTTCACGGGCCCTGTTAGCCCATTTCCAGCAATAATCGACTGAATCCAAGGGATGTTTATACCGTGAAAACAGGCTGTTTTTGCGGCCCGGACCGCTTTTCTTATCCCATCTTCCCAGGGCGAACTCGTGGCAAAGGAATCATCGGAATCATCGCTGGCTTAAACGGCTGGCGGACGCCCTGTTTGGGCCGCAAATGCCTGCGCTTTCCATCAAGGGATCTCAAGCCTCGGCCGATCCTCCTCGCGTTGCCATTAACGGGAGACCCATGCCAATCAAGCGGACGCACATTTACCGCGGACACGCGATCGTTCACCAGGTTTTCGTCAGCGATCTAACGGAGGACACGATCGAGCGATTCCTCGTCAGCCAGCCCGGCAAGCACAAGCACATCTGTGCCACATCGACGCTGCTCGAGGCCAAGGCACTGGTGGATGAACGTCTGGCCCCTTCAACAGCGAGCTACGCCGTCGATTCCGCGTGAAGGCGGCGGCTTTAGGCGTAGCTGTGCAATCCCACGAGGAGGAAGTTTACGCCGATCCAGTTGAAGAGCATGACCCAAAATCCTGCGAAGCCGAGCACGGCGGTCCACCAGGCCTTGTCCGCGGTCACGACGCGCACGTGCACGGCGATGAGGTAAACCATCCAGGTCACCAGCGCGAAAGTTTCCTTCGGGTCCCATCCCCAGGGCCGACCCCAGCTTTGGTCGGCCCAGATCGCGCCGAGGATGATGCCGGCCCCGAGCATCCAGAACGCCAGTTGAAGGACCGTGAGATTGCATAAATCCAGCGTGGTCAAAAACGTTCGCTCTGACGCCGGCGCCGCGGCGCCGCCGCTCAGGTAATACCGCGCCAGCCACCACGCGCTCAGCAGGAATCCCATGCCGATGAGCGAATAGCTGGCGGTGACCATCGTGACGTGGATGTAGAGCCAGTAGCTCATGAGGACTCCCTGCACCTGCCCGATTTCACCGCCGATCTGGCGGTCGGTGACGAATGGCGCGGCAAAGATCGCGATCAACGAGAGCATTCCAACAAAGCTGGCAGCGGCGCCGAAGAACCCGCGCCCTTTGCGCAGTTCCAGAGCCAGCCCGACCACCGCCCCGAACCACGCGGAGCACATGACGCTCTCGAATTCGTTCTTAATGGGCGGAAAGATCCCCCCCACCAGCCACCAGCGAATTCCGATCCCGGTCGAATGCACCAGCAGTCCGATGACCATGAACCCCAGCGCCCAGGGGTGCAATTTCGCCACCTGTGCCTGCGCGCACAATAGGAACAGCACGAACGCCACGAAATAAAAGATCGCTCCGGGGATGGTCAGCATCGTCAGGCGGTTGTAAATGACTTCCGCCGCGCGCTTGGCGTGCGATGGATAGGCCGCGGGGTTGATCTGCTCCATCAGTTCGGCGAGGTTTTGCGCGCTCTGGTTGACCAGGGCGGCATCCCGGTTGTCCCAGCCGCGCATCAGGCTTCCGGTCGCCCTGAACATGCTGGAAAGAATCTGCTGTTTGTCTTGATATCCCTCGGGAGGCGCCGGGGCCGCTGAGCCGTGCTGCTTCAGCAATGCCGCAAGTTCCGGGACCGCCCCGATCATTTCCACGGGGCGATGCCAGAGTCCATCTCCCGAGGAATCGCCCGGCGGCACGATCGCGGCGGGAATGAATCCCCATTCCAATTGGCAAATCTCCTCCATCGCCGCCCGCGCCGACATCACCTGGTTGATCGCCTTGCTCTTGGCCAGCGATGACGATTGCACCTTCACCAGCAGCGCCTGCACCTCCGGCCTTTCCAGAAATGCCAGGGAAACGGTCCCCTGTTTGGTAATCCGCTGTTTTTCCGCATCGTCGATCGATTGCAGATTCTCGAATTCCTGCCGAAGCGGCACGTTCACGATCTTGATGATGTCGCGGCTGACAAACTCATCGGGATGAAACGACATATCCAGGAGCGTGTAAACCGGCTCATGCCCGTCGAGCTTTTCGTGTCCGGTGATTTGCCAGATCGCTTGCCGGGCGAAGGTGTCCAGCGTCTTCATTGTCTGGTTGTGCTGGACGGCCAAGGTGCGGAGTGGGGAGAGATCGAGTTGGCGAGAAAAATCTTCGCCGCGCGCGGGAGGGGCGGACAAAATGACCGTCAGCCACAGCAAAGCCAAGACCCACGGAGGCGCCGTGGGCATTTTGCGCGTTGTCATACCGCTCCGGTTCCGCTCGCCATGAGCTGCATCTTTCCGTTCCCCTTGGCGATTGCCGCCGCCTTCATCCGCCGGATCACAATCGGCTTGACATAAAACGCGTACAGAAATCCCGACACGATCATGATGCATCCCATCAGCATAATGCCCACCCCCGGCCGATTCCCCACGCCGATCGTGGAGGATTGACCATCCGGATCGTAGCCGGCCTGGAAGAAAATCCAGCTTCCGTGATCGAAATAGATGGGACTGTTCAAACTCGCCTTGGCCGTTTCGGTCTGCCCCGAAGCATCCGTCATCACCAGCGTGGAGCAAAAATCCCGGAACATCCCGCTACCCGCCTGTGCGCCGGGATAGGGAATCATCTCGAATTTCTGCAATTTCAGCGCGGCCGGCATGGCCAGAGCAGTGTACCCCAGCTGCAATTGCAGCGGCGCCGAGGCGCCGGGGACCTGCACCACGCCCATCGTCCAGGCCACCATCGGCTCCAGCAGCATCGGATCCGGGGCCGCATACAAATCGCAGGGAATCACCACGTCCTGCGACCAGTCCCCGCACCTCACCCGCACCACCGCGACCTGTTTCGATCCCGCTTCATCCTCGTCCTTGTTGCGCTGGCGCACGGGCGTCGGCTCGACATGCGTCAGGACCCTGAAATGATCCCTTCGCCGCACCTGCGCCGTCACCGGCGAGCCATCCAGCGAAAGCTCGATCTCCCCGCCGCCGGTGAAATCCCGAACCTCGGCCCGGTTCGCAAACGTCGCGTGAATATCCAGGAGCGTTCGATCCCCCGCCGTCAGCAGAATGTGTTTGTCGTCGCTGGAGGTCGGCAACAACGCGGCCGCATCCGTCACCCGAAATCCCAGCACGAGGTCCGGGTCGATCGGCTCTTTCTGGCGGTTCCCCTTCACAAACGGCGGCGTCGTCGCCGGGTCCATTTTGAAATCCGTCTGTAGCGCCCGATCCATCAGAATCATTCGCCAAAATTCCTTGGCGTTGCCGGCGGTCTTGTGAACGATGTGAAGGGTCAGCGCCGCCGCGCGCTGGTCCGAACCGAATAGCTGGAACGCCGGATCGTATGCCTCCACCGTGAGGGCATAGGCGCCCACCTCCGCCGGCTTTCCAATGCCCACATCCAATTTCCGCGGAGGCTCACCCGGCAGGGCCGCCGACAATTCGAACAGCCGGTCCGCCGATTCGCGAATTGCCGCCAGAGAATCGGGCGACACCTGGCGATATTCCAGTTCCGTCGGACCGAAGAATTGATGCGAAGCCGTGGGATCCGTCGCCCTCAGCATGAACCGCGAGGCCCCCTGGGCACGTGGGGCGTTTACGTTCACTTCCACCCCGACCGCGGGGGAAGCCGGATCGTCCACCACATCCTCGACGATGTCGGCATAGGAATAATACCCCATCACATCCAGCGTCACCGGCTGGGATACTCCCAGCCAACTTGAAAGCTCGTTGGAAGAATTCGACGGCAGTCCCAGGGGAATAAATGAACTGATCCCGCTCAGGTCCTTGCTTCGCAGCCGCCCCGGATCGTGCGCATCATCGTACGATCCATACCGCGGCAGCGACGGCAGCGGATGCATGCCGTATGTTTCCCCCTTGAGCGCCCGCGCATAGAGCGCCCGCTGGCCGGAATCGTAAAAGACGTTGACGGTATGTCCCAGAGGAATGAGCGTTTTGCCCTCCACCTTCAGGTGGTAGTAGAGCGCCGTGCCGGTGATGAGAACAATGATTCCCGCGTGGATGCACCAGACGCCATAGCGCGGCGGGGTAAGAGGAATGCGACTCGTCGTCACCACCACCAGATTCAGGCACAAGAGGAGCATCAGCGCCTTGAGCGGCCAGGCGTTGAAGAACTGAAGTTCGTTCATTTCAAAGTATTCCCGAACCGACGGCACGCCCGACCCGATGGCGATGTACGCCGCGATCAGGACCATCAGCGTGATCCCAAAGATCACGTTTTTCAGCGTATACTTGAAAAGAGTATTCACACGCTTCACCAAAGATTGTGCCCGAAATTGCGATTCTAGATGAACGCCCAGGATTGTCGAACCCCCCCATTCCGTTTAGCCGCGACCCGAAGGGAGCGCGTCCGCGCCGTACACAGGGGAGACCACTATCTCCGCGCGGATAAGTTGATCTGACAAACTAAAGCCCACGCGGAGGTTTCTCCGCAAGCCATGGTCGACTCTGTCCATAAACTGCTAAATCATAGGGCCATGACGATACAGAGTTTATAGGCCGATGTGCGCAAAGCTTTAAGCTGCCACGCTTTCTGTCTTCAAGAAAAAATTTCCTTGCGTAAGCAGGCTGGGTTCGGGTATCTTCGTTAGGTTTGCCTGACTGAGTTAGCGCTTCTTGGGTGGCACAAAAAGGCCGGGGCCTAACACAGACCTTTCTCAAATGATCGCCTGAAGTGAGGCATTTATGTCCCAGGTATCGTTCGCGGCATTTTTGCGCCCTGCCTTCTCGCGCAACAGGATCTCGTTTCTGGTTTCGGTCGTTGCGTGTTTCGCGGCGTGTTTCGGAGTGCTCGGCGTGAGCCGGTCCGCAAGCGCGGCATCGTTCGGCACAAACCTGCTTGTCAATGGCGACGCGGAGTCTGGAATCGGCTCGGCAACGGGCAACGACCTGGAACCTATTCCCGGATGGAGCGCGTCGGGCAATATCACCGTCGTCCAATATGGCGCTCCCGGTTTGTTGTCCCTTGCCGATCCTGGGCCGACCAATCCCGGAAAGAATTTCTTTGCCGGCGGCCCGGATATCGTAAGTTCCCAGACGCCTCAGGGGCCGATCGCAATTCAAAATGTCGATGTCTCGTCCCTGGCGACCCAGATCGACGCCGGCACCGTGCATTATGATATCAGCGGCTGGTTCGGAGGCGTGGGCAGCAGCGACGACAACATGTTCCTTGGCGTTGCCTTTCGCCAGACCGACTTTACGGAGTTGGGCGGTTCAATCGCGGGCGGAATAGATGCTTCGGGCCGAAGCGATCAAACCGGGCTATTCTTGCAGGACTCGACGGGGAAACTGCCCGCCGGCACGCGCATCCTTCAGGTGGCACTGGAAGCGCGCGTCTTCGATCCCATGAATAACGTGGACTACGACGGAAAATACGACACGGGCTTTGCGGACAATCTCTCCATCGTCCTCACCAATCAAACCAGTGGCGGCGGAACCAGCGGAGGCGCGGTGCCGCTTCCCGCTGCGGCATGGCAGTCGCTGGCTCTTTTGGCGATTCTGGCCGTGGCCCGGGTGTATCGCGGCGCCCGCCGCAGCGCAATTCTCGGCTCGAAATAAAGGGACTTAAAAACGCAAAATGAAGCGGCCACAGCGGCCAAGCGCCCGCCCATCAAAAGATAGGTGTGATTAGACCACCGCCACTGGGGCGTTCAGGAAGATTCTCAAAATAATTCCAGATTTTCCCTTTGACATACGCTATTTGTTAGGTATTATTTACCCTAACAGACACCAATCACAGGAGCGATGTCATGCTCACAGTACGGTACATCGAGAGATTATGGGACGCCCGGAAGTACGACCGGCTGCTTCAGGAATTGATTGCCCCGCGGGTCGAAGCGGTCGCGGCTGGCGAATTGACACACACCTCCATGGCATCCGCGGCCGCCCTGGCGGTGGTTCGGCTCGACGAGCTTCACAGCCCCCACGCCCCGATCTGCCCCCGCCTCATCCGCACGCTCATTGCCACGCAGAAATCCGATGGCGGCTGGGGCGATGTCGCCAGCACGGCCCTGTGCCTCCGGGCTTTGTCCCTGCAAAACGGCGAAGGCTTGGCCATCGCAGGCGGCATGGGCTATCTGGCCACCCTCCAGCAACCCGCCGGAATCTGGCCGAAACTCCCCATCCGCCGAATGCCGGAGGACGCGCTGGTCTCGGCGTTCGCCCTGCTTCAATTGGGTGATAACGATCTATTCCGGGCCACCGTTCGTTTTGACGCCGCATTCGCCTGGTTCGAGTCGCATCGATGGATTCTCGAGCCGGACGCATTGTCGCTCTGGGACCATGCTCGCCTCCGCATCCCGGCCACCCCCACAACCCGCGCCGGCGCGGAGGCCAACTGGTCCTGATCGGATAGTTTGGAGCGGTTTACGAAGACCTGAGGTTGCTGGAAAACCAGAAATCCGAAACCAGAATGCCGAATCAAATCCGAATGACTGAAATCCGAAACGAAGACCGTTTCGTCATTCTGATTTCGGATTTCGGGTTTCGCCTTTCACCGCTTTTATCCCGTAGTACGTCCGCGCGAATCGGTTCAGCTCATCCAAATCCGGCCACACCAGCGCGTCTTTCGGCATTCCCGCAAGCCACGCCTGCTCGATCGACTGATTCGCCTCGCTCGTGTCCACGTCGAACACGGTCTTGTAATGCAACTGCGACATGGGAATCTGGTACCAGAACGCGCACGCGTCGCCGACCAGATCGACCGATTGTCCGCCCTTCAATTGCCGAGTGTCGAGCAGGCGCAAGCCTTGCAGATTCTCCCGGCCGATGAGCGCCACCGTGTCGTGGTCCAATTCCCGGTATCGTTCCATCTTGTGGATCAGCATGGTTGCGGAAAAGCACGCCATCGCGGCCGCGGCGGATAGCGCGATCCAGGTGCGTCCTTGGCATTGCGCGATCAGCAACGCACTGAGCGGAATGGCGATCACCATGAACCGGCTCTGAAGGTGAGTGAAGCAGAGCCAGAATGCCGTCTGCATGACCAGCAGGATGGCGAGGCAAACCGCCGCTCGATTTTTTCGCGCCAGCGCCGCGGCCGCGCCACCGAGCGGCAGCAATACAAACCCGTATCTCCAATCGGCCACGACCTGGCCCCATAGCGCCGACATCCGTCCGCCAACGGAACGATGATCCTTGTCCGGCCAATACGCCTGGCGCCATCGCTCGACCTGCACATCGCTGAAGTGCCCTTGGCCGAGAGCGCTCATCGCCTCGGGAAACACCGGATTGCCGGTCCATTTCCAATTGCGAATGAGCCACGGCGAGAGCGCGAGCAGCGCCGTCAAAACGTAAACAGCGCATCCGGAGAGGAGAGATTTCCACGCGATGCGGCGTCCGATCAGGATGATGACGGGCACGCCCACAAGAATCAGCGGAGCCACCGACAGCTTTGTTCCCGCCGCGAAACCCGCCAGCACTCCCGCAATGAGAAACTCGCGCCACAAGGCAGCTCGAATCGCCCATCCGATGGCCAGGATTCCGAACAGCAGCATCCCACCTTCGTTGTAGGCAACGGCGGCGAGCAAACCCGTCCACGGAACGGCCGCGGTCAAAAGCCCGGCCGCAATCCCGCGTTTGCCGCCGCCGGCCAAACCATACACCGCCCACGCCGCCGCCGCGCACATCGCCGCGTGCATCAATTGGGCCAGATACATTCCCGCCCACGGACCGCTCGATCCACCATGCAGGTGCATCGCCAGCAGATATTGCATCTCCACGTTGAACGGAAAATACGAAAAAACGTTGTGATGAAGGGGAATAATTCGGCCGGCTTCGTACCATTCGCGCGGCACCTGGAGGTGATACTCGGCCACGTCGTAGCCATTGGGCTCATCGCCCCACAGAACCCCCGGTGGGAAAAACGCCGCGAGCATGACTACGCCCGCCACCGCCGCGGCGGCGATCCACGAAGCTCCCCATCGCGCGGGTTCCGCCAGCCAGGGCGCCACATTCCAATTTCTTCCGTAAACGTACAACACGCTCACGCCAATTATCGCCCCGCTCGCGACGATGCCGCATGCCCACCACTGATTCAGCCAGCCGGCGAGTCCCAAGCCCAGAATCCCCAGGCTGGTGATTCCAATTCCCAGCGCCACGCAGGTCGCGCCGGCAAGACTGGCGAGGCACAATTCGCGCGGCCGAAGAACTCTCCAGGCCATCCATCCAATTCCCCCGACGGAAATCAGCCACAGAATCGCGCATCCCCCATCCTGCATGAGGCGATAGAGCGCCAGCTCCCACGACGGACCGGCAAGCACGAAAAAAATCGCCAGAAAAACGGCCGCGCCAATCGCAATCGCCTCTGCGCGAGATGTGAAAGGTGCGTCACGCGTCATGCCCGGAGGCGTTGCCTTCCGCCCCGTCGATTGCTGACTCGCCGTCCGAATTCAGCTTGAACAGTTCCTGGATCGCGTGGAGATACTGTGACATCGGCGCATGATCGGAATCGCTTTCCCGCAGCGCCTGCACGGGATCATGCAGCAGCTTATTGACGATTCGGCGCGTAAGCTCCTCCAACTGCCGCTGGTCCTGGGGCGAGACCACGGACAGTTTTCCGACGATCCGCCCCAATTCCTCCCGCGCCACCGCGTGGAATTTTTGATAGAGCTGATCGATCAGCGGCCCCATCATCCGCGCTCGATTCCACGCGACAAACTCGTGGACCTCGCGCTCGACAATTTTGGCGGCGGCTTCGGCGGCCGCGCCGCGCTGGCTTCGCGTCGCCATCACCGCCTGCTGCAAATCGTCCATGTTGTACAGATACACGTTCTCGACCTTTGCGACATCGCCGGCCAGGTCGCGCGGCACCGCGATGTCGATCAGAAACACCGGCCGATACCGTCGCCGGCGCATCACGACTTCGAAGAACAATCGGGTGATGATCGGCTCGCTCGATCCGGTGCCGCTGACGACAATGTCCGACGCGGCGAGATGGTCCGCCAAGTCTTCCATCGCCACGGCCGATCCGCCGAATTCACTTGCCAGGGCTTCGGCCTTGGCCCGATCGCGGTTGCACACCAGCAGCTTTCGGGGCTTGAGGGCGGCCAGGTTCGTCAGCATGAGGCGGGCCATTTTTCCCGCCCCGATGCTTAGCACCGTTTTATCGGAGAAGACGTCAAAGATGCGCCGCGCATAATCGACCGCGACGGTGGCGACGGACGTCCGGCCCTCGCCGAGCGTGGTCTGGCTCATGACCTGCTTCGCCACCGCCGCCGCTCGCTGGAACAGCGGATGGAGCATCGGCCCGGCCGTGCCCGCCTGGCGCGCCGCATCGTACGCCTCGCGCACCTGTCCCAGAATCTGCGTTTCCCCCAGCACCATCGAATCCAGCGATGACGCCACCGAGAATAAATGCGTCACCACATCCCGCTCGCTTTTTTCGTACAGGCTGGATTGGAATTCCTCGAGCTTCACTCCCCGGCTTTGGCCAAGAAACTCGGCCAATTCCAACTGCTTGGGATGGCCGTGCGTTTGCCGGGCCACGTACAGCTCCACGCGATTGCAGGTGGACAGGAGGACGGCCTCGCATTGCTCGAACTGCCGGCGAAGGGCCGCCAGCGCGTCTTTCCGCTGCTGCGGCGTAAAGACCAGCCTTTCGCGCAGATCCAGCGAAGCCGTCATGTGATTCAGTCCAACGACTATCAATCGCTGCATGGACCTTCACCGCCCGCCGGGCATGTATAGAACCGCCAGCATCGTCGCGAATATCAAAACGAATCCTACAATGCTCAGGATCGCCGATTTCCGGCCTCGCACGGCCGGCGTGATCGGCGTATGCAGCGCGATCGCGTAGACCACCCACACCGTAAAGGCCAGAATCACTTTCGGGCTGGTCATCCAATGCGGCCCGAGTTGGGTATTGGATCCCTGTTTCAGGACCTTAATCAGGCCGGTGACAATTCCGATGGTCAGCAGCGCAAAGCCGAAGGTGACCGCCCAATGGGTCAGATTCTCCAGCCGCTCGAGGCTTCCCATGGGCGATGCGCCGATGAGATTTTTTCGCCGGAGCCTGGCGCTGGCAATGAGATACATCGCCCCGACGCCGGCGGCGACGCCGAACGCCGCGACCCCGCCGAACGTGCTCATCCGATGCGCCAGCCGCCACAGTTCATCCGATTGATACGCGCCCGGCTTGATCTCTCCAAACAGTCCGGCGGCGGCCAGCATCAACACCGCGATCGGCATCAAGAACCAATCCAGGCCGGGGATCGGCTTGGCGTGCTGAACATAAAGCGTGAATCCCACGAGCACCACCGCCAGCGCCACCAGGGCCTCAAAATTATCCTCCACCGGCAGCCAGCTTCGGCGATTCCAGCCATGCCAAACGAGTGCAGCCATCGCCAGACAAATCGCAAAATAGGCCATTGGCTTGGCCGCCAGGCGCAGGGCGTTGCCGGGCTTCCACAACTGGGCCAAAGACATCCCGCCGCCGGAGACGAGCAACCCCACCGCCCCCCATAAGAGCGCGAACTGGCCCGCATTGGGAGGCATCGAAGCGGTCATCCTTCGGTCTCCAAGTCGGGCAGATCGGCGAACCTTCCGCGCAACCAGTTTCGCAATCCGGTCATTCCGCCGGACTTCAGGGCCGCCGCCGCCTCGTTCGTCGCCAAGGCCCGGAAAATCTCCCGCCGGCGCGAGATCGGCAAACCGCTGTCTTTGATGCGCGGCCGAAGCTGCTTCATCGCCTCCGCCAATTTCACCCAGTCATCGGTCACGCTTCCCGCCAGGGCATCGCGGAGCCCAGCCGCCAGCGCCGGCGAGCCGCCGGCCGACACCGCGACGGTAATCGGCCCGCAGCGCAGCAGGGCCGGGGAGATGAAATCTCCCGGCTCATCCTCTTCCCCATCGCCGCGCTGAACCCAAATCCCCCGCTGACGGGCCTCAGCGACGACGGCATCATTGACCGCCGTCGAATCGGTTGCCGCGAAGATCAACTCCGCCCCGGCCAAATCAGCAGGCTCGAAATCCCCGACTTTTCGTTCGATTTCCTTGGGAAACTCGCGCACGAATTTGGGGGCGACGGCCCGAACCGATTTCCCCCCCGCCGCCAGGATTCCGGATGCCTTGCGTGCCGCGACGACCCCTCCGCCGACGATCAGCACGCGCCGCTGCGACACATCCAGGAAAATGGGATAGAGGTGCGACACGAGCGAAAGAATTCTAACCAAGTCATCGCCGCCTGTCGCCCGCGCTGTCCCGCGAGCGGGGGGCCGTCGGGGGGCCGGGGTGATGTTGGTTGACACATCGCGATTTTGGTGGCTATCTTATTTGGCGTGCGATACCGTTGGAACGACTGGAACCAGGGGCACATCGCCGACCATCGGATGTCGCCCGCCGACGCGGAATGGGTGGTGGATCGGGCGAGGGCTCCATACCCGCAGATCATGGGCCTTGGAAAACGATTGGTGATCGGACAGACGCGCCACGGAGCGTATGTGCAGGTCATCTACGTGTTGGACGAAGATGGGACGGCCTACGTGCTTCATTGCCGGCCGCTCACGGATTCGGAAAAACGGCGATACCGCAGGAGAACAAGATGAGCAAAACAACAAAGAAATACTGGGAAATGAACAAGGCCGAACTGGCTGAGGCTACCCGGGAGTTCGACCAGGAGTTTATCGCGGACAAGGCGCGGCCGATGACGGCCACCCAGCGCAGGGAGGAACGACGGGCGCGACGGCGCGGTCGCCCGCGGGTGGGTAAAGGCGCGCAAAAAATCCACATTACCCTGGAGCGCGGTCTGGTGAAGCACGCGGACCGAGTAGCCAGACAGAAGGGCTGGGGCCGATCGGAATTGATTGCTCGGGCCTTGGCGGCGGCGATCGGCCGAAAGGGGAGCTGATGAGCCCTCGGGACGGATGAGGAGAGGCTCATTAAAAAATCTTCCCGACCCCTGAACCGGGTGCGCAATAAAAAGCCCCCAGTGCTGGTGGAGGCTGGTGAATTCCGAATGTTGGGTAAGTTTCAGGCGCGACGCCGGCGTGCGAGCAGGGCCAGCGAACCGAGGCCCAGCAGGCCGAGGGAAGCCGGCTCGGGAACAACCGTGGGGTACTGGCGGAGCGTAAACGTGCTCGCCGCGCTGTCCGGGACCGTCAGGTCAAACCCGACGGACAACGTGTCGAGGGGGGCGACGCTCCCCTGAGACATGTCGAGCGTGTAGGGCGCCAACGTCATGACCGTGAAGGCGCTGTTGTTGTCGGGCCCAGCAAAGTTCACCGGGGTGTTGGTGAGGAGGAAGTTACCATCGGTGCCTGAGCCGAGCTGCTCGTGATAGTCCGTAAACGTCACCGGAGGGGTGACGTCGTTCGCTATCCCTTCGCCCACTATTACATAGCTGGTTGTGCTGCCGTTGTTCTGGGTATCAAAAGTGATGTCGATCGGCCCCACGGCAGTAAAGTTCTTGCCGAGGATCACAATTTCGTTGCCGAGAATAGACACGCTTGCCGTGCCGTTGCCGTTGCCGTTTACGGTGTCGCCCGTGATGATTGCCGCATTAGCGGCGACACTGATAATACTTAGGACGCCGCCTGCCGCCGCCGCGAGCAGGAAAGCTTTGCGATTTATCCGATTTAATCTGCCAAGCATCTTCTTTCTCCTTTCCCTCACAAGTTCCGCCAGCGAAGAGGATCCAAATCCATTCCGACAACCTTAAAATCACCCTAAAATCTGCGCCGAATTCGACGCGGACGACTTGGTAAATGTCGGAACAAAACCGACGTGAATCAATGCCGCCCGCCCAAAACCAAGGTCAGGCTAGACCTTTGCTCCCGAATAGCAACACTTTTCTTTGCGCTTTTTATCCCTCCAATTGCGCGAAATGGTATTAAGCAAACGCCCGGCCGCCCTTACCGGGATGTGAATATGGGAAACCGGCGGCTATGTCGCTGCATAAGTATATGCTATTTCAATTATTTGCGAACATCCTCAGACGGATTTCCCAGGAGGTGGTATTATTTCCCGAGCGACTCGCCATTAAAGATTTTTGCCTACGCCGCGGCAGAAATTAATTTTTTTTGCTGCGAACCCGCTGACGACAGCGTGCCCGCCGGGGTTTCGGTTCTTCCTGCGCCGAGCAAAGAAAACCACAGGAACGCCATCGCTCGCTCGTCGGCGATGCGCCGCTTGCCGCGCGGTTGGACGGCGCTGGATATTTTCGATCAGCGGCGGGTCAAGGCGCATGTTCTGACGCCGTTGGCCGTAGTGAGCGGCCGTAAAATCGTCTATCCTTTGCGGCCATGAGTCAGATCAAAGTGGGCATCATCGGCGGCAGCGGGCTTGGGCAGATTTTGCCGGCGGATAAAGGCCGACGGCATGACATTCAAACGCCGTTCGGCTCGCCGAGCGATGCCGTTGTTGAAATCGATTGGGAGGGATTGCCGGTGCTGCTTCTGAGCCGGCATGGGCCGGGGCACCTGATTCCGCCGACGAATATTCCGTTTCGGGCCAACATTTTCGCGCTCAAGCAGCTTGGGTGCACGCACATCATCGCATCGGGGGCTTGCGGGAGTCTTCGCCAGGAGTTCAAGCCGCGCGATCTGGTCATTGCCGATCAGATCATTGATAAGACTTCGGGGCGGGTTGGGACCTTTTTTGAGAGGGCGGCGGTGCATGTGGAATTCGCGGAACCTTTTTGCCCGATCCTGCGTCGAATCCTGATCGAGCAAGGGGCCGCGGGCCCTTCGCCGACGGTACACGACCGCGGCTGTTACGTCTGCATGGAGGGTCCGGCTTTTTCCACGCGGGCCGAGAGCCTGTTGCACCGCCTGTGGGGCGGGGATTTGATTGGGATGACGGCGATGCCCGAAGCCAAGCTCGCGCGCGAGGCCGAAATCCCCTACGCGCTGGTGTCGATGGTCACGGATTACGATTCGTGGAAATCGTCAGCCCCCGCCGCGCCGGGGGCGACGCCGGCAAAGACCGAGCCGCTCGAGCCGGCCGCGTTGCTTCAGGAGATCATCGGCAATCTTCAGGCTGCCTCGGCCAGCGCGATGGAACTGATCCGCCGCGCGCTTCAGCGAATTGCCGCCGATCCATCGCCGCTATTGGCATGCCCGGCTCGCGAGGCCCTGAAACTGGCGATCTGGTCGGAAAAGTCTCGCATTCCACGTGAGGAAATTCAAAGACTTTCTCCGCTTTGGGGCAAATATTTTGGATAAGATTGGGGGGAAGAAGGCACGGAGGCACGAAGGGCAAAGCAAGCCAACCCGCGACGAATACGCTTATGTCACGTAACCTTTCCGGCATTTTCCCTTCGTGCCTCCGTGCCTTCGTGCCTTCGTGCCTTTACCTCTCCTGTCTGATTTTCCTCTGCTCCCCCTCCTTCGCCCAAGTCCGAGTCATGCAGCTTCCGATGCAGCCGGGCAATTTCCCTCAAGCTGCGGCCGACGCGCCGGATGACTCCGGCGGCGTTTATGTTCGGGATTCGGCCATTGCCCTGGAAAAACTGGCCCTGGCCCGGCGCATGGAACGGCTGCACGAATGGGGCAAATCCGCCGACGTTTATCAGGAGATCCTGGAGAAATATCCCGATCGGGTCGTCCCTTCGGGCGAGGACCCGCAGACGCATGTCGTTAACCGATACGTGTCGGTCACGGAGACGGTCCGCCAATCTTTGTGCAAATGGCCGAGCGACGGGCTGATGGTTTATCGCAGCCGATACGAAACGGAGGCCGCGAAGCTGCTGGCCGCCGCGGGCGCCGACGACCTGGACCAGCTTCAGCAGGTCTTGTTTTTGTATTTCCCCACGGAGTCGGCGAAGGCGGCGGGCATCCGGCTGATGGACGATTATTTCGAGCAGGGCGATTACGCGGCGGTGGCGCAGACCGGACGGCGCTTGTTGGATTGGCATCCGAACCTGATTGCCGAGCGGCCGATGGTCCTGTATCGCACGGCGATCGCGCAAAAGCTGGCGGGCCAGGGGGACGACGCCGGCCGCTGCCTGGACGAGCTTCGCCGCAATTTTCCCCAGGCAACCGGGACGATCCGGGGTCAGGACGTTCTTCTGGCGGATTCGCTGGAAAAGGAGTTGGCGGGGGCGAACCTGGTTCGCGGGGAAGCAAGCGATTCGTGGCTGAGCGTGGGGGGCGATGCCAGCCGATCGAAAGTTTCCTCCTCCACGGTCCGGCCGGGCGCGCGTCTCTATTCCATCCCGCTGCCGCAGCCGAATTGGAATCAGGTTCCCGATGCGGCGCAGCGCCATCAGATCGAGCTGACCGATGAAGATCAGCGAAAGCGGGGCGCGGGTCTGGGCATCATGCCGGCCGTCGATCATGGGCAGCTTTTTTTTCAGGACAACACGCGGATTTACGCCCTTGATCTGGACAGCGGCGGCCCGCTTCCCGCGTGGGTGACCACCTATCCGATGCAAAACGGCGTCTACGCGCTGGTGGGAACCGCCACGCCCGTTCCGCTGGGCCGGCAATTGTGCGTCACGATCAACGACAAATACGTGACGGCGGTGATGGGGCTGTCGGATCCGATCGCCCAATCGCCGATGGTGCCGGATCAGGAGTCCCGCCTGGTCTGTCTGGACCGCAATACCGGCAAGGAAATCTGGACGACCTCGCCGCCAAGCCTGCCCGAAGCGCAAAGCGCGCTGCGCGATTTGCAGATGGGGGGCTCGCCGCTGATCGTGGGGGACAATCTTTACATCATCGCGCACAGCTCGCGCGGGCGATTCGAGGATTGTTACGTCCTGTGCTACGGCCTTGCCAATGGGCAATTCCACTGGGCGTCGTTCATCGCCAATTCCAGCAGCGAGATGAACGTCAGCGCTTTTGCGGACGATTCGATCCTTTATTCGGATTCGGTTTCGCACCTCGCCTACGCCAGCGGCCGGCTCTTCGTCGTCACCAACCTGGGGGCGGTGGCTTCGCTGGATGCGTATACCGGAGCGATTGACTGGCTCGACGTGTATCCTCGCACGCAAAGTTCGCCGATTCCCGTGGGCTTCAACCAGCCGATGCTGCGGCCCGGCTCGGCGACGGTTCCGTGGACTTACAATCCCGCGGTGGTGGAGGACTCCAAGGTGTTCGTTCTCCCCAGCGACAGCGAAAATCTTTTCGTCTATGACGCGGGCAGCGGAAATCTCCTCCAGCAGATCGCGCTGGCCGATCTCCAGGAAGGGCGCGATCCCAATGTCCCCTACAGTCCTGATGTTCCCGACACGCTGCTGGCGGTGAAGGATGATCTGATTTATCTGGCGGGGTCGCGGCAGGTCTGGCAGGTCCCGTGGCGCAGCATCGAGCATGACAAGCCGGCGGATTTCACGCCGCGCTATTGGCGAAGCGCCGACGCGGGCGATCAGTCGCCGCAGGTTCGCGGCCGGGCGTTCGTCACGGCGGATGCGGTTTATCTTCCCACCCAGCTGTGCCTTCGCCGAATTCTCCTGGGCACGGGCTCGCTGGATTCGCTCAACAGCTCTTTTCCGAAAACGGGCTGGGATGAGGGGCAGGAAGGGCCGGGCAACGTCCTGGTCACGGAGGATCACGTCATCATCGCCGGCGACCGGCAGGTGGCGGTTTATACCGACATTCAGCGGGCTCGTTCCAAACTGGATCGGGAAATCGCCGAGGCCCCGGCCGATCCGGAGACGCGACTGCATTATGCCGAGGTGATGTTCGCCGCCGCGCAAGCGGACATCGCGCAGGCCAAATTGGAAGAGGCGTTTGAGTTGTTGGGCGGGGAGCAGTCGCTGCGCCCGGGGCCGCTTCGAGATCGCGCTTTTCTCGACGCGCTGAGCTTTGGCAAACGATTGGCCAAGGGGCCGGAGTCCGCCCGGCAGGCCCAGCGGATGTTCGACCTGGCCCGCGCCGCGGCGAACTCTGTTGCGCAACAGGTCGCTTATCGCATCGCCCGGGCCGAGCATGATTGGTCCGAGCCCGACCGGGATGCCGGCGGGGCCATTGCCCTGTATCAGCAAATCCTGGCCGATCCGGCCTGGCGCGCGTATCCCATGCCCGATGCGCAGGGGACGACGCTCGGCCCGGCCGGCGCCGTGGCGGAGAAGGCCATCGCCGAAATCCTGGCGACGCCCGAAGGGCGGCAGGCGTATGAGAAATTCGAGCAGGCGGCCGCCGACGCCCTGCGACAGGCCAGGGAAGCGGGCGATCCCGACCAATTGCTCAACGTCGCCCGGATTTTTCCCGATTCCCGCGTCGCGGCCGATGCGATGCAGTCGGCCGCCGACTCCTACGAATCCGACGGGAATCCGCGCATGGCGACGCAGGTGCTCCGTCAGCTCCTGCTGCGATTGCACGATCAGGGCCGGGCGGCGGTTTTGGAATCGCTGGCTCGAAACTATCTCCAGATGCCCGGCCACACGGATGTCGCGGTCTCCCGGCTAACCGTGGCGGCGAGCATTTCGCCGGGGGCCATGTTGCGTCGGCCCATGGTCCTGCCGGACGGGACGACGCTCCAGAACATCTCGCTGTCCAGCGCCCGCGAGGCGCTGGCTCGGTATAACGTAAAGACGAGTCTTGATTCGTTGCCCGACCTTCATATTCCGACGCACGCCCAATCCGATGCGTTTTTGCGCGCCACCGGGCGGCGCGCCAAACCGTTCCAACCGCCGTTGGCGAACGACACCATCGCCGGCGTCGATGCGCTGGTGGTTCCGCTGGAGGGCTTCGCGCGCAATGACCGGATCGTCGCCTGGTCCGGCGCGGGCGGACTGTCCGTCTATCCGGTGGCCGGGAATGGGCCGTCGTTCAGTTGCCCGGCGATTAACTCTTCGCCGCTGGGGGCGGCCTGGACCGACGGCAATCTTCTGGCGTGGACGAAGGATTTGATCGCGGCCATCGACGGTTATTCGGGGCGAAGCCGCTGGTCGATAGAGATCGCCGCGCTGCCGGCAATCGCCGCGGCCGACGCGGCGGCCCCGCAGCCCGCCCAACTCGAGCAGATCGTGCAGGTGAAGCCCCTTGGGGACCGCGTGATCGTGGTAACCAATGCCGGGCGGATTTTCGCGGTGGACCCCCGTGCCGGCCGGGTGGTCTGGCAAACGCGCGTCGCGGGGGTGATCGACGCGCTATTGGCCAATGATGACTTCACGGTCGTTCGAGTGCAGGATGGACAGCTCGTTCAACTTCAGGCGTTCAACTCCTTCAGCGGCGAGCCGATCGGCCGAAGATCGTTTGCTCTCGACAGTGGAATTGTTCCGGTGAACGTGGCCCTGGCGGCCGATGGAACGCTGGCCTACACCTTGCCCAATCAGCTCTGCATCGCGGACTTATTCCAAGCCAATATCTCCGACGGGGACATGCCGGCACAGCTCGTCACGGAGCCGATTCCCAACGCATCGCTGATGTTTCAGGGATGCAATCAGCCGGATCAACTGCTGATTCACGGCGGGCGGGTGTTCGCCGTCGCCAACAACGGCACGGGCGTGCGCATCTTCTCCACGGACACGGCCCAGGCGTGGCAGTATCACGCTCCGGGCGGCCGGGGCGATTTCAGCGGTGTTTTCCCCACCGGTTCCACCAGCCCGAACGTCACGCTTCACATTTCCGGGAATTATCTGTTCATACTGAGCCCGCGCCATCTCACCGCATGCCGAATCGATCCCCCCGGCGAGAATTGGGAAACCGGCGACGATCCGATCAAGGCCACGAATTATGAACAACTGCTGTATGGAAAGGATTATCTGGTCATGGTGGATCACCCGGGGCAGCCGCTGGCCGTGAGCAACCGCGCCGGCAGCCGGCTGACGCTGAACTTCTTCAATCGCACGGTGAAGGGCCTTGCCGACAAGGAGTCCGGGGCGCTGTTGTTCACGTATGATCTTTCGATTCTTCAGGACAGTTTTGCGATCGAGCCGGTGGAAGGCGGGATCGCGTTTTTCACGGGGCATACGATCCAGGTTCTGCTGGGCGCGCGGGATGCGCTCGCCAACGCGCCGCCGATTTGATGGTGGAATCGCCCCCACCGCGGCGCCGCGGTTTTTTTTGGGGGGGGTTGTTTGTCGCAATTTGCTGCTGCCGTCACGGGCGTCTATAATTGAGGCGATGCCTATGGCTACCATGGCTCCCAAATCGCCTAGCGAACCGACCCTGCGCCAGAGGGTTCAGAGCGTGATCGACCTGATCCGTCCGGCGGTTCAGGCTGACGGCGGGGACATCGAGCTGGTCGACGTGACCGGGCAGGGCGTCGTGCAGATTCGCTTTCATGGCGCGTGCCTGGGCTGTCCGAGCAGCCATATGACTTTGCAAATGGGCATCGAACGAAATCTTCGAGACCGCGTTCCGGAAGTCACGCAAGTCATTCCCGTCCAATGACCGATTGCAGCCTCATGCAACAGGCGATCGCCGAGGCCACCGCCGCTGGGGCGATGGAGGAGGTTCCCGTCGGCTGCGTGGTGCTGCACCGCCCGAGCGATCGGATCATCGGGCGCGGCCACAACCGGCGAAATATCGACGCCGATCCCACCGCCCATGCCGAGATCCTGGCCCTGCGCGACGCCGCCGCGACCCTGGGGCATTGGCGGCTGATGGATTGCACGCTGGCGGTCACGCTTGAGCCGTGTCCGATGTGCGCCGGGGCGATCGTCAATGCCCGCGTGGGACGGCTGATATACGGCTGCGACGATCCCAAGGCCGGCGCGGTTCGAACTCTTTTTCAATTGTGTGACGATCCGAGGCTGAACCATCGCGTTGAAATCGCCGGAGGAATTCTCGCCGATTCGTGCGGCCAACTCCTGCGCGACTTCTTCGAGGCCCAGCGCGCTCTCGGGAAGAAATGAGGAAATGATGAAACGTCCTGGCGCAATTGGGTTTGGAATATGTTTCTTGGTTTTGTCGGCAGGCGGCTGCGCATCGGATATTGCCTCGCCGCAAACTCGGCCTTCCAGCCAACTCGATACCGCCGATACTTGGCGGCAGTTGACGCAAAGCCTGCACGGCCGGCAGATTCCTTCCGACGAAAGCTTCGCCGTGATCGTTCCGCGAAGCGACATCGATTTGGAATCCGAGATGGGACAGATCCCCATCTCCGCGGGGATCGCATCCAAGTTCTATTTCTTTCGCTGTCCCTGCGGAAAGGTGAAAATAGTGGGCGAATTCGTGGTCTGCGATTACGAGACCGGGGATGTGCTCGACGCGATCCGCGGCGGACAGTTTGATGTGGTTTCCATCGCCCCGATCGTGCAAAACACCCGGCCGAGCATCGTCTCCATCCGTTTTCAGGCCGAAGGCGACGGCGAGGACCTCGTCAAAGCCCTCCGCGACGCGCTGGGTCACACCGGCCGGTTTCCCGCTCAACGGGGCGGATGAATCCGATGACGCGCAGAGCCACCAGCGCCATCTTCTGCACGATTCTCCTGGTCATCGTGGTTGCGGTTTACGCGCCGGTCGGGCGATTCCAATTCGTCCGGCTGGACGACTCCGACCTGCTCGTGGACAACCCGCTGCTTCATCCGCCGACGGCCAAAAGCCTGGCGCAATTCTGGACTGCACCGTACGAAAATCTCTACACGCCATTGTCGTACAGCCTCTGGTGGTTAGTGAAATCCCTCGGCGGTGATTCCGCCGGCCCCGGGACCTTTCACGTGGTGAAGCTTTTCCTGCACGCCGCCGCCGCCGCTCTGGTGTTTTCGATCCTCCTGCGGTGCGTCGGATCACCGCTGGCCGCGTTTGGCGGAGCGGTGGTCTTTGCCCTGCATCCCATGCAGGTCGAAAGCGTCGCCTGGGTCGCGGAGACCAACAACGTCCTGGCCGGCGTCCTGTCCCTGGCGGCCATTCGCCTTTGGCTCGGCTTCGCCGACGCCTCGGGCAGCGGGCGATGGGCGACGTACTGGCTGGCGTCCGCGTTCTTTTTGCTGGCCCTGTTTTCCAAGCCGATCGCCGTGGTCGTTCCGCTCATCGCGGCGATTTTGGATGTTGGAATTGTCCGCCGCCCCGCTAAACGCGTGATTCTTTCGCTCATCCCATGGTTCGGCATGGCCGTCCTCTTTGGCCTCATCGCCGGCCAGGTCCAGCCCGCGATGGGGGCCAATCCGGCGCATCGGCCGCTAATCGCTCTGGATGCGCTGGGATTTTATGTACGACACGCCGTCTGGCCGGTGCATCTGACCGTCGATTACGCCCGCTCGCCAATGCACCTCGGGTTCGACCATCAGTGGATCCTCAACGCACTGATCCCGGTGCTGATCGCGATCGTGGTTTGGCGGATATGGCGGGCGCATCGCACGCCCGCGGTCGCCGCCGCCATCGGGCTAGCCGCCCTGCTTCCAGTGCTGGGCCTGATCCCTTTCAGCCAGCAGGAGGTTTCCACCGTCGCCGACCGCTACGTGTATCTCGCCATGCTCGGTCTGGCGCTGTTCGTCGCCTGGGTTCTGCAACGCATTCCTTCGCCGGGGGGCGCAATCGTCACGGTCATTCTTGCCTGCTCACTTGCCTGGCTCACCGCCGTTCAGCTTCAGACCTGGCGAGACATCTCGGCTCTGGTCGCGCACACGCTGGCGATTGATCCGGGCAGCGCCTACGGCAACGAGATGGCCGCCCTGCAATTGGCACACAGCGGGCAGGCCCAGCAGTCCATCCCCTTTTTCAAAAGAGCGATGGCACGCGATCCGAAGCTTCCGGGGTCCCATTACAATCTTGGCAATGCCTTCATGCATTTAAGCGAATTCAACCAAGCCATCGAAGAATACCAGTTGGCCATTGACCAGGGGGGGCCGCAGGTGTGGAAGGCGATGAACAACCTGGGGCTGGCCGACGTAAAAATCGGCCGGCCCGATCTGGCCATCGATCAGTTCAAGCGGATCCTGCAAATGGACCCGCAAAACGAATCGGCGCGTAATAACCTGGAAATTCTGTCGGCCGGCGTGCCATCACGGTGATTCCGCTTTAGAATCGTCGCAAAGGAGTTTCCCGTGCCGCAACCGCTTCTGGCCGTCATCAGTGTTCTGGGCAAGGACCAAAAGGGGGTCGTCGCCCAGTTCGCGACGTATGTCGCGGAGCGCGGCATCAATATCCAGGACATCGAGCAGCGCGTCGTCCGCGGTTTTTTCCTGATGGACATGCTGGTCGATCTCAAGGACCTTTCCACCGACCTATCCGAACTCATCACCGGATTGCTGGAACTGGGCCGGAAGATCGACATGGAAGTGCGCGTCCATCTCCACAGCGAGCGGCGCGTCAAAAAAGTCGCCATCCTCGTCAGCAAAGAGCCGCACTGCCTGAATCGGCTTTTCGAGGACCTCAAGCAGCAGCGCGCCAGCGGCGCGCCGGTCGGAGTCTTTGCCAATCATCCCGACCTGGAACCGCTCGCCAAGCAGAACGGATGCCCGTTCTTCTATCATCCATCGGACGATCCGGACCGGCATTTTGATTGGCTGCTGAAGAGTCTTTCGGCTGCCGCGCCGGACCTGATTGTCCTGGCGCGATACATGCGCATTCTTCCCCAGCGGGTGGTGACGGCTTTTCGCAGCCGGATCATCAATATTCATCCGTCGCTGCTCCCGTATTTTCCCGGCGCGGCGCCGTACAAACAGGCGTACGAAAGCGGCGTTCGCGTGCACGGGTGCACGGCGCATTTCGTCACGGAGCAGCTCGACGAAGGCCCGGTCATCCTCCAGGACGTTTTCCACATCAACGTCGGGACGGACACTTTGGAAGACGTCAAGGAAAAGGGGCTTACTCTGGAGGCGGACGTCCTGAGCCGGGCGGTCAAACTTTTTCTCGACGAAGAACTGGTCGTCGTCGATGGAAAGGTGATCTTCAAGCCCGGCATCAGCCGATTCCCTCAACCGGACGCGGTAAAAACGTGATTTTCATTGCCGAACCATACCGGCGCATTTTTAGTCAGATCGGCTTCAGCGCGGAAATGATCTTTACGGAACCGGCGATCAAGCCGTGGCGAAGACTTAAAGACCGCGAGAATTGCACCTGGGAGATCCCGGCGTCGCCCGGGGTCATTCGCCTGCACGTCAAGCGCTTCCCCTCCAAGGCAGCGTCCGCTCGGGAGGAAGCCGAGGGATACCGCATGCTCCATGAGCGTGGGATTCCCGCCGCCGCCGTGGCCGCCTGGGGCATCCTCGACGACGGGCGAAGTTTTATCGCCACCGAAGACCTGGCCGGGTTCACGCCGGCCGACAAGCTGGTCGAATCCGGCCTGTCATTCGATCGGCTGCTGATCCCGACGGCCGATCTGAGCGCTCTCCTGCACAATGCCGGTCTTCATCATCGCGATCTTTATCTGTGCCATTTTCTGGCCCGCTGCGAGAAGGATCAGCCGGTCGATCTTCGCCTGATCGACGCCGCCCGGGTGCGTCCGCTGCCCGGCCTCCTCGCCCACCGCCGATGGATCGTCAAGGATTTGGCCCAATTCTGGTACAGCACGACCGAGCTGGCGATCACCGATTCGCAGCGGGACCAGTGGCTGGAGCATTATTGCCGGCAAACCGAAATTGGAAAAACAGAAGCCCTGAAGAGATCAATTCAGCGGAAGTCGGGGGCGATCGGCGTGCACGATGAAAAACTGCGCCGCCGGCAGCCAAACCGGAATATTTCGATCCCGCGGATCTGAAACCCGAAACCAGAAACCAGAATGACGAATCAAACCCGAAACCAGAAATCCGAAACGAAGGCCAATTTCGGTTATTCTGGTTTTGGTCATTGATTCTGGTTTCTGGTTTCGGATTTCGGGTTTTCAGCGCCCGCTGACCAGCGCCAGGGCGTCGGCGCGCGACTTGGCGATGGTGAACAGCCGCTCCAGGCAACAGGTTTTGAATATCCGCAGAAGCTGCGGCGATATTCCGCACAACACCAGCGTGCCGCCGCCCTGGCGAATCCGCTCGCGGATGTTGACGAACAATCCGAGCATGGAACTCCCCATGTACCCCACCTGAGTCAGATCCACCACCCATGGCTCGCTGCCCTTGGCTTCGAGGCTTTTCAGCACCGCTTCAATCAGGCTGTCGATCTCCAGGGTGTCCATGGTGACGGGGAGAATAAACTGAAGCACGTTCACCGCGTATTCTTGAGTGATTTGGAATCGCTGGCTGCTCATGAGATGGCACAGAGTATCGCCTACCGCACTTGAAGACTATCCCCCTCGAACACGATGGCAAGAGATTCAATCTCCACGGCCTTTCGCCGGCCCTGCTTGACGACCGTGCCGCTTGGCCAGGCCTCGATGCCCACGCTTTGCGCCGCGGCCAAGCATTGGGGAACATCGCCGGCGGCCACATATGCGGCAAAACCGGCCCCCATGTTGAAGGTGGCGTACATTTCCGCCCGATCAACCGAGCCCTGCTCCTGAATAAACCGCATGACCGCCGGCGCGGGGGGCGCCGAAGTCATCCGATACACAAACGGCTCATTGAGCCGCATGAGCTTGCGCCAGCCATGGCCGGTGATGTGGGAGGCATATTTCAGCCGGAGATTCCGCCGCTGGCATTCGGCCACGAATGGGCAATAGATCGCCGAGGCATCCAGAAGCGCTTCGCCGTAGGATCGGCCGTCGCCGATGGGCGTGAGATATCCTTGGCTGAGCCGCTGGGCGAGCTTCCGGCAAAGCGTCAGGCCGTTGGTCTGCACCCCGGTGCTGGCCAGCAAAACGATCGCATCGCCTTCGGCAATGTCGCCGAGGATGCGATGGGATTTGGGTCGAATCCGGCCAAACGCCGAGCCGGCCAGGACGATGGTTTTGGGATCGACGATTCCCCCGAGCGCCGGCGTCTCTCCGCCGCCCCAGGCGGCGCCTGCGCGGAGGCATCCCGCGGCAAATCCGCGGGCCAAATCTTCGGCGCGGGCCGCGTTGTCAAACCAGGCCGTGTCCCCCACCGCCGCGTGCATGGCGACGGAAATGGGGCTCGCCCCGGTCGTCGCCAGATCGTTGACGATCGTGGCAACCGTATCGATCCCAATGTTGGCGTAATGGCTCTTGCCAGTCAGCTCGAGCATGGCATCG
Organism: Tepidisphaeraceae bacterium; assembly: GCA_050012375.1. GTDB lineage: Bacteria > Planctomycetota > Phycisphaerae > Tepidisphaerales > Tepidisphaeraceae > PALSA-1353. The sequence continues at coordinate 112,857 of JBEKHH010000004.1, forward strand.
GCAACGAGGTTCTTGGTCCCCAAGCCTTCTTCGACATGAGCGAGGAATTCATCCGGCGTTTCGATGAGATAGGCGCTTTCACCGCGAATCCCCGGCGGCTCGGCCAGGCCGTGACTTTTCAGCGCCCCCGCGGTAGTGACAGCAGCCCGCTGGCACGCTCGTTTGAAAGCATCCAGCGGGCCGTAGTCCACCCCGCTGCTCTGATACGTCAGGGCCATTGCCCACTTTTAGATCAACTCGATTCACCGGGCAAGTGAGCCTCGCCGCGGCCGGCGGAGCAGCGGCGCGAACACGATCACACCCAATAGCGCTGCCGGTCCGGGCTCGGGGAGAATGAGCGTTGCCAATTGCGCGCTCGGATCCCAATCTCCTCCAAGCGTCCAGGATGGATCGCTGTAAGAGCTGGGATTGCCCGGAGTCGGATATGTCGCCGAAACCGTATCATTGGCGGTTTCGTTATTGGAGTTTCGGTCCCCCCAGTACGCCGGCCAGCTATAGTTGGGATCGGTGGGATTAGCCGACCCCGTGCCCGGATTCGACGCGTCCGTTGAGGGATACCCATCTCCGTACCATGGATATGACTCGGAGAAGATATTGTCCACGGTGTACGCCGCGGCCTGTGAAGCCGTCAGTTGGTGCGACCATGTAACGCGGCCCGAAGTATTCAGCGGATTGCCGAGCAAATCCGTGCTGTTGTATTCCGCGTAGCGGCTGTCTTCCGCGGGATTTCCTCCGTTTTTGTTGTTGGTGGCCGTGGTCTCGGTGGAGTCCCATGCCAGCCAGCCGGCCGACTTGATCGAAGAGGTCATTTTCGTGTTGACGAAGACGGTGCTGGCATCGCCGCCGGCCTGCGTCCAACCCCAGGGCCGGCCCAGATACATGGAGTTCGCGGCCGGTCCGCTGGCGTTGGCGGCGTTCATGGGATCGATGGCAGGATTGCCGTTCACCGAATTGCCGGTGACGGTGGAGTTGAGGAAGATCAGTCCGTTGGAGGTTCGCTTGTCGGTGCTGGCGGCGGTGATATCGCCGCCGGAGTGGTCGCCGTCCAGGTTAATCGTGGAATTGTTAAAGAGGGTCGTTCCGTTGGCGAAAATGAAGTCGACGTCGCCGCTGACGGTGGAGTTTGTGAAGTAGGATCGGCCGCCCTTGGTGTAAAGGCTGTCCTGGTAGCCGAGAACCTGGACGTTGCTAAAGACCTGCTCATCGCCCTGCAAGAGCAACGCAACCGCGGGCGAGTTGGCGGTCTGGGATTGACCGGTCGCGTAGCTGCCGGTGGGGCTGACGGCCTGATGTGCGGTGTGGACGATATATGGGGTATCGGTGCTGTTGGCGAAAGTGATGTTTGCCGCGCCGATATTGCTGCCTTTGAGTTGGAGCGAGGCGCTGCCGGTGGTGCCGAGGGTGCCGGTGCCGGGGTTGTAACTGGAATCGAGCGTCGAGGTGATGATCACGTCGTTGGAGTTTCCGTCCAGGCCTATGAGATCGACGTTGTTCTTGCTGTAGCTGAGTGAAACGCCGGTGGTCGCGGCAGTGTTATAGACGCCGGGGGCGAAAATGATTCGGTTCGGATTCGTCGCCGAAGCGCCGGAGCCGACGCCGGTAGCGCCAAGAGCAGCATTAATGCTATTGTAAGCTCCCGCATAGGTAACGCCGCCGGTGGTGTACGGGGCGCCGTTTGTCCCCCCGTAGCTCTGATCGACATAATAGTCGGATGCTTGGGCTGACGGGCTGGCGATGGTTCCCAGGGCACCAACCAAGCAAGCCGACCACAGACCCCGCTGAAAACGTCGTCCCTTATCGTAATTCCGCATTCGTCCTCCGCGATCAAAATTAAGAAATGACCAATTTCAGGTTAAAATAACTATCCCACCGTAGACTTGTAAACGATGGACAATGGCACTATCGGGACAGAAGATTGGCAAAAAATACAAGACGGGCAGCCATCCTTAAACCCATGATTCGCCTAGTTTTCTCAACGAATGCTTTCAGGAAGAACTCGCTTGAAGAGGCGATCGCCTGCATCTCCGAGACTGGGTATTCGGGGGTGGAACTGATGGCTGACGTTCCGCACGCCTATCCACTGTCGCAAAACGGGTTTCCGACGCGCTGATGCGCATTGTTCCCGTGGCCGAGCGTCTGGGCTTCACCATCGCCATCGAGCCGGAGCTGGTCCTGTTCATCGAAACTGCCGCCGAATATCACGAATTCAAGAAAACGTTTTTCCCAAAAGAGGCGAAAATCCGCATGAATTGCGACATGGGCTATCTATTCTGCGTCGGTGAAGATCCGGCGCAAATCCTCCGAACCATGCCGGGAGAGGTTGCCCACGTTCACCTGGAAGACATCGGCTCCAACCGCGTCCACCAGCATCGGACCCCCGGCAAGGGGGCGATCGACTTCCGCGCGATTTTCGCGGCTTTGGATGAAATCGGTTACGCCGGTTGGGTCACGGTTGAGTTGTACCCCTACGAAACCACCGCGGCCGGCGTGACCAGGCAGGCATTTGAGTACCTCACGCCTCTGCTGAATGAAGCGTAGTTTCGCGTCAACGAACGGTCGCGACTAGAATGCACGCGGAAAACAGCCCCACCCGTGTCGGCCCGGAGCGGGGCGACACGCCCCGGCTCTTTAACTTAAACTGCCCGAACCATGGATTTTTTCAACTACAAAAACGGCGAGTTGCACTGCGAAGGCGTCCCGGCGGAAAAAATCGCCCGCGCGGTCGGCACGCCGGCGTATGTCTATTCCAAGGCGACGTTTCTGCATCACTATCATCAGATGGCCGATGCCTTCGCGCCGCTCAAGGCCACCATCTGCTATTCGATCAAGAGCTGCGGGAACATCCACATTTGCCGGCTGCTCGCCCAGGAGGGAAGCGGGTTTGATGTCACCAGCGGCGGGGAACTGTTCCGCGCGCTCAAGGCCGGCGGCGAGGCGAAAAAGATCATCTACGCCGGCGTCGGCAAAACCGACGAGGAGATCGCCGACGGCATCAACGCCGGCATCGCCGCGTTCAATCTCGAAAGCGAAGCGGAGATCGAGAACATCGATCGCGTTGCCGCTTCGCTGGGCAAGACGGCCATCGGCGCCCTGCGAGTCAACCCCGACGTGGACCCCAAGACACACGTCAAAACCACGACCGGAAAAAAGGGGACGAAATTCGGCGTCGATATCGCACGCGCCCGGCAAGTCTTTTCGCAATATCGCGATCTCAAGCATTTGCGAATCGCCGGCGTGCATATCCATATCGGCGGGCCGGTCTATGAAATCCAGCCGCATGTGCAGGCGGTCGAGAAGATCGTTCAGTTGATCGAGGACCTCACGGCCGACGGGCATCGCATCGAATGGTTCGACATGGGCGGAGGATTCGGGGTGAATTACGAGCGGCCGGATCAGGCGCCGCCCGCGGCCCAGTACGCCCGCGCGCTGATTCCGTTATTGAAGGACAAGCCCTACAAGTTGGCGCTGGAGCCGGGGCGATATATCGCCGGCAATGCCGGGATCCTGCTGACGCGCGTGCTCTACCGCAAAACCGGCGGAGAGAAGAAATTCGTCATCGTTGACGCGGGGATGAACGATCTGACGCGCCCGACGCTGTACGAGGGATATCACCACATCTGGCCGGTGAAGCCGGATGCGCAGAGCATCCCGCCGCAGCGCAGCAAGGCATTCGAGCCGCCCGGCGGCGAGATCGTCGACGTGGTCGGGCCTATTTGCGAAAGTGGGGATTATCTGGCCAAGGACCGAATGCTGCCTCCGACGCGTCGCGGCGATCTATTGGCGGTTTTCACGGCGGGCGCCTATGGGTTTGCGATGAGCAGCAACTACAACAATCGCCCGCGCGCTCCGGAAGTGCTGGTGGATGGAAGTGAGTTTCGGATCATTCGCCGGCGGGAAACGCTTGACGACCTGATCGCGGCGGAAATGGTGTGAACGGCGCGCGTTCTGACGCGCTACGCGGGGGAAAAAAGCTCCCGATATCTTGCCAACATCTTCCGCGCGGAATAGGTCTCCTCGACCGTCCGCCTGCCGCCGGCGACGACGGCGTTGAACCGCTCGGCCGGGGCGTGTTGCAGTTCGGACAATCTCTCGGCCAGATGCGCGGAATCCTCCGGGCGGAATTTGAATCCGTTGACGCCCTCCTCGACGATCGCGCCGGGACCGGCGGCGTCGGCGACAAGCACCGGCAGGTTTGCGGCCATCGCTTCCAGCACCACCAATCCGAACGGCTCCTCGGGCGAGGTGTGAATGAGCAAATCCGCCGCGGCCATTTGATTGGGCACATCCGCGCTGAAGCCGGCGAAGCGGACGTTCGGGTGCGTCGCGGCGGCGCGCTTTTGCAGCGGATCCATTTCCGGACCGAGACCGAATATCGTGAATGAAATCTCCGAAAGCTCACGAGGACCTTGATCCAGCGCGTCGAGCAAAATGCCGACGCGCTTCATCGCATCGAGCCGGGAGACGATGATCGCGCCGCGGACGCCGGGCCGGTCGAACGGGCCGCGGCGGGGACAGCCGCTCACGCGGGCGTCGGGCAGGGAATTGGGCACCACGTCGATCAAGTCCGCGCTCGTCCCATAGCTGATGAGCTTTTGCTTGGTCCACTGCGAAACCGCGATGATCCTCACGCCGGTGTGATTCAGCCATTTTTTGCGGCCGTAGGAGTCCCGATCGGTTGAGCCGCCGTGGACGATGTGGAAATGCCTGATTCGCCGGCGATACAGGGCGTTGAGCATCAGGCAAACCGCCGAGTGCATGACTCCCGTGGCCACGAATGTGAAGGATGGATATCGGGCGAGGCAGGGCCGGAGCGTCTTGGCGAATTGTCTCCACCCCCGAAAGCGGCGGGCTTCGAAGCCGAGTTTTTCGGCCTCGTCCATCGCCGGGCCCGGAGGCCCGAACAGGATCGGCTCGAATTCATCGGCCAGTCCCAGCGCCGTATCCAGGGCAACGCGTTCGGTGCCGTAGAGTTTGCTGCTGTGCAGGATGTAGAGCAAAGGATGGCGGGTGGGACTCGGCATCGAGCGCGGGAATGATACTGCCAGAGCGTTTTGCATTCACCCGCAGCGTTCGCGATTCTCGAGCATCCAAAGAACGCGCTCCCCTTCGGGTCGCGGCTAAACTCAGTCCGGCGCGAAGACTTCGCGATAACGCTGGAGGGCAGCGCTGGCGGAGAACTCGGCATCCACTTTGGCAGATGCATTTGCCACCATCCGATTGAGCAGTTCCGCCGGCGCCTGCTTCAGTTCGAGAAGGCGCTGAGCCAGATGATCGGGGTTGTCGGCTCGGAACGTGAAACCGCTGACGCCGTCGTCGATAAGCGTGGTGGCGCCTCCCTGGTCGGGGACCAACGCCGCGACCCGCGCCGCCATCGCTTCCAGGATCGCCAGGCCGAACGGTTCGATCGGGCAGGTGTGCAGCAGCAGATCGGCGCCCGCCAGCTCGGCGGCGACGTTATCGCTGAAACCGGCGAACTGCACGTTGGGGTGCGTTCGCCGGGCGCGCTCGCGGAGCTTTTCGAGGTCCGGACCCAGTCCGAAAACGCGAAACGACAGATCGTCCAATTCCTTAGGGCGCCGATCCAGGGCGTCCAGCAGCACATCGAGCCGCTTGACCGGATCGACGCGGGAAACCAGCACCACCTTGCGGACCCCCGATTGGTCATATTTCGCTCTCCGCGGAAGTTTGGCCGCCATTTCGGGGGCAAGGAAATTGGTAATGACATGGATGGGCCTGCGAACTCCATGGTCTATCAACATCTGCTTTGACCACGGCGAGACGACCACAAAGGTGATATTGAAGAGGTTGAGAACCTTCTTTCGCGCGTAATCCTTCCGGAGGCCCGCGCCCCCGTGAACCATCTGTATTTGCTTGATCCGCCGGCGGTAGAACACGTTCAGCGCGATGCATACCAGGTTATATCGCGGCCCGGTTGCCACGAATGTCAGAGAGGGATACCGCTTCAGCAGCGGCCCCAGAACCAGGGCCAAGTCCTTGCTGGTGCGGTACCGGCACGTTTGAAATCCCAACCGCTCCGCTTCGACCAGGGCGGCGCCGGGGGGTGCGATAAAGATGGTTTCGAATTCGTCGGCCAATCCCCGCGCCGTCGCCAGCGCCATTCGTTCCGTGCCATAGAGCTGGCTGCTATGCAGAACGTAAAGGACGGGATGTCGCATGCTGGACCTGTCTATGGGGAAGGGGCGAAGACCTGCCGGTATCGCTCGAGGGACGCCGCGGCCGAGAGATTCTTCTCCAGGGCTTTGGCGGCATTTGCCGTCACGCGGTTGAGCAGGTCCGGATCGGAATTTCGCAATTCGATCAACCGCCGGGCCAGATCGTCCGGATCGTTGGAGCGGAATTTGAAGCCGGTGACGCCGTCGTCCACCAAGGTCGCCGGCCCCCCCTCGTCGGCCACGAGAACGGGAATGCCCGCCGCCATCGCCTCGATCACCACCAGACCGAATGCCTCGGTTGGGCAGGGATGGATCAGCAAATCGGACTGGGCATAGCGGCGCGGGAGGTCCTCCACGAATCCGAGGAACTTAACATTGGGGGCAGTCATCCGCGCCCGCCGGCTGAAATGCTCGAGCCTCTCGCCGCCGCCGGCGACGTCGATGGGAAAATCACCAAGTTCCAGATGGCGGGCGATCGCATCCAGCAGCACGTCGAATCGCTTGGGCTCCTCGATTCGCGAGACGCACAGGGCGCTGTGCACGCCGCTGGAGAACGGCCCCCGCCGCCCCATGGCGGCGATCTGTTCGGGAAGCAGGAAATTCGGCACCACCTCGATGCGATCGGGACGCGATCCGTGCTCGATCAGCTTCCGCTTGACGTAATCGGAAACCGCCACAATCCTGATATCGAACGAATTGAGAAATCTGATTCGTCCGAAATCCCTCTCCTCGTCGCAACTGCCGTGCATCACGTAAATATGATTGATGTTTCGTCGGTAAACGACGTTCAAGGCTTTGCACAATATCGAGTATCTGGGCAAGGTGGAGGCGAACGTGAGAGAAGGATATTGCCGGAGCAACAGCCGGATCACCTGCACCAGGGCCTTGGTGGTCTGGAAATAATGGGTGGGAAAGCCGAGGCGCTCGGCCTCCCACATGGCCGGTCCGCGCGGTCCGACAAAGATGGTGTTGAATTTTCCCGCCAATCCCTTGGCCGTCGCCAGCGCCATGCGCTCGGTCCCGTACATCGAGCTGCTGTGCAGGACGTAAACGAGGGGATGATGCGCGTCGGCATTGGAACTGGGCAACTCGTCACTCCGGCTTCCCATGGCATCGGCGTGCATCGGCGTCATCGGGCGGGAGTTTGACGATTTCAGATCAGAAGGGCAATGACTGATCCATCCAATCGTCGTTTCGCAGCACCTGTTTGCGGTTGAATCGCGCAAGCTTCTCCGCGCGCGCCTGCGCCAGGGCAATAAGCCGCTCGGCGCCGATGGCGCGCCAACTGAGCCGCAGGCGCGGAACATGGCGCACCAGCAGATCGTCCTGGGCGCTGGCGAACATCTGGGCGCAGCCGGGATCTCCCTGCCGGGCGGCGCGGCCGAACAACTGCCGGTCCACGCGTCCCGAGCCGTGCGGCTCGGTCGCCAGCACGTGCAGGCCCCCGAGTTCCGCCACGCCCCGGCTCAGCTTGATGTCCGTTCCTCGCCCCGCCATGTTGGTGGCGATGGTGATTTGCCCCACCTGGCCGGCTTCGGCGACGATCGACGCCTCTTGCGCGGTCTGAGTCGCGTTCAGGACGCGATGCGCTTTGCCCACGGCCGCGAGCCGATGGCTTAGTTCCTCGGATGCCAGAACGCTGCGCGTCCCGACCAGCACCGGCGCTCCGCTCTCGTGAATTTCGCACACCCGCGCCACAACGGCCTGCCATTTCGCATCCAGCGTGTCGAACATGCGCAGCGGCAGTTGCACGCGGATGCACGGCTTGTTGGTCGGAATGCGCACCGTGGGCCGGCGATAAATCTGCCACATCTCGCCGCGCGCTTCCCAGGCCGTGCCGGTCATGCCGCTCATCAGCGGGTATTGCCGGAAAAACCGCTGGAAGCTGAGGCGGGCGAGGTTCTCCTTGTCGGCGGTGACGGGGACGGCTTCCTTGACCTCGATGGCCTGATGCAGCCCGTGGCGCCAGGAGCGGTCGGCCAGGACGCGGCCCGTGAATTCGTCGATGATCTGCACCTTCTGGTCCGAACTCACCAGATAGTGCTCCCCGCGCGTGAAGCAGTGGCGCGCCGACAGCGCCTGCACGACCAATTCCTCCCGGCGGCGCTTGCCTTTCCAAAACCCTCCATCGTGTTCCGACAGCGCATCGAGCCGCTCTTCTCCCCGGTTGGTCAGGTCCACTTGCCGCAGCGTCCAGTCGATTTTGAAATCCCGATTCGCCTCCAACTGCCGCGCCAATGAATCGCCCCGCTCGTACAGCGAAGTGTTCCCCTCCGCCTCCGGCGAGTCGGAGATGATCAGGGGCGTCACGCCCTCGTCGATGAGCAGGCTGTCCGCCTCATCCACGATCACCTTCCACAATCCCGGGACGAGAAGCTGGTTTGGGCGGGGGCCCTTCATCAGCATCCCCACCACGGTCTGGGTGGAGGAGCGCATCGACCCCAGGGCGATCTGGTCTCGCAGGAAATCGGCGACGATTTCCTTGCTGGTGACGTAAACGACGTTTCGGCGGTAATGGTCGATTCGTTCCCGGTGCGTCGTTTCGTGGATGACATGACCGACGCTCAACCCCAGCATGCGGTAGGTCGGGCCCATCTCCTCGGCATCCCGCGCAACCAGATAATCGTTGACGGTGATGACGTGCACCGGCTTGCCGTGCCAGGCCCAAATCGCCGCCGTCAATGAGGCCGCGAGGGTCTTGCCTTCGCCGGTGGCCATTTCCGTGACCAGGCCCTCGAGCATGGCCAGCGCGCAGGCGATCTGGACGGGAAACGGCCGCAACCCCACGGCGCGAAACGCAGCCTCCCGGGCAATGGCCAGGGCCCGGTCCAGCGCCTCGCCGTTGAGCCGGCCGAGGCGGGCCAAATCGCGCGACTCCGCAACCGCCTCGCGGAATCGCTCCGAGCCCAGATCGTGGATTTCCGGCTCGAGCTTTTCGATCCGCTCGGCCTGCACCACGAGCCGGGGCAGCACGCGCCGCTTGTTCTTCGCCCATCCGACGACCCCGCCGAAGACTTGATCCAGTCCCTTCAGCTCGGGGGCCTTGACGCGGCGGGCATCAAAAATCGACCAGAGATCATCCGAAACCGCGGACATGCCTACAGCCACCTTCCCGTATCGCGGGATTGGAGCAGTTGCAGGAAGCTATTGGTCCACTTCCAGGCGAGGGAGCGATGGTCCACCGTCAGCCGGACGTACGCCCGCTGGCCGGCGAAGAACCTTTCATCGTGGTTGTCCAGCTTGACGCGGGCCTCGAAGGTGGGGACCTGCGTCCGCAGGCCGTTGGGATCGCGCGGATCGACTTGCAGATCGCCTCCGACGCGCGAGCCGAGGGAGGGGTGCGCCAGTTCCATCACGGCGGCGGGCGGCAGCGTCAATTCGCCGCCGGAAATGCTCCTGCCCAACATGCCGGCCAGGCGGACTTCAACTTTGATGCCCTTGAGCGGGCCGATGAGCTGATAATCCTGCTGGTCGATGTCTCCCTTGACGACCAGCCTGTCGAGCACGGCGACTCGTCCAATTTCCTGCCCGCGCTGAACAAACGTATCGGGCAATTCGTGAAGGGTTGGCGCCACCAGCCGGCCCGTGAACGGCGCCGCGATCGTCATCTCCGAATGCCGTCGCTGCGAATCGGCAAGCTGTTCCTGCCATACCTTCAGATCGGCCTGGTCCTTCATCAGCTCGTTCTGGTTCTCGACGCGGGACTGGCGCATTTTGGCCTCGGTCTCGCGCACCTTTGCGTTGTAAAAGGCCAAATCGCGCCGGACGGCGGGATCGTCAAGCTGAAGGATCGGCTGGCCGGCGCGGACCAGTTGGCCATCGGTGGCGAGGACGGCAATGACGCGGCCTTCGCCGGATGATTTAATCTCGCCGCTCCGCACTATGCCGGAAGAATCGACCGGATCATCGGGCTGGACCATTCCGGTGAATTCCACGTGCACGGGGAAGCGCACTTGGAAGAGCAGCAAGGCGGCGGCGGCGGCGACGAGGACGCTGAACGAAACCGCCCGGCTCCGCTTGCGGTGCAGTTCCGGGTCCAGCGCCAGATATTTCACCAGTTTGTATGCCGGCACGCAGGCCCAGGTGATGACGCCCCCGATGGCCATGAGCACGCCGAGGACCGGCACCTTCGTGAAGACGACGACGACAATCATGATGCCGATGAAGACGCGGTAAATGCTGCTGGCGACGGCATAGAGGAGGAGCCAGGCCCGCTGGCCGAGCGGCGGCAGGGGATTGGGCAGCTTCAGCCGGAAAACATGTCGTTTGATCAAGCCCAGAGCGTATTCGGTGCTCTTTTGGCGAAGGTTGGGGATCTCCAGCAGGTCGGAAAGAATGTAATAGCCGTCATATCGGAGCAGCGGGTTGGCGTTGAAGATGACGGTTGACACGCTGGCGACGAACATGGCGTTGTAGAGAAGCTGGCTGAAGAGCGGATAGGCCTCGTGGTTGGTGGCGCACCAGACGATGGCGCAGATGGAGGCGACGAACAACTCGACGATCATCCCCGCGGCCCCGACGAAAACACGCTGCCATTTGCTGGGAAACGACCAGGCGGTGGAGGCATCGACGTACGGCGTCGGCACCAGCACCAGAAGCATGATCCCCAATTCATGGCATTCACCGCCGAAGCGACGGCAGGCAAAGGCGTGGCCCAATTCGTGCACCGACTTGATGACCACGAACGTGGCGTAGAGCAGGAATATGTTTTGGATATTGTGCGTGAAATCGAGCGTGTTGCTGGCGGCGGTTTTCAATTGCTGCCATTGCGGCAACACCACCGACAGGGCGAACAGCACCACCGCCAGCCAGATCACCGCCCCCAGCTTGCTGAACAGGGCTCGAGCCACGGGCAGCCAGCGGCAAAGGAATCGATCCGGGTCCCACAGGCGAATCCGCGGGAACAGGACGTTCATCAGCCGGTTCTGCATCTTCTGCTGCACCAGTTTTTTGTGCCGGCGCAGAAGGACCATCGCATCGGGGGTGATGTTGGTCTCGAGCAGGTTGGCCGCGTAGAGCTGGCTGAGAACGTGGATGACCTCGGGTTGGGTGGGTGCGTCGTCAGCGAGCTGGCCGCCGACAAGTTCCCAGGCCTCCTCCACGGTGCGGCGGCCGTCGAGGAGCCCGACGAAGCGATAGGCGGCATCGCTGAGGCGGTGGAACTGATTTCCTGCGGGATCGCGGACCACATACCAGCGATCGCCGCGATAAAACTGGCGGGAAATCTGTGCCCCGGCGCGAAGCTTGGGCTTCAGTTCCGCGACGCGGTACCAGGATTCGGAGAAGGTGGGGCGGAGCTGGAGCATGAATTATGTGGGGCGGACCCACGGCGGCGCCGTGGGCATTACATCCACAACTTGAATCTCAGGTAGTCCACGAACTTGTGCGTCCAGATCCAGATCAGCGGGCGACGCTCAATGGCCACGCGCGCCTCGCCGGCCATGCCCGGACGCCAGGTCGCCGATGTCTTGTCCAGATGCCCGTACACCGTGAAGGTGTTGTCGCCCTCCTTGGCTTGGCCAAGCGGCTCGATGCGGTTAATGGTGAACGGATATTTCTCGGTCGGCAACGCGGTGGTCGCCAATTCGCCGTGAAGCCCTTCCTTAAGGTCCTGAACGTCCCGTTCGCCGACGGCCAGTTCCGCACGCAACCCGGAGGCCGACGGCATCGCCGCGATGGTGAACAGTTCTTCCCCCTGTTTCTTGGTGGCATTTCGCTCCTGGGTCAGATCGCCGGACAAGATGACGCCATCAAAGGGCGCGCGAATCACGCCGCGATCAATCTGGTCCTGATACCATTGTGCCTTGGCTTGGGCTTCATCCATCATGTGCTGGGCCATCTCCGCCTCCGCTTCCTTGCCGTCGGAAACGTCCTTGCGATATTCGGCCGCGGCCTTCTGCATGCCGTCGTTGGCTTCGTTGAGTTCCAGCTTCAGATCGTACGTCTTCATGGTGAGCAGTTGCTGGCCCTTTTTGACCAGGTCGCCCGGCAGGACGAAGACCTCGTCGATCTGCCCTTCAAATGGAACTTCCAGCTTGCGCTTATCGGTGGCGCCGAACTGGAAGGGCGCGCTGACGTGGTACATCGGCTTGTAGAGGCAGATGAAAATGAACGCCGCCAAGCCGAGCACGCCCAGCGCCTTTGCCAGCGTGTGCTGCGGGCCGACGATCTTCTTGCCCAACTCCTCGGCGCTGAGCCCCACCTTGGTGATGAGCCAGCGGTCGTTCTGGTATCGGTCATAAAGCTGCGGGGCGAGCAAATCGACGGCGACGGCCAATCCCGTCGAAGCCTGCGGAGACAACTTGTGGGCCGGCGGAAATTCGAGCGTCACGGCGCCGACCACCTCGGCCCGCCGCCGCAGCGGCAGCGTCAGCACCACGTTTCCGCCCTCGCTTCGGGCCAGCTCTTGCGCGGCCCGGCTCACGTTTTCGGTTCCACCGCCCTTGGGATCGAAGTGGACCGGCTCCTCCTGGTCGATGCACTCCTCCATCGTCTTTTCCAGCGTCTTGATAAGTTCCTGCCGCTTGTCGAACTGCTCCGTGTGCGACAGCGCCTTGACCTTGACGTCTTCGCCCTTGATCCACCCCAGGGCCACGCGCGTCGAGCCGGTGCGGGTCGCCAATTCGTTGCAGAGGTTCATCGCCGCGGATTCAAACCCTTCAGCCGTCGCCACCGCGGTGGCAAGCTGAAGCACGTGTTGATGCGACTGGGCGACGATTTGCGATTGTTCGCTCTGGCGGCGCAGGGTGTAGAGATCGAAATAACCCGCGACGAGCAGCATCGACGTCAGCCGCTGCTGGGCCCGCTCGGTATTCATGCAGCGAGTGATGACGGCGGTGATGGCGATCACTTCGCCTTCGCGGCGAAGGAGGGTCACGAGACAGAACTGCGGCTCGACGCCGACCTCGCCGGTTTGCAGTTCGATCGCCCCATCTTTGCCCTGTTCGAGACAGGGCTTGATGATCTGTTGAAACGCCGTAATGGCGGCGGCGCGGGTTTCGGGGCTGCTGTTATCGGCGCGGATGTGCGCGATCGACCGAAGCGCGGGCTCTGTCTGATCCTGATGCTTTTCCACCAGAAACGCCGCCGCCTCGGTGCCGGCGACCACGACGGCCTGAGTCTTCAGCAGGTCCTCAATGAACTGCGGGAGGCTGTCGGACGCCGTCAGCAGCTTCTGCACCAGCCGCGACCGCGCCGCCCCCTGCTGGGTCGACAACGCGGTTTCCGAATTCTGAGGTTCCACGATTCCAGACGCCACGTCTCACCTGCCTATGACAACAATTTCCCAAAGAGGCTTTCGACTCCCGGCCTTTCAATTCATCGAGAAATTGAAAAGTCCGATAACACGGGCAACAACAAAAGCTTTCGCCATCGCTCGGTTCGTGAGAGTCAATGGCTGCCGCTATCCGACGGCAGCCGAACGTTTACCCACAGGCCGGCGGGCCTGTTCTGATCGTTGTTCAATTCTAGTCTGATGGTCTGCTTGTCGCTGGCGGCATCCACCTCGGGGTCGAGATAGATGATCGTCGCCGTCAGCCATTTATCGGACTCGTTTTGGTACGCCACCGATGCGATGTTGCCCTGTTTCAGCTTTTGCGCTTGCAAGGAGGGGACTTTCACTTCCACCCATAGAGGATTGTTCGTCACCAGCGTCACGGCGCCGTCGGGCTTGTTGGGATCGACGATCTCCCCCTCCTGGATGTTGATCTGTTTGACCGTCCCGTCCACCGGGCTTAACAGCTTCATCTTCTCGATCACCAGGGCCTGCGTGTCGGCATCGGCGATCGCCTTGAGGTGTTCAACCTGCCGGAATTTCACATTGGCCTCGGCCTGCTCCCAATCGAGCTTGGCCTCCTCGACTTCCGTTGCGCTGGCCGCCTGCTGCTCGAAGCCCTTTTGCTTGTTTTCGTACTCGACCTTCTTGGCGTCGCGCTCGGCCTCCGCGGCTTCGATCGCCGCCGTCGAATTGGCCGCGATCCGCAGCGACTTCAGCCGCATCTCCTCGACATCGGCATCCTCGCGCCCCAAAACCTGGCCCTTCCTGACCTCATAGTCCGGCTTGACGAGCCATTCCTTGACGATCCCAACCTCCATAAAGGACGGTTTGGCCGTATGGGAGGGAACCGTTCGCGCCAGCAGCGCGTCGCCGGCGGGGTGAGAGGCGTCATCCGCGGCGTGATTGGCATCATCCGCGACTGCAAAAGGCAAAATTGACAGCACTGCCGCCGTGGCCACGGCTCGCCTCATCCATTTGGCAAATGTCATGAATCCTGGTTTCCTGATCTAGAGACCGTTCGCTATATCCTATGCACCCCTTCACCTATCGGCTCGAATCCTTGAAAATAAGCCGCCAGAGCGATCCTGTCCAATGGAAAACCCGCTGGATGTGAAATTTACACGCGCGCGGACCAAGCCTAAAGGTCGCGTTCGCCCCATCCGGGTTCAAAGCCCGGCGGCCGCATAATGATGCGTAACGATATGCTTGGCCAAACAAGCCAAAATCAATCCGCTCCGCGCAATCGGCGCAGACGTTCCAGCGATGCATCAAGCAGCTTATCGGTGAACAGTTTCTGCTTCCGTTCAGCCGCAGTGGGTCCGCCTGGCCAGTTTTTTAGGGCCTTCCTTATGCCGACTAGCGTCGGTTCCGCTCCCTCGCGCGAGATCAGCCAATCTACGGTCGCAAGAGCTTCCATCCCAAGCGGGGATTGAAACCCGTCAATGAGTTCATCCGTCTCTCTCACCACGCCAAGGAACGGTCCCCCAGCGGAGCTAGAAAAATAGGCTGCTAAAGCCGTCCGTCGCTCGTCGTCGAATCGAATCGTGTCCGACGGCGAAGCGTCGGCCAGGCGTTTTTCGCAGTGGAGGTAACTTCCATCGAGGGCGTTCAGAAGGTGCGTGAGGCGATGCGCAGACGGTCCGTACCGCTCCGCTACAAACTTCAGTGTCAGGGGATTCTTGAGCCGCTGACGATCAATAACCCTCACCAATAACCACGCGAGTTTCTGAACCTCAAGGATCGAACACTCCAAACCCAATACGCCGTACCGCCGAATCATCTCCGCGATAAGTGCGCGGGACGGCGTTAGTCTTTCCACACCTCGCCCTTTTGCAACATTTTGGTATTTTTGCGTGGGTTCGTAAACGATCAGGTCAACGTTCTTTAACTGACCAAACGCTTCCTCGATCAGCCGCCGAACCACGCTCCAATCTAAACCACCGTTGCCGCTGCCCAACGGCGGAATCGCGACTGAGCGGATTCTCTTTTCCGCAATCACGGCGCGCAAATCCTTCAGGCCCTCGGCGATCCATTCCACCTTCGACGGATGCCTCCAGTGCTTTTTCGTGGGAAAATTGATGATCCATCTCGGGCCAGACAGTTCCGTTGCCGCTGTCACGAACATCCGGCCGATTTGCACGTCGCCACGTTTTGATGCGGCCTCATATGCCTTGAAATTATCGGGGAATCGCTCTTTGAACATCAGTGCGATCCCCTTGCCCATCACTCCCACCGTGTTGACGCTATTCACAACGGCGTCGACATTGGCTTCAAGCAGGTTTCCTTTCTTGAATTGAATCATATCAAAAATACCAGTTCGGGATTGCCTTTACGTTGATCGACATCTCACGTGTATGGGCTTGGCACCTTATGCTTTTCCCTACTATTTCATCGTAACACGCGATTCCCAACAATGCACTGATCGGCACGTGTCGATGGACGAGTGCTTCCGCTTGATATCTAACGAGTTTTCCCGGGTCCTCGGGATCTCGCTTAAAGTCGCGGCTCTGAAGCAGCTCCCAATCGATTTTGTCCAAGTCGGACAAACTATCGAAATGCTCTGATTCTTCCACATATGCGTGCCCATTCGTGAAAACAAACCGCGCACCAAGCTCTTCCAGTCTGCGCAAGGATGATACAAGAATAACGATCTCATCGTTGGCGCGTTTGGTGACGCCGTTGTGGCCCGTCCTGATATTGGACATCATGACCGACCACGGGGTGAAATAGAAGGAAACATAGTCACCTAGCATTCCACGCGGCCCTGCTGTTACGCGACGCGCGAGCCGCTTTTCAATCAAGTCCGCCATCCCGATTGGTACAAAGTTTGGATCGACAATTTCACTGGTCTGGCAATGCAGGCCGTGGTCAAGCATCCACGGCACATTGTTGACGTGAGTGATCCGGAAGATCCGGGCAGCCTCGGGGCCAAGTGTAGACATGATCAAGTACCAAATCATAGCTTACCGGCAACGCCCAGCCGACAGCGTGCTATATGACCCCCATGCCCACCAAACCGCACAATACAAACCCCAACGGTCGCAAAGGCAATCCAGTCCGTCTAGCTCCTCTGTCGCCGGGCCAAGCCCTGGCGGCGCTGCTGCGAGTCGAGCCAACGGACGTGATGCCCCTTGAAGCTCAAGACGCAACCGAAAGGAAGGCCGAGCGCACCCCCAAAAAGCGAACGGACAGCAACCATCGTAAAATCAACGGTTTGTGGCAGGTTTTGTCAAGTGCATATTTCTCCCGATCGACGATAACTCACTGTAAAACATTAACTAGCGATAGCCAAGTCGTTCCAGGTCTTCTTCGCTCAGACCGAAATGGTGACCGATCTCATGCAGCACCGTCACGCGCACTTGGCGAATCAGCGCCTCTTCGCTATTGCAAACGGTCTCGATGGGTTGCTGAAAGATGTAGATAACGTCCGGCAGGGCCCCGGAATCTTCGACGCTACGACGGGTCCGCGGACGGCCGACGTAAAGCCCCAACAGCAGCCCACCGCGGCGAACGCGGGCCTTGCGAAGCTGGGATGCGTCCGGCTGATCGCGCACTTCGACGGGGACTTCTTCGAGGAACTCGGCGAACTGCTCGGGCAGCTCCTGCAACGCCGCCTCGACCAGTTCGTTGAATTGCGCTTTGCTCACGCGATAGGCCACAGATAGAATCTCCCAGCGTATCGTATCCTAATTGACTCACGGTGATATCCCACGACAGCGGAGGAAATTTGTACATTCGACTGTTTTCCTGCTTGTGCCTGATGTTGCTTGCCGCGGGATGCGGTAGTCCCAGCTTGCTGATCACACCTGTTTCCAACACTTCCGAATTGCAGGAGGTTTCCGTGGCCCAGGGGCGGGCATTCGGCGGCAAGATCGCGATCATCGAAGTCGAGGGAATGCTGCTCGACGACCGCACGGGGGGTTTGCTCCAGCCGTCGGAAAACCCGCTCAGCCTCTTTGTGCAGGAACTGAGCCAGGCCGCGGATGACGATGCCGTCAAGGCGGTTATCTTGCGGGTGAATTCTCCCGGCGGATCGGTGACGACCTCCGATACGATGTACGACGCCCTGCTGCGATTCAAGGCCAAGACGCACAAACCGGTGATCGCTTCGGCGCAGGAGGTCGCCGCCAGCGGCGCCTATTACGTTTCCTGCGGCGCCGACAAGATCATCGTGAGCCCCACGTCCATCGTGGGGAGCATCGGCGTGATTTTCGAGTCATTCGAGTTCGAGGATACGCTCGAGAAGCTCGGCGCCCGCGAGGTCTCGATCAAGAGCGCCCCGCTGAAAGACATGGCCTCGCCGTACACGCATCTGACTCCCGAAGCCCGCGCGGTGATGCAAGATATGGTCGATGAGTATTACGCCCGGTTCAAGAACGTCGTCATCACCAGCCGTGGAATCAAAGACGCCAAGACCCTGGCCCTGGTAACCGATGGGCGGGTTTTCAGCGGTCAAAACGCCGTGACGCTGGGTCTGGCCGACCAGACCGGGCGATTGGACGACGCCATCGATATGGCTCGCCGGATGGCCGATGCTCCGGGCGCGGAGGTGGTGATGTACAAGCGGCCGTATGGGTACAGCGGTTCGATTTATGCCGAGATGCCCCTCCCCGAGCCTCACAGCAACAGCATGAACCTGAAACTGCCGATGAGCAACTGGCTGCCCGGCGGATTTTATTATCTGTGGCAGCCGTAAGCCGGCGGCAGCCGTAAGTCGGCGGCAGCCGTAAGTCGGCGGCAGCCGTAAGTCGGCGGCAGCCGTAGTGCTTTCATGATCAACATCACCTGCACAAGCTGCAAGAAGGTCCTGAGCATTGACGATGCCTTCGCCGGCGGCGTGTGCCGATGCCAGTTCTGCGGGACCATTCAAACCGTCCCCGCCAAAGCCTCTTCGCAAAAAGCGATCGCGGGCGCGGCCAAGGGTTCCAAAACGCTTTTCGAGAACAAGGCCCGCAGCGCCGGAGCGGGAAGCGGCAGCGGACTCGACGACTTGGCCGATGTCGTCCAAAGCAGCGGACTGTCTGACAGCCGATTGCGCAAGCAGCCGCCTTCGCCCCCGCCCCGTCCGACGAATCTGATGCCGCTGCTCGGCCTGGCGGCGGCGGTCATCATCGTCCTGTTGGTCGTCGTTCTCGTGCTCGTCTTCCGCGGCTCGGCAAGCCCCAAAGGCAGCTCCGCCCCCGAGGCCGATTCCGCCGTTCCCGATCGTTCCGCCGCGGCCAATCCCGCCCATCAGGAGCCAAGCTTCTGCGGCGTGCCCATCAACCAACCGGTCGTGGTTTATGTGATGGACAACGGCTCAAGCTCGGCTGAGGTGCTTGATCCCATGGAATCCGCGATGTTCAAATCGATCGAATCGCTCGGACCGGATCGCCAATTCCAGGTCCTCTTCTGGAACCCGCAAACGGAAACCTATCCAACGGCCCGGCAGCCGGCCTTCGCGGTGAAGGACAACATCGAGGCTGCCCGCAAGAGACTTCAGGATGTGACCGCCGCCGGCAGCACCGACCCCCTGCCATCGCTGCAAAGGGCTCTTGCCGACGACCCGGGTCAGATCATGCTCATCACGGCAAAAGCGGGCGATCTGGACGATTCACTGGTCGATCAGGTCATGAAGTTGCGCGGCCGTTCCAACGCGAAAATTGACTGCTTCGCCGTCAATGGCGTTCCCGGCGACAAAGTGCTGGCGAGAATCGCCTCGGCCACGCGGGGCGTCTTTGTTACGGTCAGCGAGGCGCAGTTGAAAGGATTCGCTGAGTAGAACTGGCCTGCAACCCTGAGACGCGGCGAAAACCAGAAATCCGAAACAAAGGTTGCTTCGTCATTCGGATTTCGGATTTGATTCGTCATTCTGGTTTCGGATTTCTGGTTTCCCCGCAGGGGCACAGCCTAGTCCATCGCCTTCCACCCCTCGGGCAAATCCATGATCGTCACCGGATTGAAAACATTCCCTTCGCTTCCCTGGATCGCGCTGCTGATCCGCGGATAAAACCGGGGATCGTAATATGCCTGATTGGACCAGGTGGGGCGGGGGCTGATCATCGCCAATCCCTTGAACGTGTTGCCGGTTGCCCCGCCGAGCTTTATTCCCATACAACCTCGCAATTCGACGTCCTCAAACAAATTGTTCGTCTGCGTTTTGCCGTTCGGCCAGAAGACGATCCCCTGGCCGCCGTCGACCTGGACCCCGCGGAAATAATTGTTGCTGGCCGGCGTACCCCAGAACATAATCGTCGGCCCCGAGCAATTGCGGATTCGGATGTGCAAAAACATGCAGCCTTGCAGCCCCAGGCCGACATCTTCGACCACGATCACTTCGTCGCCATTGTTGGCGTACTGGATTCCATCGAAAACGAGCCTGCTGAAAAATGCGTTGGTGGGTCCCTTGCGCAAGATCAACCCACGGGCCGTGTTGTGCCAGGAGGCATTGATCATGGCGAACTGATCGCCTTGCGCGATGCATTCATCGTTGAAGGCGCACCTTCCCTCGAAAGAGATGTTTTTCCACATGGCATGATCGCCGCCGACGAACCCGCCGCTGTTTTTCAATTCGACGTCTTCAACCAACGACTCGGGGGCGGTCATCAACATCGTCGTCATGGTGCGCAGGCGAAGTCTTTGGAAGGCAGCCCACCGGTTGCTGCCGGGGGAGTTATGGAACAGCATGGCGCCGGGGGCGAAGACGCCGTCGGCTGTGAAGTCGCTGAAAGCGATGTCGTCTCCCGTGGAGGTGAAGAGGCGGGCTCCGTATTCCTTGTCGCTGGGGGTGCGGATCAGGATCGTCGCATCGCGATGCGCTCCGCGTACGGCCGCGCCCGCCGGGACCGTGATCGTGCGGTCGATGGTATATACCCCCGGCGACAGGCGAACGCTCCGGCCCGCGTCCAAGACCGCCTGAATGCTCGCGCTGTCCGCCCGGCCGGAGGGAGGGACCACCACCGGCGGATTCGGGGCCGGTCGCGGCCGGACGGTGATGGCGATTCCCGTGTCCTGACCCTGAATGTGCAAATGGTAGATCCCGGGTGGCGCGTCGGCGGGCACGTTCAGCCCCGTCGCATAATTCGGGTCTCTCCACGAACCGGTGTCTGACCAGCTGAACTGCTTGAGGGGAATCGAGTCGTCCAGGGTAAAGGTCTTTGGGCCAAGGGACGAGCCCAAGAAGCCGGCGGGCAAGTGCCCTTGCCGCGACCAGATGTAGGTGACATCGCCTTGGGCAACGGTCCTTCGCCAGATGCTAAGCGTGTTCATGCGCTTCTCCGCTGAGTTCCGATCCAAGTCCGCTTACGCCGGCGACACGCTATCCGAATTCCGTGAAGTTTTCGCCGCCCGTGCAACATTTCGCGCAACCGGCTGAAAATTTCGCAACAGATTGACGGGCATGTGCCGATGAAGTTGCAGAGGCTTGACCCGGCCCTTTTTATCGGACGCGCCAAATGCAATCCAAGCGAAAAGTCGTTGTGCTGACCAGCCTTGTGGCTCTTTTGTCATTGGCCAGCGCGTTGCTGCTGGCGCTGGCGCCGCCGCCGCTGGCAGCCGAGGGATATAACAGCCTTTCCGCCTCGGAGCATGGGCCGTTCCTTGACGAAATCTTCAAGACCGCCGTCGCCGCCAAGCCGGAGCAATGGAAATTCGTCTATGTCCATCAGTCCGCGACAACCGCCGGCAATGCCGGCACGCTCGCCAGGCCCGGTTCGGGTGCGTGCGATCATTTCATCATCGGCAACGGCAACGGCTGCCAGGACGGGGAGCTTGAGGTAAGCCCGCGATGGAACAATCAGCAGCCCGCCGCCGCCCCGCCGGGGGTTGACCATATCGAACCCAGTTGCATCAGCATTTGCATCGTCGGCGATTTCGATCATTCGATGCCGACGCCCGTTCAGCTTCGCCGCTTGACGCAACTGGTAAGCACGCTCCAAAGCCAGTTTCGCATCGGGGCCGACAAGGTCATTTTGCTGAGCGACACGGCGTCCCCTTCAAGCGTCGGGCGGTATTTCCCAATCACGGCGTTTCGCGATCAGATTCTGCCGTAAAGCCCGCCGCCGCCGCGCCTTGGCCAGCCAATTATCCGCTTGCTATTTGCACGTTCTTTACATAGCCTATCCCGTTAAGTAAATAGTTTTTCACGGGCAACGTTTCGCACCAAGGCGGCCGCTTTTATCTTTCCCTGTTATCCCCACCCTTGGGCTTTTTCCTCTTCCCACCGACCATCCAGCGGGATCGGGAAATAACGTTGCCCGGGATGGTCCGCTGTGCATGGCTCAAAAGCTCCTCCAATATGAAGTGTTGGAGCGTCTGGGAGACGGTGCGCGTAGCGTCATCTACGCCGTCAGCGACCCCCAAACGCACCAGGTTTACGCCCTCAAGCACGTTGTGCGCCATAACAAAAAGGACGACCGTTTCATCGAACAGATGGAAACGGAGTTCGAAATCTCCCGCCAGTTCACCCATCCCAACCTTCGCAAATCGTACGACCTGAAGATCACGCGCAACTTCTTGATGCAGCCCAAAGAGGCGTTCCTGCTCATGGAATTGGTCGATGGCCGCCCGCTGGAAGTCCGGCCGCCTCGGGAAATGGTCGCGATTGTCGATACCTTCATCCAGACGGCCCAGGGCCTGCGGGCGATGCACGCCCTGGGATATGCCCACTGCGACCTCAAGCCCAACAACATTCTCCGCAGCGATCAAGGCGCGGTGAAGATCATCGATTTCGGCCAAGGGTGCAAAATCGGAACGGTCAAGGAGCGAATTCAAGGCACCCCCGATTACATCGCGCCCGAGCAAGTCGCCCGTCGGCCCATCAGCGTTCAAACCGATGTCTTCAATCTCGGAGCCACCATCTACTGGACCCTGACGGGCACAAACATTCCCACGCTGTATACGGTCAACAAGAAGGGCGACAACAGCTTTCTGCTGGATAAGACGATTCAAACTCCGGTGGAACTGAACCCCATGGTTCCGCCGGGACTGTCCAATCTCGTCATGGAATGCGTCTCGACCCGCCCGGCCAAGCGGCCGGCCGATATGGATCAGGTCACCCTGCGATTGGAACTGATCAAACATATCCTGATGAGCAAGCCGACGGAGAGTTCTGACGATTCAAATCTCGGCCAGACTGCTTGAGACCTTCCAAAGCCCCATCCGGCCGTGGCGTCGCTAGCGCCAAGTCATATACTGTTCGCCTTTGCGGAGTGCATCCATGTCAACCCCAAATGCCGACGCGCCCAAGAAGATCGTCCTCGCCTACAGCGGCGGCCTGGATACCAGCGTCATTCTGCCCTGGCTCAAGGACCGTTATCCCGGCGTGAAACTCGTCGCCTTCGCCGCCGAGCTTGGCCAGGGCGATGAACTCAAGGGCATCGAAGACAAGGCGAGAAAAAGCGGCGCCGATGAGGTGATCGTCAAAGACCTTCGCCAGGAGTTCGCCGAGGAATTCTGCTTCCCCATGCTCCGCGCCCACGCGATTTACGAAAATGACTATCTGCTCGGCACCAGCATCGCACGGCCGATCATCGCCAAACATCAGGTTGAAGTCGCTCGCCAGACCAACGCCGACGCCGTCGCCCACGGAGCGACCGCCAAGGGCAACGACCAGGTGCGCTTTGAACTAACGTATATGTCGCTGGCCCCCGAGCTGAAAATCATCGCGCCGTGGAAGGACCCGACCTTCGGCCTGCGCGACCGGGAAAGCGCAATCGACTACGCCAACAAGAAAGGCGTGCCCGTCGAACAGAGCAAGAAGAAAATCTACAGCCGGGACCGGAACCTCTGGCATATCAGCCACGAAGGGGCCGATCTGGAATCCCCCGCCAACGAGCCGAAGGACGATCTGTGGCTGATCTCCGTCCCGGTCTCCAAGGCGCCGAGCGAGCCGCGCTACGTGACGGTCGATTTTGATCACGGCAATCCCGTCGCCGTCGACGGCAAGAAAATGCCCGGCCACGAATTGATCGCGACGCTCAACGAGCTTGGCGGCAAGCACGCGGTAGGTCAAACGCAGTTGGCCGAGAACCGCCTGGTCGGCATGAAATCGCGCGGCGCGTACGAAACGCCCGGCGGGACGATTCTGTACGAGGCCCACAAGGCCCTGGAACAAATCTGCGTCGAGCGCGACACGTTCCATTACAAGCAGCAGGTCTCACTCCGCTATGCGGAATTGGTGTATTACGGACAATGGTTTCATCCGCTGCGCGAAGCGCTCCAGGCGTTCATCGATCACACGCAAGGACCGGTGACTGGGCAGGTGAAGGTGAAGCTGTTCAAAGGCCGCGCCACCGCGGCCGGCGTCACCAGCCCGCACACCCTGTACGATCCGCAATTGGCCAGCTTCAGCATGGAAGGCTACGACGTGACGGCGGCTCGCGGGTTCATCGATTTGTTCGGATTGCCGATGAAGGTGGCCCAGCAGGCGAAACGGTGGTGAGAAGCATGAGCGACCAGCAGATTCGCGAACTCGACGTCGTGGCACTGACGGTGGACTTGCCGCAGTTGAAATTAGTCCGCGGGCAGGTCGGCACGGTGGTGTTCGTATATGCTCCGGACGTGTTCGAGGTAGAGTTTGTTGACGATGACGGCCACGCCTATGGCCTTACCACTTTGAATGCATCGCAGTTGCTTCGGCTGCATTACAAGCCGATCGCCGCGTAGGCCCCCTTCGGCAAAAATTGCGATCGACCCGCGCCGTGGTGAAGTGTGCCACAGAATTTGGCTTCACCGAGCATGCGGCCAATTTTCGGCTTTTTTGGTTCGTCGCCCGCCGTTTGTCGCTTATCATTCAATCGTGGATCTATTCAAGGAATCCCGACAGAAGAACCTCGCCCGCGTCGCGCCGCTGCCGATTCGCATGCGACCGCGGTCGCTCGACCAATTCGTCGGCCAGCAACATTTCCTCGGCCCGGGCAAACTGCTGCGCCGCATGCTCGAAGCCGACCGCCTCACCAGCGTGATCTTTTACGGGCCGCCGGGAACCGGCAAGACCACCCTCGCCCAACTCATCGCGATTTACACTAAGAGCGAATTTGTCGAGATGAACGCCTCGTCCGTCGGCGTCAAGGAAGTGCGCGCGATTCTCGATGCGGCCAAGGAACGCCTGGCCGCCGGCGGAAGCCGCACCGTTCTGTTCCTCGATGAAATCCATCGCTTCAACCGCGCCCAGCAGGACATCTTGCTTTCCGACGTGGAAGACGGCTTGATCCTCCTCGTCGGCGCGACGACGGAAAACCCCTTTTTCGCGGTGAATTCTCCGCTGGTCAGCCGCAGCCAGATTTTCCAATTCTCTCCACTGGGCGAGCCTGACATCCGCCTTCTTCTGCGCCGCGCGATTTCCGACAAGGAGCGCGGATTTGGAAATCTGAAATTTGAGATTTCAGATTCCGCCATCGACCTGTGGGCGACCAAGTCCGATGGCGACGCCCGCCGCGCCCTCATGGCCCTGGAAGTCGCCGTCCTCTCCCAACAGCAGGAGGGCGCCGGCGCGATCCGCATCGATCTGGACGTGGCCGAGCAATCCATCCAGCGGAAGGCGATCGTTTACGACGGCATGGGGGATGAGCATTACGATGCCGCCAGCGCCCTGATCAAAAGCATGCGCGGCTCGGACCCGGACGCGGCGGTCTATTGGCTGGCACGGATGCTCGAAGCGGGAGAAGACCCGCGTTTCATCGCCCGCCGCATCGCCATCCTGGCCTCGGAGGACATCGGCAACGCCGATCCCCGCGCCATCTCCGTTGCCGCCGCGGCCTTCGATATCGTTGAAAAGATCGGCATGCCCGAAGCCCAGCTCACGCTGTCACAGGCGGTCATTTACATGGCCACCGCGCCAAAATCCAACGCCTCGGCAATGGCGATCTGGCAGGCCGCCAAGGACGTCAAGGAGGGCCGCACCCTGCCGGTCCCCAAACACCTCAAGGACGCGCATTATCAGGGGGCAAAACGCCTCGGCCACGGTGAGGGGTACCTCTACTCCCACAATTTTCCCGGCGGAATTGTCGGACAAGACTATCTTGGTGTCGATAAGGTATATTATAATCCCGTGAACCGAGGCTACGAGGCGGAGATCGGGCGGAGGATGGAGCAGCGGGCTGAACCGGGAAACCCAGCCAACTCCCCACCCGAGGGCCCAGCGGAGATGAAGTAGCCCGGATGCGAGAGCGGGATGCGAATGCGAGAGGGTTTGCATGGCCGACACGGCCGATAAAAGCGATATACGCCGCCAACTTCGCGAGAAGCTGGCGGCCATGACGGACGCCCAGCGCCAGGCCAAGAGCCTAGCGGCGACGGCATTCCTGACCGCCAGCCCGGAATTCGCCGCCGCCCGCGTGGTCATGCTCTATCTCAGCACCTCGCATGAACTGGAGACCGCTCAGCTCGCTCTGAAATGTTGGCAAACCGGAAAGACCGTCGTCGTCCCCAAGGTCAGCTGGGACCAGCGGCGAATGCTCCCCGTGGAAATCACCAGCCTCCAGACAAACATCACCACCACCGGTCCCGGCGTGCGCGAGCCGGTCAGCGGACAACCCATCCCCGTCAACATGATCGACCTGGTCATTGTTCCCGGCCTGGGCTTCACCAATGACGGCCATCGCATTGGGCGCGGAATGGGGTTCTACGACCGATTCCTGGCCCTGGCGGATTTCATCGGGATTTCCTGCGGCATGGGATTCGAAGAGCAGATCGTTCCCGAGCTTCCGGTGCTTGACCACGACATGGAGCTGAGTATGCTTTGTACTGATCGCGGGATTCGGCGCTTTGCGACCAACTGCATCAGCCCGTAATACCCGCGCACCAGTCTTTGCGAGAACATGGAGGTTCTCTTGAGTCGCCAAACCCGCCGCGTCAGTCGCCTCTTTATCGTAATCCTTCTGTTGAGCTTTTCCGCCGCCGCCTTGTCGTTCATTTACAGAATGAACCATCCCGGCGCCGGCTCGGCCTCTCCGCCCCCGCCGCTGCTGAGCACTGATTCAGCGCCCGAGGCGAACCCCACGCCGGCCACGCAACCGGAGGTTGCACCATCCACTTCGCCGCCGATGATCGACGCGCCGGCCCACATTGCCGAAGCCGCCGCCTTTCAGCCCGCCGCCGCGACCGAGCCGAGCTTCTCGGTCTCTTCCATCATTTCCAGTGCACAGTCCGACATCGATAACGGTCGGCTCCTCAGCGCCCGCGCCCAATTGAACGATGCGCTGCAAGGCGGCGAACTGACCGACGACCAGATCGCGTCCGTCAAGACGTTGATCAGCCAGATCAATCAGACCGTCATCTTCGGCCGTCATAGGTTCGCGGACGATCCGTATGGCGGGACCTATGTGGTGCAACCCGGCGACAGCCTCACCAGGATCGCCCTGGCCCACGACTGCACGTGGGAAATGATCGGCCGAATCAACGGCATCGACCCCATGCACCTCCGCGCCGGGGCGACGATCAAAGTCATCGAAGGCCCCTTCTTCGCCGTGATCGATAAACACAAATTCACGATGGACCTGTACCTCGGCGGATTGCCGGGCGAGAAAAGCTCGATGTACGTCACCACCTACAGGGTGGGTCTAGGCAAGGACGACTCAACACCGGTAGGCACATGGATGGTGGAACCCCACCGCAAGCTGAAGCATCCGACGTATTACAGCCCGCGCGGCGAAGGCGTCATCCCCGCCGACGATCCCAAAAATCCTCTAGGCGGATATTGGATCGGCCTGAGCGGCACCGAAGGCCAGGCGGTGGGAAAACTCTCCTACGGCATTCACGGCACGGTCGATCCGGACAGCATCGGCAAGCAATCGAGCATGGGCTGCATTCGTCTCCACACCGACGACATCGCGATGGTTTACGACATGCTGGTCGAAGGCAAGAGCATGGTGGTGTTGAAGGAATAGGGACCCGGCCAATCGAAATTTGATTTTGCCAATTCCCTGCCCCCAGAAAACAGGGACAGCCGTCCATTGTTGAACAGTGAGCCGGAGGGACCGATGAAACCGGCGGCCGTCCCTGTTTATTTCTCCGCTTTTAGTCAGTCGCCAACCATCCACGACTTTCGGTTATAGCTCCTCTAGCTTTGGAGGTAACGCCTCAATCCATATGACGATTTTCTTCTTGTAATTCGGGAGATGTTTGGTTATCATTGAGTAGTCGTTTTCAACTGCACTTCGATTTGCCAACGGACAGGCGACCCAGTGAACGGCCGGAATTCGGAGATTCTCGTGGAGAGATCGACCCACGATCAGCGGCGCGGCTTTACCCTGGTTGAACTTCTGGTTGTCATTGGAATTATCGGCGTGCTTATTGCGATTTTGCTTCCAGCGCTTCAGCGCGCCCGCGAAAACGCCAACAGCATCGCCTGCCAATCAAACCTGCGGCAGATCGGCCAAGCCATCATCATGTATGCCGGGGATAATCACGGCATCCTGCCGATGGGGTACTGGTCGGGCAATTGGGATCCCAACACAGGCAAAAACTTTAGTCCTGCGTCTCCCCTAACCTTCTGGTCGATTTTAATTCAGCCGTACATGGGCAGAGGCGGCAGCAACGCTTATGACAACGCCCAGACCATGACCAGCGCGGTTCGGCGGGTCTTCATGTGTCCGACAGCGGCGTACCTTCCAACGATCCTCACCGTCGACGGCGCGACCGTGACCCAATACGTTTGCCATCCGCGGCTGATGCCTTGGATGCAATCTTGGACGGAGGTGGCGGGCAGCGCAAGAAATCCAGTGCCGGCCGACCCCATTACGAATCGATTCGATTTGCCTTACACCCTTGCCCACATCAAGCGAAGCTCCGAAATCTGCCTGATTTTTGACGCGGCGTTGTATTGGCAGCCGACTGGCGGCGGGTTCAACGTGCCATACACCGTTCCCGTCGCTTTCCGCATCGACGGCGGGCGATTCGCCAATGATTCAAACTCCAACCCCCACGGCACGACCTTCCTGACGGATGATTATGGCTTTTCCGGCAATCCCGGCGGAGCGATTAATGCCGGCCAGCCCGTTGACATTCTGCCGTCCGACGGATCCGGCAACGCCGCATATGCCAACACCGATACCCAGCAGTTCTGCATCGCCATAGGCGCACCCGCCGGCGACGGCAACATTCGCTTTCGGCACATGGGCAACACCCAGCTCAACGCCCTCATGGTTGAC
The DNA here is from genome assembly GCA_050012375.1 of Tepidisphaeraceae bacterium. Classification (GTDB taxonomy): domain Bacteria; phylum Planctomycetota; class Phycisphaerae; order Tepidisphaerales; family Tepidisphaeraceae; genus PALSA-1353. Next base: position 141,434 of record JBEKHH010000004.1, read on the forward strand.
GGACACGTCCAGAGTTTCACGTACAATCCCCGATCGCGCCAAACGGATATGCTTCGTAGCAACATCAACGTGAATCCGTGATTTTGCGGTCAATTCCCCCCCTTTGCGAAGAATTGAACACCAGCAGCGCCGAGGCAGTATTATCGACCCATAACCGAAAGTCGTGGATGGTTGGCGACTGAATAATGAATGGAACCGGGACGTGATGAATGGAACCGGGACGGATGAATGGAACCGGGATGAATGGAACCGGGACGTGAGCGCTTTACTGGGCGATGGAAAGTGCTCACGTCCCGGTTCCATCTCACCGTCCCGGTTCTATCTCACCGTCCCGGTTCCATCTCACGTCCCGGTTCCATCTCTCGATTTATAATGGAGCCCAGGAGGGCCGGCCCGACATGCCGACAAAACTCATAACCTTGGATATTCGCAACCGCCAACAATGGCGAACCTGGCTGAAAAAGCATCACGCATCTAGTCCGGGTGTTTGGCTCGCGTTTCACAAAGATCACACGGGAGTGGCGTCAATCCCCTATGAAGACTCCGTTCGTGAAGCGCTGTGCTTCGGATGGATTGATAGCCTCATCAAACGCCTTGATGACGACCGATACGCCCGCAAGTTCACGCCGCGACGGCCTACCAGCAAGTGGTCGGACCTCAATCGAAAACGCTGGATGGAACTCAAGGCGGCCGGCCTTCTTACCGCGCCGGGGCTGGCAGCCGCGCCAACCGCTAGCACATACGCGCCGCGTCCTGCAATCTCCGACCTGCCGGCCTACATCACCAAAGCCTTGAAGGCCAATCCCAAGGCCTGGAATTTCTTTCAGCAGTTGGCGCCCACTTACCGACGCCACTTTGTGGGGTGGATTCATTCCGCCATCCGACCGGAGACACGGGAGAAACGCCTTCGCGAATCGCTCGCTTTACTTGCCTCCGGAAGAAAGCTGGGTATGAAGTAAGGAAGCAGCACAATTCGCCTTTCATTCGGCTCACTCCGGCTCCTTGAGTGAGAACAGGTCCTCTATGCGGCATTTGAACATGCGGGCCAGCCGGAAGGCCAAGCCCAACGATGGAGTATAGCGCCCGGACTCGATGGCGATAATCGTCTGACGGCTCACGCCCACATGTTTGGCCACTTCCTCCTGCGTGATCTCTCCATGCTCAAACCGTTGCCGGCGAAGGTTGTTCGTGACGTCAGCCATGATCATCCTCCAAGCGACCGCCGTACATCACCAGAACGGTAATGGCATACCCAAGGAAAAAGGCAAATCCGCCGGCCCCGGTGATCAGCGGCAAGACATGAACGGAAACCTGTTGGCTGCCCCGAAGTTGGTACACGATCCCCCAAATGCCCATGCACCCAAGGATGAAAACCCCGTAGGAGATCATGCCCGCCGCTAAGGCCGCTCGACGTGCGATGGTTCGATCGCGCTCATCCAAGGTGTCTTTCCTGTAAAACAACGGCCCAAGGCCACTGAATCCGAAAAGGCCAAAGGCGCTTATCGCCGGATACCGCCCCACCACTGGCCACAGCGCTCCAAAGGCCGCAACCGATACCGCCGCCAAAGCCACCGTTAACCAAGCCTGCTTTTGCTGAGAATTCATTTGTGCCTCCCAAGGTAAAGTATGCCTTACTTTTATTGTAATGTATACTTTACATTATGTCAAGTTAAATTGACCTATATCATCAGAAGAACGGTCGCTTTACACAGCCTTTCAGCCTCATTTGCCGCAGGTCAGCCAGAAGCAAAGCTATGGTGACCGGATTGGGGACATTCGGAATTCCAACTCCATTTCGACGTGACAAGATTTGAACGCCAAACTCGCGCCTAAAACACCATCGATTCCCTTGCAATCAAATCCCTCCGCCGCTTTCTCAGCGGAAAATGACTCGCTGCGCAGTTGCATTCGATGAAGGCGGGTCGGTCCCAAAAAATCCCAGATTTTTCCCTTGCAAAGCGAATCAATGTTAGGTATTAGTTTGGGATAACGGGGCAGCACTGTGTTGTCCCTGCGCCCACGGTCCGGCTTACTTCGCCTGCTTCCATGAAATGCCAAATCACCATGCTAAGCCCATGCTCCACGACCCGCACTCCTTCTACTCTCAACTTTCTCCTGTTCCACCCTCTCGCGAAGCGCCCACCCCCCTCCCCCCCTAAATGGGATATTTTGAGATAGGGTGTGACATTTGCCCGACTCCAGTCCGGGACCGCCTGGTTCTGTCCCAAGTTTTTCAAGTGGTTTTTGTTTCGCCTCGCCGGTGCCTTGAACCCGTTTCCTGCTGACAAATGACCCCCGATGTAATCGGGACCTTCGGCAGGGACAAATGACGAATGACCAACCTTCAATCGAACTCAAACGAATCGCGGGCGATCACCAGCGGGCGGTTCTGGCCGATGTTCAGCAGGAATCCGGCGGCGATGTAGCTGGCGACCAAACTGCTGCCGCCGTAGCTGACGAACGGAAGCGTCACGCCGGTCACGGGAAACAGGCGCATGACCACGCTGAGATTCAGGATCGCCTGTGCGGCCAGGAGCGCGACGATGCCGACGGCGACGAGGCGGCCGAACGGCTCGCGCGTGGCGGAGGCGATTTCGATGCCGGCGATGAACAGGACGATGTAGGCGGCCAGCACGGCGATGGAGCCGACCAGGCCGAATTGCTCGCCGATGATGGCAAAGATCATGTCGTTCTGGGCCTCGGGGACGCCGTGGCCGACGGGGATTTCGCCGGGGCCTTTGCCGGTCGGGCCGCCCGAACCCATCGCCGTCAGGGCGCGCAGTTGCTGGTAACCGGCCTGGCGGAGGGTCTTGGGATCGTGGCTCAGCAGGCCGGCGACGCGGGCCCGCTGGTATTTCTGAACGATCGACGGCAGGTGTTTGAACAGGGGAATGTTCTCATCGCCGCTGAACCACAGCAGCGGGAGCAGCACGGCGCCGAGGGCGACGATGGCCAGAAGATGTTTCACCTTCGCCCCGGCTACGAACAGAAGCGTGAAGAGGGTTGGGACGAACAGGGCGGCCACGCCGAGGTCGGGTTGTTTGAGGATCAGGACGGCGGGCAGGAGGGTCAACAGGAACGGCGTAAGCAGGCCGCGCACCGTGCGATAGTTGTCCCGAAAGCGGAGATAACGGGCCAGGACCAGGATGTAGGAGATTTTCATCAGTTCGGAAGGCTCGAAGCTGACGCCGCCGGGGAAGGCGATCCAGCAGCAGGCGCCTTTGATGGCGCGAACACCGGGGAGGCGGTTGTCGGCGAAGCTGCCCAGGAGGGTGTATCCGATGAGGATCAGGCTGAGGAAATAGAGCGCCCAGGCGTATCGGCCGAGGATCAGATAGTTAACCGTTTGCAGGAGGAACAAGATGCCGACCGCGACGGCGAGAAAGACGAGTTGCTTGGTTCCATCGGCGGGTGAATCGACCCAGATGCTCATCACGCCGAGGACGGAGAGGACGGCGACGGCGGCCAATACGGGCCAGTTGGTGGCGATGGCGAGCTGTTGCCAGAGGCGGTTCATCGACGGCACAAGATACCCGCGAGGGCGCGAAGATCGCCAAGGCGGAGGCGAAGTTTTTTGGGTTGAAAGGAGGAGTGCGCCCCTGGCGGATGTCGAGCTTACAAGCGGAGGCACGGTTCGTTAGTCTATTGGGTACACCGAAAGGGAACATGTCCGGTTCACTTTGGCGTCGGCAACCCGGCAGTTATCGCGGATTGGTCATGCGCTGCGCGCCGGGCACGCACGAGGCGGCGATGGCGATGCTGAGGGATTTGGGCACAAAAGAGCTGCCGGTTCTCGATCTGGCGTCGGGGTCGGGCGCGATGCTGGCGCGGCTCCGCGACGGCGGCTTCACGGATATTACGGCCGTTGAATTGGACGTGAAGAAATTCGCGGTGCCCGAGCTTACGCCGCTCGCCATCGATTTGAACTCCGATTTCGCGAAGGCGCTCGGGCGGCGATTTTCGCTGGTGACCGCCATTGAAATCATCGAGCATCTGGATTCTCCCCGGCATTTTCTGTCGCAAGTGCGCGAGTTGTTGGACGAGGACGGCCTGTTGCTTCTGACGACGCCCAACATCGCGGAGTGGATGGGGCGAATTCGGTTTTTACTCACCGGGACGCTGCGTTATTTCGACGATGTGCAATACCAGTACAATCACCACGTTTCGCCGCTGCCGGAGGCACAGCTGCGGCACCTGCTGTCCGAAGTCGGGCTGGGCATCGTCGCGGCCAAGACCGTCGGCAGCTTTTTCGGTCCATTAAAGATGGCCTGCCTGTTTCCGCTGTGGCTTCCGTTCCGTCTTTTTGCCGGCCCATCGGTGATGGGTGATGTGAATCTTTATGTTCTTCGCCGGGTTGCGCCGCAATCTTGGCGCGCCGGTGATTGGACCGCCGACACCGGAGAGACGGGCTGATTGGGGTGTCGCTCAATTGGTTGGAAGCGCCAACTCATCGGGCGCGGGCACGTCATCCGGCTCGTTTGGCCGCGGCGGGCCTGTCAGATCATATACGTCAATCGAATAGCCGATGCGCGCGATCGGCTGACGCTGGGAAAGCCAGGAGAGGCGTCCGTTGATCAGGCGATCGCTTTTGCTCATAAAGAGGATTTTGCCGTGCGGCGAGGCGTCGAGGGATTTGGGGTCGAGGCCGAGTTTTTCGACCAGCGGCTTGTTGCGAAGGCCGTTGAGTCGGATGGCATACGGCCTGCCGTGGAGGTTGGCGCGAATCCAGTCCGCGAGGCGATACACATCCTGGTTCCAATCGAGATTGGTGTCCAGCGCGAAGCGGTCGCCGTTGGCCGGTCCGCCGACGGCGAGGTTGAAATAGCTCAGGTAGTCGGGATGAACGGCGGCGGTTTCAATCGCGCTACAGAGAATCAGGCCGGCCAGAAGCACGATCCAGCGGGGACGGGCCAATTGCCCGGCGACGAACAGGTAGAGAAACGGGATGGCCGGCAGGATGTATCGGATTCCGATGTCGAGCTTGGCGGCCATGGCGGCGCCGAAAAGAACGGCGAATGGAATCAGAATGGCGCGCGTCGGCCACTGGCGCCATTGCCGGCGAAAGACGCAAAGACAGATCGCGATCGACAATGCGGCCAGGAATCCCAGCGGACTTTTCAGTGCCAGGACTTCGGGAAAATAGTACCACCATCCGGTCGAGCTGACCTGGCCGTTGAGGTAGGCGGCATGTCCGTAGCGATTGTGGGCGGCCAGGCGGGCGAGGCCGAGAAAGAAGCTGGGCATGGGAATCGGGGTATCGCGCACCCATCGTGGAACGCGCTGCCATTGCTGTCGCATCGCCTGTGCCGCGGCGTTGTCGGTAGCCGGATGCGCCACGGCGGTAAGGCCGGCCTGATCGCTGAGCGGGCCGATGTTGAACAAATACGTGGCCCATAAAGTCACCAAGGCGATGGCCGCGATCGCGGGCAATTGAACCAGCAGCTTGCGCCACGGCGATATTCGCGCCAGGGCGAGCAGGAGGATCACCGGGATCACCAGCAGGCAGGAGAATTTGGTCGCTGCCGCCAATCCGATTGCCACGGCGGCGATGGCCGCGCGGCGCCAGGTCGGTTGAGCGAGCCATCGCAAACCGTGGTAGGTGGCGGCCAGGGTCCCAGCGCATGAGGCCATGTCATTGCCAACCCAAAAGCCGTAACCGAGGAGGGTGGGATCGACGCTGAAGAAGACGACGGCGAGCGTCGCGGCGGGCTCGCCGAGCAGCATTCGTCCCAACAGAAATACATACAAGAGCGCGATGGCGGGAAACAGGAGCATCGCCAGACGAGCGTGAATGAGGAGCGTGGAATAGGGTTTGGGGCTGTGATATAGGACTTGCGTTCCGAGGGCGTATCCGAGGTCTTCGGTGCCGATGGTGGTTTGTCCGCGGCATTGGGGAAGGCGTGCGCCATCGAGCCAGAGTGGAATCGCGGCGACGAGCCGCGCCAGCGGCGGGTGCGAGCCTGGGGCGACGAGCTTCTTCGCCTCGATCAACGAGACGGCCGCCCCGATGTGGGAGGATTCATCAATCGTCGGGCTGAATACGCCGACGGAGAGGGCGAGCCGGGCGAGCATGACGGCCGCGGCGGTCAGGGCCAGCCACCCAAAGCGCCGCGAGATTGGTCGGGAATCCTCGGTCAAGCGGAAGGGCGAAGTATAACATCGATGGGCGGAATCCGACGGGCTCGGGGGCATCTTTCACTCGTACGCGATCGCAACGATGGCGAACTTGGGCTTCCCGGTGCGGTGAATGAGCCAGAGGACTTCACCGGTCTGCGGCCTGGGAAACCTGGTGGGAAGATAGACGGTTACGATAGTTGGATCGCGTCCGGTTGCCGAGACGCAACGGAGGGTATGTGAAAGCGGCGCCAGCGCGGAGTGGCGGGTATCGACGACGGAGAAAAGCACGGCCTCGGCGTCTCGCCAGATGGCGAGCAGCCGTCGCCTCAGCATCAGGGCGGCAGCCAGGGTAATGAGGGCGGCGGGAATGACGACGGCGCCGGCGATGATCCGCTGTTCCAGCGGTTCGGGCCGGTGGCGATCGGTCCAAACGGTCGGATCATTCGGATCGACGCGCAACACGGCGCTCTGCCCGTCGGTCACATATTCGTTTGAGGAGAGTATGCCGTAGGCATTGATGGTTTGGCCTTGCCAATCGAACTTCAAGGTGCAAGGCAATCCCGGGGGGTATTTGGCGCCGACGCGCGCCTCGCCGTTGACCTCAATGACGGTGGCGGTGACGATCGCGCCGGTGGCGATGAGCCGCTGTTCGCTGCGGAAAGCCAGAAGTTGCTGGGTAAAGAACCATGCGCCGATGGCGACCAGGGCAAGGGTGGCAAGGAGCCAGGAGCGGACAACGGGTTCGGTCCAGCTTCTGCGGTTGACGGCGGACGAGATGGGACGGGGCGGCGGCGGTGGCGCGGGAGGCGCTGTCACCGAGACGGCGCGGACCGGCGCCGAGCCGCCGGCATATGGAATCGTCGGCGGCCGACGGGATGGATCAGGCTTGGACGGAGGCTGGGCCAAGGGCTCCTCATTTCGCCGCCCGAAGGTAACCCCGTTTCACGCAGTCCACAAGCAAATCGTGGGCGATGGCCCCGGCGACGCGACCGCCTGCTTCGCCATATTCCACGAATACGCAGAATGCGATCTGGGGATGATCCGCCGGCGCGTAGCCGATGAACCAGCCATGGGCCAGGTGCTTTTCCGGATGATCGGGATAGTCTGGACGAAGATACCAACCTTGGGTTCCGGGATCGCCGAAATTCACTTGCCGAATGCCCGTGATTTTTCCGCTGGCGTCGCGCTCGACCAATGACATGAGCTTGCCGGTTTGCGCCGAGCCGGTCTTACCGGCGATGGGGATTTGCCGCATGGGATCCTGGTTCAGGAGAGGATCCTGCTTTTCCGGGAGGATGGCCGAACCCGTGCCGTCCATGGAGCAGACTTCCCGCATTCCCTTTTGCACCGCCTGGAGCGCATCGGCGGAGAGATGCAGATCGACGACATCCGGCCCCGGCGTCACCGACGGGCGCGTGGTGAAGCGGCCAAGGTCGCCAGCGGCAATCAACCGAGGGCGCATCCAAATGCCGTCTCGGGCGAGGGTGGCGGCGACATTGGCCATTTGGATGGGCGTGGCCTGAATGTGGCCTTCGCCTATCCCGGCGGACCAGGTCTGCGTCTGGGCGAGGATCTTGTTGGCATCGGTGGGCCGGTAAATCATGCCCGGGTTTTCTTCGATGCCGATGCCGGTGGGACGCCCGAGGCCGAATTTGTCGAACCAAGCTGACAGCTTATACATTGTCATCCTGAGCGCGATGGTTTCGAAGACCACGTTGCAACTGTCCTTGATCCCGTCGGAGATCGTCAACATGTTATCCGGACCGATGTCAGGGTCGCCGGCCCCTGGTATGCCGTGACTGATGGGCCGACCTTGCGGCGGACATTGGAAATAAATCCAACAGCGTCCGTAGGGCTGGGGCTTGCCGTCGATCAGCAGTTCGCCCGTGCATTGGATTTTGTCGCGCGAGGTCATGATGCCCTCGGTGATGGCGCCGCTTCCGATGATCGGCTTGACCGTGGAGCCGGGCACGACATCCATCTGCGTCGCGCGATCCAGCAGCGGCTGATTGAGTTCATCGCCCGCGAGTTCGGCATATCGGGTTGCAAGGTCCTTGGGGTCGTAGCCGGGATTGGAAATCAGCGCCAGCACCTCGCCGGTATCGACCTTGATGACCACGGCCGCGCCGTGCTGGTTGTAGCGTGTTTCCAGGACCTCTCCGGTTTCCCTATTTCTGTGGACGCGGGTTTTGACGAATTCGTTTTCGATGTCCTGCTGAAGAAGGATATCGATGGAAAGCGAGACGTTTCTGCCGGGAACGGCGTCGATCTGATCGATGACGCGATTGGTTCCGGTTGGGGGATCGGTTCCGGCGACTCTCTCGATCTTTCCACGCGTGCCGCGAAGGGTTTCCTCGCACAGCGCCTCGATGCCGGCGCGCCCGGCCAGATCGGTCGGCCAGTATTTCCGCAATTCGCGGAAGGCGGTAACGCCGTAGCGGCCAAGCAGATCGAATAGCCAATACTGGCCGGCTTCGTCCGACCAATACTGTTGCAACTGGCCATCGGTGAATCCCGCGTCGAAAGTGACCTCCTCGGGCCCCACCGCCCCCAGATAGCCCAGGACATTGCAGCCCACCCGGCCGAAGCGGTACTCACGATATTTGCTGGGCACGAGGCTGAGGCAGAAGAATCGCTCCTGCTGTCGGGCGAGGCGAGCCTGAACCTCGGGCGAGATATTGTGCAGGATCATGTGCGGCGACGTTTCCTCGCCCACCTCGATTTCGAATTGATCCATCGCGGATTCGTCCGGGGCGCTGTCAAGCAGGAAGTGCCGATACCAGCTCGTGGAATTTTCGCGCTCGGATCGCGCGGCGGTTTCTTCGTAATTGCGCCACCAGATGTATCGCTTGCGCATCTCCACGCGACGGACAATTTCGTGGCGGATGTCGTCGATCTGATCGGGGGTCTGGTTGCTGACGAGGGCCAATTCATCCCACATCGCCGCGATATCGCCGCGGATTCGATTTTCCTCCTCGCCCTCAAGTCGCTCCTTGTCCGCTCTGGAAAGCGTCCTGAACTGATTGCCGAGACTGCTTTTCAGGTTCTTTGTGGCTCGCTCCTTGATCCATAGATCATCGGGTTCGTCGGTGGTGGCGCGAAAATCGACGCTGGCGTCAACGCATGGGGCGTCATCGGCCAACTCAACGCCATTGCGATCGAAGATCGTTCCGCGCGTGGTTTCGATGAACTCGCCGCGCTTCATGAGTTCCGCCGCTTGCCGGCGCCAAAGATCGTGCTGGAGAAGCTGAATCTGGGCCGCGCGGATGGCCAGGGCGGCACAGGCCACGAGAAGAATGGACAGTAAAACCTTGAGTCGCCGCTCGAACATGTCCCATCCCTGGGATGTCCCCGGTTATGTCATGCGCCAATCGAAGGAGCGGCCACGCGGATGCGTGGCCGCGGATCGATCGCTACATTCTGCGCCGAGCGGACTGAAAGCGAAAGACCCGGCTGATGCGCTGGAGGCCGCCGACCACAAACGGGGCTAGGATCGCGGAATAGACCGCGGTGTAAAACAGCGGCAGCACCTGCGCCCCGGGAGGGCGAAGCCAGCCATGAATCGCCAGGATCACGGCAATCAGAATTCCCGCGATCATCGCCAGCACGAAATGGGTCACCGGATGCCGGCGATAGACGGCCTGTTGAATGGCCACGATGAACAGGGCAACCAGGCCGTAGGAGAATGCGAACAGGCCGAGGCTCCCGCCGGAGGCGAGGTCCTGCATGGCGCCCAGGCCGAAGCACGCCAGCAGGGCCGTGTCGCGCGGGGCGCTCAGAGCGATGAAAACCACGGCAAGGAGCACGAAATTTGGCGCGGCCGTGTTCCACTGCATCGCCCGCGCGATCCCCGCCTGCAAACCCAGGGTGATGTAGGCGAGGAGAAAATAGCTGAGCGATCGCATATTCGAGGGATTCTTACTGCTGGCGGGTCATGACCCACACATCGCTGAGGTGTATGAGACTCGTCTCCGGCGCCAGGCCGATTTCGGCGAAGAGCGATTGACTGGGCAGCCGCCGAATCGAGGCGACCCGGCCAATGCGAACGCCATGAAGCTGGGGCCATCGGTCGTCGGCCAGGACAATCCAATCGCCGACGCGGACGTTTCTTTTCACTATCTCGAAGGGGAGGGTGCTGATGACCATGTTGCCGTTGCCCTGGCCGCGAACGATCGCCATCAAGTTTGTATTTTCCGCGGCACCGCCGGCGGAGACGGAGAAGAAATGCCCGGTGACGGTGAATCCCGCGTCGGTGACCAGGGTGACATGCGCGGCCAATGAGCCTACGCGGTCAATCCGGCCGATCAAATCGACCACGTTTGCGGAAGAGAGCACGGGCTGATCGACATGGACCGCGCTCAACCCCGAGCCGGTGATGGTCAGGCCTTCGTGGTTATCGCTATCGGTTCCGGCCACCTCAAATCGGCCGCAGAGGCTTTCGATTCCGCCGAGCCTTGCGCGTTCGCCGGCGCGCTGCGCGAGCCGGTCGATCTCCGCGGCCATGGTCAGGTTTTGCTGCTTCAACATCAGGTTTTCCTGTTCGATGGCCTGGGCCGGGCGGGTGTCTTCGGACGGTTCATGCACGAAATGGGCGCGGATCGCGCTGGCGATGATGTAGGTTGGCCGAGAAATGGGGATCAGCAGCGTTGCGAATTGGGTGCGTCCCAGGTCGGTCAGGCGCTGCGGCAGAACGAAGGCGCTGAAGAAGCTGAGGACCATCAGGGCGAAAAAAGTCTGGCTGAATCGAAGGGACATCGCTCGCGCCTCCATTGGCTATTGGTCAGCCCTCGTCGGCGTCGGATTCCATCGTCTCTTTCCACAGCTCGAGGTTTTCAAGGTAAACGCTCGTGCCGCGCGCCACGCAGGTGAGGGGATCCTCGGCGAGTCTGACGTCCAGGCCGGTGGCGTTGCTGATGACCGTCGTGAGGCCGCGCAAAAGCGACGATCCGCCGGCCATCGTGATGCCGTTCTCGACGAGATCGGCGGCGAGTTCCGGCTCGGCCATCTCCAGGGTGCGTTTGACGGCGTCGATGATCTGGGTGATGGGTTCCTGCAAGGCTTCGCGGATTTCCTCGCTGGTGACGCTGGTTTTGCGCGGCAGGCCGCTGATCAGGTCGCGCCCGCGCACTTCCATGGTCGGCTCGCTGTTGCCGGTGGACGCCGCGGAACCGATCTCGATTTTGATCTTTTCAGCCATCTGCTCGCCGATGGCCATGTTGTAGGTTTTTTTCATGTGGCTGAGGATCGCCTCGTCGAAATCGTCGCCGGCGACGCGGATGGATTCGCAGACGCTGATGTCGGCCAGGGAAATGATGGCCACTTCCGTCGTTCCGCCGCCGATGTCGAGGATCATGCTGGCGGTGGGTTCGATGACGGGCAGGCCCGCGCCGATGGCGGCGGCCATGGGCTCCTCGACCAGATAGACCCGCCGGGCCCCGGCGCGCTCGGCGCTGTCGTAGACCGCGCGGCGCTCCACCGCGGTGATGCCGGAGGGGATTGCGATGACCACGCGCGGGCCGATGAAATGTTTTCGGCCGTGCACCCGGCGGATGAAATAGGCGAGCATGGCCTGGGTGATCTCGAAATCGCTGATGACGCCGTCCTTCAGGGGGCGGATGGCGGTGATCGAGCCGGGGGTTTTGCCAAGCATTTCCTTGGCGACCAGCCCGACGGCGTTGCCGTTTTGCAGGACGCGGTTGGTCCCCTTCTTGACGGCGACGACGCTGGGCTCGTTGAGCACGATGCCTTCGCCCTTAACGCAGACTAGCGTGTTGGATGTGCCCAGGTCGATGCCCATGTCGATGCTGAACATGCCCAGCAGCCTATCGAAGATCACGCTGTCGTCTCCTGACGGGACATTGGATGGAGCCAGTGGCTTGCCGATCGCAGAGTTGACCGACGCTCCGCATCGAATCGCTCTGAAAGCGATGGGAGGCCCGCAGCCGCTCGGCCGCGAGCCGTTAAGAAAGTGAGTAGCACTTTCTTATCCAAATGCCCGCTCCATCGGGTTCCGAGCTCGGGGGCGTGCCCCGAAGCGACCGCCCCAAGTCTTCTTGCCCGGAAAGACGTAAAATACAGCACGCGTCCGCCGTAAGCAAATCGCCGCGGCGCCAGCGCGGTTAAGAAACAGGGCAATCGTATGTTGACTCGCTCATCCCCTCTCCCCGGTATTCCGAACTTTTTTGATCTATGCGTTAAATCCTTGGCGCAAAAAGCAGTTCGCCTCAAACTCGCTCTCCATGTGCAAGGAAGGAGCGAGCCATGGAAGGCGAAC
>JBEKHH010000005.1:0-137118 GCA_050012375.1 Tepidisphaeraceae bacterium
CGAGGCCGACGTAACCAAACTTGCCGCATGACCACTGAACCTTGCCAAAAAAACAAGATGCCACAGCTTTGCAATGCGGAGGACGCAGAGACAGACGCGGAGAAGAAACACAAAAACGGATTTATCTCAGTTCTTCTCAGCGATCTCTGCGTGCTCTGCGGTTAAGTATTGGATTGAAAGGGTGATGATTCATGGGATTACGACGATCCTGAAAAATTTTGGGATTACCTGGGCGAGGGGAAGAGACCACTACCAACAATGAGCGTCACACCCGTTACCGCCCGGCGCGAAGCGATTTGATTTCCCCTTTCCCGCCACCGCGATATAATGGCTGTTTTGGCATCAACCAAGGGTTAACGTCATGCTCGCTGCACCGATGGAAGTTCAGATCGAGACATTGCCGGAGACCGTTGTGGTTCATATCAAGGGGGAGTGCGCCATCACTCTCCAGCCGCTGGAGGCAGTTTTCCTGCGGCTTTCCGCGCAGCGCCCCAAACTCGTGGTGCTGGATCTGGCTGGGGTGACATTCATTTCCAGCATCGGCATGGGGGCGATGCTGGCGTTCCGCCACGGGCTGGCTTCGCACGGCGGACAGGTGCGTCTGGCGGCGGGCCAGCCGCTCGTGCTCGACGCCTTCCGACGCGCCCACCTCTACGACGTGTTCACATTTTTCCCCACCGTCGCCGAAGCCTGCTCCGCATAGTTTGGCTCCGCGCCAAACTCATCGCCTCGTTTTTCCCGGCCGATCGCCGTGATAAAAATCGCCAGCAGGAAGAATGTCGCGGCGGAGATCGCCATGACAGCGCCGTAATCCCAATGTTGCGCCAGTCCCGCTTCCATCTGCACGACATAGCTGGCCAGCAGGTTTCCGCACTGATAGGCGAATCCTGGCATGCAGCCGCGGATGGAATCGGGCGAAAGCTCGTTGATATGCGCGGGGATCACGCCCCAGGCGCCCTGCGTCATGAATTGCAAAACGAACGCCCCCAGCGCAAGTTTCCCAAGCCCCAACGGCAGCGCCCACATGGGAATCGCCAGCAGCGCGCCGAAGAATGCCATAACGATTGCAAGCCGCCGGCCGATGCGGTCGGAGAGCAAGCCGAAAGCAATTCCGCCGATGATCGCCCCGACCATCGAGAGCGCCGCGAGGTTGGATCGGTCGGTTACGCCCAGGCCGCGGTGACGCTGGAGGAAAGTCGGATAAAGGTCCTGAGTGCCGTGCGACGAGAGGTTCATCATCGTCATCAGCGCGACCAGATAGATGAAGATGGGCCAGTGGGCGGCGAGGCCGCGACCGAGATGCGTCCACGATTCCGCTTTATTTTTCTGCCAGATTTCCGATTCCTGCACCGCGAAACGGACGAAGACGGCGAGCAGCGCCGGCAATCCGCCGATGAAGAACAACGGCCTCCATCCCCAGTGGGGGAAGACGAAGCGATACGCCAGCGCCGCCAGGAGATATCCGACGGCGTATCCCTCCTGGAGGAAACCGGATAGCACGCCGCGCCATTTCGCCGGCACTTTTTCCATGGTCAGCGACGCGCCAACGCCCCATTCGCCTCCCATGCCGATGCCGAACAACGCCCGCAGGATCAGGAATGTCTTGAAACTCGGGGCCAGGCCGGTCAACACTTCGACGACGGAATAAAAGACCAGATCGATCATCAGGGGCAGACGGCGGCCGTATCGATCCGCCAGCAAGCCGAAAATCAGCGCCCCGACCGGCCTGAAGGCCAGGGTCAAGGTGAGGCTCAGGGCCATTTCCCTGTCGGTCTTGTGGAATTCCTTGCCGATGGCGGTGAGGGTCATCACCACCAGGAAGAAATCGAAGGCATCGAGCGACCAGCCCAGGAATCCGGCCAGGACCACGGCAAACGGCCGCCGGGCCGATAGTGGCGGGGCATTGCTCATCGTGGCCGGCAAGACTACCCGCCCGCGGCATTCCCCCGCAAACCGGGGAATCCGCTATACTGTTTCCCCGAGCGAATGGACTTATCCCAAATTCAGTCGAAGGTGGCGGCCGTGGGGACGATGGATTCGGGAACCTCGAGCAGCCTCTCCATCGCGCCGGCTCGCAGCGGCGCGATGTTCTGCCAAACCATCCTGTGGCTTGCCGACCGCTTGCGCAAGCCGCTCTTTGTCGCCATCGCCGCCGCCTATCTTTTGGGCTTTAACGGTCAGTGGCGAATGGGCCCGGATAGCGGGCTATATCTGAACCTGGCGCGAAGCCTGGCCAGCGGCAACGGCTACACCTATCACGGCATTCGCCAGGAGACGGTATATCCCGGCTTCCCCCTGGCGCTGGCGGCGGTGCAGCGCGTTTTTCCCGGTCATCTGATCTTCGCCGCCGACGCCCTCATCCTTGGCTGCGCGCTGGCGGCGCTGGGGCTGATCTATCGGCTGATCCTGCTGGCGTATGATCGACCGACGGCAATCCTCATTACGGCGGGGGTCGCCTTCTCACACCAATTCTTCCGCTACAGCTTCGAGGTCCTCACCGACATGCCGTTCCTCGCCGGAGTTATGGCCGTGCTGGCGGGGCACGAGGCGATATTCGGCTCAAGCTCGCGCCGCGCCAGATGGTGGGATTGGGCGATCCTGGTGGTCGGGCTCATCATCGTGGTCAGCACCCGGCCCACGATGATCGGCCTATTGATCGCGTGGATCCTGGCATTGATCTTCAACGCCATCGCTCGGCGAAACTGGCGCGCCGCCGCCGTGCCCGCCGTGCTCTGCCTCGTCACCGTCGCCTCGTTCCTGCTGTTCGATCCGCGCCGACTGGCCGGACATGGCCCGGCCGGTTTGTATGAGCAATACGCCTTTCATCAGCTCACCCACGATTTGCCCAAAGAGCTGCGGACGACCGCCCTGGGCAATCTCCGCGATCTGCTGCAAGTCACCAGCCCGCGAGCGATCTTCGGAATGGACCTCGTTTACGATTGGCTGAACGCGGTTTTCGGCGTCATTATCCTGATGGCCGGCGTGGCCCTGATCCGCCATCACCCGTTTTGGGGATTGTGGGTCATCATGACTCTTTTGACCCTGATACTGTTGATCTCCGATTACCGTTACATCCTTCAGATCCTTCCGCTGCTGGTGGTGGGCTGGTGGAACCTGCTGCGGGCGATCAACCTTCGTTTGCCGCGGCGCATCGGCAACGGAGTTTTCGCGATTCTGTTGCTGGCGGGCATCATGCTCAACATGGGGCAGGTGGTCGCTTTCATCGTGCACCAGCGGGCACGCCCATTCCTCGCCGATTATCAAGGCGGCCAATTCCAGCCGTATGCCGACATCGCCCGACAAATTCCCAAATTCACCACCGGCCAGGATGTGATCCTCTGTCCCACCAAGCTCGCGCGCATCATGACATTTCTGGCCGATCGAACCTTCTCCGAACCCAACGAGCCGATCACCGCCGCTCCGGGACATCTTTTCGTCATAATCGATCCGAAGGATGTCTACTATCGCCGCTGGCTCGCCGCAATGAATGTATCGCCGCAGGGCGAGGCCCTGGTGACCGTTGCCCGCCTCCGCAGTCCGCTAACCATTTGTCTCTCGCGCGCCCGCATCGATCCCGAGCCGAAATAGGTCCCTTCCCAATGCCCGCCCCGTCGATATCCATCATCACGCCATCGCTCAACGGCGGCGACTATCTCCGCCATACGCTGGACAGCATCCTCTCCCAAACGGGAGACTTCGAGCTGCAATGGCTGGTCATCGACGGCGGCAGCAGCGACGGCAGCGTCCAGCTCCTGCAATCCGTCAGTGACAGCGATCCGCGCCTCCAGTGGATCAGCCAGAGCGACCGCGGCCAGACCCATGCCATCAATAAGGGCCTGGCCATGGCCAAAGGCGACATCGTCGCCTGGATCAATTGCGATGATCTATATGCCCCGGGTTCTTTGGCAATTGTAGCAAAAGCATTCGAGCAGGCGCCTTCGGCCCAGTGGCTGGTGGGGCGGTGCGAAATCATCGACGGCGACGGCCACGTCGCGCGCCCAAGCGTCACCGATTACAAAAATCGCCGATTGCGATCTTTCAGCTACAAATCGCTCTTGCGCATGAACTTCATCAGCCAGCCCGCGGTTTTCTGGCGACGGTCATTCGGATTGTCGGTCGGCGAATTGGACGAGTCGCTCTATTGGACGATGGATTACGACCTATGGCTGCGGATGGCCCAGCGTTGCCCGCCGCTGGTGATCGATTCTACGCTGGCCCGCTTTCGCGTGCATGATTCCAGCAAATCGCGTGGCGGTTATCGCGAACAATTCGCCGAAGGATATCGCGTGGCGTGCCGGTACGCCGGCGATGACCCGCTGAGCCGCTGGCTCCATCGCCTCAACGTCGAAAAAATTGTCTGGGGTTATCGCGTCATGCGAGCGCTGGGGCGATAGCGGTCCGAGCTGCCAAGATGGGCAACTTGCAAAAAAACGTTGCCATTTCGGCGCTTGGAAACCAGAAAAGGTATAGCCGAACACGCCAAGACCTGTTAGGGTGTGCAGAAGTGGCTGGCGACGTTCGTCGGCCAAGTTCATATCGGAAGTTCCGGCCAAAAGAGGAGGGATGCGATGAGGGCTTCAAGGGAACGGATGGACACTGGCGGATTGGGTCGTGGCAAATCTGAACCACTGTGTGAAGCAACGAGGTGCAAATCAGGCCAACGAAATCGTCGTTGGTTAATGCGCTGTCTGCGAGCCGTTTTGCCCGTGAGCGTTGTTCTGGCGGCTACCCAACTCGCATCGGCGGATAGTATTTCCTGGCAGGATGGCGTTGGCGATTGGTTTAACGCCAGCAACTGGTTCGATCAAAGCAACGGGTTGAGTCAGGTGCCTGGTGGCGGGGATCACACGTATATCGAAAATGGCGGCACAGCGCAGATTTCCAGTGGCAGCGCCGCCGCCTACAATCTTCATTTGGATCCTGGGGAAGTCAATTTGTCAGGTGGCTCGCTCTCGGTCGGTGACACCGAGTACGTGGGCAGTTCCGATACAGGGACTTTCAACCAAACCGGCGGCACAAACACCCTCACTTCGAGCGGGTATGTCCTTCAGGTCGCTGCCTTAGCCGGCTCGACAGGCACTTATAACCTTAGCGGCACGGGCTTACTCTCGAGCAATGGCGAGGAGTCGGTGGGCAATGGCTACCCTAGCGGCGGCGCCAGCGGAACCTTCAATCAGACTGGCGGCACAAATGCCCTCAATGCCGGTGCTTCCCTCTCTGTCGGCAGTGATCCGGGCGCTGTAGGCGTATACATCCTCAGTGGCGGAACAAACACGATCAGTTCCAGCGGCAATCTCTCGATCGGTACTAGCAGTGGTACAACGGGCACCTACAGCCTCAGCGGCACTGGCTTGCTTTCGGTCGCCGGCATCGAGTTCGTGGGCAATAACGGTACAGGAACCTTCAACCAAACCGGCGGCACAAACACCCTCACTTCCAGTGGGGATGTCCTTCAGGTCGCTGGCACAACCGGCTCGACGGGCACTTATAACCTTAGCGGCACCGGCTTGCTCTCGAGCAATGGCAGCGAAGACGTGGGCGATGGATACTCTAACGGCAACGTTAACGGAACCTTCAATCAGACCGGCGGCACCAACGCCCTCAACGCCGGCGCATCCCTCAATGTCGGTGTTTTTGGCAGCGGCGCATACAACCTCAGTGGCGGAACAAATACCATCGCGCCCGGCGGCTTTCTCCGCATCGGCACCGAAAGTGGCTCAATAGGCACCTATGCCCTCAGCGGCACCGGCTCACTCTCAGTCGCCGGAACTGGATACGTCGGCTACATCGGCACCGGCACATTCACGCAGAGCGGGGGAACAGCGTCGTTCAGCGGCTCGGACAGTAATGGCAACGGCCTCAGCATCGGCGATCAAACCGGCGACCGAGGCGTCTTGAATCTCAGCAGCGGAAATCTCAACGTCGCGGCCAACGAGACCGTGGGTAACAACGGGTTTGGCACGTTCATCCAGAGCGGCGGCTCGAACACGGCTGGCAGCGTCTACCTCGGTCACAGTAGCGGTGCGACCGGTACTTACGCGCTTAGCGGAACCGGCTCACTCAGCGTCGGCGGTACTGAATACGTCGGATTCTCGGGCAACGGCACATTCACCCAGACCGGCGGCACGAATACGCCGACTTACCTCAACCTTGGTGCTCAAACCGCAAGCTCGTCGGGAGTCTACACGCTACAAAACGGCTCACTCAATGTCAGCGGTTATGAGTATTTGGGAGGCATCGGCATCGGATCCTTCAATCAAAGCGGCGGCACAAACGCAACTGCCGAAATTGATCTGGGTCGTACTGCCAACTCTTCCGGCACCTACAACCTCAGTGGCACCGGCTCTCTTTCCGTCAGTGGCAATGAGTTCGTAGGCTACAACGGCACCGGCAACTTCACCCAGACCGCTGGGACAAACATGGTGACAGGGGCGCTGACACTCGCGGCGAATACGGGATCAACCGGGACTTATAACCTGCAAGGCGGAGCGTTGACGGCCGCGGCGATTTCTGTCAACAGCGGCGGCAGTATCACACTAAGCGGAACGGGCACAATTGCTGCCGGTTCATTGACTCAAACCGGCGGGACACTAAGTGCAACTTCGCTGTTGCTCGGCCCCGGTGGTATTGGATCGTACGGCTTATCCGGGGGCAGCGCGTCGGTGAGCGGCAACCTGCAGGTCAATGCCGGCGGCAGCTTAACCCAGAGCGGGTCCGGCTTGCTCACAGCCGGGTCGATCACCCTGGCCGGCGGCACAATCATTCAAAACACGATCGGGTCAATCTTCATCGTCTCTTTGACCGAAACCGGCGGGACGCTGGTCGAGGATGTTGGCGTCACGGTCGATCCCGGATCGGTGCTGAATCTTCAGGGAGGGGGCCTGACTATCAATAACGGAGCGACATTGAACAACGTTGGCACGTTCAACCAAACCTCCGGCACGCTGACGGAGAACGGTGCGTTCGTGAATAGCGGCGCAGCGACCTTCAGCGGAACACAGAGTTGGGGCCCGGCCAGCGTATTCGTGAACCTGGCAGGCACGGCGACGTTCAATAACGCGATCAATCCGGGCGGCGTCGGACCCGTCATCGTCGTAACGGGCGGAAACGTCATTTACAATGGCGGTAGCCCGCAAATACAGCAAGCCACCGTGTCAGGCGGAACGCTCAGCCTCACCAACGGCGGCGCGTTGACCGTATTAGGCGCCTTAAAGATCGAGGGTGGCGATCAAGTGCAGCTTAGCGGCGGTTCTCTCACCGTCGGCGCGCTGACGATTAATGGCGCGGGCGTGCTAAACGTGACCAACAATCACTTTTTCGTCAACTACGGTTCCGGCCCCGATCCCATCAGCACCATCGCGGGATACTTGGCGAGCGGCTACGCCGGCGGGGCTTGGAACGGTCCCGGGATCATGTCCACCGCGGCCCAGAGCAATCCTAGTTATGGCATCGGCTATGCCGATTCGGCCGACACCGGCAACCCCGCCAACCTCGCCGCCGACCAGATCGAAATCAAATACACCCTGCTCGGCGATGCGACTCTTACCGGCACGGTCACCGGCGCCGACTTCACCATCCTGGCCACCCACTTAGGCAAGCAGGTGTCGGGGTGGGATCAGGGTGACTTCTATTACACCGGCACGGTCACCGGCGCCGACTTCACCGCCTTGGTCACCAACCTCGGCAAGGAGGCCAACGGGGGCGATGTGGTGTTGCCCGCGAGCGTTTACGCTGCGGTCGATGCCTTCGCGGCCGCCAACGGTTTGATGGCCGATGTGCCGGAACCGGCAATGACTGGGCTGTTGGCTTTGGGCATCGTTGGCGCGCTGGTCCGCCGCCGGAGATAATCACCGCTGCGTCACGCCGGTCTTCCGCGGCTTTCCGCCGCGGCGGGGGCCGGATACTCCTCTTCCGGCTCTTCAGACCGCGGCCGGTCCGTGATCCCTTCCTTCTCCATCATGATCCCCACGATCTGCGCCAGCGTCGAAATCCTCCGGTCCTGAAGGCTGATGATCGTCAGCATCTCAAAAATCACCAGGATCAGAAACGCCGCGATGCACAGCATCGATATGGTGTGATAGTCAATGTGCAGTTGCTCCGAAACCCACCACAATCCCGCCGGCCAGATGGATAGCGCCAAAAATGGCAATCCGGTTAGGATGAACATCAGCATGTGCCGTTCCTTCAGCCGGTAGGTGCGCATCCGCCGCACCGCAACCATCAGGACGGTCGTTCCGAAACACAGAAGAATGATCCGGGGCATCATAAGAACACCTCACGCACGTTCACGGTAAGCCGAGCTTGTCGCTGGGCCAGGGTTGGCGAATCATGTCCAGGAAAAGACAAACGCTCACTTTCAGCACGTAGAACAATCCATGCGCCAGGCTGATGCTGCTCCTGCCGTACATTCGCCGGCGCATCCGCACTGGGATTTCGATGACCTTGTATTTGGATCGATGCAGCAGGAGCACGACTTCCGGCTCCGGATAATCTTCCGGATACCAGTGCGCATAGGCGCGGATCACTTTCTTGTTCACGGCGCGGAATCCGCTGGTGCAATCGGTTATTTTCAATCCGCACAGACATCGAATCCACGCGCTGAGCACGCGGATGCCGGTCATGCGCGACAGCGACGGCACAAAGCTCGTCGGCACCATGAAGCGCGATCCCACGACCAGGTCCGCCTCACCGCTCACCAGCGTCTCCACCAGCTTCTCCACTTCGCGCGGGCGATGCTGGCCGTCGCCGTCCACCTGCACCGCCACGTCGTATCCGTGCAATGCCGCGTATCGATATCCGGTCTGCATCGCTCCCCCGATGCCCAGGTTGAACGGCAGGCTCACCACCGAGGCCGTCGAGGGGATTTGCCGAACCGTGTCATCCGTCGAACCATCGTCGATGACCAGGACGTGGCAATCGGGCAGCAACTGGTTCAGCCGCCGCACCAGCTTTGCCACCGACCGGCTTTCGTTGAAGGCAGGAACGATGATCAAACACTTCAGCCTCTTGAAAACCGGCGGTCTGATGGGGGCGACGGCCGGAGCGGTCGGCAATACGACTTTGACGGGCAGTCGCCGCTCGATCGGCTCAAAAATTGTCGATTTCAAACGCATGGCCCACCTGTCCGCGTTTTGACTCTCCGCCAAACAATAGTCTAATCGAAAATCGCGCCATTTTGCATCCCAAGAAATCCAGAGGCGGAAATTTCAAGCGCCGCCTGCCGATTTCGCCTCCGCAGGTCCCATGCCCCAAAGACTTTATGACTGCAAAACCAGATACATCGCGTCTTCAGGCAAACGCAGTTTCACCTCCCTCCCCTCCCGCGGCAATGGCATTTCCCGCTTCGGATAACCCGACACATCCAGCACGGTCGCCCGCGTCAGGTTCGGATTGTGAATCGTGACCGTCCCCTCCGCATCGTCAATCATCCATGGCGGCCGGCCGACCTGCACCACCTTCCATCCATGGTACTTCCGCTGATCGCCGCCGGTGAAATCCGCCGGCTCCTGTTTCCATCCGGCCAGATGCGCGGGCGTCCCGACCTGCACCAGCACCTTGCGCGACTCGCTCAGCGCCCGCCCGTCCATGGAGATCACCAGAATCGACGCCTGCTCGTTGCCGCTGGCGACGTCGATGGCGCTCAGATGCACCTCACCGGCTTTTCGCAGAAATCCGGTAGCGCCCTGCGCGGCCGGCGCATCGATCGTGCACAACCCGGCGTTGTAATCCATGCGGATTTGCCCGGTGTCACTGGTGATGACTTTTTTACCCCGGTCGATGAATTTGGACAAATCGAACAATCGGCCCTGCCTGGCATCCCCGCCATAGCTGACGATCACCGGCCCGACCAGAAACGCCAGCGGGTCGGCTCCGCGCCCCGCGTCGGGATGGGCGCCGCCATCCTCCGCGATGAGCGGCCATCGCCGGTTCCACAGGTCTTCCAGCGGCCTGCATTCAACCACGACCGGCTCGCCGCGCTTCAGATACTCTTGGCGATACAACAGCGCCGCCGCAGGGAAATTCCCCATCAGCGCCGGGGTCGAGCAATCATATTTGCGCAGCGGACGCTCGCCCGCCGCATCCACAAGCCCAACGCGCGGATCGTCGGCGTACTGTTCCGCCGTCGCGGTATACCAATACAATCCCGCCACGCCGCTCAGCGATTCGTAAGCGGCGGTCAGAAACGGCCCTTCATTCTGATAGTCCAGCGGGCTGACCCAGGAACTTTCGGTGACCATCATCGGATGGCCGCTCACCTGTTTCAGGTTCGTCGGCAAATCGCCAGGGTTCAGCACCGCGGCAGGGCTCGTGAAGCAGTCGCCCGGATCGATCCGCCAGCCGGTGTTGTTCCCCTGATGAGTCCCCGTGAAATATTTGTTGACCGCCAGCACATCCGCCGCGGTGTCCGTGTAACGCTCGACATCGCTCAGGCGTGCCGCGTCCGCGGTCATCCAATTCGACGCGTTAATCAGTTGCCGGCAGCCAAGCTCCTCCCGGTAAAACTTCACCATCTTCGCGTAGAACTCGCGTTGGGCGGCGGCGAAGAATTGGAGTTGATCGGCCAGCCGTCTTCCCTTGCCTCCATGCTGCGGCCGCGTCCACTGGGCGACGGGCATGATCGCCACGTCCCCGGCGGGAAAATCGTCGCCCGCCGCTCCCACCCCGTCCCACGCATCCGACGCCGCCGCCAGCGATCCATATTTCGCTTCGAGCCACGCGGCAAATTTCCGGCCCAGGAGCCGTTTCTGCGCCGGCGCCATGGCGTTCATCGTCCAAAAGAACATCCCATCCTCGTTTTGGATTTGGAGAATCGCCACGGCCGGATCGCGCGCCAGCGGAATTCCCGTGTACGGGTTTGTCGGGCAATACAGCCGTCTCACCCACGCTTCATATCCCTTTTGCAGCGTCTCGTTGAAAAATAGCAAACCCCACAAACTGGCGCGCCGCTGGTATCCCTCGATGCCCCAGCGCGCCGCCGGGCGATCCAGCGCCCAATACGGCGAGATCGTCAGGTAAATCCCCTCCTTCTTGAACGCCGCCGCCGCCCGCCAGATTCCATCGATCTGCTTTTCATTCACGTCGGTCAGTTCCGGCGCATCGCCCTCGGCGCCGATCTGGGCATGAAGGCGAACCATGTTCACGCCGATTTTGGCGAGGAACCGGGCATGGCGGGCCAGTTCATCCGGGGCTTTCATATATTCCCGGCTTCCGCAGGCCCAGAATCGAATGGGCGTTCCATCCCCGCGCACAAATCCGCCGTCGGCGGAGATGCGCACAAACCCCGACTCACCGGCCGTCGTTTCATTCAGGCTGCGCAGGTCCAGCATCGCATCCGAACTGAAATGGTCTTGCGGATGAATGAAGGCCCACGTTTTGGGCGAATCCCCCGCCGCGGCACGCGCCGCCGAGCAAGGCAGCAGCAGGGCCAAGCTGAGGATTGCACTGGCTTTCAAAATCACGCCAAATGATTGTAAAACCATTTGAGTCGAAAAGTGTCCTTCGCAAGCAGCGATTTCCAAGGATTGCCATGAGCCAACAAACCAAGCCTCGCTGGACAGCCATGCGAACCAAAGAGAGCCGTTTGATTGAGAAAGTCCTTAGGCATGCCTTTCCAAATACGGATGCCTATCGATACAACTCGGCCTCGATTCGCGTTCGCGTCGTCGATTCCCGTTTCGATGGAAAATCCGCCGAGAAACGGGATGAAATGATCGAGCCGCATTTGCGGAAGCTTCCGAAAAACGTCCAGGCGGAGATCATCAATCTCCTTACCCTGTCGCCCAGCGAGCTAGCCGACTCCAAAAGCCCGCCGGCAAACGCCGAATTCGAGGACCCCAGCAATTCGATGCTTTGATTCCGTCACAGCCGAATCATTGTGGAATTATTCTCGCCCCGCAAGTTGCATTCAGGCGGCCGCGGTGTGTGATCGCTCAATGCCGAACGCCTCTATCCCCGGCGCCAGTATTTTGAACAGCGGCACATAGAGCGCGGGATCGCCAACCGTGGGCGTTCTGTTCGCGTCGTAAAGAACGACGCGGCCATCGACGATCCCATAATCGAACTTGCCATAGTCAAAGCCCAGGTCGCGGCGCATTTGCCGCAATTCATCCGGCACCTCGGCTGGTTCCTTGCGGACGGCGACGAGGGATTTGATGATCGGCTGGTTCGCGTACATCAGTATGTTCCTCTCCACCTCGCCAAGAAAGATCCATGACCTCATGCAATAAAACCCGTCGCGACGCTCGGGGAGAAAGCGTTCCACCACCAGGTCGCGATTGTGCCAGACGGCTCGCGGCACCTGGGCGACGGAATCAAAGATCGGATAATCCCAGACGCCGATCTCCGCCCGCCAACTCCACGGCAATCGGCGGCGCACCGCGCGAACATATTTTCGCAGCAGCGACGTTCTCTGCGCCACTTCCGCTTCCCTTCCCCCGCCGAAATTCAGGTTCGTTTTCACGATCACCGCTCCGTCGTAACCGTCGCCGCGGTGAACCAGGTTGCAACTGATTCGACGTTTGGAAATATCCGCCACGGCGGCGTTGATCGCCACCGGGTATTGTCGCATGAACTCCAGATACTCCTCGGGAACCACCGTCAGATCGACGTGCAGGACCGCCAAATCCGCATCCACGCGCTTCCCAAGGCCCCGAAGCGCCGTCACGTTCAGCCCGTTCTCACGCCAGGCTTCGCAAATCCCGCGCATAATATAATTCGTCTTTGCGAATTCGTCGTGTTCATGGGTGATGATTACGATGTGACGCATATTGCACGTTCGGCCACGCCAATGGGAGGCTTTGCCTATCCATCGGCAACCGCGGATTTGCACTCCACCGCGTCGGCGGAGTAATGTCCGGAATTACGCCCGCGCTCCCAAAACGCCGGTAATATCGGGCCTGTCGAAGCGGCCGCTGGCTATTGCGCGTCGCCTCGGCGTGGCGCGCAAGGCCATGGCCGCTCAGCCGGTGGCTGCAAATTAGGGCATCACCCTACTCGACCACTTCTGATGGATGGGAGTATTCTTCATCGACTCGCAGCCCCCGTGAGAGATTGGGGGGGGGCGATTTGGTCACTGTGATTGATTCTTGGATTTCGCTACGCGGGAGGGAAGCGGGGTAAGCATTGGAGAGAAAAAGGGGACGGCTGCAAACCAGATGGGCGGCCGGGATTCTCAAACGTCCAACGAACGCGCTCCCCTTCGGGTCTAAACGGGACAGGGGATTTGAGAATGGTGCGCTTCTATTTAGATAATACTTCCCTCGTCCGTCGAATCCGCCTCCGTTGGGTTGTATTCACCTTCGGACGGCGTCACGGTTTGCACCGATTCCGTCACCACAACATCCGTCGTCGCTACCTCCACGTTCTGGGCAGGCGCCGCGACTGGCTTGGCGGCTCGTCGGGCGACAACCTTTTTCCCGCCCCGCGGCTTCCGTTTCGCTTTCCTCGCAATTTTTCGGACTGGCTTGGCGGCTTTCTTCGCCGGCCGCTTTTTTGCGGCCGCGGGCTTGCGTGATTTCGACGACTTGCGTGATCCCTTGCTCGTTCGCTTCTTTGCCATGGCGCCTCCCAGGTAATCAGTTGCTTGTTTCATACCCGACAACCCATGCTCCTGGCGAGAACAAAATCAGATTGTTCCAATCAGCTCATCAACTCCACTCCAGCGTTTCCAGGTGCCTTTGAATGTCCCCCGCGCTGGAAAATCGCTCCAGGACCAGCGAATCCTTCTGGCCGCGAATGATCTCTTTAACCACCTTCGGCTGGCTCGCATACCTCGCCCGACCCCCCACCAGCGCCAGAAACACCTCGATCAGGTTCAGCACGTCCTTCTCGATCTTGGCCCGCGTCGGCTTGCCAAGATCGAAGAAATCCAGCAATTTCACCTCAAATCCGATGCCCTGGCGGCGGATCATGATGTTGTCATCGTGAATGTCGCCGTGGTACTCCCCCCGCGCATGGATCGGGGCGATTCCCCTGGCCAGCACATACAGCACGTGCAGCGCCTCAAATGCGCTAAGTCGATGATTCTTCTGCTCGTACAGGAATTCGCTCAATTTCTTCCCCTCCACCAATTCGCTGATGACGACGATGACCTTTCCCCGCCGAACGTAGGCGATTTCCTGGTGATGGTATTGCAACAGGATCGGGCAATGCCGCAGGGCGTCGAGCTTTCGGGCGTATGCAATGGCCGCTTTGCCCGTCGGATCGCGATGGGGATAATAGAATTTTGCCGCCCGGCGAATGCCCGTGCTGCGCTCGACAATTCTATAAACCTCGCCTTCCCAACCACTTCCGAGCATTTCTTCGATTATGTATTTCCCGGCAATGATCCTCCCGGCCGGAAAATCAAACCGCTTGGCCTTTGTGCGGGGGCGAACCATGATCGCCCATCATGTGACATGCCGCCGGGACGGTCAACTTATTGAAATCTCGCCCGTTTAACCACCAGCCCCGCCCGGTCGGTTAAGATTCATGCCAATGGAATTCCTCAAAAGCATCACCGGCCGCATCGTAACCGGCCTGGTGGCCTTGGTAGTCATTATCGCCGCCATCTCCTGGTGGCAGATGGATGAATCCACCCGCCAGATGCTGGTCTCCGGCACCGGCCGCATTTTGGTATGGCTGGGCATCGTCCTGATCTGGCCGTGGGCCTCTTTTGCGATCATCGGCTGGGTGGCGCGCATGGAAAGCAACGCCGCGGGCGGTCTGCTCGTCGGCGTCTATTCCATCGCGGAGGTCATCCTGCTCGCCTGGCTCTTCGATTGGAATATGCCCAGCCCCGCCGCCTGGACCTTTCTTTTCCTCGGCGGCCTCATCGCCGGGGTGTATAATCTATTGGTCTGCGACTGGCTCGCGGAGAAGGTGTAAAAATGCCTCAACCCGGTCAACGTGTCGGCGAATATGTGCTGGATGCCAAGGTCGGCGGCGGGACCTTTGGCGAGGTCTGGCGCGCCTACCATCACGTCTGGACCGACCAGCTCGTCGCCGTCAAAATCCCCACCGATCCGCAATACCTCCGCAATCTCCAGGGCGAAGGCGTCGCCATTCACGGCCTGGTTCATCCCAATATCGTTCGCGCCCTGGGCTTTGATCCTTATGCCGAGCTTCCCTACCTCACCATGGAATATGTCCCCGGCACCAGCCTGCGCCCCTTCATCGAGAAAAAGTCCCTGGCCACCGGGCAAGTCGTTTCGATCCTCCGGCAAGTCCTCGCGGGCTTGAAGTGCGCCCACGCCCACAACGTCATTCATCGCGACATCAAGCCGGAGAACATTCTCATTCACGAGCGCGCCGCCCGCGATGGATACGATGCGGAGGGAGTGGTGAAGATCGCTGATTTCGGCCTGGGCAAGGCCGCCAACTTCGCCGCCGGATCCATCGCCTATTCCGCCTCGCTGAATTCGCCCGCCGCCAGGGATATCGCCGGGACATTGGAATACATGGCCCCCGAGCAGCGCAGCGGCCAGGCCGAGGCCCGCTCCGACCTGTATGCCTGCGGCGTCCTGCTCTACGAGATGCTCACCGGCGAGCGCCCGGCGGGCACGGACGTCCCCAGCGATCTGAATCGCGCCGTCCCCAAATATCTGGATGACGTCTTCCGGCGAAGCTACGCCCGCCTCGACAAACGTTTCGCCTCAGCGGAAGAGTTTCTGGCGGCGCTGCCTTCAGCGCCCAAGACCGCTGTGCCTCCGCCGCTTCCGCGGGCGGCTGTCATCGCGAATTGTCCGAAATGCCAAAGGCGCGTGGACGCCGGCGACCAATTCTGCATGCACTGCGGCGTTCAGCTCGTCGCCGAGGTCCTGCGCTGCGCCAAATGCGGCGCGTTCCCCGACGCCGGCGACCGCTACTGCATCTTTTGTGGAGAAACACTCGTGCCGCAAACCGTCTCGGCATGATTCGATCGAAATATATGGGCCCCATGACCCTTCACATCTTCGGCTTCTTCGCGATCGTGGCGCTGGCCTGGGTGCTGTTTTTCCTTTGGCTGGTGAGCTTGATCTTTCGCGGCATCTGGTCCGGATTTGCGCGGCTGAGCGGCCTGGCCGCCCGCACCGCCAGCATCTCGAGCAAACCCCGCCGCTGCACGCGGCTTCGCTGCCTGACGGTCAATCCCCCGCAGGCTAATTTCTGCCGGCGATGCGGCGCCTCCTTGACGCGCTCCACCGTTGGGCGGCAAACTTCCAAGAATCGCGGCTGTTGCTTCTCCTCGCCGGGCCATTCATGAGCCAGTTCACCCCAACTCAGTGGACGCTTGAACCGAACGCCCGGCCCGACCATCTTTCCGCCGCCGTCCTGCACAGTCTCAGCCGCCCGGCCCGCGGACTCGCCTGGGGACCGGTAAAAACTTTCATCCTCGGCGGGCTGACCTTTGGAATTCTGCCGCTGATCGTTTGGCCGAAAAAATTCGCCCGCTTCGTCGCCTTCGAGCGCCAGCAGCTTTGGCATCTCGTCCAATGGCTTCGCATCCGCACCGGCGAAGACGAGGCGGCACTCGGCAATTCCGTCCGCGACACCGGCGCCCTCGCCACCCTCTGGATCGTCCCGCTCATCATGCTCGTCATCCTGGCGGCGATTTTCATCCCCTGGCTGAATTCTCCGGGCTTTGATTTTTCAACCATTCTCTCCGGCACCTATTTTTTCGACGGGTCCAGGCCCGACGCGCTGTTGATCCACCGCTGGGGCCGTCATTTGCTCCCGGTCCCGATGCACTTCTACCGCGTCTGGACGATCTGCCTCTCGATCGCCTACGCATCGCATTGGCTACACGTGCAGCAGCACGCCGCCGACGTGCATCGCGTCGTTCGCCGGATGAATCTGATCTTCGCAAAGCAGCACGTTGGGCCGGTGGGATTGCTGGGCCCCGGCATCGGGCTGCGTCCGCTGTGGATTCTCGCCGGGCTGGTCGGCGTGGGCTGCGGCGCCTGGTGGGCCATTCCCGCCGCCCTCGCCGGCGCCGTCCATCAGCGCTACATCGAGCGCGCCAGCACGCGAATCCGCGGCGAACTCGCCCAGCGCGTAAGCATGTTGCTCCAAGAGCAGCGGCCCGCCGTTGACGTGCCCACTCCCCATGGTTTTCGCGTCGTCTGTCGAAACCGATTGTGCGAAAAATCCGCCCCCGCGGGCGCGGCATTCTGTCCACGCTGCGGCACCCGTCTCGCCTCGCGCGTCGAGGTCGTGGCGTAGGATTCCACTTCCATGAACGTCATCTACGCCATTCTCTCGATCGTTGGATGGGCCTGGTGCCTCCTGGCCGCGGCGTATCTCTTTTTCCGGCGCAGGCGTCCGCAATGACCGAAGCTTCCGATCCAGCCAAACATCAGCAACTGGAACGCCAGTTCATCGCCCACGTCGAGCGCCTGCTCAGCGACGATCGCCTGCGTCTGCCCACCGCCCGCGGCCGCAAGCACGCCATCACCCTCATTCGCGATGTCAACCACCTCGATCGCGGCGTCGAACTCAAGCGACTCATGTACGACATGGGCAAGCCCGATCGTCAGCTCGAAAGCCAAATGCCCGTCGGCCAATCCATCGAAGTCGGCCTGTGCCGGAAGAAATGGTGGTTTTTTAGATCCTGGGTCGGCCGTTTTCGCGCGGTATCCATTTCGCCGACGCGGGCCCTGATCGCCGGGCAGGCTCCCGCTCCCGCCTCCGCCGCCGATCTTGCCCAAACGCTGGCCTCGCTCCCGCCGCCGCTATCCGGGATTCCCTCCACCGTGGCGATCATGTCCACCAGCGGCTTCACCCCCGATGCCCGCGACGCCGCCTCGCGCATGAGGGATCGCACCGTCATTCTCGTCTGGCCCAACGAATCCGGCGGCTGGAGCGTCGCCGCCGGGCCGGATAACCAGGATTTCGTGGAGCTTTTTGATCCGGAATTGGACCTGGAAAAGCGCGCCCGTATCCGCTCGGAAATCGACGCCAATCGAATTTCTCTGCAAGCCGCGGGGATTGCCGCCGATAAATTGGCGGCGAAATTGCAGCTTTCACCCCAACTCGTCGATTCTGAGTTAAAATCCTACGCCAGGGAAAACCCGGGCCTGACAGCCAAACGGCTGGACGGCCGGCTGGTCTTATTCCGGGAAGGTTCCGCGCCGCTGACCGCCGGCGCCGCTTCGGGAGGTGCCGATATGCCGTTCATCGATCGCGTCAAGTCCCTCTTCGCGCGCAAGGGCGAGGTGGAAAAGAAAATCGCTTTCCTCTCCGAGCGAAGGACCGCGCTCAGCCAGCAGCTCGATCGCAGCTACGAAGACATGGGCGTCATGGAAGGCAAGGAAGCCGACCTTCGCCAGCAATTCAAAGATGCCGCCAGCGATCTCCCGCGCCGGCGCATCACCGGGCAAATGCTCCAGCTCCGCAAGGACATCGAGCGCCGCCAGCAATTGCTCTCGGTCCTCAACCAACAGATCAACGTCGTCAGCACCCATCTGCATAACCTGGAATTGCAGCGGCAAGGGAAAACGGCAAACCTTCCCGACAGCGAAGAGATGGCCGCCGACGCCGCCGCGGCCGAGGAAGTGCTGGCCGAGCTTCAGGCCGGAAGCGAGCTGGCCGATTCCGTCGGCTCGCCGATGCACGGCGGCATGAGCGCGGAGGAGCAAGCGTTGTACGATGAACTGCTCGAGGGCACGAAGCAGCCCGCAGCGCCCACGGCCGCGAAACCCGAGCCGGCTGCCGCCAAGCCCATTGCACCACAACCCGCGACCCCGCCGCCCATCCCTCAAACCAAGCGCAGCGAACCCGAACCCGGCTAAAACAAAAGAAAAAATGGCCCTCATCGACAAAATCTTCGGCCACAAAAAAACGCTCAGCCAGTTGTCTCGCCAGGAGCTGCGCAAGGAGGAAATCCTCCTGACCAAGCAGCGCGACCGCCTGTTCAATCGCATCGAGCAGATCGGCACTGACAAGCAGAAGATTTTTCAGCAAGGCGCGACGCAAAAATCCCCGGAACTGCGAAAATCCCTGGCCCAGCAATTCGAAATGAAAACCCAGGAGCAGCTCATGGCCGCACGGGAGCTGACCCTGCGCAGCAAGGAGTTGATGACCGTCAGCCGATTGCGGATGGTCAAGGAGAACAACGAGACCGGCAAGGCAACCGGGCGATTGAATCTGACGGACAAGGACGTGGCGAAGATCAGCCAGTGGATCGAGGACGACGCGGTCTCGCAGGATGTTTATCGGGACCGCTTGGATACGCTGCTGGACCTGGGCGGCCAGGCGGATCGCGATTCGCTGGAATCCGCCGGCCTGACCAGCGCGGGACAGGAACTGATGAACATCTGGAACGACATGGACAAGGGCGCGGTGAAGCCCGAGCAGGCGTTCGACGCCGCGGACAAAGCGGTAAAAAAGCGCAACGCCGCCGCCGGCGAGAGCGAATAATTGGCGCTTTGCCACCAACCCCATTCTCCCTCTCCCGGTACTTCGCAACTTTTTTGATCTGTGCGATAAGCCCTTGGCGCAAAAAGCAGTTCGCCTCAAACTCGCTCTCCATGTGCAAGGAAGGAGCGAGCCATGGAAGGCG
Source organism: Tepidisphaeraceae bacterium (assembly GCA_050012375.1). GTDB lineage: Bacteria > Planctomycetota > Phycisphaerae > Tepidisphaerales > Tepidisphaeraceae > PALSA-1353. The sequence goes on from JBEKHH010000005.1 coordinate 19,520, forward strand.
AACTTCGGATTTTACCCGCCCTTATGCTCCCACGCCCAGAACCCTGGCCATGGTTTGGCCGATCGTGGCGGGGCTGTCGGCGACGGCGATTTTGGCTGATTTGAAAGCGGCGATCTTGGACTCGGCGGTGCCTTCGCCGCCGCTGATGATCGCGCCGGCGTGACCCATGCGGCGTCCGGGCGGGGCGGTGCGGCCGGCAATGAAAGCGACCACCGGCTTTTTGACGTGCTGCTCGACAAAGGCGGCGGCGGCCTCCTCGTCGGCGCCGCCGATCTCGCCGATCAGGATGATGCCGTCGGTTTCGTCGTCGCCGGCGAACATGCCGAGCAGTTCGATAAAATTCAGCCCCTTGACCGGATCGCCGCCGATGCCCACGCAGGTGGTTTGCCCGATGCCGCGCGTGCTGCACTGCCAGACCGCCTCGTAGGTGAGGGTTCCGCTGCGGCTGATGACGCCGACTTTCTTGCCGGTCTTGGCCTCTTTGGCGGAGGTGTGAATGTACCCGGGCATGATGCCGATCTTGCATTGGCCCACCGTGATGATCCCCGGACAGTTGGGGCCGATGAGATGGCTCTTGGGCTTGTCCTTCAGATAGGCGTTGACGGCGACCATGTCGAGAACGGGGATTCCCTCGGTGATGGCGACGAGGGTTGCGATGCCGGCGTCGGCCGCCTCCATGATCGCATCCGCGGCGAACGGCGGGGGAACGAAGATCATGGTGGCATCGGCGCCGGTGGCATTGACGGCCTGTCGGACGGTGTCGAAGATCGGCAGGCCGTTGGCATCCTTGGCGCCGCCCTTGCCGGGCGTGACGCCGCCGACCATTTTGGTTCCGTAGTCGAGGCAACCCTTGGTGTGGAACGCGCCGGCCGAGCCTGTAATCCCCTGGCAGATAACTTTGGTTTTCGCGCTGACGAGGATGCTCATTGGAAGGGGCAGAGGGTATAGGGAAGGCGGATTTGGGGCAAGTTTGGGCTTGTCATTGGTCACTTGTCATTTGTCACTTGTAGTTAATAGCCCATGCGTTTTGACAAATGACCAATGACCAATGACAAATGACCAATGACAAATGACAAGTGACAAATGACCAGTGACAGCATTCGGCTCCTGGGACGGATCGCGGCGGCGATGGCGATCTTCATCGTCATCACGTTTTCGATCCGGCTTTGGGCGGCCTGGAAAAACTACAACCACGTCGATCCCACGGCCGGGGTTTGGACGGCCGCGGCGGTGGATGCGCGCGATGGGATGCTGTATCGACCGATCGTTTCGGACATCGGCTACGGAGGTTCGCGATATGCGCCGCTGCACGTGGTTCTTCAAGCCGGGCTGATGCGTCTCGGAATCGGCCCGGTGGCCAGCGGTTATTTGCTGGATGCGGCCGGCGTTGTTCTGGTGATCGCCGCTCTGTACGCGCTGATGCGGCAACTTCAAGTTCCCCGGCCGAGGGCGGCGGCGATGGCGTGCTTCGTGCTGGCGGCGTACTGCTATTGCACGACAGCCGGCGGGCTGAAGGGCGACCTGTTGCCGGCCGGCCTGAATCTCGCGGGATTGTCTGCCGTCGTCTGGGCAACGCGACAAAAGAAATTGCCGGTGGGCCGGCTCTTGCTGCTCGCAGGGGCAATCTGCTTCGTTCTGGCGACGGCGACGAAAGTCACGAGTGTTTTCGGAATCGCCGCGGCGGGGTTGTGGCTGGCATTTCGAGGGCAATGGCGAGCGGCGTTTTTGCTTGGAGCGGCATGGGTGATTGGAATCGGCGTCGCGGCATGGGCGACGCAGCGGGCCAGCGACGGCCGGGCATTGGAGATATTTCGCCTCTGTGCTGCCGGCGGCGGCGGAATCGGGCAACTGCTCCTTGGCCCGCAGCGCATGTTTCAGGAATCCATCCATAAGGATCGAATCTTCGTTCTGTTCTGGTTGATCGCGCTGGGGTTGGTTGTGATCGGCCGGGCCTGGACTTCGTTGCCGGTCATTCTTTTCATCCTCACCTCGATAGGCACGGTGCTGATTTTCGGATCTCCGGGGACCAACATCAATCATCTGGTCGATCTGGACGCGGCGGCGGTCCTGGTCATCGCGACGCAGCTCAAGGCATCCAAAGCGCGGTCGCTGGCCGCGCTGGCGGCGAGCCTGGTCGTCGGTTTCACCGGGGTCAATCATCTGGTGCGAACGGTCAGAATCGTGCACGAAGCAAGGCACGGGCAGATGCTGGCGGCGCTGTCGGACACACATCGATCGCCGATTGCCGGCCCGCTTCTTTCGGAAAATCCCATATTCCCGATCCTGGAGGGCGAGCGTCCGTACATGCTGGATTCGTTCTGTTTCCGCACGATTCGAATGAAGCGTCCCCAAATCGCCGAAAGATTCTGGACCGATCTCTCCGAGCGGCGTTTCCGGGCGGTGATCCTGAATTCGCCTCCCTCGGAGAAGAGTTATGAGACCAATGCCGGCGACTTCGGACCGGGGTTCATCAAAAAGCTGGAGCAAAGTTACGCGCTATCGGGCGTCCACGGGGAATATTACGTATATCTGCCGAAATCGCCGAAGTCCCCAAAATGAGTTCGATGAGTTTCCTCCGACCACAAGACGCCGCGGCCCAGCCGCTGGAAAGAACTTCCCGCTGGCTGACGGCGGTCATGGCGGTGGCGGCGGGATTGATCGTGATCTGCTTCGGCGTGCGGCTGACGGTGTCGTGGCGCAATTACGGCGACCTGGCAAACGAAGGGGGAATCTGGACCACACTCGCGTTGGACGCAAACGACGGGGTGCTGTACCGCCCGCTGGTGTCCGACCTCGGCTACGGAGGGACGCGCTATGGGCCGCTGCACGTCCTGCTGCACGCGGGATTGATAAGGGCCGGCATCCCTCCGGTGACGGGCGGGTTTCTCATCGGGGTGGCAACGGCGGCCGCGGCGATGGCAGGACTCTTTACGCTGCTGCGCCGGCTTGAGGTCCCCGCTTCGCTTGCGGTCCTGATCCTGTGCTTCTTCTTGGCCGCGGTGTGCGTCCGCTCGGGAATCCTGTCGATCAAGGCAGACCTTCTGGCGGCGGCGCTGGATGTCTGGGGATTGGTGGCGGTGGTGTCTGCCGCTGACCGCCCCACCGCGCGCTTCTCGCCGGCGATTCCTCTGGCGGCCGTGTGCTTCGCGCTGGCGGCGATGTCGAAAGTCACCAGCATTTTTGGAATCGTCGCGGCAACTCTCTGGTTTCTGACCAGAAGAGAAAAGAAGAGGGCCGTATGGTTGGCGGCGATATATATCCTGTGCGTGCTCTTGGCGGTGCTGGCGGTCCAGTGGGCAAGCCAGGGGCGGGCCATTGCGATCTTCAGGGCCTGCGGCAGCGCCGGGGGCGGCCTGCACCGCCTGACCAAGGCGCCGCCCCTTTTCTTCCAGAGGATTTTCCTGAATGACAAAGCGGTCGGGGGATTCTGGACCGTGGCGATCCTGCTGCTTCTGGCCCGACGCAAATGGACCGACCTGACGACGATCCTGCTGATCGTTACCTCGCTGGGAACGCTGGCGATCTTCGGCTCGCCCGGTACGGACATCAATCACCTGATCGACCTGCAGATGGCGTCGCTTCTGTTGGTGGCGGTGCAATTCCGCTCCGGCCGGATGGCCCGGGTCGTGGTCCCGCTGGTTGCATCGGTCATGGTGATTCACGCCGCCGCTTCGAGCCTCGGAGATGTAAAAAGGATGCTGGCTGAACATCGCCGCCGAGAGTTGGATGCGGCGCTGCTCGACGCCGGCAATTCTCGCGTTCGCGGCCCGCTGCTGACGGAGAACCCCGTGCTGCCGATCCTGGCTGGAAACAGGCCATACATGCTCGATTACGTGATGTTCGGCGTGCTGGATTTGAAGGATCCGCGATTCGGCCAAAAGCTGCGCGACGATCTGGCCAACCAAAGATTCCGCGCGGTGATCATCGGCCCATGGTTGACACAAAATGCCGAACCGAGGGCGTTCAATCCCTGGCCGGAAATCCTGGAGCGGATGAAGGAGCGTTACGAGCTGAGGGCCGTGGAATACCGGACCGCGATTTATCTGCCGAAACCGCGGTGACGGCGTCGATTGGGAATCAGCGCCGCTCCTGCCATAATCAGGGACGGCCGGGCACATTGCATGGAAGACATCTTGGTTCAATCCGCCGCCGCTTCCGATGCCGCCGGGCATCCGGATGTGTCGATCATCGTCCCGACGATCAACGAGGCGGAGAACCTGCCGGTGCTTCTGGAGCGGATCGCGGCGGCGCTGGCGGGCGCGAGTTGGGAAGTTCTGATCGTGGATGACAACAGCCGGGACGCCACGCCGCGGGTCTGCGCCCAGCTTGCCCAACGATATCCGCTGAAGTTGCTGGTGCGGGCCAAGCCGGCCAATGGACTGAGCGGGGCCGTGCTGCACGGAATGGCGGCGGCGGGTGGGAAATTCCTGTGCGTCATGGATGCCGATCTCCAGCATCCTCCCGAACGGTTGGCGGCGCTGCTCGAGCCGCTGCGGAGCGGCGAGGCCGATTTCGTCCTCGGGTCGCGCTACATGCCCGGGGGAAGCACCGATGACGAGTGGGGGATCTTCCGCAAGTTCAATTCGCAATTGGCCACGTTGCTGGCGCGGCCGTTCGCGGGAAGGACAACCGATCCGATGGCCGGTTTTTTCGCGCTCAAGCGGGAAAGTTACGCCGCGGCGACGAACCTCACGCCGCTGGGTTACAAGATCGCGCTGGAATTGATGTGTAAATGCCGCGTGAAGACGGTCAAGGAAATCCCCATCCATTTCGGGATGCGCCAAAGGGGAGAGTCCAAGCTTTCGCTGAAACAGCAGTTCCGATACCTGGAGCATTTGAGCCGGCTGTACGACTTCAAGTATCCGCGCGCCTCGCCGATCGTAAAATTCTTCATCGCGACGGCGGCGAGCTGGCTGGTGGGGCTGGGGATGTATCTGCCGCTGATCCGCGCCGGAGATGGACAGGATCATGCGATCGCGCTGGCCTATCTGCCGGCCATTGCCGTGACGGCGATCTTTCACGTTCGCTACGTTCGCACGCAGCGGGAATTCCTCTCGCGGCAAACGCCGTGGCTGGATTTCGCTGTGATTTCCGTGGCGGAGTGGATCGTGGCGATGGTGTCGGCGTGGTGGATCGCCCGCCGGGTGACCGAGCCGGGAACGTGGGAGACGTTCGTCGTTTGCTTCGGGTTGGCGACGCTGACGCGGTATGTGCTGAGGAAGGAATTTCTGCTGGATATTCGCGGGCTAAGGCGAACTTTGCCGCGGGAGGCGGAGAGCAAACCAAGGTCTGCCGATTGAAGCGGCTGTTTTCATCAATCGCGCATGCTCCTTCATCTCAAAGTTTAATTGAACCGCGGAGATCGCCAAGTCCGCAGAGACAGATGGGGAGAAGAAACACAGAAATGATTTTTTCTCCCTTCTTCTCAGCGATCTCTGCGTGCTCCGCGGTTAAATAAACCTGCCCGGGGGGGAATCGTCAGAAAATCGGCAGATCGGCCTGGACGAGCGTGGGCTGGCCGGAGCGCGGAAAGAGGCGGGTCTTGTAGGTGGTAATCGCGACGCCGGGGGCCGAGGGCATCTTGCCGTCGGCGAGGCGGAAGTTCCAGCCGTGATACCGACAGACGGCGCAACCCTCTTCCACCGTGCCTTCGGAAAGATCGTGGCCGGCATGGGGACAGGTGCTGTCCAGAACGAACACCTTGCCGAGGTGCAGATAAACCGCCAGAAAAAAACCGCCGATGTCCACGCGCTTGGCCCGGCCTTCGCTCAGTTCATCGAAATCACAGAGACTCGTCCAGGCCATGATTTTCTACGACGGCATCGTCGCGGGCTTGAGGCTCTTTCGGGTTGAAGGCGCCGCCGGTTGGAGCCGCTGAGTCAGCGCGGCACTCATGCTCTGCATGATGCGGCCGATCCTGCCGGCGGCGTCGGCCTCGATCTGGCGATGCGTTTCGGTGGGCGCCGTGTCCAACTCGTCGATCTTGGAATTCAGGTCGTTGATGTCCGTTGCCAACTCGGTTTGATCGGCAAAGACCCTGGTGCTGACGTCTTCCAGGGCGTCGGATCCGGCGCGCAGGCCGGCTTCAACAATCGCGTCTGACGACGTATCCAGCGGCAGGGCGTTGAGCTGGGGATGGGTCGATTGGACGATGTGAAGCTGCTGGCGGAAAACCGCGCCGGGATCGGGGCCGGCGAGCTTGGGCAGCACATCCGACAAATCGTCGAAAACGTTCCCGAGCATGATGCGCTGAAGAAATTCGGTGGACCCGGGCAACGGGCGGGCGTGACTCATGTACGTCGCCACGTGATCGGAAATGTAGCTGACGCGCTGCTTGGCGTCGATGTCGTAAATCGTAATGGCATAGGTCTGCTCTTCGGGGGCGCTGATGGTGCCGGTTCCGCCGGAGTCATTCGACCAACATCCGCTGGCGGCAAGCAGCGATGGCCCAAACAACGCAACCGACAACACGCATCGCAAACGAATCATAAGAATCCCGTTTCGCTCCAGCCCATCCCCCATTTTCAGCGAACTTCCGAAAGTTTGACGGGGCGGCGCTGTGCCGCGCTGATGCAGACCGCTTCCAGCACCCGCTGCGTCTCAAACGCATCCTCAAAATCCGCCAGCGGAACCACCGGCTCCTTGCCGCCTAATGCCATCATAACGTCGGCGACCTGATTGATGAATGTGTGTTCGTAACCAATGATATGGGCGTCGGGCCACCAGGCATTGGCGTAGGGGTGGTCCGGGGCATGGGTGACCATGATTTTGATCCAACCCTTGAGCTTGGCGGAGGCGGTGTTGTCGAACCACATCAGGTGGTTCATATCCTCGAAATTGAAGCTCACGGCCCCTTTTTCGCCGTGGATTTCCACGCCGTTTTTGTTCTGATGGCCGGTGGAAAATCGGGTGGCTTCGAAGCTTCCCACGGCTCCGCCGGAAAACCTGCATAAAAAGAGGGCGGCATCATCGACCTCCACTTTTCCCTTGCGCGAGCGGCCTGACTTTGCGCCGCCGGCAATCCCCCCCGCCGACCCAACCGACGGAAGCAATCGCTCCTTGATGAAAGTCTCGGTAACGGCGCCGTTGATCTCGGTGATCTCTTCGCCGGTGACAAACCGGGCCATGTCGATGATGTGAGCGCCCAAATCGCCGTGGCTGCCGCTGCCGGCGACTTTCTTGTCGAAACGCCAGATCAGGGGAACGTCGGGTCCGGCCCAGTCCTGAAGATAATATCCGCGAACGTGGTAAATGCGCCCGATCTTGCCCGCCTTGGCCAACTGATGCGCCAGGGCCACGGCCGGCGCGCGGCGATAGCTCCACCAGACGAACGTTTTGCATTTCCCGTGCTTTTTGGCGGCGTCGCGAATCTGGCGGGCATCGTCGATGGTCCCGGCCAACGGTTTTTCGCAAGCGACATGCTTGCCGGCCTCCAGCGATGCGATGGCCATGTCACGGTGCAGGTGGTTCTGGGCGGCGATGTCCACGAGTTGGATTTCGGGATTGGCCACCGCTGCCCGCCAATCGGTGCTGAAATTCTTCCAGCCCCATCTGGCGGCGAAGATTTTCAGGGATTTTTCATCCTGTGCGGCAACCGTGTGCATGACAGGCTCAACCGGAAGATCGAAGAATTTCGGAGCTTTCAAGAAGGCGTTGCTGTGAGCGCGGCCCATGAATTTCTGGCCGATGAGACAGACGTTGACGGGATTCTTGGCCATGCGGTTTAACCTCCTCCGGGATTGTGTGCCGGGCGGAGTTTACACGGTTGGGGCGAAGGCATGCAAAAGCTTCGGCTTCAATTCCGCGTGTCGCCTTGCGAAGGAAAGCAGGATCTTTGGTTACCGTTTTGTCCCGGAGGAATGGATCCGCACTCCGGACAACGGTCGGGTGTGAACCGCAGATCGTAGCCGCATTGGACGCAGAGACCATGCTTGAGCCGTTCTCTTTGTCGCCGGCTTTTGAATTCTCGTGCAAGCAAAACTACAGCAGGAAAGCTCCAAAAGAGTACGACGAGCCACGCGGGTGGCAGCAGACCCCTCGCGGTGAATACATACCCTCCGACGTCGCGACGATAGGAGACGGCAGAAATACCCATGAAATTCGGTGAAATCCGAGAGTCCATCGAGAGGCGGCCGTCGCAAAACCACCCACCTTCTGGAGCCGACAAAGGCGTGCATGAATCCGGCAACCACGTTTCATGGCCACTTCCAACAAATACCGAGCCCTTCAGAAAGCCAACGCCGTATGCCGAATAGTTGCGGCGTTCCACCGAGTTGTCGGCCCAACCAAATCCAGTCCCGTGGAAAGATAGGCTTGCGAGTATGACGGCTGGTGCAGCAACGGTAAACAGAATGACCGCCAGACCAACGAGGAGCCATCGTGTAATTCGGCTCAGCATCGCAAAGCTCCCGCGCCTACACACCACTGGAGTCTTCGGCGGATAAGCTCAATATGCAATTACTGTCTCAGCCAATTCGCAAGACTCTTCCTGGCCTGCTGCTTGTGAGCGCTTTGCGCAAGCGTGAAACCAATGGCCTGAGATCCTCCATGTCGTTGGATGCGGCGTGCAGCACGATTACCGCAAGCCGCAGTCTTCCGAGATTCTGCTGATATGCAACGCCGTCGTCCATTGTCACGAAGACTTCAAAGTCGGAGCTGACCGCCCTGCTCAAAAGCAGACCATTTTTTGTTCCGGACCAGCCGAGATATTGAACGGTGACAACGTCGTGGCCCGGGAGTTCCGCGCGAAGCGCATGGGGCAGGTTTTCGTCCAACAGGACTTTCATGCCGCGGCGGGGCCGCGGGAGATCAGTTTTTCGGCCCGCTCCAAAACGGCGGTGGCTTGCTGGCGTTTAACGGACGGGAACTGTTCGAGGAAATAATCGAGCGAGCGGCCGCGGGCGAGATAGTCGAAAAGCGATTTCACGGGGACGCGAGTGCCGGCAAAGCAGGGCGTGCCGCCTTGAATGTCAGGGTCGATGTTTATGAGTGGTCGCTGACGTTTCATATCCAAATAGTAGCAACAATCGTCCGATGCGGAAAATCTAGTCCTTCTGCTTATTCGTCCCCAGTTCCTTGGCGATCTCGGATTCTAACTGGTCCAGTTTGCCGAGTTCTGTTTTTTCGGAGGCCAGCACGTCGGCGGCGATCATGCGGTCGATCTCTTCGTCCGTGACGAGGTCTTCGCGCGCGCCGGCGGTGGCGCCGCTGGTGGCGGATTGCTCCATCGAATCCAGGAACAGGTCCATGCGCTCTTCCATGGTCCCGGCCTGAAGGACCGCTCGCTCCCATTGGGCCTGCGTCTTGGTCAGGTCCATCTCGCCGAAAACCCGGCCGATCTCCGTGGCCATCAGGGCCATCGATTCGGCGAACTGCTGGCTGGCCTGGGCCTGTTGCTGGATGAGCATGGCGTTCCTGATCGAGAGCAGTTGGCGTTCGAGCATCTTCTTCACCGCCGCGGTTTTCTTCAGGGCGCTGCGGATGAACTGGTATTGGCCGTCGTCGCCGATCTTCTTGGCGCGCTGGGCGTTTTTGATGAAATCGTCGGCGAATTTTTCCTGCTGGCGGATGGAGCGCTCGATGGCTCGCATCCCGCCGCGGATTTTCATCTCGCGCTCGATTCGGCGTTCGTCTTTGGATTTGAATAGGCCCATGGTGTTTCCAAACCTCTATTCTCCCTCTTCCCGGTAATCCGGCAACTTTTTCGATCTATACTGCAAGTCCGGCATTTTTGCACCTTCGCAGCGCGTTGATCACCAGCTTGCCCGCCACCCACATCGCCACGCGATGCGGCGTACGCACCCAACTGGGCAACGGCGCAGGCCGCCGCCAAATCCGCACGGGTTGCCGTACGTCCCCTCGATCTGCTTACGCATGGCATATAACTCACGGGCCCCAATCCGCATCCTGATCTTTGCTGTAGCACCTCAGGGGCCACGGCCCGGCGCTGTTATGGCGTTGCAATTGATTTCGGGAATGGCTGGGCCGCGCGCCGAAGGCATCTTCAGCGCCGCTCAAAGAGGTAAATCGACCCGCCCAGCGTCTCGAAGGATTTGGCCCGGCGGAACGGCTCGGTCTTTTTGTAGTCCGCGGGATTGAGATAAGTGCCCTGCAAAACCGTTGCGCTGACCGCAAACACCGGGTGCATTTCGGCGATCCGCTCGGCGCTGGGAAGAACGGAAACCCCGCTGGTCTTAAAATAGCGGATTCCGTAATAAGCGGGATCGGCCGAACCAAAATAGACCAGGATGATCGGGCGATCCGGGTGCTCTTTCTGCCATTCGCCCAGCAGCGGCAGGTCCTGTCCCCAATCCAGGTTGGAATCACTCAGCAGAGACAGCCCTCCGCGCGAGCCTCCTGAACCAACATTGAAGAATGAAATAAAGTCGGGGTAGGCCGAAGATGTTTCGAGGATCAAACCTGCGAATAAAGCGAGCGTCAGCGCGGCGGTCATTTTGGGGCGGCGCCGCCGGCAATCGGCGGCCACGGCGCCCATGCCGATGAATAGAAATGGATAGACGGCCAATACGAGCCGAAGCCCTACGTCGTAGCGCATCGCCATCGCGACGCTCATATACGTTATCGGCAAGATGAAAAAAGCGGCGGCTGACCAGAAGTGTCTTCCGTCGGATACGAGGCCCCATTTCCTCGCCGCATATCCGACTCCAAGAGCAATGCCCAGCAGCGTTGCCATTGGCGTTTTGAAAAGCATCGCCAAGGGAAAGTAGTACCACCACCCGTTTGGGCTTCTCTGTCGGCAAAGAAACGCGTCAACCGAGCGAGACCAATTCTGTATAAAGACGAAGCCGGCGATCCATCCTTCGGGAAGAAGCTTATGGCTTAGCGCCCATTGCGCGGGGCCAAGCAACCGATTGGAAGAGGGGGCCGCCGACGAAAACATGGGCACGTCGCCTCGCGCGGCGTCAACGCCCCCTTGGGGCGGACTCACCGCCCGAGTGATTGCGCTCGGATCGAAGAAATGCCCGGGTTCACTGCTGATTTCAAAGCGAAAACCATAGACCGCCCAGACGACGATGTAGCTGCAAAGCAGAACACCGCCAAACAACACGGCCGCAACGCCCATCCGGCCGAGGCGCGTCAGTGCCGAGCCTCCGAACCAGGGCCACGGCGCTGGGGCGGCCGCCCGCGCAAGCAGCGCGATGGCCAGCACCGGGATCCCAAGGACTCCGGAAAATTTGGTGGTGAGTGCCGCCCCCAGCAATAACGACACGACTGCCCACCGCACGATCGTGCCGCGTTCGCCAAGCAACCAGATGCCTCCCATCAATGCGGTGAAAACCAGCGCCAGGGGCAAATCATTTTTTAAGAGCGGAGCGTGGGCAAGAATGTTCGGGTCGAAACAAAACGCCGCCAGCGCGACGACGGCGGCAACCGGGCCGCGTAACCGCCATGCCCACCATGCGATGACAGCCCCCAGCGCCACGCCCAGGGCGATCATCCATGACCGCGCCCTGTTGAGCAGACGATCGACATCGTGCTCCGGTCTATGATACAGGCCGTCGCTGATGAACGACTCACTGCCGTTTATGTCCGTCAGCATGGTGTTCCACGCCGGCGACCGGCGATCGATGTGCATTTCGTCGCCGCGTATTCCCAATCCGATGACATATTTGTAAAGCGGCGGATTTTCCGGTCCCACCCGAAAGTCGAAGTAATGCGTTTGCACCCAGGCGGACAGCAGCGCCGCCGGTTCATCGAACGTGGCACATTTTCCCATCGCCGCGCTTCGAGCCAGAAACGCAAAGATTGCACACAACATCACGCACAAGGCGGCGGCGATCGCGTTGAACCCAATGCGGTGTCGGCGCGCGGCGCCATCCGAAGGGGGCGCGCTCATAGGCTTCTCCGCCAAAGATTGGGAAAGAGAAGAGTAATCGCCATGTCCCATATGAACCTTGGCTGACGAACGTCGCCGGCCATCGTTGCAAAGCATACCGGGTCTTGGAGTGTTCGGCCCAACCCTTTTTGATTCGCCGCCGCCGAAATCGCGACGATTTTGAAGGCCAACCGCCCATCTCGGCATGGCAGATTGCTTGATCGACCATCCCGGGTTGCTTTGAGATTGCGGGACCGGCACGCGGCTCTGTTTCCGTTTTCAAAAATTTCTGTCCCCTCAGGTGCCCCACCGGCCATTATGTGTTGCGGGTTTCTGCAACAAACCCGCCGCGCCCACGTCTTACCTCTTAACCCCGCCGCGCAGGCCATGCGGCGACGCTGTTGCATGTTTTGCCAGCCATCTTATTCTGATGAAATTCAGCCAGGAGCAATATCGGCCCATGTCCCACGGCACGAATGGGGATTTGGTGATGACCGGCGATGGGCAGGAGCCGCCGCCAGCCTTGCTGCGCCAGCGATTCATCTGTCTGGCCGGCTGGATTTTCGTCCTTGCAGTCGTTGGCTACTACGCCTGGCGAATGGTCGGCATAGGCCTGGACCTTCGGCAGGACTTCTGGGTCTATTGCTCTCAAAATCACTCCGACGACATGAACAACGCCCTGAACAAGGGGGACATGGTCCTGCGGGAAGCCGAAGACGTGGCGCAGGAGGATGAGCAGAAAAAATCACCGGAGCGGCGGCAGCGGGAAGCCGGCGAAATCGCCGCCGGACATCCGCCCCTGACGATCGCCCGGCCCGGACCGGGATTGTTTGATTCGCCGTTCAATGCGCGGATTTTTTTTCGGCGATGGCAGCGTCTTGCGCCGCTGTACGGCCAGATTCTCCGCGCTTGCGTGCGGACGTACGACCATCTGCTGCGCGACCGGGGCGAGGGGGCGGATTTCGATCTGGATTATCCCCCGCTGCGGCTGATGGTGATGACGTTCTGGGCGTGGGACGTTCAGACGCGATATCCCGGCATTACCGCCGTGCCGCTCACGCCGCAAAGAGTCTACGATCCCGACACCAATCGGCCGATCATCGCCACCTCGGACGTTGTTCAGCCGATGCTGAAATTCAACGCCTTCTGCGAAGGCGTGACCTCGATTTCGATTTTCATTTTGGTTTGGCTCTGGATGGAGCGGCCGGGAAAGCCCCGGCGGTCGCCTCTGGCCGCCTGGTTTATGTGGCCGCGGAGTCGGCCGGATGTTTTGCCCAAAGACGCTTCATGGCCCGCCCGCTGGGGCGATCCGATGCTGCTTGTCCCCGTCATCGTTTTTGCCTTCTGCACGCTCGTGCGTTCGAATCTCTCTTGGCGGATGCCCCTGCCGGACGCGACGGAAATTTCGCTGATCGATGCCCGGGTCGCCAGCGTGGGATGGTGGGTGTTTCTGCTGCTGAGATTTCTCGCGGTGGTTTGTCTGGCGCGATTCCTGCCCCGCCCCTATCGATCGGTCATGTGCGCGCTGGTCGCGGCAACCATGGCGTGGCTCAATCCCGGTTCCATGCTCGACAGCTTCGGTTGGCCGCAGTGGGATTCGTGGCTCCCGCCGTTTTTCCTGGTGGCGGCAATTCTCGTGACGCTGGATTGGTGGATCGCCGCCGGGCTGCTTCTCGGCGTGGGCTGCATGTTCAAGGGGCAACTGCTGTTCGTCTCTCCGGTCCTGGTGTTGTGCCCGCTGCTGGCGGGTTGGCCGGGAAGGTGCCTTCGCATCGTTGCCGGCATGGCCGCTGGGGCCGGGTTGGTCGTCTGGCCGTGGCTGGTTACCAATATGGCCGCGATGAGATGGATCTTCATCGCCGTAATGGTCGCGGGGTTTTTCTGCGCGGCTTCGAGTCTGCGGGGACTTTTGCGACAACAGTTCGCGGAATTGGCCCGCGCCGGCCGCGTGCGCTGGCGCCGCTTCGTCGAGCGATGGTCGCCCGCCCTCGCAAACGCCCTGCTTTGGATGGCCGCGCTGGTTCTGGGGGCCCTGCTTTACATTCTTCTGAGGCTGTTCCTGAATCACTGGACGCCCTCCCCGCCCGTGCTGTTGGGCCTAAGCGTTGCCATCGTCCCCTGGTTTTTGCCTCGCCGTCTGATCCCGGGCTGGTTGCTCCTGGTTTTCGCGTCGGCGCTGTGGCTTGTCGCATTCGATCTCGGCGGCTCTTGGTCGTGGTGGAAAATCGGCTTCGTCTACGGCACCCAAAAACATCCCGATATCCAATTGGGCGCTGCCAGCTTGAGCAATCTGTCCTCGATCCTCGGCGAGCGATATGGCTGGCAACTGCATGATCACGTCACCACCTTGAACCTTCCCCTCTTTGGAACAATCGATCTGGATCTTCAAAGTTTTTGTGCCTGGATTTTCTTCGCGACCGTGCTGATGTGCACGGTGGCGGCGGCAATTCACATGCGGCGGAGAGACCCGCGATTCCTGATCGCCCTGGTCGCGCCCTGGGTGCTCTTCACCACCCTGCTGACCCAGATGACCGCCCGCTACACGGTCCTGCCGGCGGTCATCGGATCGACTTTGATCGGCATTTCCGCGGAAATGAGCCTTCTGCCGTTCCTTCAGACCGTCCTGGCCTGCACCATGCTGGGCAATCAAATGATGTTGTTGCATGCCAGCACTTCGCCGGTTGCCCTGTCCATCACGCAGCCGACGCATCCGGCCCTCGCCTGGGCGATGATGCTGGTGGCGGCGATATACCTGCTCTTGGCCATGATTCCATCGCGGCGGTCGGCGGCTCAAACCGAGGTCCTGTAAATTGGCCAGCCAAACCAATGACATTGACGCCCTGGAGCAGCCGGTCGTGGTGACGCCGGCGATCCTCGCCCCGGCGCCGACGCCCGAGCCGCCGCGTCCGCATTTTCAAACACGCTTGCGTTGTACGGCCAATGTGCTGACCTGGGTGATGGTGGCGATATTTCTGCTTTGGGGGGGCGCCTGGGCGTTTCGAACGGGAATGGAGGTGCGACGGGATATCTGGCAATCCACTCGGAGCATTCGATTTACCTTCGACATCGTTCGGGGATTTAACTTCGGAACCCAGGTGATGCGTTATGCCGAAACCGCGGCGAACCTGGATCCGATGGCCGATGCGCTCGCCGCGCAGTCTCCCCGGGTTTTGGAAAGAGTGGGACGGCCGGAACTCGCCGGCGCCAGCAGCGCGACGTTCCGTCGATTGACCGCGGGCGAGCTTTTGCATGGCGTGGTCCAATTCGTGGATTCCGTCGTGCAGGACCACCAGGACGACCAGAATTACGACCTGGATTATCCTCCGCTGCGCTTGGCGGTGATGACGCTCTGGGTCCGCCGCGCTCAGCGCCTGCATCCCGAAATGGACGTCTACCCCTCGGAGAGAACCGAGGACACTTCGCTGCCCCAGGCCGAAGACGTGGCCGAGCCCATGTTGAAAATCAACGCGTATTGCGCCGCTGCGGCCGCGGTCATTATGTTCTTGCTGGTGTGGCTGTGGGTGAATCGCGGTGCCCTCCCGCCCAAGCCATCGAGAATTGCCCGGTGGTGGCGGCGGCGGCGCGGTTTGCCGGACCCGGTCGCGCCCAACTTGGTCGCGCCGCATTCGCCTTGGATCGTGCCCCATGGCATTTTCGCCTTTCTGCTGGCGACGGCCGGATTCTGGTATGCCTATGTGACGCTGGTGCACATTCCACCGCGGCCCGCCCCGGCCGTTTCCGTTGCCGGAATTCAACCCGCCCGCGACCACGCGACCGTCTCGGCAACGATCAACGCGCAGGGTGTGGACACGCAATGGCACATCGATTTCGGACCCACGCTCACCTACGGGCGCAGCACGCCCGCCCAATCGGTCGATACCTCGCTGGATGATCAGCCGGTCTCTGCGGCGATCGCCGGGCTGACGCGGGGTGAGACCGTGCATTTCCGCGTCTCGGCGACCAGCGCCGGCGGCACCACGAACAGCGATGACTTTTCTTTCGTCAGTGATGGGCCGACCGTCAGTGTGAACACGCCGCCAGTTGGTGGAATTGACTGGCCGACCTGGACGGTGTGGCTCCGGCTGCTGGCCCTGTTGATCGTAATGGTCGCCAGCGCGCGGGCACTGCCCACGGTGCATCGCGGCTGGGCGTGCGGAGCCGTGGCCGCCATGTTCGTCTGGCTCGATCCTCTCACGCTGATTGATTCCCACGCCTGGCCGCAGTGGGACGTCTGGATCCTGCCGGTGTTCCTTGGCGCGGCTCTGCTGGCATCGGTGAACTGGTGGATGGCCGCGGGAATTCTTCTGGGCGTCGGATCCATGGCCAAGGGACAGTTGCTCCTGGCCGGGCCGCTGCTGATGCTCTGGCCGCTGTTTGAGGGGAGATGGGGCGCGCTTCTCCGAATCCTCTGCGGGTTCCTGATCGGAGTGGAGTTGGTGACCTGGCCGTGGATCGTCAATTCGCCCCAGGAACTCACCTGGATCATAACGGCGATGGCGGCGGCCGGGCTGATCCTGGCCGCGTCGATGATGCGCGGCCCGCTGGGCGCAAGCCTGCGCGATGGCGTGCTGACGCCGCTGTTCGGCCGCCGCGGTGATGCCGATTCGGTCGCGCCGGAGCAAACGCTGGCCAATCTCCTGCTCCTGGCATCTCTCGCCATCACGGCCCTGGCAATCGCGACGGCCCTGATCTTCCACGGTTTGCGCGGCCGCCAATCGGCTCTTCCCGGCGGAACCATGGGATGGTTTCTCCTGCTGGTGTTGCTGCCGCCCTGGTTCCTCCGCCGCCGGTCCTTGGGCTTTTGGCTGGCGAGCGTTTTCGCGGCAGCGGTCTGGATTGCGTCCCTTTCATTCAACGCAAGCTATTCGTGGCTGACGCTCGGTTTCGCCTACGGATCGGTGAAGCACGACCAGATGCAGATGAGCATCCACAATCTCTCCAACCTCACCTCGCTCCTGAGCGAAAGCTACCACTGGGACATCCACGACATATTCGGCACGCTCGGGTTTTCGTTCTCGACCCCCGGGCCGTGGCGGCTGGGGCGGCTGACCTCGATTCCGGCCGTCACCTGGGCGTGGTCGAGCGACCTGGATGTGAAAACCGCCATGGCGGTGCTGTACGGAATTTGCCTGGTGATCGCCTCGGCCGCGGCCGCGATGCACAGCCGGCGCAATGACGTCCGGTTCCTCGTGACGCTGGTTGTTCCCTGGATCGTTTTCCCGATGGTGATGTGCCAGATGGGAGATCGCTATCCGATCTGGGCGTGCGGCATCTCGGCGGCGATGGTGGCGGTGTCGATGGAACTGACGCTGTTGCACGTCCTGCTGGCTGTTTTTGCGTTTGCCATGGTGGCTCACCATTTGGCTTCATTTGATCCGCAGCGATGGCCGCAGCTTTTTCAGCTCGCGACGCCGATGTATCCCGACATCGCCTGGATGCTGTTGCTGGTCGCGGCGATATTCCTGGTGGCGTCGTTGGTTCCGAGCGGTAAACGATCTGAATTCTCGTATACTGACAGGCGACCGCCGCTATAATGCGATTATGACCGTCGAGCAACTTACCAACGTTCTACACGCGCAGCCGTTTCGGCCTTTCACGATTCATCTTGCGGACGGTCGAACGTTCTTTGTGAAGCACCAGGATTTCATCTCGCGCTCGCCGGCTGGTCGTACGGTCATTGTTTATGGGGACGACGATAATTTCAGCATCCTCGACCTGCTTTTGATCACCGAGTTGGAGGTGCGAGCGCCTGACAAGCCCGGGGCCGCTGCATGACCAACCGCTGCTGCGGACCGCCCTGCGGCGCGTATAGTGTTCCCTGTTCCTTTGGCGTCGGCCTCGCGCCTTATCGATCCGGTGGCGGATTCGTCAGAAATGTCCCCCTTGGCTTTCCCGCCGCACTGTCTCTTTTTCGTCATGGTGGCTATACTCCCGTCAATGGGCGCTACACATGTAACCGTCGCCGTGAGTAATCCCGCCGATCCGCAGCGGCGTTGGGAGGAATTATTTCTTGTCGATGCCGGCGCGATTGACTGCATGGCCCCAGCCAAACATTTACGCGCCATCGGCCTCGAGCCAAGCGGAAAACGAACTTACGAGTTGGCCGACGGCACGGAAATCGTCATGGAAATCGGCGTCGCCAAAGTCGAATTCATGGGCGAGGTGGTCGGCGCCACGATCATTTTTGGACAAGATGACATCGAACCCATTCTGGGCGTCACCGCCCTCGAATCCGTCGGCATCGAAGTCGATCCGCAAAACCAGCGCCTCAAACGCCTGCCGGCCGTGCGATTGAAATGATCGTTCGGGGTGATCGGACATCTATCGAACTTTTCGCGGCTGGAGGGTATTGTTCCGTGATGCCCACTACGATGCCCTCCGATTTGGAATCGTGGGCGAGCATATTGGCGAGCGTTGCCACAATCGTGGCTGCATTCGTTGCCATTTGGGGAATCAATTCATGGCGACGGGAGCACATTGGAAAGCGGAGAGCCGAACTAGCCGAGGAAATGCTCGTCCGCGTTTTAGAAGCACGCGACGCTATCAAATACATTCGGAATCCAGTCATACCACACGGTAAATTATTCCATCGCGAACCAACTCCAGGCGAGACACCCGAACAAAAGGACGCGAGAGACTGGAAAAATGCCGCTAATGTTCGATGGAGTCAAAAAGCAAAAGTGTTCAGTCGATTATTTGCGAGTCGACACCGTTTTCAAGCCCTGTTTGGTGCGGAAGCTGCAAAACCGATAGAGGATATACCCATAATATTACTCGAAATCTCTAGTGCAGGAGGCGAGCTGCTTAGATTGTCGGAAATGCCGATTCTGTCAGGGGAAAAGCTCGATAAACACAACGAAAGCGTTGAAAGAAACAGACGTATCTTTTTGCTGGGGACTGGGGCTGATCCTGATCCTATCGAAGACAAGATGGCGAAAATAGTTGAGAAAATCGAACGGACGTGCAAACCAGCTATCATGGTCCGCGACAAACCAAATGGAATCTGGGCGTGGGTAAGCTCCACGATAGAAAAGACCTACAAACAAATTGATGGGAAACGGTGGAAACGGTGACATCCACCGTTTCTCACCGCCGAGCCTGCGGTGACAGTATAAACTATGCAATTATAGTAGAAAAGGTGCATGTCACCCTTTCCCGAACGCGCGTGGGGAGCCAGTTCAGAAACGGTTGTAGTAGAACTGCCAAGGCGAGCCGCCTACAATTTAGGTTATGAAAAGCCCAACTAGCCCCCGGGATAACTTTCGCGTCCATTGTGGCAACGTAGACCAACACTTGGAAGTGAAATTCGCACCGCGGCACCTGATTCCACACGTTGCACAATACGGCACGGCAAGCGCCACTTCGCCCAAGGAGGGGAGAGTCGTTGTGTTTATTAACGGCACAGAAAAAGCGCCTAAAATGGTGGCTGAGCCTGAACATAACTTCGGCCTTTCCCCGCAGGACTTCGAGTCATGGGCCAAAGAGGAAGTCGACAAGAAATTGAACGCCGCATCTCTTGAATCTAGTCGAACACGGCCGCTTGCGTAAACCGCTCACGTCCATCATCAAGGCGCTGCATCCATCGCCGATTTGGCTTTAGCAACTGCCGTATCGCTATCCAAGGCCCTCTGCTCAAGCGCGTGCACCGCAGTACGGGCGTCAAGCAGGACCTTGGCCGCCGCCGGAATGTCGGCACCTGCCGCGTCATTTCGGTCTGCTTGCGCTTGATGCAGAGTCGCAATGGCGGCCTGATACTGGTCCGTTGTGGCCAGTCTATTAAGGCAGGCGGACTTCGCAGCCTCATAGGCAGCTTTAAGAACTGCAAGTTTTTCGTCAGGCATCGTTGTTGGCTGCGTTGTCGAGCTGGCAATGACGCCTCCCGGGACCGCAGCAATCGCTGGAGCCGACACTCCGATTCGATTCATTATCGCAATTCGGCGGAAGCTGTTCAAAAGCTCCGCCGGGAATTGGAATTGAAAATTCCCAATTTCGGCTTCGACGTTGCGCGAGTAAGCGATGCGACTGAAATCGGCGGCGGGTAGGGCAAAGTTCAAATGCTCGTGATTGAAAACGTGAGTGCCTGCTACTGCACTATTGTCGTAAACCTGAGTGTGCGTGGTAGTCTCACTCTGGGCCGAATATTCGATGAGGGGTGTTTCAATCTTCGGTCCGCCCGGAAGAATAATCATCGAGAGCTTGCCAACATCGTCGCCGGAAAACGACGTATCGCCGCCCGTGTCAATTTGAACGTATAGCAACACCTTATCTGGCGGCGCGACGGCGGTTTGACCCGCATAGCTGAAACAAGATTGGCACGCGATGTTTCTGGCGCAGGACACCCAAGGAGAAGTGATTGTCGTCACGTCCTTGAATTTGTCGTAGCTCTTGCTGAATCCCTCATCGGCCACGGCAACTGCGCAAATCATCAACGTAGTCAGATGCGCTGCCATTCTGGGTATCATTTGCCCATCCCTGTTAGTGGAAGACACAAGTTTACGCGAGTGCCGCCGTGCCGCAAAATACGGCACGGCCCCACCGGCAGAAGGAAGAGGGGACCTGCCGCTCTGCCTCGACCTCGTTGACTTCACCTCCAAAGAATCTCCAAATTTTTCCCTTGCAAAGTTGACGTGAGTTAGGTAAATGTTCGCATTCGTAACGGGCAACATCGCCTTCTATTCCGCGCGGGCTCAGTTGGCTCGCGCTGCCAGGGAGACACCGCCATGTCCGCCGATTTCCATGAAAACAACAACTTTCCGACAAATGTCCCACACTTCCCGAATCCGGATCCGTGTTTTTCGTCTTATCTACTGCTCTACTTTCAACTTATCTACTCTCTCGCGAAGCGCCCCCCTCCCCCCTGTGGGACATTCTGGGACCGAGTGGGACTCTTACCTGGCGTAAAATCTCCATGAACTCCAATTCCGGCCATCAAGTTGACCGTTCAGGGTCCGGGCGATGCCGGGGAAGCTCGGCTATGGAAAAAACCACGCTTCGGTCTTAATCTGCGGCCATGAACGTCAAACTTTTGGATTTACAGGCCCAATACGCTCCCCTTCGCGAAGAAATCCGGCGGGCATTGGATGAAGTGCTCGATCAGCAGTCGCTGGTGCTCGGGCCGCATGTCGAGAAATTTGAAAAAAATCTCGCGGCGTACTGCGGCACGAAGCACGCCATCGGCGTCAGCAGCGGCAGCGATGCGCTGCTTTGCTCGCTGATGGCGCTGGGGATCAAGCCGGGGGATGAAGTGATCTGCCCGACGTTCACATTTTTCGCCACGGCCGGCGCGATCGCCCGCCTGGGGGCCAGGATTGTTTTCGCGGACATTGAGCCGGCGTCGTTCAACATCGATCCCTCCCGCCTCGCCGACAAGATCACGCCCCACACCCGGGCGATCATTCCCGTCGATCTTTTCGGGCAACTGGCGAACCTGGAGGCGGTCAACGAGATCGCGGCCAAACACGATCTGAAGGTGATCGAGGACGCCGCCCAGTCGATCGGCGCCAAGCGCCACGGCAAGCGGGCGTGCTCGACGGTCTTCGCGGGATGCCTGAGCTTTTATCCGACGAAGAACCTGGGGTCATTCGGCGACGCCGGGGCCATCTGCACGAACGATGACGGCTTCGCCGAGATTTGCCGGCTTCTGCGCGTGCACGGCTCGGGACATCAGTATTACCACAAATACGTCGGGGGGATGTTCCGCCTGGCCGCGGTGCAGGCGGCGGTGCTGAACGTCAAGCTGAAATACCTGGAATCGTGGCACGAGGGCCGCCGGCGCAACGCGGCGATCTACGATCGCCTTCTGACCGGCAGCAAGGTCGTCACGCCCCGGATCGAATCGGGTAATTGGAGCATTTACAACCAATACGTGGTGCGAGTCCCCGACCGCGATCGCGTCAAAAGAGTCCTACAGGAAAAGGGGATCGGCTCGGCGATCTACTATCCGCTGCCGCTGCACATGCAGGAGTGCTTCAAATCTCTGGGCTACGGCGCCGGCAGTTTTCCGGTGAGCGAGCGGGCCTGCAACGAGGTGCTGGCGCTGCCGGTCTATCCGGAACTGCCCGAGGATCACCTGCGCTACGTCGCGAAGGAATTGCTGGCGGCAGTCGGATAGCGGCGGTGGCGGGTCGTGGGCGCCAGGGCAAGGGCGTTACACGCGAATCCGCTCAGTTGAGCCGCGTCCCATAACCGCGGGATTTCACCGCCAAAGTGGATTCGCCACGACGGCCGATACATAAGCAGTGGCGTGAGTAATCCGCAACCCCCCACCGTCGGGTTCCAGGAATCATTGCTCTCGCAGTTGGGCGAGACGCAGCGACAATTGGATGCCCTGCGCGAACAACTGACCGAATCGCAGCGATTGGCGACCATCGGGACCATCGCGGCGGTCATCGCTCACGAGTTCAACAACCTGCTCACGCCGATCGTCAGCTATTCCCAATACGCACTCCAGAGCGCGCAGGGCCCGAAGCCGGATATGGAATTGATCTGCAAGGCGCTGAGCAAGGCGTTTGCCAGCGCCGAGAAGGCGGGAAAGATCTGCACGGCGATGCTGGGTCTGGCGCGCGGCGAATCCTCCTTCAATAAAATCAGCGTGCAGGGGCTGGTGGAGGAGACGCTGATGGTTCTTGCCCGCGATCCACAAAAGGACGGCATCGCCCTGCGCGTGCAAATCCCGGCCGAACTTTGCGTCCAGGGCGACAACGTGCAGTTGGAGCAAGTTCTCCTGAATCTGATGATCAACGCCCGCCAGGCGATGATCCCAGAGGGCGGCTCGCTGACGATCAAGGCATCGGCCGTGGAGCAGAACGAAGTGAAGATTCAGGTGATCGACACGGGTCCCGGCATCCCCGAGAACCTGATGCCGAAAATCTTCCAGCCGTTTTTCACCACCAAGGGGACGACTCGGAAAGACGAATCGCGCGGGACCGGCCTGGGCCTGGCCATCTGCAAGGACATCATCGAACACCACAAGGGGCGGATCGTGGTGGAAAGCCAGGTCGGCCACGGAACGACGTTCAACATCTATCTCCCGGCGGAGCCCGCGAACCGTAGCGGCGTCTAAGCCTTCGACGCCGTCGGAGCTGGGCGTCTGATCTTCGCCGCGTCGCGCTGGTGACGGATTCCGTGCAATAAGCCGCGATCGTAGCTGCGCCGATGTTTCGCCTTAAAGCGCAGTTCCGGACGGGTGGACAGCGACCACATCAATCCCCGGGCAATTCCCTTGAGATATTGGCGGATAATCCGCCACGGCGGCAGGCCGAAGGGCCCTTGTGGTTCAGCCGCGGCGTGACTTCCCTCCTCCACGCCATGGCGGAAACTCCGCTCGATGGCCCATTGCGGCGAGCATCGATCGGCGGGGACGTAATGCCAGACGCGAGCCGGCGGGACATAGACGCCGCGCAGCCCCTGCCGCAGGAGCCGGCGCTGCATCTCGGTTTCCTGCCCGGTGCTTCCCGAGAGCGAGCCGGGACCGCGATTGGTATTGAACCCGCCGGCGGCGCGAAGGTCCGACGCAAACGCCGCCCAGTTGAATCCGAGGAACTCCGGCGCGTTCACGCAATCCGGATCCGACTTCCATTGCCACCCGGTTGCCGACTTGGGCAGGTATTGCCGGAGCCAGAGTGGCGGAGGCGATTCATAGTCCACATCGGCTGGACCGCCGAAGAATCTTCCCGCGCCCGTCTTTTGGGCAACATCGGAATATGCTTGCAGCACCCCCGGATCCAGCCTCACATCGTCATCGGTGAAGAAGATGAGGCCATCTCCGAATGTCGCCAGCGCCGCGTTCAGAGCCGCGCTTTTGTTGCCTTGCGGCTGGTACATATATCGAAGGTTCAACGAAGGCGGCGCGGTTCGAAGCACGTCCTCGGCCCCGGCGCGCGGGCCATTCTCGACAACGACGGCTTCTCTGTAGCCGGCGGGCAACCGACATTCGCCAAGCGATTGAAGGGTCCGCCTCAAAAGGTCGGGCCGCCCGGCGGTCGCGATGTTGACGATCAGGTCCATTACGGGAATTTTAGCGGCCGTCCGGCCAAGGGCGCATATGCGTATATCGACCGTCCGCGGGCCGTCATTCCAGACGTGGAATGGGTGAACGGGCTTGCTGTGAACATTCTTATCGGACTTTCTCACGTTTCCGCCGGCCGCTGGCCGATAGGAAAGGTCAGGAGTATTCACATGCCCGTCACCGTCGATCATTCGCCGCTGCATGCCGAGGAGTTGGGCCTCAGGACCGTGGGTCAGGTCCTGGCCCATCTCAAGCGGGGGAAGCGGCTGGTCGTGCATGTCCTGATTGACGGGCTTGAGCCGGACCTTGGCCGGCTGACGGACGTCCGCCGATCCGCGCTGAAGGACCATCAAGTCTTCATCGAGACGGCAGACCCCCACGAAATGGCCCTGGACGTGCTCCAACAGGTCGAAGCGCAGCTTGGCGAGGCGGATCGGATCAAGTCGGAGGCGGCCAGGCTGCTCCAGAACAACCAAAACGTCCGTGCCCTGGAGAAGCTATCCGGATGTTTGACCACCTGGCAACATGCCCAGGAATCGCTGCTCGGAACGGCGCGATTGTTGAATATCAAACTGGATGACGTGCAGGTTGCGAACCGGCCGCTGACCGAGCTGGTCACGGAATTCGCCGAGCAGTTAAGGCAGATCAAGTCATCGCTGGAAAATCGGGATTTCGTGACGCTGGGTGATTTGCTGATCTACGAGACGACACAAACCAGCGCCGACTGGCGAGCGGCGCTGTGCGCGCTGCGGAAGATGATCGGGGCGAAAGCCGGCGTCGCATAACCGCGGTTTCACCGCGGGGTCATTGGTCATTTGTCATTGGTCATTTGTCATTTGCCGGGAATTGAGTGCGCACTCTCTCGCGAGGCTTTTACAAATGACAAATGACAAATGACAAGTGACAAATGACATTCCTTCCGATCAAATACGCGGATGAACTCCGGGCAAATTCAACAGCTCTGCCAACTCGGCCAAGAACAATTGACGCGCATGGAGTATTTTGAGGCGGAGCGGACGCTGGCCGCCGCCGAGAAGCTGGCATGGGACGCCCGTGACTTCGACGCCCTGGCCCGGCTTTACATGCCGCTACAGGAGTCCCGCCGCCAGCGCCGCCAGCGATGCGGGGAGGGAATCGTTCGGCTGGACATTCTGGCGATGGGAAGCTCGGACAAACTCGACGGCAATTCTTTTATCGAAAGTTTTCCGCATGGCCAGCTTTTGATCGCGGGGTGGGGATCGATCCAACCGGCCATCGATGCGCGACGCGCGCAGGCGAAGCTGGGGTTGTACGTCGATGTGTTCCTGGCCGCGGTTTATCCGGTGCAATCGGGAAAATTGGTGGCGATTGTACCGACGGAAAATGTGGCGCTGCCGGCGGTGCAGCCCCTGCCGGTGGACGTTCTGATTCGCCGCCTGCCGGCGCATAGCGTGGTGATGTCGGTTGCCGAACTACCGGTCGGGCAGATGATCCCAACGCTCGAGACCTACGGCAGGGTGATGGCCATCTGGGAACGGCTGCATGCGCCTTTCCTCGCCGCGGCGGATGCGACGGCCGATCCGATTCGCAGGATCGAGGCGTATCGCGCGGCCATCGGCGTCGATTACGCCTGCGAGCTGGCGCACCAGGGGATTGCCAATACCGCCCGGCAACTGTGCACCAAAGCAGAGAGGCTCACATGACGCAATTTGTCGGCTATGGCTCGGGCGGGGGAAGCGGGATCAATCTCCGGCTCATCATCGGCATCGCGGTGATCCTGTTTGGGATCATCTCGTACTACAGTCACGAGTCGGTCAATCCCACGACGGGCGAGCGGCAGCACGTGGCGATGACGGCCGAGGACGAAATGGCTCTTGGCCTGCAATCGGCCCCGCAAATGGCGGCTGAGATGGGCGGAGAAGTGCCGCCGTCCGAGCCAACCGCGCAGGAAGTTGCGCGCATCGGCCAGAAGATCGTCGAGCGGTCCGAAGCCAGGAAAAGCCCGTATCATTATCAATTCCATCTGCTGAACGACATGCAAACAGTGAACGCCTTTGCCCTGCCGGGCGGACAGGTGTTCATCACCCTCGGGCTGTACGACAAGCTGAGCGATGAGGCGGAATTGGCGGCCGTGCTGGGACACGAGACGGGCCACGTCGTGGAGCGGCACGTCGCCCAGCAGATCGAAAAGAGCCGGCTGGGTGAGTCGATCGTCCTGGGCACGGGCATCGCCGCCAGCAACCGACGCAACGGTTTCGCGACATGGGCCATGGCCGATCTGGCCAACGAGATGGTGCAGCTCAAGTTCAGCCGGGATGATGAATCCCAGGCGGATCAGCGCGGCTTGCAGTTCATGACCGAGGCGGGCTACGACCCGCGGGCGATGATTGATGTGATGAACATCCTCAAGCAGGAGAGCGCCGGCGGACACACTCCGGAATTCCTTCAGACCCACCCCGATCCCGGCGATCGCAGCGAGGCAATCGAAAATTGGATGCAGGATCATCCTTTCCGGGCCGGGCAATTGGATCGCGGGGATCCTTTGCCAAAATAGAAAGCCCAGGGATGGCCATCGGCTTTGAAGAGTCGATCGCGAATCGAAAGCGATTCCGCGGCGCCTGCGGGTTCACACGTCCAGGTTCTTCACTTCCAACGCGTGGTCTTCGATGAATTGCCGGCGGCGTTCCACATCTTCGCCCATTAGAACGCTGAAGAGCCGCTCGGCCTCTCCGACTTCCTCAAGCGTGACCCGCATCAGCACCCGCCGGCTCGGATCGAGCGTCGTTTCCCAGAGCTGCTCGCTGTTCATTTCGCCCAGTCCCTTGAATCGCTTGACTTCAATGCCGGTCTTGCCCAGCGCCAGGATGGCTGGGAGGATTCGCGCGACCCCCGCCACGTCGTGAACCTTGCCCTCGCTCACCAGGGCATATTTGGTCGTGAGCTTTTCGCCGCTGACTGATTCTTCCTGGGTGAGGAAGTAGTCTTCGATGGACAAACCCAACTGTTCAAGCTGACCGAAAAGCTTGTCGAGGTCCTTGGCTTCGTGAAGCTCCTGATTTTTCTGCACGCGCTTGCCATTGTCTTCGGGACGGCCGTTGCCCTGGGCGGGATCGGGTTCCTCGGATTCCGTCGCAAGGCTCTGCTCGCGAAGGTATTGGTCCCGCTCGCCGGCGCTGTGGAAGAACATTTCTTCCCCGGCGACGATGACCTGGAACAGAGGCAGGTGGCCGTTGCTGCGGCGGCCAAGGAAGTCGGCGAAATCAATTCCCCGCCGCTGCACGACCCTGGCCAATTCTTCGAGCTTGCTGAGCAGTTCGGCGGTCCGGCGCAGCTCCTCGCCCGCCAGCCGCCGGTGCGCTTTGCCCTCGTCGTCGCGGATGATGAGTTCCGTTCCCTCGAGCCCCAGTTCGGTCAGGGCCTTGCGCATCGTCCGCTCGTTGAGCATGTATTCGCTCTTTTTCTTGCGAAGGACCTGATAGAGCGGGGGCTGGGCTACGTAAACCCGCCCCGCCTTGATCAGGTCCTGCATGTGGCGGAAGAAAAACGTCAGGAGCAGCGTTCGGATATGGCTGCCATCGACGTCGGCGTCGGTCATGATGATGATCTTGCCGTAGCGGCGTTTTTCCAGATTGAAATCCTCGTGGAACCCGCATCCGATCGCCGTGATCAGCGTCCGCAGTTCTTCGTGGCCGAGCATCCTGACGATGTTGGCCTTCTCGACGTTGAGGATCTTGCCTTTGAGGGGGAGGATCGCCTGAAACTCCGAATCCCGCCCGGTCTTGGCGCTGCCGCCGGCGCTGGGACCTTCCACGATGTAGATTTCCGTGGTCTCGTTGGATTTGCTGCGGCAATCGGCGAGGGTGCCGGGCAGGGTGTTGCCTTCGAGGCTGTTCTTGCGCCGCGTCAATTCGCGGGCCTTGCGGGCCGCCTCGCGCGCCTCGGCGGCGAGCAATCCCTTTTCAAAAATTACCTTGGCTTCCTTGGGATTCTCCTGCAAGTAAGCCCCCAGCTTTTCGTTCACCGCCTGCTGCACGAAGGATTCGATCTCCGGGTTCAGAAGCTTGTCCTTGGTCTGACTTTCAAACTGCGGCTCGGGAAGCTTCACGCTGATGATCGCGACCAGGCCCTCGCGCACGTCGTCCCCGCTGGGTCGCAGGTCCTTGAGCAGGTTCGTGGACTCGGCATAACGGTTGATCGTCCCGGTCAGGGCGGTTTTGAACCCGCTCAGATGCGTCCCGCCGTCGTGGTTGTTGATATTGTTGGCGAAGGTCAGCAGCGTCTCGCTGAATCCGTCGCTGTATTGCATGGCCACTTCGACGATGAAGCGATTCTCGGCGTCTTCCTTCTTGAAATAGATCGAGGGATGAAGGACCGTTTTGCCTTCGTTGAGGCTCTGGATGTACTCCACCAGGCCCTTGTCATATTTGAACTCTTCGCGCTTTCCGGAGCGTTCGTCCTCGACGGTGATATGCAGCCCCTGGTTCAGGAACGCCAATTCCCGCAAGCGCCCGATCAGCATCTCGTATTTGAATTCGATGTCCGGGAAGATCTGCTCGTCGGGCTTGAAGGAAACCTTCGTGCCGGATTTGGATGATTTGCCGACGACCTTCAGTTCGCTCGCCTTCACCCCGCGGGCAAACGCCATCTGATAAATCTTGCCGTCCCGGCTGACTTCGACTTCAAGCCATTCCGAGAGGAAATTGACGACGGACCCTCCGACGCCATGCAGGCCGCCGCTGGTGGCATAGGGAGAGCCGTCCTTGTGATCGAATTTTCCCCCCGCCCCCAGCGTTGAGAAAACGACCTCAACCGCGGGGATTTTCTCCGTTGGGTGAATCCCCACCGGAATTCCCCGGCCGTCATCTATGATCGTGGTCGACCCGTCGGCGTTGATCTTGACGAAGATATTCTTGCAGAAACCGGCCAGGGCTTCGTCGATGGAGTTGTCTACAATCTCATAAACCAGGTGATGCAGGCCCTTGACGTTATTTCCGCCGATGTACATGCCCGGACGGGTGCGGACGTGCTCGACGTTTTTGAGCACGCGGATCATGCCTTCGTCGTATTTGCTGTTGGAAGCGACGGCGGTTTCGGATACGTTTTTCTCAGTCATCCATGAACTCCTGCTACGATCAAAAAACGAGACTCACCCACCCATGGCCCATCCCTCGTTTCCGGGGGGCGGAGGTGGAATGACCCCAGGCGAATATTATCTCCAAATTCCGCGTGATTACTATGTTTGCGGCGAGAAAAAGGCCCGCCCGGCGCGCGGCCTTTTTGCCGCCAAATCGCCGCTCTTTGTGGCGCTGGCGGCCCTCCTGCTCAACCTGGTCAGCGGAGCCTGGGCAACGGACGTTGGGGCGTCCACCCGACCGCTGGCTTTGGAGCAGCGCGTCGGCCGGCTGATCGACCAACTGCGATCGGACGATGCCGCGACGCGGCAATCCGCGGCCGAGGCGCTGACGGCCCTCGGTTCCGCCGCGCGCCCGGCCATTCTCAAGCTCGTCAAATCCGACGATCCGGGCTTGCGCCAGCAAGCGGCGCAGATCCTGCTGAATCTGCCGTGGTATGCGCCGGATGATCCGCCGGAGGTGATGGCCGCCCTGTCGCGGTATTCAACCGCGGACATCTCTTCGCGGCGGGACGTGGTTCGGCAATTGGCCGATCTCGACCAGAACCGAGGGCTTGTCGCCCTTTTGCGCCTGCTGCGCGATGATCCGAGCCCGGCTGTCCAGTGGACGATCGCAACCTGCTTGCGCGAGCAAGGCCGTGTCGAGTCGTTTCGAGAGATTCAGCCCCCCGCCGATGATTCGCGCATGCTGACGCTCTGCGGCTACTCCCAGTTCGCCACCAACCCGGCGGCGGCGCTGAACGATCTGCGGCAATGCGCGAAGCTGGAGCTGGCCAATCCCACGGACGATGACGGTGAATTCGATTTCGTCATCCGCGTCCTGGCCGATGAGGCGTGCCGCGAAAAGCGCTACGATGAAGCGGCCGAGTGGCGGCGAAAAGAGTGCCTGCGTGGAAGCCCGCCGGACCGATCCGGGGTGCAGACGGCGCTGATCGAATTGTTCGCGCTGGAGGGATTGTATGGGCCGCTGAAGGGATTGGACGCCGACCTCACGCTCGCCGGCAAAGACCGGGATACGCCCAAGATTCAATACGCGCTGTCGGTGATGTACGGCCGGGTGAACGACGTGAAGAGTGCAAACGCCGCTCGCTATGTCGCCACCGTCGAATCCGCCGGGCGGGATCGCAGCGACGTCGGCGATTTTCTTGCAGATCACGGTTGGGACGACCTGGCCGAGAAGGAATACCAGGACTTCCTGAGCCGCGCCGGCGATGTCGAGCAGCGATTGAATGCCGTCAACGTGCATTTTCGCCTGGCGAACCTGGCGATAAAGCGCGGCGACGATGAGACGGCCGCCCAAAACAAGGAACGGGCATTGCAAATGCTCGGAATGAACACCCTCTCCATGGTCGATGCGCAGGGCCATCGCTGGGAGGTGCCAGCCACGGCGGTCTGGGCGGAAGTCTATTGGCGATATCTGCGAGCCGCCGTCGCCAAACACGATGAAATCCAGGCGCGGCGGCGCATGGAGCAGTTGCTGGAGCTGAAGCCGACTGATGGGGACATCGCCATCGACGTGGTTCCGATGCTCGAGCAGCGAGGCCAAAACGTCGATTCCAATCTGCTTTTCCAATGGGCGTATGATGATATGAAGAAAAAACTCGACGCCGATCCGCGGGATCCCGACAAGCTAAACGGCATCGCGTGGCTGTGCGCCGAGTGCAATCGCAAGCTGCCCGAGGCCCGGCAGTGGGCCCAGCAGGCGGCGGCACTGATGCCCAACAATGCGGCCATCCTCGACACGCTTGCCGACACGAATTTTCGCCTCGGCCGGTACGATGAGGCGGTGCGCATCGAAACCCAGGCGATCCAACTCGATCCCGACGACGCGTTCATGCGAAAGCAGGTCGCGCGATTCCGGGCGGCTGCCGCCGGGGCCACGACTCGACCCAACTGATCGGCCGCGTAAGATGAGGGTATGTTCCGCCTGACGCGTGAAGTCCGGTTTTGCGTCAATCCCGAAGAGGATAACCAGCTTGCGTCCGCTCCCACCAACAGTTTCGCGGGATATCCGTCGCTGCTGGGTCTTGGGCATTATCTGGCCGTGGAAGTCACGCTGGTGGGCGAGCCGTCGCCGCCGACCGGGTTCGTGCAGGACATCAAGCTGATCGACCAAAAGGTGCGCCAAATCGTCGTGCCGATGGTGACGGCGTACGTTCGCCGCGGCCGCCTCGCCGGCGGCGCGATGCTCGTCACCGGGATTTATGAGCGGCTCAAGGACGCCTGGCCGCCCGCGGAATTGCATCATCTTCGTCTGGCCCTGAGTCCGTTTTTAACGCTCAGTTTCTTTGCGCGGGAGTTTCCCATGATTCGATTGAGCCAAAAGTTCGAGTTCTCCGCCTCGCATCGCCTGCACAATCCGGCCATCAGCGAGGAGGAAAATCAAAAGATCTTCGGCAAATGCAACAATCCGCACGGCCACGGCCACAATTATGTGCTTCAGGTCACGCTGATCGGCAAGCCGGACATCAACGGATTTCTCATCGATATCCCGAAGTTCGAGCAGACCGTGTCATCGAGTGTGATCGAGCCATTCGATCATCGGTATCTGAACATTGAGATTCCGGAGTTTTCGGATTTGAACCCAACGGTGGAGAACATCGCGATGGTGATTTATCGCAAGCTGAAGCCGCAATTCGAGCAGACGCAGGCGAAATTGTGCGGCGTGACGCTGTGGGAAACGAGTAAGACTTGGTGTGAGTATATGGAATGACGACGGGTTTCGATGCAGCAAAAACACAACCGCGAAGACGCGAAGATCGCGAAGGGGACGCGAAGAACCGCGGTATTGCGGGAGAAAGTGCCCTCGGGGTTCAAATCCTGCCACTTCGAATTGATGGGACGGGATTGAACTGACCGCGATCGCGATCACAGTCGCAAGGCCTCAGGGACCAAAGATCGTGTTGGATTCCTCGACCGTTCGGCTGGCCGGCTGGCAAAGCAAGGACGATCAAGGCGTCTCGATTTTGTCGGGCTTATCTGTAGCGCTCTCGGAAGGTATAGTCAGCGGGCTGATTACAATGCTAGCGGGGTCGAGTCCCATCGCCACAGCGGAGTCCAGAGCCAATTGACGGGTAGCGGCACGGCTTAGGAACTCGTTGGGCTGTCCATTCGATTGGTTTTTCCCTTGCACACGAAACTGGAAGGGCCGGGGTGATCGCGTCGTCTTTGCCAATCTGTTTGCCATCTCTATCGTCGTACGTTCCATCTCTGAGTGATTGTTACCGTAAAGCAGAATTAGGAGGCCCAGGATGGGGAAGATCGCTACGAGCGGCAGAACATGCGCCAAAACCGCCGTGCCAGTGCTACCGATCCCCAGTGCATCGCTCAGTGACCTCGCCGGCCTCGAAAAGAGGCCGGCGGTCAAGGATCCGATTGGAAACAGAACGCAGAATAGGCCGCCCAGCCTTGCTCCATCCCTAAGACCAAAGCTCTTTGCGATCATTAATTTGCCCGTGACAATCGCGTAAACCCCGCAAATCGCGAACAGCACGTAGATGAAGGAGATTGTGTCGAAAATCATGGAATGTCCATACGCTTAAAGCATCAGAATAAACCACAACTCGCGAGAAGTAAAGGTGACGCAAACCATTAAGCCTATTCACCCTCATTTCTGAGCATCCAGCCGCGAAAAGGAAGCTGATTGCCCGCACGGCCGACTCAACCAATCGCCAGTTCGGCATCGGCCGTTGTTTCCGCCATCCACCATAGGACCATTAGCGGAGCCATGCGGGCCACGAGAATGATGGCGCAGTATGCGAACATCACGCTCTTTTGACTCGCGACCGCCGTGGCTGAAAAGCCGACGTTGCTCATTCCGCTGACCGCGTTGAACAGGATATTGTCGGCCGGATCGTTTCCCGAGACGTGCGACAACAGCAGAACCGCGCCCAGCAGTAAGCCGAGATAGGTCCCAAGCCAGACGACGGCGATTGCGAAAGATTTGCCGACGGTTTCGCCGCGCAACAACTTTCGCGCGCCTCGAGCCAACTCCACCACCGTCGTGGTTTTCAGCCCGCTGCCGGTTCCGGCCGGGCTGGCGCCGATCAGCATCAGGACCACCAGTATCCAACGCGATGGTTGGGATATGTCGTCGATCGACGCGATGCTCAGGCCTCCCGTGCGCGATTCAACGGCCAGGACCGAAGCGGCGGGGAGTTGCTTGCCGATCACTTCCGACCCTGAATGGCCCGCCAGGTTCGGACCAAGGATCAGCACGCCGAGGACATAGAGCCACGCCGTGGCGGCCAGAACGGTTTTAGAATGCATTGAGATTTTGGCGCGAAAGATGATCGCGCACCAGAGTTCCATCAGGACGGGCAGGCCAAGCCCGCCGAGGATCGACAGCGGAAGAATCACCACGTGAACCAGAGGGTGAGACGGCTTGGGAAGATTGGCGACGTATTGCCCGCAATTGCCGAAGCTGCTGCCGGCCAGGAACATGGCCTGAAACGGCGAGCGGTCGGCTTCCCACAGCAATGACGAGCCGACCAAGAGCGCGATGCCTTCGACGATCACGGCGGTGGTGATCAATTCCAGATCGGTGAAGGGAAGGCGAACGATGCGGATGACGGCCAATCCGCCGACAATCATGGTGAAAAGACTTCCGCCGACGATGAGAAAGAACGCGGCCCACTGGCCGAAGTTATTCAGCCCGCCGGCGCCGGGCCCTTCGCTGAAACCCGAGAGGGTGGCGCAATTCATGGAGAGGAACAGGGCCCGGACGGAATTAGGATTGCCGGCGGGGGAACCGAATCTCCAGATCGCGAAAAACCCAAGGGCGATCATGAGGAGATAGGCGGGGAAGAGCCAATTGGCCAGATCGCGTCCGAAGCCGCCGCCCAGCGGCAGCGCCGCCATTGGGGCAACGGGCGCGGGCGGATTGGGTTTGGGCTTTTTCTTGCTGGCCAAGTTGGCTATTTCCCGTAGACCTTTTCCGGATCAAAGATCTTCTTGCCGATGACCTTCCAATCATCCGCCCCCCGCTGATATTCGCGGAAAAAGCAGCTATAAAATCCCTCGTGACAGGCCGCGCCGATTTGCTCGACCTTGATGAGCAAGACGTCCTGGTCGCAATCGACGGCGATGGATTTCACGTGCTGAACGTGCCCGCTGGTTTCGCCCTTGAGCCAGAGCTTATTCCGGCTGCGGCTGAAGAAGTGGGTCTTGCCGGTTTCGATCGTCTTTGTCAGCGCTTCGCGATTCATCCAGGCCATCATGAGCAACTGGTTGGTGACGGCGTCCTGAATGATCGCGGGGATCAAGCCATTGGAATCGAATTTGAGGTTGGCGAGAAGCGGGTCCATGGCGATATTTGTCCGAGGGTGGTGGGATTTTGTCAAATCAGAGCCGAACGGTAGACCATGCGGGACGCCGCGTTAATTTCGCGGCGCCGCCCATTCGATTTCAGCAACGCCTCGTAGACCGTTATCTTCGAAGGTCAGGCCAAAGTTTCCTGCTTTGACGCCGCGGGGGAGGAAACTTCCAGCGGGACCTTCCTTGGGCTGACAGGGATTTCCATAAATCGTCGATTCCATCGTCTGCCATTTGTCGTTCCACACGTATTGCCCGCCGGCCGGGTCCAGCAATCGTATGCCCCATAGTTGCTCGTGAAGCGCCACGGGGTCTTTATCGGGGTAAAGACGCTTGTATTCGTTGAGAATCGGAAGGTTTTGCCATGCGAGCTTCTGGGCATTCATTTCGTTTTGCTCTTTGGTACCGTGATTAATCAGATCGAGCATTTTGCCGTCGATCTTCGCATCCAGGCTCTTTCCCAGCCAAACGCCGGGCTGTGTGGCCGGCACCGCCCCGGCTTTGGCTGCATCGACTCGCGCAGCGCGACGATCCAATGCCCGCTGAAGCATCCGCTCGCTCGGTGTGAGAATCAGCGAATCGCCCGTCATCGCATAATAGATTGCCGCGTTCTGAAGCTCGGCGTTTTGGGCGACGGCCGTAGGGGTGGGGCTGACCTTCACATAGGGGTGATCCTTGTAGGTCATGGATTCCCACGCAACCATTTGGGGCGAAGTCTGTTCGATGAAAGCGCGCATCGCGACCATGAACGCGGTTAGCTTGAAGCCGTTGGAAACGTCCAGATGAATCGCCACGGGGATACGGGCCAAGTTCGCTTCGAAAAATGCGGATTGATTCTTTGCCTCGGCCAGCTCATTCCAAAACGGGTCATCATCGGCGTACACACCTACCCACTGCCCCAGCCAGGAAAGCGGATCGGCGCCCAGACTTGGAACCATGCCGCCGAGGAAATTTTCGGCGGGATGCACGGTCTTGGAGTTCTTGTCGATGGCCAACACGAAATGAAGAAGATCGGGATGGGGATCGGCGGCATCGGGCCCGATTTGGGCGGCGCCGGCGATGTCCACGAGCTGCGCGTAGTCCGTGCCGGCGATCAACGGCATGATCGTAAGATCGGCGGCCAGTTTGTCACGGTGAACGCTCAAACGCGCCGCTATGGGATCGAAAAACCATCGCCAGTTCTGCTCATAGCCATCGCGCCACCGCTGATACGAATCGGCTTCCGCCTGCGACACCTTCGTCACCCGCATTTCCCGGATCGGAGTCATGAACGAAAGAGAACCGTATCCAGCGGAGACGACCCCCGAGCGCGTGAGGCGCAATTCGCCGAGATTCGGCGCCGAAAGATCCGTATGGAGCGTCTGGTTGTCCGTGAAATTTCCGGCGACGAGATCGCCGAGGCATTCAGCCTGGAGTTCGCTGAGTATTGCGGCTGCGCGCGTTCTTCGTGAGTCGGCAATGCGCCATTCCGGACCGCACCAGCGGCGAATCGTCGCATCCGTCAGAATCAAAAACGCCGTCTCATCTCCTTCGCCGAATTTGTAGCGATTGCGAAAGAAGATGTATTCCGGCGCTGAGGTCAGCGAGGGCGATTTGCCTGCCTGTGCGTCCTGGATTCGCCGGAACTGCGCAACGGAATTGGTTACGACGATGCAGTTGTCGAGGGCGGCCATGTAACAGGAGAGCTTTCTATCCGGCGCAACCGCGGAAGCAAAAAACGACTGGTCATCCGTTGGCGCGGATTGTTGAGCGGAAGATTTGGCGAGCTGGAGTTGTGCGATCAAGAGTGCTTTCAGCGCCGCAGGATCGGCGGGTTCAAACAAGATCGCCACATCCGTGCCGGTGCGCAGGTAGGGATCAGATGCCGTCAGCGCCACGCTCTTGATCATGTGAGGCCCGAGGAGCCGGCCAAGTCCGCTTAGCGAAACGCCGAGTTGCTGTTCGTAGCGCTGTCGCGTGAGCGCGTCCTGGGACCGCGGCTCGACCGCGGTAACCAGCGGCGTGCCGGAGCGGTCAGCCTCGTCGGCCAAGTCGATCAGCGCGGAGAAAGTTGGAAAGAAAATGGCGGGCTGATCCGCGGGAATCAGGGCCGCCAGAGGATCAAGCGTCGGGTTCAATCCCTGGTTTCGCTTGCTCCAATCCATGGGCGTGACGGAAATGCCTGCAATTGAGCTGACGTCGATGGTCCCTTCGCCTTTGCCGGAATCGGAAAAGACGCGGTCAAGCTGGAGGCTCTCGCTGACGGCGCGGCCGCCGCCGAACATCGCAATGGTGTCATCGCCGTCGTTTGGTCTCCAGAACTGACGAGTGTTGTCGGCGATGTCGCTCGGCCGTGTCGTCACTTCCTTTGCCGCCTCGCGAGCCTGGTGTCGGAAGTACGCGCTACCGGGATATTGGGAGTTCGCCAGACGCTGGTAATAGAACTGCTTGACCCGGAAGAATGCCTCCTTCGATGCATGACGTGTGGTTGCGGCGGGAATCGTGAAGCTCAGGATTTCCATTCCGCTCATATCGCTTTGGGGAACAAACAACCGACCGGCGACGTCGTTGGCGTGTGGTACGCGAATCGCGATGGACGAAATCGCCGAGGGCGATCCGCGCCAGTAAAAGTTCGTCATGTCATCGGCAGCCCATCGGACATACACCTCGCCGGGACCGTCCAGGACAGCGTAAGGCGCCATCAGTTGGCTCCGGGTCACCGCGTCCATGGAGAAATCGTTCGTCTGGTTCGGCTCCGGGAACTTGCCACTGGTCAACTTCAACTGATCCGGAGTGACCACGTAATAAATGTCGCCTGCGCGGGCAACCGATGCGGACGCGACCAGCACGACCAGACCGAAGAGTGGAGATCGCAAGGCCCTCCACCTCAAGCGACTTGACGCGTTACTTTTCATGATGCTGTCTCCTATTCCGTTTTGGCGCCGACAGGTTGCTGGTTAAGGGCCAACCAAGCAGAAGTCTCACCGCCATGCCAGCACGCGAAACGCGCCTTCGTGTTGTTTGATCCGCTGGGGCAGGGCCAGCAGGCGGTCGCGGTAGATGCTCAGGAGCACGCCGAGGGCGAAAATCGCGGCGCCGCCGATGGCGAGATATACGCCTACCGCCAGTTGCGCTCTCATGCCGGCAAAGACGAGCAGCATGGCGAGATGTATTACCAGAAGCGAGCCGCCGACGAGGGTGGTGGCGCGAAGGCGGCACATCACGCCGGTGACGAACATCAGCACGCTCACGGTCGCCAGGCCCAGTTCGTCCATCATCGAAATCTCGTATCCGAAACGATTGACGGTCGCCGCGATGGCCAGCGGCACGCCGGCCAGCAAGCTGCCGAAGAGCAGGCAGAAGCTGGCGGCATCGCTTTGGCGGTCCTGCTCGCGATACCAGAGACCATATCCGATCACCAGCAGGATCAGACCGACGGCCACGCAGAACAATTCGATGTTCTGCCACGGGCTGAGGTGAATCTGCTGCTGCGCGACAATGAAAGTCAACGCGGCCTCGGCGACGGCGACGGTAATGTACCAGCGGCGAAAGTCTGAGTGTTGGACCAGGGCCGCGGCGAGGAGTCCGAGCAGGGCGAAGGCCGCCAATAGACCGGCGAGGAACCAATCGGTGGCGCTGGTGGCGAGGCGGCTGAGGGCCATCAAGGCAGCGGCGACGAAGGAAAGGGACATCAGGGCGTTGGCGCAGCGGAAGGCGGCGACGACCAGGGCCGGGCGGGCGACGCGTTCCCAGGCCGCCAACCGGTACGCCGCCAACAGAGCGGTGCCCAGGACCGCGAAGGTGACGCAGTAGTATTCCGCGCGGAAGTTCCAGAAATTAAGCAGTTGCCAGACGGCGCCGCAGGCCATGGTGGTGGCCAGGTAGACGTGCCTTCCGCCGCCGTACAGTATTGCCGCGGCGGCATAGAAGACGGCGGCTTCGGCGCAGAACAGCGACAAAAGGAGATTGGTGTGCACGCCGACCACCGGCTCGATGCGCTGGATGAAATTCAGCGCCGAAAAAAGCACCGAGACCAGCAGCACGGCTGTGGCGGCTTGGGCCACTGCCGCCAGCGGCTGCTGGGCGGGCCGGCCTTGATACAGGCGTGAGGCCAGCAGGTAGAGGATGGGGATCAGCATCAGCAGGGGCGATTGAACGGGCCAGGCCTTGAGGCCGAGCATGGAGAGCAATCCCGCGGCCCCGACGAGAGTCGCGGCGGCGGTCGCGGCGAGGTAAGCCGCGGCCAGGCGAGGCATCCGGCGCTCGTGGAGATAGGCGGAGATGCGGCAGCAGACGGCCGTCAGGGCCATGGCCGCCACGTAGGCCCAGGTGACCGAATAGGGCCAAGTGCTGTGAATATCCAGGCGGGTCGCCCGCATATGCAGGACGACGCCGAGCAGGACGGGCGCCGTGGAGAGCATCACGCCCAGCGCCGGCAAAGGTCTGGCGAGTTTGGCTGAGCTTTGCGATGCGGCTTTCCCGAATGCGAGCGACTGAACAAGATTGACGGCCAGGGAGGTCAGCGCCAATACACCGATCAGCGCCGAGGGGTGGCTGTTCAATTTCGCAAGATCGATGACCAGCAACTCCGCCCAGAGCAGCATGAATGCGGCGAAATAGACGTAGACGCCGACACGTCGAACCACGAGGTCGGAGTAAAGATATGCATAGACCCCGGCCAGGACCAAGGCGACAGCCAGGAGGCGCTGCGTCGGATCGGTGTCGATCAGCGGCTGCTCCTGTAGCCAGGACATGGCGATCGGAAGCCAGCCGGTGAGTTGGGCTCCGAGGAGTAGAAGCAGTCCCGCGCCCAGGAGGGCCTGCGCCGACCAGAAGCAAGCCATGCCGAATCGCTTTCGAGAGAATGGGCCATCCCCTTCCGCAAACGCCCGCTCGGCATGAAGCGAGAGCAGTCCCAGCGAGACCAGCAGCGTGGCTGGCGCGGCGACCTGCGTGAGCTTATGGAGATCGGCCAGGATGAGCGATCCCGTGAGGGTGACGCCGCCCATCAGCACGTAGACGAAGACGGGGTCTTCCAGAACGGCCGCTGCCGCCGCATACAAAGCGCAGCAGACGAGGGCGGCGAGCCACAAATGCCCTTCCAGCGTGACCAGGCCGTTGGCGTGATAGAACCAAAGATTCAGGGGCATGACCAGGCAGGCCAGCAGCGCCAGCGCCCGCCCGGCGAGCTGGTAGCGGGTCAGCTTGATGATCGCGCATCCGCCGGCGAGCAGCACGAGCGTTCCAGCGCCCAGACATGTCGCGACGACCAGTGGGTTCTTGAAGATGCCCAGGCTCGCCAACCAGATGACCAAACCCACGGCCAAGAGGACCCCCCCACTGGCCAGCAGCCACTGGATGCTTCGGGGGTCGAGCAGGATTTCCAGGACGGATCGGCGAGGAGCGGCGGCGGCACGGCCCGGGAGAGGCGGCGGCACGGCCTTGGGGCGTTCAGCAGGCTCGGGCGCTTCCGGCTCGACCAGGGCGGATTCACCGGGCTTCACACCTGATTTCATGTCGCGCAAATGCGACAGTCTTTCGGAGGCCAGTTGATCGGCGTTCAGACGGCCGCGCTCCAGTTCCGCACGCAACGCGGCGAGATGGCCGCGAACGTCGGCGGTGCACGCGTGGGCCTGTGTCAAAGTCAGTTGCTTCGCGGCGAACCGATTGATTTGCCAGGAGACGAAGGCGAGATATCGCAGCGTGGCAGCTCCCTGACGCAATGGAGCGCCGCAAGTGTTGCAATAGGAGTAAAACCCGGCAACCGGCCGGCCGCATCGCCAACAACCGGTCGCCGCAGGCAGCCCGGTATCGGATGGGAACGGATGCGCCGCGTTGACGGCCGTCGTAATATCTTGCCGAGCGATGAGCAGAAGCTGGTCCACCGCGTTCTGGTTGCTTTCGCCGATGAGGCCGCGATCGCACCACTGGGCGAACTCCTTTCTCGCGAAATCGATCGCCCGCGCGTAATCCTGCCACTGCGGTGTCGCGCCACAGTGTGGGCATTCTTTGTCCCCAACGCCAACCGATCCTCCGCACAGCGAACAAGCCGAAGCTTCAGTCGCGACCGGCATATTGCCTCCCTCGCGCCGTAGGCGCCGCCCCATCCACAAGCCACCCAAAAAGACGGGAGAAAACCGCCGGGCATATCATCGTAATCTTTGCGTCAAAAACCAATCGGATCGCGTTTGAATACAGACCAAATAGCCCGGAGCCGGCTCGAACTCGCCAACGACCGGTGTGGATGACGTAAATTAAGCCATCATTGGCGTAATCCGAGAAGCCGTTTAATGGCCAAATTCACGGTTCTATTGTGTTTCAGTCCCATAACGGCTGCTTAAAATGACCATTTTCCCTTGCTGTCGAAAACGCCTCGCATTGTAATTGGGCTTCAGTCGGTTATTCCGAGCGTCAAAACCTACAGGAAGATGTGAGCGCGTCTTTTGCCCTGTTTCTGATTCCCTGTATGGTCGTTTTTGTGCTTGCGCCGGCTGCGGCTCACTGGCAAATCTTCGCTGCCGGTGCCACAGAGGGGCATGGCTGACGACCGAGGAAAACGAATGAAAAAGAAATCGCGTGCTCCAGTTCCACATTCTCCAAAAAGCGCGTCCGGTTCCATTCACTCGCGTTTCCGGTTCTGTTTCCGGTTCTCCCTGGAACCGCTCACGTCCCTAATGCCACGAAGCTAAGTCGCAACGCAATATTTCTCCCGGAGTTGTGATTTGAGGATCGCACGCGGCAGCGTCATATACGGAAACTGTTTCTTCGGGCGTTTCAGCACGCGGGGCTCCAGACGTCCTGGACGAACCGGGTTGACGATCAAGTCTGGACATCGATCGATGTCGCCCAGGCGCAACCACGCAAGCGTGTCGGCAAAGCTCAGACGATTGACGTGGACTCCTTGCCGCCGCGCCGCTTTCAGCATCAGCAAACGGATCAGATTGTACACCAGCAGAAAGATCAGTCGTTCTTTGCGCACGCCCTGGAGCGTCTTGCACTTCAGCACGTCCATTCCCAGCGTGATCTTCAAATGACGGATGTTGGTTTCGACCGTCCAGCGCGTGAGGCGCAGGTCAATGAGTTCGTCGGCGGGATAAGCTTGCTCGTCCAGGAGCGTGGTGATGATCGTCACCGTGATGGGCCGAAAGCCGTTGCGCTGGACGGTGCGGCGAATCTCCCGCACGATGATCGACTCCGGGAGTTGGGACCACTGCTGGTCGCTCATCCACGCCGGATGTTCAACCGGCTTGAAATACTCGACCAGTTGGTCGTCCGCGGAGGCTTTGCCTTCCGCCCGGCCGAGCGTTTTGACGATGCGCGATCGCGGCTTGCCGGCCTGCTTGGCGGCGCCACCCTTGCGGGGACGGGCATGTTCCCGCCGCGGATTGAAATCGACGGTGCGCCGGTGATGGACGGGCCCCACGAAATGCAGATTCGCCTGTAATAACAGGGCCAAATGAGCCCATCCGCTGAACGCGTCATCTCCCAGCAGCACATCCCCGCCCTGAAGATGCCCGTGCATCGCCGGGGTCTGCGAAATATCGGAAGTGTTCATCGGCGAGTCGATGCAATCGATCAACAGGCCGCTGCGGTGGTCCATCAAGAGCAGCAGGTGGGACATCGGGAACCCCAGGTCCTTCCCGGCAGCCCGAGGGAACGCCGTAGTGCGCGCGCAGCTCGGGCGCATCCGGCATCGAATTGCTGCTGCCGTCCACGACGTGAACGCGATGTCCGCGCCAGCGGTACGATTCATCGCCAAGCTCGTCGGTGTCATCCAGTTCGCGACGGGCCTTTCTCCACGACCGAACGATGAACGCTCTGAATCAACTCCAGCGGCAAGCGTGCCCGCGCCTGACACCAGGCGGAATCGGAAAAATCCTCGTCGGCCAGATGGCGCACCGCCGAACAGGCGACATTGCCGTGGGCGACCTGCTGAACAAAAAACCGAAGCGTGTTGCCGGGCGTGAGCGTGGTGTTGCCGAAGAGATGGCCCTGAGCCAGCGCCAGTTGATTGATCCGCTCCGGCAGGAGAAGATCGTCCGTGCCATTGCGAACGTGACAGAGGGCGAGATCGAACGCAGCCATCCGTGGCCTCCTGTTGAAGAATGATGTCGTTGAACAACACCATTGTCTCAGAAGGCCGCGGCTG
The DNA here is from genome assembly GCA_050012375.1 of Tepidisphaeraceae bacterium. GTDB lineage: Bacteria > Planctomycetota > Phycisphaerae > Tepidisphaerales > Tepidisphaeraceae > PALSA-1353. Next base: position 61,914 of record JBEKHH010000005.1, read on the forward strand.
GCGCGAGCGATATAAGGCGCGCCCGGGCGCGGACTTACGAACTATCTTCGTGGCATTAGCTCACGTCCCGGTTCCATTCTCCCGAACACCGGGTTTGCGCCGGTTTTATGCCGGTTGGGTGCAACTTATTCTTGTGGCGCGGCGGCCGATTGAAGTCAAATCTCACGCGGAGACGCGGAGCACGCGGAGAACAAGGCGCTGGGTTTTTCCTCCGCGTCTCCGCGTCCCCGCGAGAGATCCTTCTCCGGTATTGATGCCAATACGATTTGGGCGGACCACAATTGAGCGCTATACCCTGCCGGCTTTTTGATTGACTCTATGACTTTTAATGACATAATGTAGCAATGTACGAGATACGCAGCGCCGAAAAGGGGCGGGAGAATTTCAAATCGCTCCCATTGCGTATTCAGGTGAGAGTGCAGGAGGTGTTTGATCGACTTACCCGCTGGCCGAATGTGAGCGGGGTCAAACCGCTTCGGAGATCGCTCAAGGGAGCGTACCGCATTCGGACGGGAGATTGGCGTGTGCTGTTTACCGTCGATGTGCGGGCCGAGCGCGTGATTGTGTTCCGCATCGACAATCGCCGGGACGTTTACGAAGACTGAAGGTGTGACATGAGTCTCGATATCATCACCCATAAGGGGCGTCGTTGTGTGCCGGTGCCCATTGAGGAATATGAACGGCTGAACGATCAGGCGCCGCCCTTTCCGCCTGTGGACGCCGATGGCACGAGTAACGCCATTGACTTCGCTCGCGCCGCCATCGCGCGGCGATTGATTGCGGATCGACGCTCCGCCGGGCTGAGCCAGCAGCGGCTTGGCAAGCTGGCGGGCGTCCGCCAGGAAACCATTTCACGAATCGAATCGGGCAAGCAGACCGCGACGGTGAGAGTGATCGACAAACTGGACAAGGCGATTCGCCGGGCCAGCGGCCAAGCCAGAAAACGCAAAGCCGGTTAGTTCCGGCTGACGGCACGGATACCTTGTCTACCCCCGCCCGCGTCCTATACTTTCCCGGCCTAAACTCTGGCGTTGGAGTGATTTGCGATGGATCGGCAGCCCTTTCTGGAACTGGCGCGGCGGCGCGTCGTTGTGCTCGACGGCGCGATGGGGGCTGCTCTGCAAACTTTTCCACTCGACCTTGAGCGCGATTGGCGAGGGCAGGAAAACATCTGCGAAATCCTCAACCTCACGCGGCCGGACCTCATCGAACAAATCCATGAGGGGTTCCTGGCCGTGGGGTGCGATGGCGTCGAGACCAATTCCTTCAGCGGAAGCAAAATCGTTCTGGCGGAGGCGGGGTTGGCTGATCGCACGACCGAGATCAACCGCATCGCGGCGCAGATCGCGCGGCGGGCGTGCGAGCGATTCGAGACGCCGGATCGGCCGCGATATGTGATTGGATCGGTTGGGCCGGGGACCAAGATCGTCACCTTCGGCCAGACAAGCTGGGATGTGATGGAACAAAGTTTCTTCGAGCAGATCCTCGGTCTGCTCGAAGGCGGGGCCGATGTCCTCCTGATCGAAACACAGCAGGATTTGCTGGCCATCAAATGCGCCATCGCCGCGGCGAATCGCGCCTTCGCCCAGACCGGCCGGCGCACCCCGATCATGGTTTCGGCGTCGATGGATCAACAGAACGGCGAAGAGATGCTCACCGGTTCCGATGCGACGGCCCTGGTCGCGACCATGCTTCCCTTCGACGAAATCGACGTCCTTGGATTGAACTGCGCCTTCGGGCCGTACGAACTGGCCGAGTCGATTCGATACGTTTGCGAGAATTGGCCGCGGCAGGTGAGCGTGCTGCCGAACGCCGGGCTGCCGGTGTACGTGGAAGGGAAAGCGCATTTCCCGATGACTCCGCCCGACTTCACCAAGGGGGTGATGCGCTTCGTGGAGGAATTCGGGGTCAATATCGTGGGCGGGTGCTGCGGCACCACCGCCGAGCATCTCAAGCTGCTGTGCGAGGCGGTTGGATTTCGCCCGCCCAAAAAACGCCAGGCCACCGTCAAGGCCCAGGTGTCCAGCCTCATCAGCGCCGTGGATATCCGGCAGGACAACAGCTACCTCATCGTCGCCGAGCGGACCAACACCAACGGCAGTCGGCAATTCAAGCGGCTGTTGCAGGAGGAAAACTGGGACGCGCTGGTGAGCATGGCCCGCGACGAATTGCGCGAAGGCTCGCACATGCTGGATGTCTGCGTGGATTTCGTGGGTCGCGACGGCGTCGCCGACATGCGCCAGGTCATTTCCCGGTACGTCAACGCTCTGCCCGGGCCGATCATGCTCGACAGCACAAACCCTGCGGTGATGGAAGCGGGGCTGAAGCTCGCCGGCGGACGATGCATACTCAATTCGCTCAACCTGGAAGACGGCGAAGAGCGGGTGGGGCAGATCTGCGCGCTCGCCAAGAAATACGGCGCGGCGGTCGTGGCCGGGACCATTGACGAGGACAAGCTGAGCGCCATGGCCCGGACGGCGGATCGCAAGCTGTCCATCGCCAAGCGAATTCGCGACCTGGCGGTGGATAAATTCGGGCTGCACGACGGGGACATCCTTTTCGATCCGCTGGTTCTGCCCGTCAGCACGGGCATTGAGGAGGACCGGCGCAACGCCCTGGAGACCATCGAGGGAACTCGCCGGATTTCCCGGGAGTTGCCCAACTGCCATACCGTCGTGGGATTGAGCAACGTGAGTTTCGGCCTTAAACCCGCCGCTCGCGTCGTCCTCAACGGCGCATTTCTGCACGAACTCATGGAGGCCGGGCTCACGGCGGCCATCGTTCATGCCAGCAAAATCCTTCCGCGCAACAAGATCGAAGACGAAAAGTGGAGCGCGGCGATGGACCTGATCTACGATCGCCGCCGCGACGGGTTCGATCCGCTCACCCATTTCATATCCCTGTTCCCCGACGGGGCCGAAGCGCCGAAGGAAAAGGCCCAGGACAATCTCCCGATTGAGGAGAAGCTCAAGCGGCACATCATCGACGGGGAAAAACGCGATCTGACCGTGTATCTCGATGAAGCGATGAAAAAGTATTCGCCGCTGGACATCATCAATGGCATCCTCCTGGAAGGGATGAAGGTGGTGGGCGAATTGTTCGGCAGCGGGCAGATGCAATTGCCGTTCGTGCTGCAAAGCGCGGAAACGATGAAGGCGGCCGTCGCCCACCTCGAAGGTTTCATGGAAAAAGCCGACAGCCGGACCAAGGGCCGGATTGTGCTGGCGACCGTGCGGGGCGACGTGCATGACATCGGAAAGAACCTGGTGGATATCATCCTCACCAACAACGGCTATACGGTGTTCAACCTCGGCATCAAGCAGCCGCTGCACGACATCCTCCACGCCGCTCGGGAAAAGAGCGCGCACGCCATCGGCATGAGCGGCCTGCTGGTCAAATCCGTGGCGGTGATGAAGGAGAACCTGGAAGAACTCAACGCGGCGGGCGTGTCGATTCCCGTGCTGCTCGGTGGAGCGGCGCTCACTCGGGATTATGCGGAGGAAACCCTGGCGGAGCTGTACCGCGGTCCGCTGCTCTATTGCAAGGATGCCTTTGAAGGCCTGCACGCGATGGACGAGATTTCCGGCGGAAAGATCGACGCGGCCGTGGATCGTCAGCGCCGGCGGGCGCAGCATCGAAAATCCCTCCGCGCCGAAAGCGAAAAGAAATTCGGGCACATCATCGCCGGCGAGAAAGGCGGCCCTGCCGTCGCGAAAGACAATCCCGTTCCCACGCCCCCGTTCTGGGGCCGGCGGATCGTCACTGAAATCTCCCCGAGTCACGCCTTCACGTTCATCAACAAAACCGCCCTCTACACCGGACAGTGGGGGTTCAAACAGAAGGGATCATCGCCCGAGCAATATCGCCAATTGATCGCCGAAACGGCCGATCCGATTTTTGAATCTCTCAAGCGGCAGGCGGTGGAGGAGAAGCTCATCGAGCCGAAGGTGGTTTACGGATATTTTCCGGTGCAAGGCGATGGCGATGACCTGATCGTGTATCACGCGGAGGAGTTCCCCGCGGCGGGGAGAATCCCGGCCGGCAATCCTCGCCAGTGGATGCGCTTCTCATTGCCGCGCCAGTCCGGCCGTCGCCGGTTGTGCATCGCCGATTTCTTCCGATCCAAGGCATCGGGAGAATTCGATGTCCTGGGCGTGCAAGTGGTCACCGTGGGCGATCGCGCCACCGAGGCCGCCGAAAAGCTGCGCCGCGCCGACCGGTATCAGAACTATCTCTATCTGCACGGCTTCGGCGTCGAATCCGCCGAAGGCCTCGCCGAATACTGGCACAAACACATGCGTCAGGAACTCGGCTTCGGCGGCGAGGATGCGCCCGGCATCGAGGAACTGTTCCACCAGGGCTATCGCGGAAGCCGATACAGCCTGGGGTATCCGGCTTGTCCGAATCTGGAGGATCGTGTTAAAATCATGGAATTGCTGCGGCCGGAGGAAATCGGCGTGCAGCTCAGCGAGAGTTTTATGATGGTTCCCGAGCAGTCAACCGATGCTCTGATTGTACACCATCCGCAGGCGAAGTATTTTGATGCGTGAGTTCATGAAGAGGGGCGAAAGCTGCGTGCGGTGACCTTGTCGAAGGCTGTAGCCATTTCTGATCGTCCTGTGCCTGTCGGCTTTTGCTGATGCCAGTGAGCGCTAACCATGACTGATCTCTCAGCCCGGTCGGCCGTTTCCAAACCCTCCCTCGCGGTGTCGCTGCTCTTTTGTGCGGTCCTCGCCGGGCTGGTGGCATGGTTGCGCTTGCGCATTTTCGAGCATGCATCGGTCGGAGTCGGATACGCCTTGCCCATCGTGCTGGTGGGTTGGACCCGACGCCGCTGGCTGGTCTGGCTCATGTGCCTGGTCTTTTTTTCGATGGCCCTCTACAAGTTCCGGGTGAATAGCAATGTCAGCACGCTGTTGCCGCAGCAAAGGGACTTCGGGTTCCTGCTGCTGATGGCGGACCTGTTCTTCGTAGCGGCGATTGTCGATCTGGTCCTGCGGCGCGAGGGATCTTTGGAATTGGGGCGCCAGGAACTGCATCGTAGAAGCGAGGATTTGAAATTCAGCAACGAGGGTCTGCGTGAGCGGCAGGAAATCACCGAAACGCTGTTGAAGTTGTCGCGGTCTCTCACGGCCGGTCTGAGCCGGGAGGCATTCGCCGCGATCGCCGGCACCGTTCACCGCCTCCTCGGGACCTCAACCGCCATCGCCATGTGGGAGCTTCACGGCCAGGAACTGACGGTGATCGGGCACGACGGATTCACGGCCGAGACCGCCCAAAGCGTCGATGCCCCTCGTCAAAGCGGATTCGCTCGCCTGGTGAGCGAAACCCAAAAATCAGTGGCGATCGGCAACGTGTCGCTTCGCTCGGACCTGAACCTGCCTGCCAGCCCTGCCGGGGAAGGGTTTCAGGCCCTGCTGGGCTCGCCCCTCAAGATGGAAGACAAAGTCGTGGGAGCCCTGGTCGTGTGCAGCCACCGAGTCCGCCCCTGGACCGAGACCGACATCTCCCTGATCGAATCCCTCGCCGCACAGGCTTCGGTGAGCCTCGCCGCCACCCGGCTTTTGGAACAGATCGAAAACGAGCAAAAGGAATTGCAGACGGTGCTCGATACCGTGCCCTTCGGAATCGTACGCCTCGATGCAAGGACTTCCAAGTTGATCTGCAATCCGGCCGGCGCCGCGATGCTGGGCCTTCCGGAGGTCAGCGACGCCGGCCCGGGAAACTGGCCCAAGGCGCGATTGGTCGGCCGCGGCGGGGAGATCGCCCCGGGTGAAGACCCGCTGATGCGCGCGTTGCGCGGCGAGGTGACGGTGGCCATGGAGCTGGAAATCCACCTCCCCGGCAGTTCGAAAATCAACACGCTGTGCAACGCCGCCCCCATCCGCGATCGCTCGGGCGCGATTTCCGGCGCCGTCGGCGCTTTCCTCGACGTTTCCTCCCAGAAATCATCAAACGAGACGATCGATTCCGGATTTGATTTCAATGATTGGCTCACCGTCGAATGCCGCCAGGTTCAGCCCCGCGCCGAACGAAAGCATTTGGAATTTGTCTGCAATCCGCTGCAAAGGAGCATTCGCCTGAGCGTCGATCGAAACAAGCTGTCGCGCATCCTGACAAGCCTCATCGACAACGCCATCAAATACACCGACAGCGGTCACGTGCATGTTTTGGCCGAACTTTTGCCCGATGGGCGGCCCAGCGTCTGCGTGAGCGATACGGGAGTGGGCATCGCACCGGAAGACCTCTGGGCCATCGCCGAGGAATTCGCGCAGGGGAAGAGTCCCGATCGTCCCGCGAGCGGTGGTTTAGGCCTGGGACTATCCGTTTCCAAACGCTTCATCGAAGCGATGGGCGGAAAGCTGGAAGTCGCCAGCCAGCTCGGCAGGGGAAGCACCTTCACCTTCACGCTTCCGGCATCGTGCGTGGTGGAATGACGGAACCGATGCGATGAAACCGGCGTCAGTGGCGTTTCGCGTCATCGGTGAATTCAATCGCCCCGATGTCATCGCCACCTGGGTCGATCGCCCCCGCCCCCGTCCCGTTGAAATTGAAAATGAAATCGAGCGGGCCTGGCGGCAAGCGCGATCTCGCCGGGGGGTGAAGTTATTTGACGGACCCATGTGCCGGCTGGAATGCTATCGCGCCGGCAAAACCCTTGAACTGGAACTCAGCCGCACCTCGTACAAAATCTTCTGGGGCACCAACCTCACCCATGCCGATCTGGCCGACCGTTATGGCCCCGAAGCCCTGGCCAATCCCGTGGGATTGAGCTGCGCGCTCGAAAGTTCGGACGGATATTTGATGCTCGGCCGCCGAAACGCCTCGCTCGCCTATTACCCGCTGAGAGTCCATCCGTTCGCCGGAACGCTCGAGCCGGCCGATCCCCTGGACGTCTTCGCGGGCGCCGAGCGCGAATTGGCCGAGGAACTCGCTTTCACCCCGGGCGATATTGCCGGCATACTTTGCATTGGAATGATCGAGGACCTTTCGCTTCGCCAGCCGGAATTGATCTTCAGCGTCCGATCGACTCGATCGCGCATGGAGATCGAGCAAATGCTCGACGCTGCGGAACACAACGCATGCGTGGCGATCGAATCCCGGCCGGATAAGTTGGAGGCGGCGCTAAACGATCCCGCCCTCACGCCGGTGGCCCTCGGGACCGCGCTGCTCTGGGGCCGAGGGCATTTCGGCGCAGCCTGGTTTGACGCGGCCAGGCGTGCGGTTAACCTCGGGGCTCCATGAACCTCAGTGATGAACTCGAGTGCGCAACGGAGTTGGCCCGCGCCGCAGGCGCTCTCGTCGCCGAACAATACGGAAAGGTCGATCGTCTCCTCAAGCGCCACGACGAAGCCGTAACCGAAGCCGACCGCGGCAGCCAGCGCCTGATCGTGAGCGGCCTGCGGCGCAGATTCAGCGGCGACGGAATCGTCGGCGAGGAGAGCGACAGCGGCGACGCCATCACTTTCGATGTCCCCAAACCCTCCGGACGAAACTGGGTCATCGATCCGATCGACGGCACCAACAATTTCCTCGCCGGCCTGGGAATCTTCGCGGTCTGCATCGGCCTGCTCGACGGCGGGCATCCCGTCCTCGGCGTCGTGTATGACGTCACCCGCGATCAGCTCTTCGTCGCCGCCAGCGGGCAGGGGGCCTGGCTGGGGACGCAGCGCCTGCGGGCGAATGAATCCCCCCTCGGCGATAACGCGATGCTCATGCTCACGAGCAATCTGCTCGGCCCGGACAAGAAAGCGCCCGCCTACGCCCGGCGCTGGCTCGATCAGACCAACTGGAAGATTCGCATGCTGGGCTCGGCGGCCATGGAGGCGATGCAGGTGGCCATGGGCGTCGCCCACGGCGCGGTCACCCTCAACGGAAAGCTCTGGGACATCGCCGCTCCCGCCGCGATCGTGATCGAGGCCGGCGGCATCGTCACCGATCCGCACGGAGAGGCAATTTTCCCCTTCGATCTCACCGGCTACACCGGCGCAAAGGTGCCCTACCTCATGGCCGGACCCGCCGCCCATCCCCTGCTCCTGAGCGAAATGCGGAGATAGGATGGAACGACTCCAGCCGATCCAGGCAAAATCGGTTCCATCATTCGGGCTTGTCTGGCTGCTGACGGTGGTCGGCGCGAGCCTGATGTTTCCCGTTATTTCCGTCCTGTTCGTCAACTATTACAAAAGCGAAGACCCCGCCTGGATCGACCTCCTGTATCGCCAAAAACACGTGGCCCTCCAGCGCAGAGCATCGGAGCCTCGTCGCCTTGTGATCGTCGGTGGATCGGGAGCCCTCTTCGGAATCGACGCCGAGCTGATCGAAAAGAAGCTCCACATTCCCACGGTGAATTTCGCGACTCATGCCGGCCTCGGCTTGCGATATCTGCTGGACCGCGCCGAGCGCGAGCTGCGCTCGGGCGACATCGTTCTGCTCGCCGCCGAATACGAAACCTGGCCTGACGCCTATCGCGATTCAGAGGGCCCCGCTTTCGATTACATCTGGACGTACGACAAGCCATACCTCGCGAGCATGAACCGAATCGAAGCGGCAAAAATGATATCCGCCGTTCCCTGGTCCCAGTGGCCGCGATCCACCGCCGGCTGGATCGACCGCATTCACGGCGACTATTTCCATTTCCGTGAGTTGTCCTTCTACAGCGTCGCGACGCTGGATTCGAGCGGCGATATCCACGTCACCGCTCCATCCGCAAAATCCCAGCCGCCGTCGTTTCCATTTCCGGGCGATCCCACGCTCCCGGCAATGCAATCCATCCGTCAATTCGGTTCGTTTGCTCGATCCAAGGGAATTCAATTGCTCTGGACCTGGCCGAATATCGCTCGGCCCGCAACGCTTTCGCAGCCGCCCGGCTTTCTGATCGACCGTCTTCAAAGCAGCGGATTTGTGATTCTGGATCAGCCGGCCGACAACGCATTTCCCCCCGATTGGTTCATGGACACGCCGTACCACCCCAATCCCTGCTGCCGCCGCGTGCGCACCGAAGAGTTAATCCGCCGCCTCCGGCCGGTCCTGGGATTGCCGCCGGCCCCGCAAAAGGTCACCGGCCTGTTTCTGCTGGCGGGAACGGATCATCGCCGGACCGATGGAAATACATTTGCCGACCATCCCGGCGTGGTGTTTCGATATTTAAGCCCAGAGCCCGGCCTCGATGCCATCTCACCGGAGGCAGCAGCCCAGCTCGTGCGCGGCGGCACACCGGTCTACACCGATTCCGAAGAAGCCAGAAAGCTGCTGGCATCCGCGGACCTGACGCTCCAGTTGCAATCCCGCCAGAGCCTGAGCATCCCCGAGTGGTTCGCCCAATATCCATCATGCGTTTTTTGTGTTGCCGCTCCGCCCAACCATTCGCTCGACCCCATCTGGAAAAGCGCGATCCCCAACACCATCTATCGCCAGTTGGCAACCGGCGCCGCCAGCGCCGCGATGTTCAGCGCCGGCGCGGCTCCTATCCTCGGCGGTGAAATCAACCAACAGCGGCTCCAATCGAATGCAATCCCCTGCGTGGTTTCCATCCACACCGTCCCGCAAGCCCAAATTGTCGTTGACGACCGCGAATTCGTTTCCTCCCCGGCCGGGGTGTGCGTCGTCGCGATCGATCCAGAGATGGGCATCGTGGTCGGCAGCGCGATCTTCGCGGGGGGCGCGAACCTCGAAACCTGGCGACTTTACCGCGTGGCCGAGCGCACCGCTTCCGGACGTGCTCTATAACAGCTTCCAATTTCTCTTCGTCTTCCTGCCGCTCTGTCTCCTGTTGTATTTCGCGGCCGCGAAGGTGTCCGGATGGTTTGCCAACGTGGTCCTGGCCGCCATGTCGCTGCTGTTCTACGCCTGGTGGGACCCATGGAACCTGCTGGTCATCGCGATCAGCATCATGGCGAATTTCACAATGGGTCTGGCGTTGCGCTCGGACCGGGCGAAATTCAAAAAGGGCCTGCTCGCCCTGGGAGTCGCCGCCAACCTCGCGCTCCTCGCCTTCTTCAAATACACGAACTTCGCCCTGGCCAATTGGGCCGCGGTCACCGGCCGTCATTTCCAGCCGCTGCAAATTGCCTTGCCGCTTGGCATCTCCTTTTTCACCTTCACGCAGATCGCGTTCCTGGTGGATGCATATAAAGGCTACGCAACGGAACTGGGATTTTTTCGCTACGTCCTGTTCGTCGCATTCTTCCCCCATCTGATTGCCGGGCCGATCGTCCACCATTCACAACTCATGCCGCAGTTCGCCGAACCCGGGGCCAAGAAATGGATTCCGGCGAATGTCCACATCGGCATCGCCTTCCTGACGATCGGGCTATTCAACAAGGTCATCATCGCCGACAACTGCGCCCCCTGGGCCAATCAGGTCTTCGATTCCCCGCATCCCGTCTGCTGCCTCGACGCCTGGCGCGGAGCCCTTGCCTACACCATGCAGCTCTATTTCGATTTTTCCGGCTACTGCGACATGGCGATCGGGCTGGCGATGCTCTTCAATATTCGCCTGCCCGACAACTTCAACAATCCGTATCAATCGCAAAGCCTGGCCGATTTCTGGCGGCGATGGCACATGACCCTCTCGGGCTTCCTGCGGGAATACCTGTACATCCCGCTGGGCGGCAATCGCCAAGGAGAAACCCGCCGCGAATTCAACGTGATGGCGACGATGCTCCTGGGCGGCATCTGGCACGGAGCCGGATGGACCTACGCGATCTGGGGCCTTTACCACGGAACGCTGCTGATCCTGAATCACGTCTGGTCCCGCCTCAACCTTCCGCTGCCAAAAATATTCGCCCGCATCCTGACGTTCCTGATGGTGGTCATTGGATGGGTGATGTTCCGGGCCGGCAGCCTGCACATCGCAGCCAACCGGTTGCAGAGCATGTTCGGCCTGCAAACCGGCCCGTCGCTCGCCCGCCCCAAAGCAGCCGGCGGACAATTCGCCATCCTGGCGATCCTATTGCTCCTGGTGAACTTCGCCCCCAACGCCAAGCAATGGACCGAGAGTCGAACCCTGAGCAAGAAGCGGGCGTTTTTCCTGGGCGTGCTCTTCTTTATCTGCTTGTTGCAGATGTGCGGCACCTATGCGAGTCGGGCGCCGCAGCCGTTTATTTATTTTCAATTCTAGAACCCGCGGTGCTGCGCACCGCCGCTAAATATGGGGTCACGAATGACCATCGCTGCCGCTTCAGACCGGCCCGGATAGGATTCTCCTCCACATAGCGGATGGTTCTCCTGACGTCTCGCTCTGTCCAGAGATAAATGATCCATGGCAAGCGTCCCCAGGGTGAAGGGACCTCTCCTGGATATAAATTTTCATGTCGCAGCCGTTTGGTCGCCGCCCCTTTGAGACGCGCGGCGAAGCGGCGAATGTCATAATGGTGCGGGGCCGTGACAACGTGAAAATGATCGGGAAGAATTGAACAGGCCCAGATCAATCCCCCGTATCGTGCAACTTCCTCCTTGAATGCCCGTGCGATGCACAAAGCCTGGCGGCCCGTCCAAGTTACCGGCGGATACCGTAGCGACGCCCGTGCCATTTCGCGGATTTGAAAATCGAACGGTCTGTCGGCAACCGAACGTCGCGACGAAACAGGATTGGCCGGTCCGAATTTATCGAGAGCGGGAGAACGGACGAAATCGGACCCGGACCCGCGCTGGTCATTAGGAAGCCAGAACCCATAATTCGTGCATATGATGTGAAATCCCGCAACCATTTCCAAATGTTAACAAAGACCCAAACCGCGCCAACCAAAAATATTTAGCGGCGGTGCGCAGCACCGCGGGTTCTCCGCAAAAAAATCGAATCGGCGCCCCAACCCCCCAACCTAAATCCCTCCCTTTCCTTGGTGAAATCCCCCACAACCTCGTGTACCATCCCCACGCTATGCCCAAGATCACCGTGGACGGCAAACTCATTGAGTGCAAGGATCGCCAAATGGTGTTGCAGGCGTGTCTCGACGCCGGGCACGAGTTGCCGCATTACTGTTATCACCCGGGACTTTCCATTCCCGCTTCCTGTCGAATCTGTCTCGTTGAAGTCGAAGGAATTCCCAAGCTCGTCCCATCCTGTCAAACTCCCATTCGCGACGGGATGATCGTCCATTCCCGTTCCCCCAAAGCCGTCGCCAACCAGAAGCAGGTCATGGAATACCTGCTCATCAATCATCCGCTTGACTGCCCCGTCTGCGATCAGGCCGGCGAATGCTCTCTACAGGATTATTCCTACGAATACGGCCGCAGCCAGTCCCGTTTCGAGGAAGACAAGGCGAAAAAGCCGAAAAAAGACGTCGGCGAGAACATCTATCTCTACGCGGATCGCTGCATCATGTGCACCCGTTGCGTGCGCTTCACGCGCGAGGTCTCCGGCACCAGCGAGTTGTATGTCGATGGCCGCGGCTATCGCGAGGAAATCGACATTTTTCCCGGCAAGCCCTGCAACAACAAACTGGCCGGGAACGTCGTCGATCTTTGCCCGGTGGGGGCGCTGCTGGACAAGGATTTCCTGTTCAAACAGCGCGTCTGGCTGCTGAAGCAGACGCCGTCCATTTCCCCGGTCGATTCCGGGGGAGAAAATATCTTCCTGGAGCACAACCAAGGCGTCGTCTACCGCATCAAGCCGCGCTATAACGCCGAGGTCAACCGCTGGTGGATCAGCGACGACACGCGATATTCCTACAAGATCATTCAGCACGAGAAGCGGCTGAAATCAGCGTGCAAAAAAGAGCACGGATCGCTCACGGCCACAACGTCGCGCGAAGCGTTCGACATCGCCGCCACGCAACTCAAAAGCCTCGCGGCCCAATCCAGCGGAAGCCTGTACGCAATGCTCTCTCCAATGATGGCCTGCGAAGAGGCCTACCTGCTGGGCTCGGCGATGCGCGCAATCGATCCGGAAGCGGTCCTGATCCTCGGCCCGGTGCCCAGCGCCGAGGAAGACGAAATCTTCCGCCATTCGTTGACCGGGCAACAGACATTTGTCATCAAGGCGGAGAAAGTTCCCAACGCCCAAGGCGTTCGCCGCGTGATCTCGCTCCTCGGCGGACCCACCGCCAACTGCAACGAGTTGGTCCGGGCGAATCGCCCGGAACTGAAGAATCTCAAAGGCGGCTGGATCGTCGGCGGATATTTGTCCAACTGGTTCAAGGGCGATCTTCCAACCCCGCTGGCCAGCGGATTCCGCGTTGTGCAGGACCTCCTGCCGAGCAGCCTGAGCGAATCAGCGGACGTGGTCCTCCCCAGCGCGGCCTGGGCGGAAAAGGATGGATGCTGGGAGAATTACGCCGGCAAGATTCAGCCGTTTGCCGCGGCGGTTGGGCCGCCGGAAGGCGTCACGCGCGACGGCGACTACTACCTCTGGCTGCTGGGTCGCGCCGGCTTGTACAATGCCCACGCGATTCGACAGGAAATGGGCGAGCCTTTCGCTTCGGTCTCCCTTGCGACCGAGCAGGCGCAGGCCCCGGCAATGGAATTCGTGGAGTTGTAATCCCGGCCGACCCGTAGTGGAGAAAAAAGAACCAACATGATTGATCGCCTCATCGAATGGTGGACAGCAAATATCCCGCCCTGGGCGCTCATCGCCCTCATCGCCCATGGCGCCGCCATGCTTACCGTCGCTTACCTCATTCTCCTGGAACGCAAAGTCGCCAGTTGGGTGCAGGACCGCATCGGTCCCAATCGCGTCGGGCTGGGATTCGGAATTCTTCCCATCATCAAGAATTGGAAAATGAATGGCCTGGGACAGCCGCTGGCCGATGGGCTGAAATTCATCGTCAAAGAGGATTACCGCCCGGCTGGAGTGGACAAAATCCTCTTCACCGTGGCTCCGGCCCTGATGATTGTGGTGGTCATCATCAGCATCGCCGTCCTGCCCTGGGGCGGCACTCGCCAGGTCCAGCGCGTCATCACCATTCCAAGATCCGGCAATGTCGTGAGCGACGACGCCCAAAGCCACCTGGCACAGGGAGACCGGCTCTTCGGTGATCCCGTCCGCATCGGCAATACCCGCCAGTACCAGGTGACGTATCGATATCCCTTCCAGATCGCCAGCCTCAATATCGGGGTCCTCTATATCCTGGCCGTGCTCTCCCTGGCGGTCTATGGCGTGGTCATCGGCGGGTGGGCAAGCAACAACAAATATTCCTTCCTCGGCGGATTGCGGGCCACGGTCAATATGATCTCCTACGAGATCCCGCTCGGACTCTCGGTTATCTGCGTCGTGCTGATGTATGGAACCCTCGATTTGAATCTTCTCGTCGAGCAGCAGTGCCATTACTGGGCGAAAATCATCCCGGCCTGGAACGTCTTCACCCAGCCGCTGGCGTTTGTCATGTTCCTCATCTGCATTCACGCCGAGGCCAATCGCGCCCCGTTCGATATGGCCGAAGCCGAGCAGGAACTGGTCGGGGGATATCACACGGAATACAGCGCCATGCGATTCGCCCTGTTTTTCCTGGGTGAATACGCGGGAATGATCACCACCAGCGCCGTTTGCGTGGCCCTGTTCTTCGGCGGATGGCATCTCCCTTGGATCGAGTGGGCCTGGCCGGCGCTCAAGGGAAACGTCGATGCGGCGCATCCGGCTCTGACCACCAGCCTGATCGCCTGCGTCGTCCGCGCCCTTGTTTTCTTCGGCAAAACCCTCTTCTTCCTCTTCGTATTCATGTGGGTCCGGTGGAGCCTCCCGCGCCTGCGCTTCGACCAGCTCATGATGCTGGCATGGAGGGGGCTGATTCCGATTTCCCTCACCCTCCTCATGATGACCGCCATCATCGTCTACGTGTACCGCGGAAACAGCTACCAGCGGATCGACGGATCGATGGCCATGACGCTGCTCGTCGCCAACGCCATCGTCGCCGCACTGATCATGATCATTACCTCCCTGCTTCCACCGCCTCCGGCGACCAACCGCCGATTGACCGTTCTCGGCAGCCGATTCAACAAGCCGCCGATCCCCATTGCCGCCGGGGTGGCCGAATAATATGAAAGATTCAGACGTCATCATTTTGGAGGAACCCAAGCTCTCGCGAGCCGATCAGTTCTATTTGCCCCAGATCCTCATAGGACTGGGAACCACGATGCGCCACATGTTCAACGTTGTGGTTCGCGGCAAGGATCGCGTGATTCAATATCCGGAAGAAAAACGGGAAGACCTCCCCGTTGAAAAGGGAGGAATGCTGCTCAAGACATATCGCGGCGTTCATCGCCTCAACAAGGATGACGAAGGCCGCGTCAAATGCGTGGCCTGTTTCATGTGCTCCACCGCCTGCCCGGCCAATTGCATCCACATCGAGGCCGCGGAAAGTCCCTGGCCCGATCGCGAAAAATACCCCGCGAAGTTCGACATCGACGAACTGCGGTGCATCTATTGTGGCATGTGTGAAGAGGCCTGCCCCGTGGATGCAATCGAGCTGAGCCACGTCTACGACATCGTCGGATTGACCCGCCAGGAAATGATCTTCGACAAAGCCAAACTTTTGAATATCTTCGATGAAACGGTGAAAAACGAGCCGATGTAACCCATTATTTTTGCTGTAGATAACGCATTTTAATCGCGGACGTTGCGATAATCCGGCACTTGGAACCATGCACAATACTGGAACCCCCTTGGACGTTTTACCTTCTGAATAACGGTGAGCAAACGCCGATATTTGAACTAACCATTGGCTGCTTTCAGGGACATAAATAACAAGGAGCCCTCCATGAATCGGAAATTGAAGAATCTCTTGATGCCGTTGGTTTTGGCGACGCTGGCCGTGGGCGGACTCAGCGGATGCGTTGTTCGCGAGGAAGCCCCTCCGCCAACAGTGGCGGTCGCGCCGACGCCGCCTCCGGAGGCGCCTCCCCCCGCTCCCGTCGTCCAGGAAGCGCCTGTCGTACAGGATGCGCCGCCGCCGGAAGTCGTCGAAGTGCAACCGGTCATGCCCGGACCCGGATACATCTGGATCGGCGGATTTTACAGATGGGAATACGGCCGCTACGTCTGGCATCGCGGATATTGGGGACGTCCACCCTACGGCTACCATAGATGGTACGGCGGCCATTGGGAACATCGCCCTCACGGCTACTTCTATGTCGGCGGCCGCTGGGGATGAGCCGCGCGATTTGAATCCGTCATAAGGCGACGCCGGCGTTTTTTCAGCGATGGCTGATCAAGCGCCGGCGTCGTCCGCTTCCGGGCCGAGTTCATCGCCCTCGGGATCCAGGTTTCGCGGATCGCCGGCCGGATAGTCCGCGATGTAATTGAACACCGTCCGGACGTACTTCACAAATTCCAGCTTTTGCAGCGATTTCAATTTCGTCGTTTCGATCGTCCCCGTCACCGCGCCGTTTTCCTCATCGACATCTGAAACCGACAGGCCCAGCGACTTCAGCTTCTGGGCCGCCGCCTGAGTCGTCATCCCCGGCTCATCCACAATGATCACGACAACATCCGACAATTCGTCATCTTGGTGTTCCATCGGCCATCTCCCAAACGGACTTCGCCCCCGGAATCCTATGCCGGATCGTCCCAACAGACATCTTTCCAAATCTTCGCGGGGAACGGGAACGGATGAACCACGGGGGAAAACCCCCGCGGAGCGGGGGGCTATTGGATGGCCATCGAACGGTCATTTCCGTTATTTCCGTTAGCCCCCCGCTCTGCGGGGGATTTGCTGCGCGGACGAAGATTTTGCATGGCCGAACATTCCAATTACCATGATCCCATGCAACCCCACCTCCTGGCCACGATGATCACCACCACGAGCTACGGCTCCTGGCTCCCCGGCGATCTTCGCGGTTATGTCGAAAACGGAATCACCCTGCCCGGCGATCCGTCTCGGCTGGCGCTGGCCCGACGACGAATGGGCGATGGCGCCCCCGTTCTGTTCGATCCGCACCAGCAGCGACAATTGTTCGAAGCCCTCTGCGACGCGGCTGAGGAATTCCATTACCAACTCACCGACGCCAGCGTCGAATCGTGGCGCCTGCGCTGGATCGTGCGACATGGTTTCGATTCCGTGGTGAAAATGGTCGGGCGATTGAAGAACCGAATGCGCCAGAGGCTGGGAATCGGACGGATCTGGACCGAAGGATATTACGATTCACTCCTGTTCGATCCGGCGGCGATCGAAAGTCGGCGGCGATATTTCCGGCAATATGCCGGTTGTCGGATGAGCGATGGGCTCAGGTTGCAAACGGAAGGCATCAAGCCGCCCCGCCGGGTTGCCGTTTTTCGCGGCCTTACGCGGCGCGCCACCCCCGACCGCTGCCCGGAATGCGGAACAGTCCCGCTAGAAACGGAGATTCTTTCAAATTGACCGATTGCCAAAGGACTCCACCCTTGCCAAAACACCCCTTCCGGACTACCCTTGACGACTTGGCTCGCCAAGGGCCTCCTGCGCCGGGTTGCCGATTGTGGACTGCCTCGTCGCGGGCCCTGTTTTACAATTTTCTTCGTAAACCCAAGCCCTAGGGCGGCGGTGGATCTCTTGGCTGTCCATCCGCGGCAGGGGCTGCCGGCCCGTCTCTTGATGACGGCCGATGAATTTGGAGTCGCTTTTATGGCACAGTCCCAGGCTGACCTGGTGAAAGCATTGGTGGACGCCGGTGTCCATTTCGGACATCGCGTCTCCCGATGGAATCCCAAAATGGCGCCGTACATTCACGGCAAGCGGAACATGATTCACATCATCGATGTGAAAGAAACCCTCAAGGGCCTCGTCCGCGCCAAAAAATTAGTCCAGCAAACCATCGCCGGCGGCCGCGATCTGCTCTTCGTCGGCACCAAACGCCAGGCCAGGCACGCCATCCAGCAGGAAGCCGAGCGCTGCGGCATGCACTACGTCTCGGAGCGATGGCTCGGGGGGACCCTCACCAATTTCCGCACCATTCGCGCCCGCCTCAACCGCCTTGAAGAACTCGAAAAACTTTGGGAGCCCGGACCCACCGGCAAACCGTCCATCGACACCTATTCCAAGAAGATGAAGTCCACCCTCGCCCGCGAACGCGACAAGATCAAGGCCAACCTCGAAGGCATCCGAAAAATGGATCGCATCCCCGGCGTCATGTTCATCGTCGATACCCGCCGCGAGCACATCGCCGTCAAGGAGGCCCGAAAACTCGGCGTGAAGACCGTCGCCCTGATCGATACCGACAGCGATCCGGACCTGATCGATCTGCCGATCCCCGGCAACGACGACGCCATGCGGGCCATCGAGATGATTCTCAAGGAACTGGCGGATGCGGTGATCGAGGGCAAGACCGGCCGGGCCGAGACCAAGGGCGAAGAGGCCCAGCCCCCCCGCCGCCGCAGCGCTCGCACCACATTCCGGGCCGAGGACCCGCGAAGCGGCGAGGAAGCGCGAACTGGCGAGGAAGCGCGAACCGGGGAAGAAGCCCCGCCGGCTGAAAACCCGCCGCCCGCCGAAAACGTCCCCGCGGCTCAATCCGCTTAAGAAAAAATTGCCCCAGATGAAAATCAGATGCACACGGATAATGAATGCATTTGCGTTTTCATCTGCGTGCATCTGATTTTATATCCGTGGCAAAAATGAATCGGGAGAAATCATGGCAGAAATCAGCGCGAAACTGGTCAACGAACTCCGCGGCAAAACCGGGCTTGGAATGATGGAGTGCAAGAAGGCCCTGACGGAAACCGGCGGGGACGTTGAAAAGGCAATCGATTATTTCCGCAAGAAAGGGGTCAAGACCTCGATCACCGAGCGCGCCGCCACCGAAGGACGCGTCGCCCTGGCGGTTTCCCCCGACCGCAAGCGCGGCGTGATCGTCGAGATCAACTGCAACACCGATTTCACCGCCAAGAGCGAGCCCGTCGCCAAAATCGCCGCCGCCGCCGTCGCCAAGCTCCTGGCCAATCCCAAAACCATTCTCGCCGATGACCCGGCCATCAAAACGGAACTCGTTTCCGTCGCCCAGCAAACCGGCGAGAACGTCCAGATGGGCCGGTCCGCGTCGCTGGCAACCGAAACCGGCGCCGTCGGCAGCTATCTGTACACGGTTTCCGGAAAAGGCAAAATCGCGGTCCTCCTCGCATTGGTGGGCAACGCCGATGAAGATCTCTTCCGCAATATCGGCATGCACATCGTGGCCGCTCGCCCGCTGGCGATGACCCGCCAGGACGTTTCCCCCGAGATCATCGCCCGTGAAAAGGAGATCGCCGTCGAGCAGGCCAAGGCGACCGGCAAGCCGCCGGAGATCGCCGAAAAAATCGCCGTGGGAAAGCTCAACAGCTTCTACGCGGAAAAGGTGTTGCTGGATCAGGAATTCATCCCCGCCGAAGTATTCAAGGGATCGGTCGCCAATCTCCTGAAAACCAAAGGCGCGACGCTGGAAAAATATGTCCGGCTGGAAGTAGGGCAATAATCGGCGGCGGTGCGCGGCTCGACGGGGCTCGCCGAAGTCAGCTCCGCGGGCTGTTTCCCGTCACCTCTCCATCGAAACCGGCCACTGCGGATCCATAAATATCGCGGCCTGTGGCGCACTCACCCAGGCCACGGTCCGCATAAAAATCTCCCATTGCGCTTTCAGGGCCGGATTAGCAGCGATGAACTGCTCCCAAGCCGCGTAATGGCTCCGCAGGAAAAACGTCCTATCGGCAAAAGACGACGCCTGGCGTTTCAGCTCGTCCAACTGGGCACTCTGGGCCTGAATCTGCTTTTCCATCTCGGCGATGCGAGCGGCGAGCTTCTCGTTCTGCGTCGCCAACTCCGCTTTGCGGTTCTGCGCCGCCTTCAACTGCACCAGCGTATCGTTGTACATCTTTTCCAAATCGTCCGGCTTGACGTTGTCGGCCGGGGCCGCCGTTGCCGCCGTCAGCAACGCCAAACAAAGAATCATCCATCGCATGACGCGTCCCTTTATCTACGAAAGAACCTTCCCGCGGCCTCGTCTTATACGCAGGGCCATTTTAGCAGACGACCCCAATGGGTCGAAGAGGCCTGTATATAATGAGAGGCCGGCGGTATCCATGATCCAGTTCACCTGTCGCTGCAAGCACGCCTTCGAGCTTCCCGAGGAGATGGCGGGCCAGCAGGTCCAATGCCCCGACTGCATGCTCCTGGTCGATGTCCCCACGCACGACGAATTGGCGCAATTGGCCGAAGACGGGACCTTCCGCATCGAAGCGCCCACGCCGGCGGAGGATCCGAACCGCTTTGAACGGTTGAAAAAGGTCTTTTCCAAGGAACACGTAGACGAGCAGGGCATGGAGATCGATCTCCGCAACACGCCCGAGCAGGTCGCCGCCGCCGGGACCGACGACTCATCGCTCGATTATGACGCCGTCCCGACCGCTCCCAAGTACGACCCGGAAACCGGCGAACTCATTCGCCCGCTGGAGCTTGTCGAGGACGGGGAAAATGCCGGGCATCCTTCGCCTATTCCCCTGGCCCATACCGCCCTGAACTATGCCTCGCCCGATCTGAACCCCAATGTCTCCGCCTTTTTCCCGCTGCTGCGGCTGGTGATGCCCATCAACCTCGCGGCCATGTTCTTCGTGTTGATCGCCCACGTATTTCTGGTCATGGGATTGTTTTCGCTGGTTCTGGCCTTCGTCGTCATCATCGTCATGGGAGTGGGGATCGTGGCACATTATGCCAACGTCATCGAGGAAGTCGCCATCGAGGAGCGCGACGAGCTTCCCAGGTTGCTGCGGCACTTCGATTTCGCCGACGATATCTGGCTGCCGTTCTGTCGGGTTTGCGTCGCATCGGTCCTCTGTTTCGGGCCTGGAATCGCCGTCAGATTGGCCGCAGCAATCGAGGGCTGGCCGCCGGACAGGGTCAGGGTCGCTCATTTGATCCTGGACTTCCTCGGCCTGATTCTCTTCCCCGCCACCGTGCTGACCACCACGACCAGCGGCTCGTACGCAAACCTCCGCCCGGACCGCGTTGTCGGCGCCATCGCCCGCATCGGCCCGCGATATGCGTTGTTCGTCGTTGTCTTCACGGTCGCGATCATCGTCTACGCCCTCGGATTTACCGCAGCGGTCTTTCAACTCAACGAATTATTCCTCAGGGGTCCGTCCGTCCAGTGGTTCCTGAAGGGTCTGACCGCCTACGGCATACTCTTCGCCGCCATTTTCCTGATGCACTATTTCGCCTGGCTTTTGGGTCTGTCCTACCGAATGGGACACCATTCATTCCCGTGGGTTTTGCAGCATTACGTGCGAGCCGTCCCCGGGGTAACCGCCCCGCGCTACCCGGCATCGGTTCCTCCAAGCCCGCGGCAGCACGGCGCCTAGCACGCCGCGCATACACTGGCCCCGGTTAGAGCACTCCCTACGGCTGCACCACCGGCTGATCGTAGCTATAAAGATTGTCATCCCGGGTCAGATATTGCCGGTCCGGCCCGGCACTGAAGAAAAACCAACCCTTGGGATTCATCCCGATCGCCGGATGCATTTGAGTCATGAAGACGATTGGGCTACCCCAGGCGTCGCGAACATGCGCCTCGTCGTAATAGGCGATGGAAAGATCGTCAAATCGACCGGTCAAAAGCCCGGCCGATTTCATCGCTCGCACGAACGACTCGTTATTTCGCTCCGCCGAGCGGCGCAATTGCGATTCCGGAGGGATCTGCTGCTCGCCGATGAATGGGGACACGAACGGAATGGCGCCGTTCTGATGTACGTAAACGGCCATCGCCGCGTCGAGCCGATGCAGGATGTCCTTGGTCAGCCCATCGGCCGACGCCGCCCGAACGTGCCGCGAAAGGCTCACCATCAGACCGAGCACGATGGTCAGCAGCGCCACCGCGGTCATCGTCTCGATGAGCGTAAAGCCCCGCCGACCGGCAGGAGGGGGCCGATCCATCAATGCTTCGGCCCGGAAATCGCCGAGATCAGGGCCACCATCGGCATGAACAGCGCGACGACGATGAAGCCGACGATGCAACCGAGCACGACGACCATGACCGGCTCCAGAATGCTGATCAGCGAACCGACCAGCACGTCCACGTCGTTGTCGTAGTTGTCGGCGACCTTGATCAGCATCTTATCCAAGTCGCCGGTCTCTTCCCCCACGTCGATCATGTTCACGACGATGGCATCGCAGACCTTGGTCGCCCGCAGCGGATCGGCCATCGATTCGCCTTCGCGGATGGCGTCGTGAACCTTGGCCAGGGCGCGCGTGTAGACTTCGTTGCCGCAGGTTTCCTTCGTGATGTTGATGGCATCAAGGATGGGCACGCCCGCGCTGATGAGCGTTCCCAGCGTTCGCGTGAAGCGGGCAATCGCCGTCTTGCCAAGGATGCCCCCGAGAATCGGGACTTTCAGCTTCACCGCGTCAACAAGGAATTTTCCCCCCTCGCTCATCTGGATCAGCTTCATCAGCATCACAAAGACAATCGGGCTGACCAGCACATAGGCCCACCCGTATTGCTGCGCGAACCAATTGCTGATGGCCAGCAGCAGCTGCGTGATGGGCGGAAGCTCGGTATGGAAGTCGTGGAATATCCCCTGAAACTTCGGGATCACGAAGATCATGATCATCGAGACCACGCCCACCGCGATGCTGATCACCACGCACGGATAAATCATCGCCCCGATGACCTTCTTTTTCAGCTTGGCGGCCTTTTCCATGAATTCGGCCAGACGCGACAGGATCAAATCCAGCACGCCGCCCGCCTCGCCAGCGTTGATCATGTTCACGTAAAGTTTGTCGAACGCCTTGGGAAACTTGGCCATGGCGTCGGAGAGGGTCCCGCCGCTTTCAACCTCATCGCCCACGCCGCCGATGATCGCTTTCAAAAGCCCCGGCCTCTGCTGCTGCTCGAGAATCTGAAGGCTGCGCAAAATCGGCAGCCCGGCGTCCTGAAGCGTCGAAAGCTGCCGCGTGAAATTTACCAATTGCTTTCGCGGAACACCGCCGATGGAGATGGGCATCCTCCGCTTCTTCTGAAGCGGCGCCGTTTCCCCGCCCGCGCTCTTCTTCTTGGCGGTTTTCTTGACCGCTTTCTCACGAACTTTGGTCGGGAAAAACCCCTTGCCGCGAATCTTGGAAATCGCTTCTTCCGACGTGGCAGCTTCCACTTCGTCCTTCACCTCCTGGCCGGACGAATTCATCGCTTCATAAGCATAGGTGGGCATGGAAAAACTCCGCTGGCTTGGTTTTGTCCAATTATAGACGCTGTCCACCTATTGACGACGCCCCGAGCCGAATATTTCGTCAAAAAACGCCCTCATCGCCGCCCAGGACCGCCGATCGGCATCGGCGTTATAGGCGATGTTGGGAATATGATGCGAATCGGCAGCCGGGTTCGTGAAGGCGTGATGCGCCCCCCCATAAACGATCACTTGATAGTCCACATGTCCCTGACGCATCTCATCCTCGAAGGCGGCAATCTGCGCCGGCGGCACGAACGCATCGTCCCCGCCCGTGCATATTAGGATCTTGCCTTTGATATTCTTCGCATCGTCCGGCCGGTCCGTGCTCAAACCGCCGTGGAACGACACCACACCGGCAAGGTTCGCTCCGCTGCGGGCCAGTTCCAGCGCCGCCGTCCCGCCAAAGCAAAAACCGATCGCGGCGATGCGCGTGCGATCCACGTGCGGGTCTTTGGCAAGAACATCCAGCGCCGCCTGGGCCCGGCCGCGCAGCAGGTCCAGGTCCGCCCTCACCTTCCCACTGAGTTTGGCGGCTTCATCCGCGCTATCGGTGGTTACATTCGCCCCATACATATCAGCCGCGAAGGCGACGTATCCCAATTGGGCAAGCTGCTCGGCCCGTTGCTTCGGAAAGTCGTTCAAGCCCCACCATTCGGGAAAAACCAGCACCCCCGGCCGCGGGGCCTGTACGCTGTTGTCGTAAACCAGCAATCCCTCAAGGTCCGTATCGGCTTGCCGATATTGAATGGGCGTCTTCATGATCTCACCATAGGAAAAAACCGGAGAAAGTAGAAAAATAAATAGGTTTAACCAGCGTAACATTACTCCTCACAGGGTTTGAACTTGCCAGGTTTGCACTTATGGAGTAAACTCCCACGTAACCATCGCGGCACGGGTCAGGATCTCCGATCCGCTCCTATTATTCCATACATGCCAATTTCTAGCCAATCCCCCGCCCGCGATCAACGCCTCGACTTCTGGCGAGGATTGTGCCTCGTTGACATGCTGCTGGTTCACCTCTACTACCAGAATATCCAATTCGGGGATTTTCTTGGAAAATTGCTCGGCGAATACACCCGCTTCGCCGCCGGCGGATTCATCTTTGTCTCCGGCTTGAGCATCGGCGTCATTTTCCTGCCGCGGGCAATTGATGAAAAACGGCGGGGCAAGACCTACAAAAGTCTTTGGCACCGATCATTCTACATCCTGACCGTCAACTATTTGTGCGCGATGGTCCTCATCATGATGGAGATTCTCCGCGGCCTCCGCGGCAACTTCGTCAACCCCATGACCCTCCTTCGCGATATCTTCCTGCTCAGGGAGGGCGGCGATCTCCTTCCCTTCTACGTGATGATGATCGCCATCTCCCCGTTTCTCCTGGAAGCCGTGCGGCGGCGATGGGGATGGCTCTTCGTCCTGCTCGGCAGCATCGCTTTGTTTATCTGGGGCCTGTGGCATCCCTGGGCGCTGGCTCCGGCACAACATCTGAATTTCCCCCCCGTGCTATGGCAGGCGATCTTCGTCACCGGTTTGCTCTTCGGCTTTGCATGGCCTCAATACAACGCGCTCGCCGCCAAATGGAAATTCGCCATGGCAACCGTCGCATGGCTCATCACCTCGGTGCTGTTCGTCATGGAATACAGCTATCAGTGGGGCATGCCCGAGCTGAGCTTCAATGTCGCCTTCACGAAGATCCCCCTGTCCACCGCCGAAGCCCTGAGGTACCTCAGCATCATCCTCGCCCTCATCACCACGACCGACCTGTTATGGCCGATCATCGGCGAAACGTCCGCCTCGGCGTTTGTCCAGACCCTCGGCCGAAAGAGCCTCCCGGTGTATGTCCTGCATCTATGGGTGGTGGAGATTCTGGGCGCCGTGGCCATCGCCTGGCCCGAGATGGGCGCGTGGCAAATCCTCTTTGCGGGATTCTCGCTGCTGATCCTATGGCTCTTCGCGCTGATCCTGGACCTGTCCAAGGCCCCCAACCAGCAACGCCTCACCGTGGCCTCCATCCTTCAGCGTCTATTCCGCCCCGAACCCCTCCCCGACGCGGCGCGATAAGCCCCAATGCAAATCCTCCACGGCATAGACGGCCTGCTCAGAGCCCCGAAAAAATCCGTCCTCTCCATCGGAAATTTCGATGGCGTACATCTCGGCCACCGACGAATCCTGCAAACCGCCCGAGAGCTGGCCGCCGCCAATGGCTCGCAGGTCGTTCTGGTTACTTTTGAGCCGCATCCCCTGACCGTCCTCCGCCCCGACGCCGCGCCGCCGCGGCTCACGCCGCCGGCGATCAAAGGATCTCTCCTGCGAGCCGCCGGCGCTGATTGCCTCGTCATCCTCCCGCCGGAACCCCAAATCCTCGGACTATCCGCCGAAGATTTCTGGGCCATCCTGCGCGACCAAGCCGAGCCCGCCGATCTCGTCGAAGGCGCTAACTTCCGCTTCGGCAGGGGCGCTCAGGGCACCATTGCCAAGCTGCTGGAATGGTCCGCGAAATCGCAAGTGAATCTTCACGTGATCGATTCCGTTGAGGTTCCGCTGTTGGATCTGCAAATCACCCCGGTCAGTAGTTCGGTCATTCGGTTTTTGCTCGCTTACGGCCGCGCGCGCGACGCCGCCATCTGTCTCGGCCGCCCGTACGCCCTGTTCGGCTCGATAGAAAAAGGATTTTCGCGAGGAAAGCAAATGGGCGTGCCGACCGCCAATCTCCGCTGCGACGATCAACTCATCCCAGCCGACGCGGTCTACGCCGGCCGCTGCGTCGTCAACGGCAGAACCTATCCCGCCGCCGTCAGCATCGGCACGACGCCGACCTTCGGCGAAAACGCCCGCCAGATCGAGGCTCATCTGATCGGGTTCGACGGCGATCTCTATGGAGCCACCCTGAGCGTGGAACTGGTCGATTGGCTGCGCGAGCAGCGCGCCTACCCGGCCATGGACTCGCTCAAGGCGCAGATTCACAAGGATATCGCCCTCACCGTCGCCACCACCGCCAAAGACCTTGCCCGGCCGATCGCCATATAATTCACCTAAGCCCCGGAACATTGTCCGCTTCCAATCCCGACCGCTTCGCCTAGAATTGCCCAGATGATGGACTCCGCTTCGTCATTCCTCGATGTTCCCACTCTCCTGGAGGCCAGCGAGCCGCGACCCAGGATATCCTGGACGCATTTCATGATCGCCGGCTTTGTGCTGGCGATCTTCCTCTCCTGGTTTGTCAGCCGTTCCTCTCAAACTCCGGCGATGCAGGAAACCCTCTCGACATTCATTGGAGCGGGTTTGGTCGTGTTCATCGGCAGCATGGCCCTGGCGGCTTTTTTTGGCGTCCGCAAGGCCCGCGCCGAACACGCCGCCGTCGCCGCCCTGGAAGAACTCATCCAGCTTCGCCGCTGGCCCGACGCCGGTTTGATTTTGCAATCGCTGCTCGCGCGGCCGGCTCGCTCGCCGGTTTCCCGCGCCCAAGCCCTGATCTATCTGGCGATGGTCCTCACGCGATATCACCGCTTCGAGGATTCGGTATTGGTCCACGATTACGTGCTGGAGAACATCCCCCTGGACGACGCCACCGATCACGGCACGCGCCTGGCTCGCGCCCTGTCCCTCCTGCGCGAGGAGAATCTTCTGGATGCCGACCGCGCCATCGCCGAACTCCGCCGCAACAGCCGCGGCATGGAATCCGCCGGGCTGGCCCTCGTCGAGATGTATCGTGACGTGAAGACCGGACACCCCGCCGAGGCCATCGAAATCTTCCAAGAGCGGCTCCCGGCCATGCGCCGCCAACTCGGCCATCGCCTGGCCGACGCCTGGGTCTTGGCGGCGCGCGCCTACGACATGCTCAATCGTCCCGCCGATGCCCAAGCCGCCTTCGAGAATGCGACGCTGCTGACCCCGCTGGCCGAACTCATCCGCCGCTATCCTGAAGTCGCCCCCCTCACCAAGGCGTATTTGCCGGCCATCGCGCCCGCGGAGGTGGCATAACCCATGCTTCCCGTGGACATCGCCATCACCCGCTTCCGGCGCGATCTGGTCATCGCGGCGCTTCTGCGCACGTTGCTGGTCGTCGTGGCCCTCGGGTGCGTCCTGGCCGAACCGGTTTTCGGACGCGGCGAGGGAATGTTCATCCTCATGATCGTCGGCGCCGCCTGGGTCATGCTCAGTTATCGCAGCATGCGGGGAACCCGGCTCGCCGCCGACTCGCCTTCCCTCATTGCCGCCGGCGAATTCGATCGCGCCGAAAACCATATCGATGCCGCCCTCCGCAGCTTCTCTCTGTTTCGCGCCGCCAAGCTGCTCAGTCTCCACCAGCTCGCGTTGCTCCGCCACGCACAACACCGCTGGCGCGAATCGGTCCTTCTCTGCCAGGCCGTCCTCTCCCAGAAGCTCGGGAACCTTCACGGTCTGGCAAAGACGACGCTCCTGCTCCTGGCCGACTCCTTGCTCCAGGTGGGCGACCTCAAAGGCGCGTTCGACGCCATGGCGCGAATATCCCGGCTCCGCCTTAACCTCGCCGAAGCGCTAACGCTGCAAATCTTGCAACTTGACTACGGCTCGCGCATTGGCGCTTGGGAATCGATGTTGCAAGGGGCCGGTGTCAAGGTGCAAATGTCCGAACTGATGCCCACGCTCAACGCGGCGAGGTCGCAGGCGTTGCTGTCGCTGGCGGCCTATAAATCCGGCCGCCACGAGCTGGCAAATTGGCTCCGCCGCCGCGCGGAATTACTTGCCGATCCAAAGGACATTGCTTCCGATCGGCCGGCGCTGGAAGAAGTATTCCGGCATGACGGAAGCGGGTCAATTTGATATTACAGAGCGGTCGGCGTGTCGCCCCGGTCGGCCCGCGGCGTTGTCAGGGCGTTCAAACTGAGGGCAGGAATTAGTCCCGAATGCCGGCCTCTTGCCCGCACGCGGCCGCTTCACGAAAATGAACGCGAAGATGAAGGATAGTTTCTTATGGAGAGCGCGATGAGGAATCGGTGGGCGATTCGATTGATGGTGGCGATCCTCGCGATGGCCGTGGGCCGCGCTTCGGCTGACGACCAGACCGCCGCGCCCGCTCCGACTGATCCAGACGGCTCAGTGGCGTTGGCCGAACACCTGGCAACCTTCGCCCATCAGATCCTTCGTCAAGAAAAGATGCCCGCCAAGGCCTTGAATCTCAGCGCCGCCCTCTACGAGGCCGCGATCAGGCTCAGTCCCAAGGAGTCGCGTTTCCCTCGGGCACTGGCCGACATCTATCTCGAACTCAACGACACCAACGGTGCGGTCACCGCGCTCAAGGACTATCTCAATCTGGAACCCGCCGATCAGAGCGCGATGGTGCAGCAACTCGACGTGTATCTCCGCTCGCCGCAAATGCAGTCGCTCGATCAGCGTCTCCGCTATCTTCGCACTTTGCTTCAGGTTCAGCAGATACCCGCCCCGGTGCGCAGTGAAATCGCCCTCCGCTGTGCGCGCATTTACATCCAGCGATCGCAGACCCCTCAAGCCTTAAAAATGCTCGACTCCGCCCGATCGCTCAATCCAATGAATCTCGACGCCCTGCGCATGCGCTACGTCATGACCCAGGCCGATGCGTTGCCCGTCGATCGCGTCCAGCAGTTGCTCGGAATCATGCAGGCCAATCCCGCTGATCCCACCGTCGCCTCCCGTCTGGCGGAACAACTGGCTCAGATGGGCCTGGTCGATCAGGCGATCACCTGGTACGGCCTAGCCAACCGGCTCTACAGCTCCTCCAGCGCGCATCCGGATCCGGCTTTCGTCCTTGGCGCCACTTCCGAACTGCTCCTGGGCAATCATCCGGACGAAGCGGCGAACCTCGCGACCAAGTACATCGAAGCCCTGCCCGACGACGCCGATGGATGGTTCGTCTGGCTTTCGATCGCCAAATTCCAATTGGATCTCGATCCCACGGACGATACGACCAAGGCGCAGTATGCCGCGACCGTCCGGAAAGCTTCCATCGCCATCGCCAATCGCCTTCAGAAAATCCGCCATCTCGCGGGCGACACCTCCGCCACCACTCGACCGTTGGATTCCGATACTCCCACCCAGCTCCCCAGCCTCGCCGGCGACCCTGAACTCATCAAATCGCCCGGCAAAGGCCAGTTGCTCAACCCCTACATCGAGTCGCTGTCGTCGCTGGCCTGGTTGGATTTGTACTACGCCCGGGATGCCGCCTCGGCCGATCCCATCATTGCCGCCCTCGCCGATTTCCTGCCCCCGGACAACACCAAGCTGCGCACGCTCCAGGCGTGGCGGCAATTCGTCGGCGGCGATACCGCCGGCGCCCTGCCCAAGTTTCGCGCTCTGGCCAAAGACGATCCTCTCTCCGCGATGGGCGCCCTCATCGCCGAATCATCCAATCCGGCCAAAAAAGATCTGCTCCCCATCGAAGCCGCCAAATTGATCAACGATCATCCTTCCGGCGTCATCGGCGCCGTGCTGTGGGCGGAATTCAGCAGATTTCATATCACCATCGATCCCTCGCCCAGTTCCGGCGCCATCGCCACTCTCGTCGCCAACGTCCCCAACGAATTCCTTCAATTGATCAGCCAACCCAAGGGCTTTTATCAAGTCCAGATCACGCCGGTGAAGTCCACCTACAAGTTTGGGGAACCCATCCTCGTTCGCGTGTCGCTCCAGAACGTCAGCGACGTGGACCTGGCCATCGGCGATGAATGCGCCGTCCATCCCGATCTCTGGTTCGACGCGCATATGCGCGGAATGCAGGCCACCGGGATCACCGGCGCCGCCATCGGTCGTTTGGATCAGCGATTGGTCCTGGCGCCCAACGATATCGTCAGTACGGTGGTCCGCATCGATCAGGATTCCCTGTTCAGCTCCTTCAACGACAATCCAAACCTCGATCTGCTGGTGAATCTGACTTTGGTCCTGAATCCCACTCATATTGAGCAACGCGGCCCCGGCCAGCCCGGCACCGCCAGCCCCGGCATTTGCGGCTATTCCGTGCAGTCCACGGACCTGATCGCGCGCGCGCCGGTGCCTATCGAGACCGACGACCAGCGTCTTCAGCTCCTGTTGAGCATCGATGCCGCCGATGGTGGAGAAAAAATCCGCCTGATGCAGATTCTCTACGTCTACGTCGGCATCCTTCGCAGCAGCCAGTCTCCCCAAGCCTTGCCCGTCGCCAAGGGATTTATCGCCAAGCTCCGCAGGGTCGAGACCAACGGCAGCGCTTCCGTGCTGGCGTGGCAGAGGCTGCTTATCGCCATGCTTGCCTCCGGGGACGATCAGGTCAATGCGCTCTCGGCGATGGCCGCCGACAGCTACTGGCAAACCCGTCTCCTGGCGCTTGAGGGGGCCCGCCAGTTAATGGGAACAAAGGCGATCGGCCTTGCCGACCAACTCTCCTCCGACAAGGACCCCGCTGTCCGCGCGTATGCCGTCGCCTTGTCCCAATCATTGCAGCAGACGGCCGCGACTCAACCGAGCGATGCCGCCCAAGGGCCTGTCTTGACGCCCCTGTCGCCCATCGGCAACGCCAAGGAATAGTTCGTGACGCCTCAGAAAGATCAACCCTCCTTCCCCGGGCCGCGACGCCTCGGATTCGTCGATGATTTCAAACGCTTTTTCCTCCGGGGACTTGCCACGATCCTCCCCACTCTCGTCACCCTCTGGCTCCTGGTCTGGGTCTGGGATTTCCTCTGGGAGAATATCGGCCGATACATCATTAACTTCATCCGCATCGGATGGTACGACGCCATCACTCGAAAATGGCTCCCCTTCCAGACCACCCATTACATTCTCTGGCAACTGGACGACAACGACCTCAGCACCCGCCTCCTGGGCGTCGTCCTGGCGATTGTCCTGGTCTATTTCATTGGCGTATTCGTCGGAAACCTGATCGGCCTGGCGTTCTGGCGCGTGGCGGAACGCTCCCTCATGCGGATACCCCTGGTCCGAGCGATTTATCCCGCCGTCAAACAGGTCACCGATTTCGTCCTGGCCGACCGGACCCATCAGTTTCAGGGCAGCCGCGTCGTCGCCGTTCAGCCTCACGAGCAGAATATCTGGTCCATCGGACTGGTCACCAGCGCCCGGCAGTGGACGCTCGACGCCGGACCCGAAGAAATGATGACCGTTTTCATCCCCTCAAGCCCCACTTCCTTCAGCGGATATGTTCTGGTCGTGCCGCGAAGCAAGGTGATTGAACTCCCCATGACCGTCGAAGAGGCCTTGCGCCTTCTGGTCACCGGTGGCCTCATCATGCCCGGCGAGGGGAAGACCGACGGTCGAGACCTCACCGCCCAATCCGCGCCGGCCGAGGTCTCCGCCCAGCCTGATGTCTCCACCCAATCCACCCAGCCGCCGCCGGTACGGTTGCCCGTGCAACTGGTCCCGCCGCCTCGGCCCCTGGAAAAAATCGGTTAGGGTAATTCGGGAGACGGTCTTGGGCGCGGGTTTGCTGTACAATGGTTGGCAACATACGGAGGTTCATTTGTCGGTTACCATCTCGTCGCGTCACATGGAGGTCACCCCGGCGCTCAAGGCGTACGCCGAACAGAAGGTCGCGAAATTGACCCGGTATTACGATCGCATTCAGGAAATCGAAGTCGTCTTCGATAACGCCAAAGAATCGATGCGGGTCGAAATGATCGTCAGCGCCGAACATCGCAACATGTTCATCGCCCACCACGCCGAGCAAGACGCCTATGCCTGTGTCGACGGTTGTTCCGCCAAGCTCGAGCGCCAGTTATCGGATCACAAGAAGAAAGTCCGCAATCGCAAGCATTCAAGCGGGAACGACAAGCACGAAATGCGGCCCTCCACGGCGTTGGGATCCATCGCCGCCGCGGCCGCCAGACAGGGTAAATCCAGGAACAAACGACAGTGAAAGGGCTGCTTGGCCAATGAAGCTGAAAGAGTTTATCGTTTCCGAGGCGATCGTTCCGCAAATGAGCGCGACCGATCGCGATTCCGCGCTGCGCGAGCTGGCGACGGCGCTGGCCGGCGCCGGCGCGCTCCCCGTCTCCGCCGTTGACGAGGTCGTCGAAGCCCTCGTCAAGCGCGAGCAGAACGGTTCGACCGGCTTCGGCAAGGGCGTGGCCGTCCCCCACGTCAAGCATCCCAAGGTCAAGCGCATTGCCGGCACCATCGGACGCAGCGCCTCGGGGATCGACTTTGCCGCTCTCGATCATCAGCCCGTCTTCACCATCTTTTTGCTCCTCTCCCCTGAAAATCAGCCCCAACAACACCTACAGGCAATGAACATCGTCTTCAGCAACCTGCAAAAGGACATCTTTCGCCGCTTCCTCAGGCAAAGCGCCACGCGCGAGGCGATCGTTGACTTGCTTGACGAGGCGGACCAGCGCCCGTGAGTCTTTTCGAGCGGATTGCATCGTCCATGCCTACAGCTTCGCGCGACATCATTGTGAGCAACTCCCTCGGCCTCCACGCCAGGCCCGCCATGCAGTTCGTCGATACCGCCAATCAGTTTCGATCCACGGTCACCGTCAGCAAGGGCGGCGAGAAGCCTTATCAGGCCGACGGAAAGAGCGTCATGCAGATGATCATTCTCGAGGCCACCGAAGGGACGCCGCTCAAGATTCTCGCCGACGGCGACGATGCCGAGATCGCCGTCGAAAAGCTGGCCCGGCTTTTTGCCGACAAATTCGGGGAAGAATGACCCCATGGAAATCAAGAAGGGAATCGGCGTGTCTCCGGGGGTTGCCATCAGCACGGCCCTCGTGCTCGATGCGGAGAATCTCGCCATTCCCCGCCGCCAGGTCCCGCTGGCCAATATCGACGCCGAAGCGGCAAGATTCGACCTCGCCCTCAAGGAGGCCATCCAGAGCCTCACCCGCCAGCACGACGAGCTGATCGCCCTTCAGCGCAAGGAGATCGCCGGCATCATCGATTTCCACATCGGCGTGCTCAACGATGCCTCCCTGACCAGTCAAATCGTCGCTGAAATCCGCGATCGCCACAGCACCGCCGAGTACGCCGTCAGCACCGTCATGCGCAAGTACGCCGCCGTCTTCTCCAAAATGACCGACGGTTATCTGGCCGAACGGGTCAAGGACATTCACGATATCGAGCGGCAACTGCTCCAGCGGCTGATGGGCCAGCAGCGCCTCGACCTTTCGCATCTCACCAGCGACGTCGTCATCATCGCTCGAGATCTCCTCCCCAGCCAGACCGCTTCGCTGGATAAAGAGCATGTGAAGGGCTTCGCGACGGACGCCGGCGGCCGCACCAGCCACACCGCCATCGTCGCCCGCGCCATGGGCATCCCCGCCATCGTCGGTTTGGGCAATATCACCGCCGAGGTTTCCGCCGGAGACACCGTCATCATCGACGGCAACCACGGCGTGGTCATCATCGATCCGGACGAGCAGGCGCTGGCCGAGAATCGCGGCGCCGAACTCCGCCGCCTCCAACTCGACACCGAACGCGCTTCCCTCCTGGAATTGCCCGCACAGACCCTCGACGGACACCTCATCAGCCTCATGGCCAACATCGAATTCCCCGGCGAGGTTGACGAAGCCCTTCGCCGCGGCGCCGAGGGGATCGGGCTCTATCGCACGGAATACCTCTACCTCGCCAGCGATCACGAGCCCAGCGAGGAGGAGCATTACGGCGCCTACGCCGACGCGCTGCTCCGCCTCAAGAACCGACCCCTCGTCATACGCACCGTCGATCTCGGCGCCGACAAATATTCCCAGGCCAAATCCGCCAACCCCGAGCGCAACCCCTTCTTAGGCGAGCGTTCCATCCGCATGTGCCTCCACGATATCCCCATGTTCAAACGCCAGCTTCGCGCCATCATGCGCGCCAGCGTCCTCGGCGACGTCCGCATCATGTTCCCCATGATCACAACCCTCATGGAGCTTCGCCAAGCCAGGATGCTCCTCAACGATGTCATGGAGGAATTGGAAGACGAAGGCGTCTCCCACAATCGCGACATCCCCGTCGGAATGATGATCGAGGTTCCCTCCGCCGCCCTCATGGCCGATAAATTCGCCAAAGAGGTCAATTTCTTCTCCATCGGCACCAACGATCTGATTCAGTACACGCTGGCGGTGGACCGCACCAACGAGAAGGTGGCCGGCCTCTTCAACGCCGGTCATCCCGCCGTCCTGGGGCTCGTCCGCGACGTCATTCGCAAGGGCTCCCGCAGCATCAGCGTGAGCATGTGTGGTGAAATGGCCGGCGAACCCCTCTATACTCTGTTGCTCCTGGGACTGGGCCTCACGACGTTCAGCATGAACGCACGCGACATCCCGGAGGTAAAAAAAATTGTCCGTTCCACCACCATGGAGCATGCCAGACAGGTGGCCCGGAGGGTTATGAGTTTTGACAGCGAGCGCCAGGTCATGCACTACCTGCGCGACGAAACCCGGAAAATCGATCCGGAGGCGTTTTGAGGCGGAAGGCACATAGGCACGAAGTAACAGACCCGAGGGACGACGCACCCATCGCCCCGGCCTTTCCCTTCGTGCCTTCGTGCCTCCGTGCCTCTCTTCCAAAGGACTAACAACTAGTGGCCAAAGAAATGCTCATCAATGTCTCCCAGGGCGAGGAATGCCGAATCGCACTGGTCGAAGACGGAAGGCTCGAAGAGCTTTACATGGAGCGCTCCAGCGCTACCAGTCACGTCGGCAACATCTACAAGGGCCGCGTCACCAACGTCGAGCCTTCCATCCAGGCGGCGTTCATTGATTTCGGACTCGGCCGCAACGGCTTCCTCCATATTTCCGATCTGCTCCCCAGCTATTTCGGAGACCGCGCGTCGGAAGTCCAGGAAACCGTGGGCAGGAAAATCTCCCGCCGCGATCGTCCCCCCATCCAACGCTGCCTCCGCCGCGGCGACGAAATCATCGTCCAGATCATCAAGGAGGGCATCGGCACCAAAGGCCCCACCCTCACCACCTATCTCTCCATCCCCGGCCGAATCCTCGTCATGATGCCCGGCATGACCAAGATGGGCGTCTCGCGCAAAATCGAGGATGACGAAGAACGCCGCCGACTCCGGCACATCCTCGATTCCCTCAAACCCCCCAAGGATGTCGGCTTCATCATCCGCACGGCCGGCGTCGGCAAAACCAAGACCGAAATCCAGCGCGACCTCACCTATCTCACCCGGCTCTGGATCAATTTCGTCAAGAAGCGCGACAGCGGCCCCGGCCCCATGGAACTCTACACCGAAGGCGACCTCGTCACCCGCAGCGTCCGAGACGTCTTCACCAGCGACATCGAATCCATCGTCGCCGACGACAAGGAAGTCGTTAAGCGCGTCAAGGAAGTCATCAAGCTCGCCAACCCCCGCACCAAGAACAAGGTCACGCTCTACGAGGGCCCCGTCCCTCTGTTTCACAAGTACAACATCGAGCGCGAAATCGAGCTGATGTACAGCCGGCACGTGCCCCTCCCCTCCGGGGGATCGCTCGTGATCGACAGCACCGAAGCCATCGTCGCCATCGACGTCAACAGCGGAAAGTTCCGCGATCACGCCGACGCAGAAACCACCGCCTTCAAGACCGACATGGAGGCCGCCGATGAGATCCCCCGCCAGCTCCGCCTGAGGGACCTGGGCGGCGTGATCATTTGCGACTTCATCGACCTCCGCTACGAGCGCCATTGCCGCGAACTCGAAGCCCGGCTCCACGCCAACTTTCAAAAGGACCGCGCCAAGACCAAGGTCCTGCGAATGAGTCAGTTCGGCATCATCGAGATCACCCGCCAGCGCATGCGCCCGAGCCTCAAGCGCTCCATCTATTTCGATTGCCCCTACTGCAAGGGGACCGGCCTGGTCAAAACCCCCGAGAGCATGAGCCTCGACGTCATGCGCCGCCTCGCCCTGGCCATGAGTGATTTGAAAGTCGCGCGCGTCGAGATGGCCGTCTCCCCCGATGTCAACTTCTATCTCCAAAACAAAAAACGCGCACAGATCGTTCGCCTGGAGGAGCAATTCGCCAAACGCGTGATCATTTCCTCCGATCCCACCGTCGGCCTGGACGAAGCTCGCCTCGCGCTTTTCGACGCGCGCGACGCCCAGATCTATCTCGCGGAGTTGGGAATGACCCCGCCCGGCGTAACCAACCCGGTCACACGGCCGGCGCGTCAGTCCGGTGGGCGCTTCCGTCCCTCCGGCCGCGGGCAACGCGACGACAGGAATCAGGGCGGCCCGCAGCGCCCCTATCGCCAGCCCCCACGCAACGCGCCGGAAGATTCGCAGGAGGACAAATACGACAACGTCGAAGAGGAACTCGATCGCCGCGACCGCGAAATGACCGAGCCGGATACGGTTCGCCAGCCGCTGCCCATCGACATCGAACCCGACGCCTCATTCGCCGAAGCCCCCGCCCCAGCCCCGGAAAGCCATTTGCCCGGCCCGCCGCTCGAATTCGACTCCCCTCCCGCCGGAATAGGTCCCGGCTCCGGCCCCGCTGAAGACGGCGGCAATCGCCCGCGCCGGCGCAGGCGCGGCCGCCGAGGCCGCGGCGGACGCGGACGAAATCGAAACGGCGCCGATCGCGGACCTCAGGCCCTGGACCAGGGGCCGGCCGATCTACCGCGCGAGCTACCGCGCGAATTACCGCGCGAATTGCCCGAGCCCAGCCAGCCGGCCCTGCCCGCCCCATCCGAGCCGGCCGAGCCGTTGGATGAGCACGAGCAGCAGCCCACCGGCCAACGGCCACGCAGACGTCGCGGCGGCAGAGGCCGTCGCGGCCGCGGCCAGGGCGGCGTTGCCCCTCAGCCGTCCGCCCAGGCAAATACCGCCTCCGACGACAATACGCCCCGCGCCAAGGAAGCCCCGACGCTCACAAAAACTGGCTCCGCCGATCGCCACCTCATCAACGACGAGCCGATCGCGCCGCCGGCCCCAGCCAGACCCCACAGCTATCGCGATTTGGATTCCATTCCGGACGACTATGATTCATAGATGATTTAACAATTGATCGTTGGCGATCCGACCGAAGGTCACCGGTTTGGCCCCTGCACGCAGGCCAACAACCGACGGGACCAAACATACGATGCAGTTCTGGCAATTTTTAGGCGATCTTCATCCTCGCCTCGTCCAGTTTCCCCTGGTCCTTCTGCTGGCAGGCCTGATTTGCGATGCGGCGGGCCTGATCGCCCGCTCTCCCGCGTTCACCAAATCCGCCAAGGCACTCTCCGCCGCCGGAACATTTTTTCTCCTGCTGGCATTTATCTGCGGCATTTACGCGGAAGTCTGGGCCGGACGCGCCGGAATCCCCCAGGAACAAATCGAATGGCACGAACTCATGGCCAACATCGCCTCCTGGGGTTTCGTCGTTCTCATGGCCTGGCGATTGTTCCTCGACGACACCACCCGCAAATCCCTCGCTGCCTACGTCCTCATCGGCCTGGCCTGGTACAGCTTGCTCGTCATCACTGGATACTTCGGCGGAAAACTCGTCTTCGATTACGGCGCCGCCGTCGTCGGCGCACAGGCCAACGACATCCTCTCCCTCCACGATCTAAACGTCCTGGCCACTCGCCAAACCGATGCCAATCTCCGCTATTCCGAGCTGATGCACCACGTCGCCGGCTGGCTCACCGTGGCCCTCTCCGGCTCCCTCTTTGTCCATGCCCTGTTTCCCAACAGGGCCGATCGCCTCAAATGGGTCGGCCCGTTCCTCCTTCTCGTCGGCGGATTCGCCCTCTTCTTCTTCGCCGATTTGGATCTCTATCGCCTGAGCGATCTCCGCCAGCTTCGCGACCGCGAAGTCCAACTCCACAAAGCTCTGTCCATCATCCTGGCAACCGTGGGCGCCATCGGCCTGTGGCGAATCCGCAGCCGCGCCGCACAATTCACCTCCCGATCGATCCGGCTCTCCACCCCATCAAAAGTCATCGCCGTCATGGCCCTCATCGGGGGTGGAATGCTCTTCACGCACGTTCACACCGTCGCCCCCTACGCCAACGTCGCCGCCGGAGTCTACATCGCCCACATCACCATGGGCCTCACCGCCCTCGGCATCGGCGCAGCCCGCCTCCTTCAGGATGCCCTCCCCCGATTCCGAAAACCCTTCGCCCTCCTCTTCGCCATCCTGATGTGCGCCGAATCCCTCCTCCTCATCACCTACAACGAAGGCCTGCCCTGGTACATCGGCTATGGACACTACAACCGCTGGGGCTCCCACCACAACGGAACCATCGCCCCCTACGGCCCCATACGCGCCGAGCTGACATTCGATCCATCCACCCAGCTACTGGACGTTTATGTAAAAGATCGCTTCAGCGAAACCCCCGCCCCAGTCGCCGCGGGGCAAGTGAATCTCCTGATCTCGCGCGGCTACACCGAAATCGGCGTCCCCCTTCGGGCCGACGGAAATTCCAACCCAGCCTCCCATTTCTCAGCCTACGCCCCATTCCTCAAGAACACCCCAGCCTTCTGCGCAAGACTCGCGCTCCCCCTCGGCCGCTGCCTAAAAATGGGCTATTTCGATCCCTGGGTCTCCGATTTGATCCAGCCCGTCCCACCCAACCAACTTGCCCAATATCAATGCCCCATGCACGAGGGCATCATCTCCGTTTCCCCCGGCTACTGTCCCCTTTGCGGCATGCCCCTCATGCCAATCCTCCGCACCCCACCCACGTCCCTCCACCTCCCCGACTTCAACATGCGCCTCCAAACCACGCCCCCAGCCCCGGAAGTAGTCGCCGGCAAATCAGTCCTCCTCCGCCTCATCCCCGAGTACCACGGCCAACTGTTTCGCGACCTGATGATCGTCCACGAGCACCCGATGCACCTGATCATCGTCTCATCCGACTTATCCGACTACGATCACGTCCACCCCATCCCCCAGCCCGACGGCTCATTGCAACTCCCCTACACATTCCCCCATCCAGGCCAGTATTTGCTCTACGCCGACATCACCCCAACCGGCCAGCGCGCCCAAATCTTTCGCCTCCCGCTGACCGTCCATCCTTCCAGCCCCCAAACCGAGCTGATGACCAATGCGCCCGATCTAACGCCATCCCCCTCGCTGGCCAAGCCGCTCCCCGACGACCCGACGATGACCGCCCAACTGATTTTCCAGCCGCGCACACCCGAAGCCGGCATAGAAACACATTTCCTCTTCCGCTTAACTGAGAATGGCCTGCCCGTAAACGATCTGGGGCCGTTCATGGGCGCAATGGCTCACTGCGTGATCATTTCACAGGACACGCAGATATTTCTGCATTGTCATCCCGAGCAATTATTATCCCCAACCCCCGACGCCCGCGCCGGCCCGGACATTCCCTTCGCCACCATTTTCCCCAAGCCCGGCCTATACAAAATCTGGGGCCAATTCCGCCGCGCCCAGAAGATGTTCACGGTAGATTTCGTGGTGGAAGTAAAATCCCCGCTCCTCCCCCCAAAGCTGATAGAATTCCTATTAGACGACTAACGAGTAACCCCCAACCCCGCGGCGTCGCCGTGGGGATGCCCATGGCAGTCTCGTTTTGCCCATAGCATTTCAAAGCGGAGCCATGCCTGGGTCTTGGCCCGATGAAACGCCTGCCTTAAGCGAGTCGAAATGCCTGTGTTGAGCTTGTCGAAACGCCGCTACACAAAACCCGAAAATGCTCTAACGCTGGACACCCGCGCGGCCGCCCAGTCGGATGGCGCAAGAAGCCGAAATCGGAGGCGAAATTAGAATAATCGTTTGCGTCACTTTTAATTCCGTCGGCGCGAGGGGTCACGCCTGCAACTCCTTGGGGCGCATGACCTCCCAGACGATGATGTCAGGGGTTCCCCGATGGCCTCCGTTGTCATGTTGTGTTTCCGGCGTTGAAGCTTCGCGCGT
The DNA here is from genome assembly GCA_050012375.1 of Tepidisphaeraceae bacterium. Taxonomy (GTDB): domain Bacteria; phylum Planctomycetota; class Phycisphaerae; order Tepidisphaerales; family Tepidisphaeraceae; genus PALSA-1353. Next base: position 101,796 of record JBEKHH010000005.1, read on the forward strand.
TCCGTAATAACCAACACGCTCGTGCAACTGACTGCCCGATTCAGAAGCCTTGTCTTTTGTTCGTTTCGCGGAACAGCGGCGACTCGGCCAGGGTGAACAGCACCACCTCTTCGCCGGTCTCCGTACTGATATCGTGGTGCAGACTCACCACCTCCACGCCCGTGATCTCGTGGATCATCTCTTGCATCAGAGGCCCGGCGGTTTCGACGAGATGGGCGCGCACTTGCTTGAGCAAGTCTCTGCCCTTATCCGTTGATTGCGACTTGACCAACTGCTGTTCCGCCGCCGTTAAGACCCCGATGAGACGAATGACCAGCAGATCGTCGATCAAATGCCCGTGAACGTCCCTTGGCCCGCGGCCCATGTATTCCACCTGAAAGCGGCTCATGCCCTCACAAACGGCGGCTTCGATTTCGCCCTGCGTTTTCATCGTGACCTCTCACGGAATAACACAGCGCAATGGGGCGTGCGGCGTCGCGACTACATTTGTATAATACTTTTTTATTCGCGATTTGCCACTTGCGTTGCGCAATATAATGTCTGTGATAAATTACGAACGTGCCGTTAAAGTGAATGCTTTGTACGCTTCGCGAGCAAGAAATAGTCATCGGATGACTAACTGAAGGACGGAAACCGGGACGAAGGACGGAAACCGAAGGACGGAAACCGGGACGTGAGCGGTTCCACGGTTACATCCAATCCGAAATCCACTTGAAAAAAGTGTCTCGCGCAAAGGCGCAGAGTCCGCCCTCTTTGCGCCTCTGCGCCTTTGCGTGAGATTCTTTCCTAGAGTCTGCGGCCAGGAAACCCGCCAAGAGCCTAACCGCAGTGTTGCGCCTCCGTTTGGCTCGCCCGCCACGCGAAAGTGTGTTTTAGATGTAAGCCTTATCCTCCAAATAACTTGCGATCGCAGCATTAAGTTAGCATACACTAATCAAATCCAGAAAAGTGTTCAGTTCTGTAAACTTCTGTAAACCTCATCCACTGCCTTTAGCGCGGCACCGGCCCCAGGTTTGGATCGCGGCATAATTCGCCGGGCGGATTCAGAGCGTCGAGGGCCTTCAATTCCTCGGCCGACAGCGTCACCTTCATCGCGGCCATGTTGTCCTGCAACTGTTCGACCGTGCGCGGGCCGATGATCGGACAGGTCACGCCGCTTACCTGCAAACACCAGGCGATGGCCAATTGACTGGACGAAATCTGGTGGGCGTCGGCGAGTCTGTCGACGGCCTCCATCAATGGCCACTGGCTGGCGGGAAAATCGGTTTTGCCCTGGGCCTTATACCAGGAACCCTCGGGAATTTTGCGCCCGCCGCGCGTGTAGGCGCCGCTGAGCCGGCCGCGCGCCAGCGGCGTCCAGGCGATGACGGCGATCTCGTACTTGCGGCAAAACGGCAAGACTTCCGCTTCGATCCTTCGGTCGATGAGATTGAGCGCGGGCTGTTCGATGTCGAACCGGGCGGTCCCCAATTCCCGGGCGATGAAGTGCGCTTCGGCCAACTGCCAGGCCGCGAAGACGCTGCTGGCCAGATAGAGCACCTTGCCTTGCCTGACGAGATCGTCGAGCGCGCGCAGCGTCTGATCGATGGGCGTATCGGGGTCGGGGCGATGAACGTGGTAGATGTCGATGCGCTCCGTCTTGAGGCGCTTGAGGGAATTTTCGACTTCACGCACGATGTGCCAGCGATGGTTGCCGGCGTCATTCACATTCGGCGACCGTCGGCCATGGACCTTGGTTGAAAGCACGATTTTGTCGCGCACTCCGCGGTCTTTGATCCAGTCGCCGATGATCTCTTCCGATTTGCCGTCGTTGTAGACGTTGGCGGTGTCGATGAAGTTCCCGCCGAGTTCAAGATATTGATCGAGAATTTTTTTCGATTCAGCGGCGCTACTGCGTCCGCCGAAATTCATGGTCCCCAGACAAAGGGGCGAAACTTTCACACCCGTGCGGCCGAGAATGCGATATTGCATTGAATGATTCTCCGCTGAAAGAGCGGGATTCTATCAATTTTTGGATAAAGTCGCCTCAAGCGGACCGTCCCAAGCGCCAATCTTTACCAACAGCGCAAAAGCGCCACGACGCGAAATCCGGGCATGAACGGTCCAGGCAATCTCCGGCGTTAAGGTTTAAACGCCCAAACAGGTGAAATGCTTCAGGTTCGATGCGCGTTCGATTCGATCAAGCCGATGTCCCCCCTGGAGGAATGGACGATGCGGACCAGAAATCTGTTGCGTTCTGGTAAGGCGGTTTTCGACGAATTGTACGAACCGCTTGAAAAGCGATTGATGCTGACGGGTTTGCCGGATATGCCCGACATCGTGGCGCCGGCGAGCAATCCGGCGTTGCCCTCGGGATTCGACGTCTTCACGCCGCCGGTGACAGCGACGGCGCCGGCAGCCGGGGCGCCGGCCATTGCGGCCTGGACCGAATCGGCCGGCCCGGGCCAGAGCATATCGATCAGCGTGACGCAGATTTCGGCGCTGCCGGCGTCGGATCAAAGTTCGGATACGGAATTTGTAACCTATGGTCAAACCAATTCCGGCAACGGCGCGCTGGTGTCGGACACCATCCAGCAACTCAGCCCCAATATCGCGTCGGTGACGCTCGGCCAGAACAACACGGCCAATTCGATGTACTTCCTGTGGGCCGAAAATGCGGACGGGTATAGCGCCCCCGTGGCGATCAACCAGGCGGACGCGTGGTGGGTGGGCCCGGACCAAGCCAGCGCGGGCCAAACCATTTCGGTGTATGGGCAGAATCTCACCTTTAGCGCCTCTAATCCAACATCGTGGGTTTACATCACCCAGGCCGGAAGCGGCACGGGGCAATGGGCCAGCGTCGTCAGCGCCAACCCATACAAAGTGGATTTCGTCGTCCCCGAGAATCTGGCCAACGGAACTTACCAGGTGTGGCTGCACAACGGACACGGGGGCGAGTACGGCTGGAGCAGCCCGGTGACGCTGACGGTGGCGAACCCGCTTGTCTTCAATGGCCCGGTGCTCAACGTTGAAGATTACGGCGCAATAGGGGACGGCGTGACGGACGATACGGCCGCGTTCCAGGCGGCGGTCAACGCGGCGAACAAATTGACCGGTGCGACGATCTACGTCCCGGCCGGCAACTACCTCGTCACGCAGATCCATTTGGGTTCGGAGCAGCTTCTGGGCGACGGGCAGGGTACGACGACCATTCTCGAAAAGCCTTCGGCGACTCCGCCCGAGACCATGCTTTGGCTCGCATCGGATTCGGAGATGAAGGACCTGACCCTGGATTCAAACAATGTGGCCCTGCCGGATGAGCTGATCTACGGCCGGTATCTCTCGGATTTGCACTTCGTTGATGTGACATTCAACGGGCACCTGGGAGGGTATTTCGACATCCAGGGCGATCAACTCGTGTTCTTCGAGAACTGCGACATGATCGGCGCGGGAGCCTTTCTCGGGACGGCGTCGCAACTGTTCATCGATGGGTGCAATTTTTACGGCACCAACGATGCCAATACCCTGCTCTATTCCTGGGGAGGCAGCGACATCAGCGTCACGAATTGCACGGCCCAGGACTACGACAATTCCGATCCCAACTCCGGGGCGGGCTGGGCCAAGGGCAGATTTTTTGCCGGTGACGCCATCTGGGGAACGGAGAGCGGGATTTATATCGCGGACAACACGACGATCGATCTGGGAGTCAGGCCGACGTTTTCGGATACGAATGCGGGCGAGCAAATCCTGTTTGAAACGCAATTCACGTCGCTCGAGCCGAACGCCACATTTGTCTCCGCCAGCGCCGATACGCTGACGATGGCAAATCTGACGAGCGGGTTCACCGGGGCGGGGTTCGAGGCTGTCGTCGTGGCCGGCGACGGCGTGGGCGAGCACGTCGGCATCACCGGGTACGATCCGGCGACCGGCGTTATGACGCTTGCCGGCCCGTGGCCGGTGATCCCCGACGCCACCAGCGTCATCTCCCTCGGAATGGTGTTCGACGGCGTGGTCGTCTATCAAAACACGCTGCAAGGAAAGGGCGTAACCAACACGGCATCCGCGGGCTTCGAACTCTGGGGCGGCGGTCTGAATGTCATTGTGGACTCCAACACGATGGTGAACCTGCGATACGGAATTTATGATGCGGCGTTGGATTCGGGCGGAAATGTCCAGGAGAGTTACTTCAATCTGTTACAGAACAACACGATCACGAACGTGCAAATCGGCATGATCCTCGAAAACGACGGCACGTCCGGCCAGATCGGCATGCTGGGAGTAATCGCGCGCGACAACCAGATTAACACCGAGTCGGGAGAGGCATTTCTATTGAGGGACCAGCTGGATACCGGGAATCAGCATTTTTATTTGATTCTGGAGGGCAATACCGCGACCAACGAGCCGGTGGGCATTACGATCGGGACTCCCGGCACGGCGGCGACGAATCTGTTGCTTGATTCCAATACGTTCGTTCTGGGCTCGGCGGCCGCCGGCGGCCCCGCCATCAGCGTGGAGGCGCCGCTGGTCCTGACGCAGGAGGGAAACACGTTCACGGGCTTCGCTCAAATGTTCGGCGGGACGGTCACGCCGACGATCACATCGCCGTTTGCCGCCGCGGACGATTTGTTGGATTTCCCAACCACCACTTCTCTGGCCGCATCGTCAAACTCGATCATGGCTGGGCAGGTCGTCGCGCTCATCGCCAGCGTTACCTCCGCCAGCGGCTCACCAACCGGAACCGTCACCTTCATGGACGGCTCAACGCTGATTGGAACCGTGACCCTCAACTCCACCACGGGTCAGGCCATCGGCTATACCGCCTGGTTGCCCGCGGGCTCGAATAGCATCACGGCAATCTACAACGGGGCGAACGGATCTGCGACCAGTGCCGCGGCCCTGAATGAAACCGTCAACTCCGCCGCGACCACCACTTCTCTGGCCGCATCGTCAAACTCGATCACGGCTGGACAGGTCGTCGCGTTCATCGCCACCGTTGCCTCCGCCAGCGGTTCGCCCACCGGGACCGTCACCTTCATGGACGGTTCAACGCTGATCGGCAGCGCGACCCTCGACTCCACCACGGATCAGGCCGTCGGCTACACCGCTTGGTTGTCGGTAGGGTTGAACGACATCACGGCAATCTACAATGGGGCGAGTGGATTCCCGACCAGTTCCGCGGCCTTGAATGAAACCGTCAACTCCGCCGCGACCACCACTTCTCTGGCCGCATCGTCAAACTTGATCATGGCTGGGCAGGTCGTCGCGCTCATCGCCACCGTTACCTCCGCCATCGGTTCACCCACCGGAACTGTCACCTTCATGGACGGTTCAACGCTGATCGGCAGCGTGACCCTCAACTCCACCACGGATCAGGCCATCGGCTTCACCGCTTCGTTGCCTGTGGGGTTGAACAACATCACCGCCATCTACAATGGGGCGAATGGATTCCCGACCAGCACGGCAACCGTGCTGATCCTCACGATGTCCAGTTAGACGCTCCGCCAGACCGCATGACTTGTCGCGGCCGTCATCCGACTCGGAATTGGTGTATAACGCTGGCGGACATGAACCTCGGGCTGATCATCTTCAATGCCGACCCGCAACGCGGGGGCGCCGAGCGATATACCGCCGACGTCGCCGCGGCGCTGGCTGCGCGCGGGCATCAGGTCGATCTGATTTCCACTCGGTTCGGGCCGCCCATCGCGGGCGTGAAATTCGTTGCCCTGGACGCCAAGGCCCCCACGCGAGCCGGGCGATACCCCATCTTCCTGAATTCCCTCGATGCCCACCTGCGCGGACAAAAATATGATCTGATCCATTCGATGCTGCCCGTGCGCCGCTGCGACATTTATCATCCGCACGCGGGCATGGCGAAGGCGGCGTTGCAGTCGCACCTGTCGCGGCGTTCGGCTCCGAGCCGCGCCCTGGCGCGGCTGGCCAACCGCCTCAACCGCAAACGTCAACTTTTCGCGATGGTCGAAGAGGTCCTGCTCCATGGCCCGGACAAACCCTTTGTCATCTGTCTCTCCGATTACGTGAAAGGCATGATCCTCAAACATTACCCGGAGATCTCGGCACAACTCGTGAAGCTTTTCAACGGCACGGATCTCGTCGCGTTCAATCCGAGCAAGCATTTGGGCGGCCGCCAGACGGTTCGAAAGCGCTTCAAGATTCCGCAGGATGCGACGGTGGCGCTGATGATTGCCCAGCACTTCGAGCGGAAGGGATTGGCGGAAGTGATCGCGGCGACGGCGAACCTCGCCAAGACATCGCCATCGCTGGCCCCCACCATTCTGGTCGTGGGCCAGGACGACCCGGCTCGAAGCCGCGAGCAGGCCAAACGTCTCGGCGTGATCGATAAGATGATTTTCGCGGGACAGACGGATCGGGTCGCCGATTTCTACGCCGCCGGCGATTTCTTCGTCCTGCCCACGCGGCACGATTCATGCAGCCTGGTCGTGCTGGAAGCGCTGGCGATGGGATTGCCGGTGATCAGCACGGTCTTCAACGGCGCCTGCGAGATCATGAGCGATGCTCAGCATGGGTTCGTCCTGCCCAACCCCGCCGATGTGCCCGCCCTGACCGATGCGATGGGCCGGCTGATGGACCCGGCTACGCGGCAAACGATGCACGAGGCGTGTTTGGCGCTGCGGCCCAGTCTGTCGTTTGATGCGCACATGGATCGGCTGGAGGAGATTTATCGCGCGCGGATGGACGTGCGCGCTAACCGGTGACATCTAAGGTCGATCCGATTGGAATGTTGCGCAATGCCGTGTTCGGATTTACCGAGCCGCGTTGGGCGTCCCTGACGGCGGCCTGGAAATCAGCCTGAAATTGCTGAGGGCTGATCCCCACGGACTCAAGGAGGCTGGCAAACGCCTGGTTGGCCGAATCGCTGGGCGCGGTCTGGGCCGGCGAGGGATTGGCGGGGGAATTGGTGCTGGCGGCCGTGGCCCGGTTGGACCCGACGCCCATGTTCTTCAGGAGTTTGGTGATGGCGTCTTCGATGACCTGGTTCGGATCGGAAGCGCCGTCGGATTGGGCGGACTGCAAGGCGGTGGTGACGGCCTGTTGGATTTGGCTGAGGAAAACGCCGTTGGATGTGCCTTGAGCGCCAGTGGTGCCGGATGACCCGGCCGTTGTGTTAGAGGCGGCAGCGCGGTGGCCTTTCCGCTTGGTGACGCTCTGCACCCACTGGGTGAGGCTTGGGCCACCCAAACTGGCGATTGCCGAGGACATAGTTTCTCCTGGCTTGGGGCCCGGGCAATCTGCCCCGGCCTTGTTGGCGTATATCGGACGGTGGGGTTGAAAGGGGCCAAGAATAATTCGCTACCGGCTGAGTCCGGCAGGGTGAATGCACCTTCCCTCGGGGAAGGCCGGGGTGGTATAATTGGGGCATGAGGTTACGAAATTGGTATTGTGTGGGGGTTGCCTTGTTGTTGCCGCTGGTCATCGGATGCTCTCAATATGTGGGGGATGTTTCTTTTGTTCCGCGGCCGGCGGTGGCGGATATTCCACCCACTCCGCCGCAGCAGAATCCGCCGGTCTCTTCGATGGCATCGGTGATCGGGGTGCGATATGAGGACCCGGCAGATGAGATTCCTTCCTCGATCGAAGTTCGGCTCCGGGTGGACAACAACGGACCCGGATCGGTGGTTTTCTCCCCCACCGAGATGGAGTTGAGCAACGGAGAATTGCAGAGATTTCCGCCGCCGATCATTCGTCCGCCGGATCCGGTGCAGTTGCCGGTGGGGCAGAGCGCGTACGTCACGGCGTACTTTCCCTTCCCGCCGGGGCATTCGTACTACGATACGGACTACAGCTCGCTGCAACTTCGGTGGCGGGTGCAGGTTGACGGGAAAATCGTGGGGCAGGGCGCTTATTTCCGCCGGGAGTATGCGACTTACTATGATTACGGACCCTATCCGTATTATTCATATCCGTCGTATGGGTTTGTGGGGGGCGTCGTGGTTGTTCATCGGCGGTAGTTTTCTTTGATTTCTAAGCACCACGCCGATGGCCATCGGCGTGGCTTTGGTGGGGAAGCTGTAACGCCTTCAAGTCAGCATTGTTGTCCAGAAATCGACCGCGCGGGTGATCGAGAAATATTCCTCTACGCGCGCTCGTGCGGCTGCGCCCATTGCCTGACGTTTGGCTGTATCGGCGGCGAGGATGGCGACGGCGTCGGCCCAATCGGCTGGTTCCTCGGCGAGAAAGCCGGTCTGGCCGGGAAGAACGATTTGCCCGTTGGCGCCGACGGGGCTGGCGATGACGGGCAAGCCCGCGGCCATGTACTGCACGATCTTGAACCCGCATTTGCCCAGCGTCCACCGATCTTTGGGAGTTGGGGCGATGCCGATGTCCCCGCGGCACAGGGATGCGGATTCGCTTTGCTCCGACCATGGAAGATGTTCGCAAGGGACGGGCGAATCGCTCAGCGGCTGGTCGGCGATGATGATCAGGCGCAGACCGGGGACGCGATTTTTCGCAGCAGCCAGGGCGGCGGCGAATTGGCGGAGATAGGGCAACGTGGACTTGCTGCCGATCCAGACCAGCGCGGGCGCATCCGTTGCCGCGTGCAATTTCACCTCGTAATGGGCGGGATCGACGACGGTGGGCAGCACCGTGACCCGGGAGCCGTGGCGGCGAAACAGCTCGGCGAGATATTCGTTTCCGGCGACGACCTGGTCGGCGAATCGGGCGGTGGCGAGAAATCGACGCCAGGTTTGCCAGCGCTTCAGCAGACCGACGGGCCTGCTGTGGTACATGACGGCGTCATCGACATCGTAAAAAAGTTTGCGGGCATTTTTTCGCAGCAGCCGCGTATCGCCGGGATTGAGCATCTTGCGCTGAAGAAGGACGGCATCGTAGGTTGATGCCGATTTGAGCAATTGGCGCCGGGCGAGGCCCTGGCGCGGGCGGACGTGCACGTCCAGCGTGACCCCCCGCTGCTCCAGCGCCTGGGTGAGGGCTTGGACCCGCAGGCGAAACGACGCCTGCTGAAGGTTGTTGGTGATGACCAGGACGCGGCTCACGCGGGGGATTGTCCCGTCCTCGAATTGGGAACGCCAGACGTTGCACTAAGCGCCGGCTTTGAGTATCTCCCCCGCCGTGGAAGTTGAGCGGAAAGTCTTTTCGCGGCGGGAGACGGATTTGTGGTATCGCTTCCTCCGTGCGTGGGCGGGTAGCTTCGCGCGGTTGTATCACGGACAATCGGCGATCAGTCCCTGCCGCCTGCCGCGCACCGGGCCGGCCATTCTTGTTTCCAATCACATCAGCAGCGTTGATCCGCTGCTGCTTCAGGCGTTTTGCCCGAGATTGATCCGTTGGATGATGGCCAAGGAATATTTCGATTTCAAACCGCTGCGGTGGTTATTCGATACCGTGGGGGTCATCCTCGTGGAGCGCAGCGGCCGGGACATGGCGGCGACGCGCGCGGCCATACGGGCGCTGGAGGCGGGTTACGTGCTTGGCGTGTTCCCGGAGGGGAAAATCGAATCCACGAATGATTTGATTCCATTCCAGAATGGGATCGGATTACTGGCCATGAAGACGCGGGCCGCCGTTTTTCCGGCGTATATCGAGGGGACGCGGCGAAATCGAGAAATGGTTGAGGCTTTTTTGAGGCCCAGCAGCGGGTCGATCGTGTTTGGGCCGGGTTTGGAGTTGGGGGATCTTGATGACTCCAGGGCGGGGATTGAGGAAGCGACTCGGCGGATTCAGGGCGCGGTGGAGGGGTTGAAGAATGCGACTGGAACGAACCGCGGCATTAGGTGAGGTTCAGGAATTCGCGCATGTGCTGGTCGAAGATTTTCTGGGCCTGGGGGTCGGACAGGGGCAGACGCAACTCGTTGATGACCTTGGTCCCCATGTGAATCCATTCCCGCCAGCAATCGGCGCAGATTTTTTCCTGAATTACCTTTCCCTGGGCGTTGCTGAACGGGGGCTCGGGGAGTCTGCGGCCGACCTTGCCGCAGCGATTGCAGAGCACCTGTCCCTCACCGACGGCTCGTTGCGGGGCTGAGGCGACGGACTCGGGGACGGGGGCGCCGAGGTCCTTGAGCATTTTTATCATCTCGTTTTTCGGCATGAGATCGCCGCGAGCCGCGGCTACCGCGACGCCTTGCGTGAGACGCTCGATCGCTTCGGGTTTTCGATTTTCCGTCAGCAGGGCCGCGGCGAGCATGTGGTATACCTTGGCGATGTTGGGATTCAGCTCGATGACGCGCTGGAAGGACCCAATGGCCGGCGCGGTCTGTCCCGCATCGAGATAGGCCTTCCCGAGGGAAAAATGCCCGAGTTCATTGTTCGGATCGGCATCGGCCATTTTGCGGAACTGTTCGATTCGCGGGTTTGGATCAGACATTTCGGTTTTCCTTTTGTGCAAAGATCCTAGCTCATGCGCGAGCCGCAGGGGCAGATAAAATGTCCCGGTTTTTTCGGGGAAGGCGGATTTTTGATTTCGATCTCGCAGCCGCAGGCCGGGCAAGAAACGCGCGGCAAACCAGCTCGCTCGGGAGAAGGGGGCGCATCATCCACGTCATCGACATCGCCCTTGCGATCCATGGCCAGATTGGCCAGGCGGTCGGCGAGGGAATTTTGGTGGCGAAGGTTGTGCGCGAAACGGACGGATTCAAAATCGTGGACCAGGGCTTTAGCTTGATCGAACAGCGCTTTGAGGGCGGGGTTTTTGACTCGGTATTCGCCCAGCATCTGTTTGATGACCAATTCGCTGTCGCCGCGGACTAGGAGTTTGCGAGCGCCGAGCTTGGCGGCCTCGCGAAGGCCGACGATCAGGGCCATGTATTCAGCGACGTTATTGGTGGCTCGGCCGATGTATTTGCCGAGGGTGACCAGGGGCGTGTCGTCCTGGGCGGCGAGGACGACGCCGATGCCGGCCGCGCCGGGATTTCCCCGGCTGCCGCCGTCGAAGTTGAGTGTAATGGTTTCTTGCACGTGGGCATTCTAGAGGGGGTTGGAAATCAAATGCAACCGTAGTGTTGGAAACCAGAAATCCGAAACCAGAATGACGAATCAAGCCCGAAACCAGAATGACTGAAACGGTCTTTGTTTCGCGCTTCTCGTTTTGGTCATTCATTCGTCATTCTGGTTTCGGGTTTCGGGTTTCCATCTCCGCCGTTGCATTTGATCTATCGGTGCAATGGCGGCGAGGATTCCTGCGGTCTATATTGTGGACTCATGGGCGTTGTTTTGATCGGGTATCGCGGCAGCGGGAAAACGACCGTGGGCCGGCTGCTGGCCGAGCGGCTGGGGAAACCATTTGTGGACTGCGATGGGGAGATCGTGAAGAGGGCCGGGCGATCCATCCGGGAGATTTTTCTTGCCGAGGGGGAAAAGGGATTTCGCCAAATTGAAATGCGGGTCATCGCTGAGAGCGCGACCAAGGACTGCGTGATGGCGGTGGGAGGCGGGGCTGTGATGGGGGAGGAAAACCAGCGCGCGCTGACGGAGGCGGGGCATCGCATCGTGTACCTTCGCTGCATGCCGCGCGAATTGCTGCGGCGAATCCGGGCGGACGCCGGAACATGCGATAATCGGCCAAACCTGACGAGTCTGGGGGGTGGAATTGAAGAAATCGAAGCGCTGCTGGAGCAGCGCGAGCCGATCTATAGGGCGCTGATGTCGGCGGAGATCGACGTGACGAACCTCGCGCCTGCGCAGGCGGCGGATCGTCTGGCAAAGTTGATCGGCAACGATTGAAGGCTATTTCCGCATGCCCCACGCGTTCTACATTCCATTTCTTTTTGCGCTGGGGGCGTGCGTTGGAAGTTTTTTGAATGTGGTGGTGCATCGGCTGCCGCGGGGGATTTCGCTGGCAACTCCCCCGTCGCGATGCCCGAAATGCGAAACGCCGCTGGCGTGGTATGACAATATTCCGGTTTTCGGGTGGATTTTGCTTAGGGGCAAATGCCGGTACTGCGGCCAACCGATTTCGCCGGGGTATCCGATCGTCGAGGCGATGACGGGACTGCTGTTCGTGTTTTATTACGTGATGTTTTTCATGGCCCACATCGGGCCGGCGGGCATGGTGAGCCTTGCGGACCAATGGCCGATTTATGGGTTGTACATGGTGATGGTCGCGGGGTTGCTGGCGGCGAGCCTGATCGATGCCGAGATGTTCATTATCCCGGCGGGGATTCCGTGGTGGCTGGCGGGGGCGGGGATCGTGGTGCATGGGGTGATCGATCAGCCGGGCTCGGCGGGATCGCTGATGGATCCGCCATTTGCCCTTGCGCTTGCGGCCGGGGCGGGCGTGGGATTGGCGATCAGCATCGTGTTGTTGCAGGCGAAGATTTTGCCGCTGAGTTTTCCGGTGGGGAATTTGCTGGAAGTGGAGCGTGGGGAACTGGAGCGGCAGTCGAAGGAAGCGAAGGCGGCCGGCGAGAAAGGGCCGGAGATTCAGCCGGAATTCACGCGCCGGCAGGTGCGGGCGGAGATTCGCAAGGAGATGTTGTTTTTGATGCCACCGCTGGTGCTGGGGGCGCTGTCGGTGGCGCTGCACACGCACGTGCCGGCGATGCGGCACGTTTGGTACGAGGCGGCCAAGATCGACTGGCTGAGCGGATCGCTGGGGGCGCTGCTGGGTGGAATGGTCGGGGGATTCGTCGTCTGGCTTACACGGATTCTGGGCTCGTATGCACTGGGCAAAGAGGCGATGGGATTGGGTGATGTGCATTTGCTCTTCGGCGCCGGAGCGGTGCTGGGCGCGGGACCGGCCACGGTGGCGTTCTTCATCGCGCCGTTCATCGGAATCCTCGCCGGGATTTACCTCCTGGTCACTCGATCGCAACGGCAGCTTCCCTATGGGCCCTATTTGAGTTTGGCGGCGGGATTCGTCATGCTATTTTATTCGCCGATCGCCGGGTATTTTCGGCCGGGACTTACGCAGTTGATCTGGCTCATTCGCCAGGGATTGCCGTGATCTTGAACGAACCTGTCTTTTTCTCCAGAGGAGCGCATGCAAAACCTTTGGCTTAAAATCAAAATCTGGACGAAGATCACCATTTTTTCGCTGGTGATGATCTTTCTGCTGATCTTCGTGTTCAAAAATTCGAATAAGCCTGCCTACATCTGGGTCTGGTTCGACGAGGAGGAGGTCCAAACAACGGTGCTGAAGCTGATCGTCAGCATGCTGCTGGCGGGTGTGCTGGGGACGCTGCTGGTGCGGATGGCGTTCGGAACGCTGCGGCAAATACGGGAACTGCGGCAGCGCAGCGCCGCGACACAAATGCACAAGGATGTGGCGGAGATCAAGGCGAAGGCGGCGATGTTGCAGACCAAGCCGCCAAGCGAAACGCCGGGGGCTGGACCGGCGTAGGGCGCAACCCCCGGTGCTTCGCATCGCCCGCGGTGCTCTCCTGGACACGATCGGAACAGGTCGCACCGCCGCTGAATGCCGGATATAGTTGGGGTATGTCGATCGCGATTGTGGATTATGGGATGGGCAATCTGCGCTCGGTGCAGAAGGCGTTTGCACGCATCGGGGCTGAAGCCGCGATTGTCTCCCGGCCGGAGGAAATCGACCGCGCCGAGCGGCTCGTGCTGCCGGGCGTCGGGGCGTTCGGGGATGCGATCGCTAACCTCCGCGAGCGGAATCTGGCCGACGCGATCCTGCGGCACATCAACCGGGGGAAATTATTTCTGGGAATCTGCCTGGGATTGCAGATGCTCTGCGATGTCGGCTGCGAGGATGGAGAGCATCGCGGGCTGGGGGTCATCGGCGGCAAATGCGTGCGTTTTGACGTGGATTCGACGCTGGGGCTGAAGGTGCCCCACATGGGATGGAATCAACTCATGGTTCGGAAGGCCTCGGCGCTGCTGGCCGACTTGCCCGCCGGGTGCGGGGTCTATTTCGTGCACGGTTATCATGTGGTTCCGGCCGACCCGTCCGTCGTCGCCACGGAAACGGATTACGGCCGGCCGTTCGTCAGCAGCATTCATCGCGATAATGTGATGGCGACGCAGTTTCACCCGGAAAAGAGCCAGAAGGTTGGATTGAAGATCCTGGCGAATTTCGCGGGGATGTGACGGCTACCTCGTCAGACTCGTGTAATACAGCATGAAATAAATCACCACGCCGGTGACCGAAACGTACAGCCAGATCCAGAACGTGGGGATGGCAATGCGGCGGTGGCGAGCCCAATCGCGGAGATAGGCGCGGAGCAGCGTCAGGTAGATCATCGGCAGCATGGCCATCGCCAAAAGCAGGTGCGGGAAGAGAATCGCCAGATAGAGATACCGCAGCCAATGCGGGGCGGGGGAGTTGCGGGTTGTGTGCACGCCGTGGAGATAGTGATTGGTGAGATAGCAAACGAGGAAGGCCGTGGAGACGGCGGTTGCGGTGACCATTGTGCAGCCGTGGGCTCGCCAGCGGCCGGTCTTGATGAAGAAAAAGCCCGTGCAGAGGAGGATGCAACTTAGGCCGTTCAGGGTGGCATCGACGGCTGGGAGGCTCATCGGCTATCTTCCGCCGTCCCGTGCGATCGTGCGGGCATCGCGGAGGAGTTGCTGGAGGCGCTGGGGAACGAAGGAATCGTAGAAGCCCCGGATGCGACCCTGGGCGTCGACCAGGACGAAATGCTCGTCATGCTGGATGGGGTTGCCGTTCTGCGCGGGGACGAAGCCCAGCTTCATTCCGCGGATGACCTCGTCCTGCGATTTTTCGTCGCCGGTGAGGAAGATCCATCGGCCGGGGATGGCGTGATACCGCTCGGCATACTGCTTGAGGGCGGCGGGGTTGTCGTGAAGCGGATCGACGGAAAAGGAAACAAGTTTTACATCGGGCGGAAGCTGGCTCTGCATTTCGGCCATGTGCGCGGACATCGTCGGGCAAAGACTGGAGCAGGTGGTGAAGATGAAGTCCGCGATCCAGGGATGGCCCAGAAGCTGGTCGCTCGTGGCTGGCTGAGCATTCTGATCGATCAAATTGAAGGATGGGACGCCGTACAGGACGGGAGGGGTCGCTCCGGGTGAATCGGATTGACCGGCGACGACTTGTGCGGCGGGCTCGGCGGAGGCGGGGAAATTCGGCGGCAGCGTTTTCATCGCCACGACGCCAAGCATCCCCGAGACCGCTGCCATCCAGAGAATGACGGTGATGATTTTTTGAGGTTTGCTCATAAGAATGCGGCTATTGCAAATCCGCGGCGATGCGCCGGCCGGCCATCACGCTCGAAACGCCGAACATGGCCGCCGCGAACAACAGACTGATGCCAAGACAAACAGACCATGGCGGCAGCCGAAGGTTTGCCGAGCTGGTCCAGTACAGTGATTGCCGGAGGGCGGAGACGCCGTAGGTCAGCGGGTTGACGCTCATGAGCCAGCGCATGACGCCCTTGGCCCCGTCGGCGGGGAACATCGCGCCGGAAAGAAACCACATCGGAATCAAAAAAAGATTCATGATGACGTGAAATCCCTGCGTGGAACTCATGCGCCAGGCGATGCAGAAGCCCAGGCCGGCCAGGGCGAAGCTGACGATGAAAATGACCGCCAGGGCGGCTAGAAACGAAGCGATTCCCAGGTGAATTCCCACCAGCGGGGCCAAAAGCAGAAAGAGCAGGCCCTGGAGCGTGGCGAGGATCGTCCCGCCGAGCACTTTGCCCAGGACGATGGCCATTCGGGAGACCGGGGCGACCAGGACGCCTTGGAGGAATCCTTCGCGGCGGTCCTCGATGACGGAGATTTCCGAAAAGATCGCGGTGAAGAGGAGGATCATGACGAGCGTGCCGGGGAAGAAATATTCTAGAAAATTATTTCCGCCGGGCATCTCGGCGCGAAAGCTTCGGCCCATGCCGGCGCCGATGACGATCCAGAAGAGGATCGGCGTGGCCAGGGCGCCGATGATGCGGCTGCGCTGGCGGACGAAACGGATAAGTTCCCGCCAGCACAGAGAGACGGCTGGGAGCAATAGGCGGGAGGAGATGGAATTCGGTGATTCAGGCATGGGATTTTTAGGAATGGTTATCTTATCGGGGAAAGGGGGTTATGACCAATGGGGAAAGCCCCCCACCGCGACGCGGTCGGCTTTCTTGGGGGAAGAACGAGATTCGATTTTGGGTGCGCGGGTGGTCGAATGCGAGTTCAACTGCCCTTAGCTGAAGGCCGTTGTGCGGTTTGCCTCCGTACAGCGTGTCGCCAACGATGGGACTGCCGGATTCAGAGAGATGCACGCGGATTTGATGCTTGCGGCCGGTTTGCAGCGTTATCTTGAGCAGGGCTTGGTCTCCTTGCCGTTTCATGATTGTGTAGTCGGTGACGGCGCGCTGGCCTTTGCTCGCCTGGCGCGTGGAATGGACTGTGCCATCGGCTCGCTCGATCAGGCGGGATTCGATTCGCCCGGAATCTTTTGGCGGCGGAGGCGAAACGATTGCGTGATAGATGCGCGTGACGGTGTGATGGAAGAATTGCCGCTTGAGCGATGCATAGGCGGCGGGGTTCTTTGAGAAAACCAGCACTCCGGAAGCATCGCGATCGAGGCGGTGAATCAACCCGACGCGAGCGGCGGGATCAGTTGCTCGAAGGTATCGGTTGACGGCGGCCAGCGCGGTGGGACGGGGCTCGCGGGGAACCGTGCTGGTGAGAAGGCCGGCCGGCTTGTCGATGACCAGGATGTCTTCGTCTTCAAAAATGATCGGGAAAGGAAGCGTCGGCTGCGGTGATTTCTTCGCGGAGCCGATGACGATGCGGTCTTGGGGTTGGATGCTCTGGGTGAGCCTGGCGGCGGGAACCCCGTTGATCAGGACGCGGCGGTCCTGAACCATGCGCTTGAGGGTTTGCCGCTTGGCGCTGGGGAAATTCCGTCGGAGTCGATCGAGAAGGATCATAACATCGGCACGGCGGTGTCGAGGAATTGAAGGGTGCGGGAAACGACGTTGGGGTCGCTCACGGCCTGCTCGTCGGTCATGTCATCGAGCCAGAGAAAACTTTTGGGAGCATGGGCGGCTTCGAAGAGGCTGCGGGCGCGCTCGTAATCGATCATCGGATCGCGGCGGCCGTGCACGAAGAGAATTGGGCGCGGGGCGAATTGGGCGGCGGCATCGGCTGGAGAAAAGTCGAATAAATCGGCCCCGGTTTGCACGCAGGCCAGTGCCAGCCCCATGCGCACAACCATCCGCTGGAGCGAGGGCCGGCCATCGATCTGGGCGGCGGAATCGGCCAGGTTATCGAAGCGGTCGTAGCATCCGAAGACGGCCAGGGAGGTGAAGGCGCGACCCTCCTGGGAAGGATCGGCGGCGGCGGCCAGAAGCGCGGCGGCGCCGGTATCGATGCCGACGCCGACGATGCGCCGGCACGCCTGCGGCTCGGAATCACGCAGCCAGCGTACAGCGCCCAGCACGTCGCGCCGTTCGTGATCGCCGAAGGAGATGATCTGGCCGGCGCTTTGGCCATGGGCGCGAAAGTCGAAAATCAGAACGTTGTATCCCTCGTCCAGGAATGTTTTGGCGAGAATGAGATAGCTGCCGGCGCGCGAGCCGGGACAGATCAGCAGGGTTTGCCGGCCCCAGTTGGGATTGGGAACCGACTTGTCCGCCAGCGCCGCCGCTGGGGTCCAGAATCCGGCGATGTCCAGGCCGTCCGTCGATTGGAACCAGACGCGGGTTGCGCCCAGATCGGCCAGGGGAGAATCGGTTGGCTGTAATGTTTTTGGCCGGTAGGTTGCGGCGGCGACAATCAGGTAGGGCAAGCCCACGACGAAGAGAAGCGCGACGCGCAGGGCCTGGGCGGCGGCTTGCCGGTGCGGGCGTTTCCAGGAGCCGACGCCGGTGGCGAAAAAGAGCCGCGCGCAACCGTCAAAAATGAGGTCGAGAAGTTTCACGAAGCAGATGACCGCCGCGGTCCAATAGCAGGTGAGGAGCATCTGGCCCGGAGCGATGATCCCGCCGAGCCAAAGGTCATAGATAATGGTTGCAGCGACGCCGAGCAGCAGGGACGAGGCGATGGCGAGGGTGGCGGTGGGCGCGGGCCGGACGCCGCGGTGGGCGAGGAGAATGATCGCGATCAGCGCCGCCGGGGGAAGCAGGATGTAAAGCCAGATCAGGAGAATATGGGCCAGGTGCAGCATGTTGGGGACAATCGATAGTCGATAGTTATAACACGGACGAGTTGAGGTTTGTTTATCCCCTCTCCCCGGTACGCCGGGGAGAGGGCGAGGGAGAAGAGGCTGACATGGAACTCCCCTCCGCCGGGCACGAGCCGGTGATGGTGCAGGAAGTCTTGGACCTGCTTCATCCGCGCACCGGGGCAACGGTGGTGGATTGCACGGTGGGCCGGGCCGGGCATGCCAGGGTGATCGGCCAGCGGTTGGGCGCCGGCGGTGTGCTGGTGGGGATGGATGCCGACCCGCGGAACCTGGAATTCGCGGCCCAGCGGCTCAAGGGGCTCGATTGCCGGGTGCGCCTGTTTCACGCCAATTTCGCGGAACTGTCCAGCGTGCTGCTTGAAATCGGCAAACCGATGGTGGACGGCATTTTCGCGGACCTGGGGATCAGCACCAACCAGCTTTTTGATCCGGCATATGGCTTAAGCTTCGATCGGGCGATGCCGCTGGATATGCGCCTCGATCCGCGCCTGCCTGAAAATGCGGCAGATTTGGTGAACAAGCTGCCTGAGGAGGACCTGGCCAACGTCCTATATGAACTGGCACAGGAGCGTTGGTCGCGGCAAATTGCGAGAAAGATTGTCGAAGCTCGGCGCGTTTCGCCGATCAAAGATACCGAAGCATTGGCCGAGCTTGTTCGCTCGGCAGTTCCGCTGCGAAGGGCGAAGCCCTCGGGCCGTCGGGGCGGACCTCCGGGGCGGATTGATCCGGCGACGAGAACTTTTTTGGCGCTGCGGATGGCCGTCAACCGGGAGATGAGCAATCTCCGCCAGTTGCTGCGGCAAGGACCTTCGGCACTGGCTGCCGGGGGTCGGATGGCCGTGATCAGCTTCCAGTCGATGGAAGATCGGCCGGTGAAACAGACGTTTCGGTCGTTGGAGCAGACCGGGGTCGTGAGCCTCGTCACGAAGAAGCCCGTCTCCCCCACCCCCGAAGAAATTGCCCGCAACCCGCGGGCCCGCTCGGCGAAGCTGCGGGTGGCGGAGAAGTTGGCCTCCGATAAAAATCAGATGAACGCGGCTTAGCCAAGCCGGGCGTTTCATCGCTGTGCATCTGATTTTCATCTGTGGCAGAAATCCCGATTTTGAGAGGTTTCCATGACGCGAGAGACGAAGATCAGCCTGCTCGTGGGGCTTGCGTTCATCATCGTGATGGGGATTCTGCTGACGGACCATATGCGCTCGGCCGGCGAGCCTCCGCAGGCGGCGCTACAGGATGCCGGCGGGGCGGTTCGCCAGGCGGTCAACGCGCCGGGAACGGCTGAGCCGCCGATCAGGATGGTGCAGCCGGCCGAGGTCTCTCCGACTCAATCGGTCCCGACGCATGACGAGTTGACGCGCCCACCGGCCCCGGTGATTCCTTCGACCAATTATCAGAGCGAATCTTCGAGCACGAATTCGGCGACGCCTCCGGAGGATCACGGCGCGGATTTGCCGGGGCCCAAGCCGCTCGTGGACCTCGCCCAGCGCAATGGGGAGCCGCTGGTCCCGGCGAATATTGATGGTTCCAACAGGAACGCGGATTTGGGTTCGTCTGATATGTCCAACACTTCCAACCCCCCTGCCGCTGCGGAGACGAAGCCTACCGCGGTTGTCGGCCCGAGCAGATACACCGCCCAGCCGGGCGACTCGGTCTCGCGAATGGCGGCGAAGTTTCTCGGATCCAATTCCAGGGCGAATCTACAGGCGATTATCGATGCAAATCCGTCGCTGCAGGATGATCCGGATCGGGTGATCGCGGGGCAGAGCTACGTGATTCCCGCGGCAAGACAAACGGCGCTGGCTCCATCAACGCCGACCGTGATCCCGACGCCGGGGCCGGCAGGACGCGGCGGCAATGGGCGGGAATATTTCTATACGGTTCAGGATGGCGACAGCCTCTGGCAGATCGCCAACGATGAACTAGGCGATCCGTCGGCGGTCGATGCCATCAAAGAGCTGAACGCATCGCTTCTCAAGGGCAAAGACACGGTGATTCCGGGCATGAAGCTGCGGCTGCCGAGCAAGCCGGTGGCCTCGGCCAACTCGATGTGACATGCTGAAGCTTCTCCTGTGCCTGTTTTGCGGGACGGCCACGGCGGTGGCGATGCTGGAACTCCGCGAGCAGCACTTGAACCTGACATTTCAGACCGACAAGCTCCACAATCAGATCGAGGCCAGCCAGGCACAGCTCTGGAATCAGCAGCTGTCCATAGCGGTTGCGACGGCGCCGGACGCGGTGGCGGCGGCAGCGAAGGGGCAGGACCTGAAACTGACGGCCGGGAAGGCGCCGATGGGGCCGGGAAATAAGTAAAACGCGGCGGATTCGCGGGGGGACTTGCCGACTGAAGTCGGCAGACCGCGAGATGCGGGCCGCGGTTTTTTTGTTGGACGGGGTGCGAATCCGCCGATGAATTATCGGACTGAGATTTCGCGTGATCTATTTTTCGCATATCCGAGCCAGGGCCGTTGTGGCGCTGACCGTTGCGCTGTTCGCGGCGCTTGGGGCGCGGGTGGCGTATCTGCAAACCTATGGACGCGAGGCCACGATCTCGCGGGCGGATCGCCAGCAACATCTGGTTCTTGTTCTTGCCGCCCGACGCGGGAATATTTACGACCGAAACGGCCTCCTGATGGCCGGATCGATCCAGACCCACGGCCTGTTCGTCGATCCGAAATTCATGCAGGACTCTTTTCAGGAGGATGGCCGCAGCCTGATCCAGATGGATGAGGCGCTGGATGGCCTGGCGAAGATCGTCGGCAAGGATTCGTTTGAGCTGTCGAAGCTGCTGGGGGATCGAGCGACCAGCCGATTCGTGAAGGTGGCCCAGAACCTGGATGATTCGACGGTTGCCCAGATCGAAGCGCTGAATTTGCCCGGGGTGGGAATCGGTTCCGGCAGCGCGCGGTGTTATCCGATGGGTTCGCTGGCCGCGCATGTGCTAGGGGATTGCGGAGCCGACGGCAACGGCCTGGATGGATTGGAATTGAAATACAACGCCTTGCTCTCGGGCCGGCCCGGGTTTGCCCGGGAGACCAAAGACGCGCAGCGGCGACCGATCGGTGTGGCGGCGGAGGATTACCTGCCGCCCCAGCACGGCCACCACCTGGTCCTGACGATTGATGCCAACCTGCAAACGATGGCCGAGCAGGAACTGCGCGACGCCGTGGAGCGGGTGAAAGCGAAAAGCGGGATTTTCGTGGCCATGGACCCGTACACGGGGGATGTGCTGGCGCTGGCCAATTATCCGACATTCAATCCCCAGACGCTGAGCGATTCCACGCCCGATATGCGGCGGAACAACGCCCTGGTGGCTCCGTACGAGCCGGGTTCGACTTTCAAGCCGTTCATCGCCGGTCCGGCGCTGATGTGGCAGGTGACGAAGGCGTCGGAAGTTTGGCCGATCCCGGGCCGGACCTGGTTCACGCCGTATGGGCGGGCAATTACGGATGTCGAGCACTATGGCGATCTGTGCACGTGGGACGGCCTGGTGCATTCGAGCAACATCCTCATGTCGCAACTGAGCGAGCGGATGGGAAACGCGAGGCTTTGGCGGGCAATGACGAGCTTCGGGTTTGGCCAGAGAACGGGGATCGATCTTCCGGGGGAGGATCCGGGCGAGGTTTACAATCTGAAGAAATGGACGCACAAGAGCACGGAATCGGTGGCGCAGGGGTATGAGATGTTGGTGACGCCGCTTCAGCTCGCGCGGGGGTTTTCCGCCTACGCCAACGGAGGCAAGCTGGTCACGCCGCGCCTATTGCTGGGAACGGTCGATCCCCAGGGCAACATTTTGTCGCGCAGACAGCGGGTGGATTTTGATTCTCTTCCGCGGGCGCTCGATGCCCGGACCGCCGCGGAGGTTCGGCGGATTCTGTGCGATGTGGTGATTCGCGGCACGGCCGAGGGAGAGCGGAGCAAAATCTGGAACATTTCCGGCAAGACGGGAACGGCCTACATCGCCGAAGGCCACGGATACAGCAAGACGCGCTATAACAGCAGCTTCATGGCTTGTGCGCCGTATGAGAATCCCAAGCTGGTCGTGGTTTGCATGATTCATGATCCCGACAGGACGATCGCGCATTACGGCGGAAAAGTGGCGGCCCCCGCGGCCGTGAAGTTTCTTGAGCGGGCGCTGACGTATATGGAAGTGCCCTCTTCGCCGGATTTGCCCCTGCCGCCGCCGGAGGTCGCCAATGTTTTGTACGATTACTCGGCGAAGGATTACACCGATCGCAATGTGGGGGCGATGAAGGAAGAGGATCAGCCCAACGCGGAAGCCTCGGCCAACCCATAAGCCTCCCAGCTCATCGGCAACTCACGTGCCGACACGTGGTCGGCCGCGCTTGGCGGAGCGCTGGTGCATCCGTCGCATCGCTGGCGTCAATGGCTTGGACTCCCGCAGGGCCGCGAATGGCACGTCATATCGCCTCGCGGCGTTGGCCAGTTCAGCGGTAATCATTTGATCGTATGGTTTGTGTCTTCTCATCACCCGATCATAATCAATTATTGCATTCGCTCGCCCACCAAAAATTAGCTCACGCAAAGGCGCGGAGGCGCAGAGCCAATATTCCTTTGCGCCTCTGCGCCTTTGCGTGAGCTATTCAATTAGCATCGCGTCGCCGTAGCTGAAAAAGCGGTAATGCTGGGCGATGGCGTGCTCGTAAATGCGGCGCTGCTCCTTCAGGCCGGTCATCGCTGCCACCAGCGCGATCAGCGTTCCGCGGGGGAGATGGAAATTGGTGATTAGCGCGCCGACGTGGTTCCAGCGGTACGGCGGGTAAATGAAAATCGAAGTTTGGCCTTGCGTGGGAATGAAACGCTGATCCGGGGGTTGGCTTTCCAAGACCCTGGCGGACGTGGTGCCAACGGCGACGATGCGGCGGCTGTCAGTTCTCGCCCGATTCAATGCTTCCGCCGCGGCCGGGCTGATGGAATAGCTTTCGGCGTGCATCGGGTGGTCGGCGAGGCTATCGGCGGAAATCGGCTTGAATGTGCCGGCGCCGACGTGAAGGGTGATCAGGACGCGGCCGATGCCCGCATCGTCGAGCCGGCGCAGGAGATCGGGCGTGAAATGCAGCCCGGCCGTCGGGGCGGCAACTGCGCCGGGGGAATCCGCGTACACCGTTTGATAGCGGGCGCGATCCAGGGAATCGCGCTCGTCGGTTTGCTTGCGTCGTCTGATGTATGGCGGCAGAGGCATGCGGCCGATTCCGTTTAGCAGGTCGAGCGCGGGAATCGGCTCGGAAATCTGAATCAGGAATTCGCCGCGACCACGCCCGGCGAGGATCGTGGCGCGAAGCGACGGATCGGAATCGAAATGAAGAATCGTGCCCTGGGCCGGCTGGCCGACGCCGCGCAGGAGCGCGAGCCATTGGCCGATGACGGGCTCACAGAGGAACAAGCCTTCGATCTGGCCGCCGGTGGTTTTCTTCAGACTGAAACGGGCTGGGATGACTTTGGAGTCATTGAAGACCAGCACGTCGCCGGGGCACAAGAGGCTCGGGAGGTCCGAGAAAACTCTATCGTGGATCGCGCCGCTTGCGCGAACGTAGTGCAGGAGGCGGGAGGCGGATCGATCTTCCAGGGGCGTCTGGGCAATCAGCTCGGGCGGGAGATCGAAATCCAATTCGTCCGTTCGCATGGGTTCTGATCCCTTTGCGCCTCAAGGCATGTGGCGTCGGGGCATCATCCGTCATAAACGGACCAGATTCCCCTCGGGGTGAATTGATCGCATAAAACTTTGTTTCCCGCAACATTCCGGGGTTTTTTATCGCTGGCGCAAAGGCGGCGCGGGACCAGCGGCAGCATTTGCTGCTCGCTCCGACGTGTCAACGGTCTCCAGCGTCAACCTGATTGCCGCGACAATTCAGCTTCAGCTCGTGCAATCGCTGCTGCGCGCGATTCAGGCCCCTAATCCGCTCACCGCCGGGGGATCGCCCTGTCCCGAGGCGTGGTGTTGCGATCGGTATTGCCCCGGTCCAATCCAACCGGAGCCGCAGTATCTGCCCCGGCATGTGATCGTCCCGACCCCGCGGTATTTGCCGCGGCCGGTAATCCATCCCATGCCGAGGATCGAACCGCAGTGTCCGCCCCGCGTGGAAGCCAAGCCGCCCAACATCACCCCGGGCCCGCCGCCGCCTTGGAAAGTGCTGCCGTGGCAAGAACCGTCCCCGCCGCCAAACGTAATAAAGATTACGATTCGACAGCCCGATATTGTGGGTAAGGGAAACCTGATCGATCTATTCTTGTAGGATGACCAGCAAAGGCCAAAAATATGTTACCGGAGCAGCAAGTCGAAGAGTTGATCACGTTGGTTTCCGGACTCGACAAGGATTCGCTGCTGCGGCAGTTCCGGGAATACCCGGCTTCGTTTCCGCTTGATTTCACGCCTGATTTTCTCGATCACCAGCCGCTGGAGCGGCTGCGGCATCTCTTCGTGGCGGTGTGCATGCAATCGAGGAAGATTCCGCAGGGGCCTGCTGATGGGGCCGTGGCTTCGCGGTGAGGATCAAAAAGGGGTCCCATAATTATCAATTCATGACCGCTGCGCTCCCCGTTCGGCTGATTTCACGGCCGAAGCCTTCGCTTCGCGGCCAAACGCAACATTGTTCGTCTTCATCGTAAATCCATGATTCTCCGGCGTTTCCAGATGGAAATTGAACCGCAGAGCACACAGAGATCGCAGAGACAAACGCGGAGAAGATCTTCAGGCGCCCTCTTCTCTGCGTCTGTCTCCGCGGCCTCTGCGTGCTCTGCGGTTCAATTTGACGTTGAAATTAAAGAGCTTATGCGAAAGATGAAAAACCTTGCTAAACGTGGCTGGGGATCAATCACGAGGGCCGCGCTGGAACGCCGATGAAGGCTTGCGTGCGCTTGAACACGGTTGGCTCCCATTGCCCCTTTCTTGATCTCGCCGACGAGCGATGCTCGACTTGTTTTCAGCTGGAACACCTGAAGCACGCTTTCAAATTCTGCTTCGGCCGGTACAAGGCATGTCCGACGTATCTGCAATTGCAGGTGGAACAGCGGATCAGGGGGATAGAATCGGCGGCACTAAGATGCGGGATGGAAATGACTCGCTTGTCCAAATCAAGATCGCCGCTGGAAACGCGGATTAATGAGCCGCGGCTGCGGGAATTGCTCACACATCTGGCGGCGGAGCGGGGCCTGGCTGAGAATTCGCTGCATGCCTATCGGCGGGATTTAGAGAATCTGTGCGACTTTCTCGGCCGGCGGAATCAAACTCTCGCCGGCGCGGATGCCCGGGATTATCGGGAATATCTGCACGCGCAGAGCCGGGGCGGAAAATCGACGCGGACGGTTGCCCGCCGGCTGGCGGCGATCCGGGTGATGCTGCGGTATTTCTCCGGGGGAAACGGGAAATCGGCGGGGATCCTTCAGCAGCTCGAGCGGCCCAAGCCCGAGCAATCCCTGCCGAAAATCCTGAGCCGCGCGCAGGTGAACCAATTGATCGCCGCGCCGAAAGAGAAATCGCGTCTTTATTTTCGGGATGTGGCGATCCTGGAACTGCTGTATGCCAGCGGTTTGCGGGCCAGCGAATTGTGCGGGCTGAAGATGCGCGATCTGAATGCGTCGGTGGGCGTCGTGCGCGTCCTGGGAAAGGGAGCCAAGGAGCGGATCGTGCCGGTCGGGAAAGCGGCCCTGGCGGCGATCGAGCGGTATCTGGTTGATTGCCGGCCGATATTGATGCGGACGAATGATGAGCATCTATTTTTGTCGCGGACGGGCAGGCCGATGGAGCGCATCGGATTGTGGATGCTGGTGGAGAAATACGGGCGGGCGAGCGGGATTATGCGGGAAGTTTCGCCGCATACGCTGCGGCATTGCTTTGCGACGCATCTGATCGGGGGCGGGGCGGATTTGCGCGTCGTGCAGGAGCTTTTGGGGCATAGCGATATCAGCACCACGCAGATTTATACGCATGTGGATCAGGATCGGCTGAAGTCAATTCACAAGAAATTCCATCCCCGGCCTTGAATCTGTCATTTCAACGATGCCAGCGCGTTTTGGAAATCGGCAACGAAATAGCGTTTGCCTTTTTGCGTCACGAAATGTCCTTCATCGCGTAAGCGTGAAATCAGGTTCGGGATTCCCCCGGGATATTTGGAATTCAGTTCCCCATTTGACTTGAGCGTTCGCCAATAGGGCGTGATGCGTTTTGCGCCTTGGTGGAACGCCTCGTCGGCTGCATGAGCGGCGATCCAGGCGAAGATGCCGGTGGTGATCGGGCAGGCGAAGTTGACCTTGTGTTTTTTCGCCAGGGATTTTCGGATTTCGTCTATCGTGGTGAGCTTGCCCTTGAGAACCTGCCGCATGACGGAATCGACTTCCAGCGGCGCGGGGATCACCATCGTGCCGGCGCCCCAACGCTTGCTCATTTTCGCGGTGACCCGGCCAACTTTGGGAAGGCCCTTGCTGTCGGCCAGTTTCTCCCGCCAGGATCGTTTGCTTGCCATGGAGTCACTCGATCAAAATTTGGATTTCAGTCAGGTAATTCTTGGGATTGCCTTTGAAGATCATACCCGGACCCTTCAGATAAACCTCGCGCGTCGGCATTACGATGCGATAACCCTTCTGCTTGACGTGGGTGAGAATCCGGGCATACGACTTTCCGAGCTGATCGTACGGGCCCTTGTGGATGAGCGCGATGCATCGACCGCCCGGAAGCTGGCGAACGGATATCCCATCGACGGCCTTGCTTTGTCGAATCGGCATGCACGCCTCGAAGTCGGCATCGTCCTCCTTGTATTCGTTGTCGTAATGGAGCAGAAACGGTTTGCCGGAAATATGCCGGCCAAAATTTCGCCCAAGCTTCCCGAACGCCGTGCCACAATCGCTATATCGTCCCTTCATGCGAATCGCGGCGACGAGCAATGGATCCAGCGTTTTTTCTCCCACGTCGCCGCTTGCCTGCGCCATGATGATCGCCTGCCTTTCTTCAGAGATAAACTGGTCCAGAAAGCGCCTTGCCTGACGCAGATGTTTGATCTTTCCTTCCACAGCAGCCTTTTGCCGAACGATGATTTCCAGAATATCGCCTTCGCCCTGAAGCTCGAGAATCTCCTTGATGTCGTTCAGCGAAAACTCCAGGCGGCGAAGGTGGGCGATAGTTCGAGCCGTTTCGATCTGGCACGCGTCGTATTGCCGATATCCGGTTTGCGGATCGACAAATGAAGGAACCAGCAATTCCTGCTCGTGGTAGAAGCGAAGGGTTTTGACCGTCAGGCCGACGATTTTGGAAAACTCGCCGATGTTGAACATGCGAGCCTCGCATGGGAAGGGATCCTAAACCCTCCACCAACGGGAGAGTCAAGAAAAATACCGCATCGAAATCCGGAAGCCTAATTTCGCCCGTCACATCGCCTGCAATTCTTTGACGACGCCTTCGCCTTCGACGTCGTCCGGACGCTTTTGCCGGAGCAAATCCTTGTACGCTTTTACTATCGCCTTTTCGGAAATGTCGGCCAGGGGAAGAAATATGCCTTGCGACTGCTTGGGTGAAAACAAATGATGAGCGACGATTCCGATCCGCTCGACGCCCTGGGCGTCCAGCGGGACGCCGGCATGTTCCTCGGCGGCGGAGAAAATTGCGCCGAGCAATTCGGAGGGACGCGTGGGTTCCTCCAGAAGATCGGCGATTTCTTCGATCAGGCCGGGCAAAATCAGGAAAACCTTCGCTGAGCCGGCATTGGGACCGCTCTGGATGGCCGCGTAGGCGAAATCGCGCAGTGGGCGGGCGTGGCGAAAAGGCCCTTTGCCCAATTGCGACAACTGCTCGATGAAGGTTTTGATCTTACTGGCGGTTTCGAATCGCTGTTCGGCGGCGGCCTGCTGCATGCGCTGATTTTGCTGGCGGATCATTTCGCCGGGATCGGCCAGCGTGGCGGCGCTCCATTCGACCATCCGCCGATATTGCTCCATCGAGATCGAGCCGTCGCAGGGAGCCGGGCATTTGCCCATTTCCTTGTAGGCGCAGGCCCGGCCGCGCGGGGATTGGATCAGGATGTTGTAATACCGGCAAAGATCGAAGGCGTCTTCCATCAGCTCGATCAGACGGGCGGCGGCGTGCTTGTCCTCAACCGGGCCGATGCACAGGCCCGCTTTGTTCGCGACATCGATGGTTTTGCAGTAGCGGGGAAATTCGGCATCGGGATCGATGTGGACGAACCATGCCGGTCGAAAGCCCACCATTCCCTGGTAGGTGCCCGGAAAAATCTGCCGGGCGATGTCGTGATAGATCCAATCCGCCTCGAAGGCGCTGTCCACGCGACGCCAATGAATCTGGCCGACGATGTCGCGGTAATTCACCCGCTTGGTCAGGCAGAGAGTCTGCTCGCCCTGGAGTCGGCGCTTGAGACTGGCGCGGAGATTTTTCACGCAGAGCAATTGCAGCGCCTGGCCGGCGGCGTCGGCGAAACAATAGACGACCCACTTGGCGGGAACTTGGCGGAGAAAGGCCTCGAAATCGCCGGCCGGATCGAAATCGACGCGGTGATCGAGAATTTCGGCGATTTGGGCCATGACCTTCTCCATGGTAGGATCGCGGGGGACAAAAACAAAAAAAGCGTGGAGAATATGGGCGAGAAGCGATCGGAAAATCCTGGCCCGCTGGTCAGCATCATCATGGGGAGCAAATCGGACTGGGACGTCATGCAGCATGCGGCGCAGACGCTGTCGCAATTTGGGGTGGCCAGCGAATGCCGGGTGCTTTCAGCGCATCGGACGCCGGAGGCGACGACGGAGTTTATCTCTTCGGCCCAGGGCCGGGGGGTGCAGGTGATCATCGCGGCCGCTGGCGGCGCCGCGCATCTGGCGGGCCTGGCGGCGGCGCATACCCTGCTGCCCGTTTTGGGCGTGCCGATCCCCAGCGAGCCGCTGCGGGGGATCGATTCGCTGCTTTCAACGGTTCAAATGCCGGCCGGGATTCCCGTCGGGACGCTGGCGATCGGCAAGCCGGGGGCGATCAACGCGGCGCTGCTGGCCATAGCGATTCTGTCAACCTCGCGTCCGCCGCTGAGGGAAAAGTTGCACAGTTATCGCAAGGAGCAGAGTCAGAGGATTCTTAAGGAGACGTTGCCGTAATGGTGGGCGGGTGGCCGCTGCAACATTGGGCCAAATCCTTTAGAATGGGGGCATGACTCAGATTACCACAGTGCCGACAGGGATAGACGGGGCGAAGCTGACGAAGCTGACTCTTTGGCAAGACGAGCGGGGCGCGTTCCTGGAAGCATTTCGAGCGTCGTGGTTTGCCGATCGCCAGCGATGGGTGCAATGGAATGTATCCCGAAGCTCGGGCTCGGTCGTGCGGGGGTTGCATTTTCATAAGTTGCAGACGGATTACTGGATCGTGCTGGCGGGAAAATTGCAGGTGGCGCTGGTGGATTTGCGGCCGAAATCCCCAACTTACAAGGCGGCAAAATGTCTGTCCCTGGACTCGGCCGAGCCGGAAGGGCTGTATATTCCCCCGGGCATTCTGCATGGATACAAGGTCATGAGCGAGGCGACGATGATGTATCTGGTGGACGTGGAATACACGGGCAAGGATGAGTATGGGGTGCGCTGGAACGATCCGGCGCTGGGCTTGCCGAAGAGTTGGTACGACGGGCCGGAGCCGGCGGTTTCCAAACGGGACGCGACGGCGCCGCTGCTGGCGGGATTGACGGATCGGCCGTAGGCCGGATTGGACGTTTCATTTCAGCGCTGAAAGTTTGGCCAATCGCGCGCGTTGGCGGCGCTCATGGTCATCCCAGCTCATGCGTCGATATCCGTCTCGTCGTCGTCTTCATCGTCGTCGAAGAATTCGAAGCGGTCATCCTGGTAATCGGGATCGACGGGAAAAATGTCGAATCCGAACCCCTTTCCGTCGCACCCCTGGATTGGGCAGCACCAGAAGCCGTGGGGCTTGCCTTCAGCATCGGTTTCGATTCGCCACTCGATGCGGTAGCTTTCGTATTCCTCGCCGCAGTGGATGCAGGCCACCAGCGTAGGTATGGCCGGCGGCCCGAAGGGATCGTTCTTGGGATCAAGCGGATCGTCGTCCATGGGCCATCCTGAACTCAGCAACAGGATACCTCGTCGGCTGAAGGCAAAAAAGAACCCCGGTCCTTGTTGAAGGGACCGGGGTCCTTGGTTAACGCTGGCAGTGACCTACTTTCCCGCGGAAGCAGTATCATCGGCTCGGCAGGCTTAACGACCGTGTTCGGAATGGGAACGGGTGTGACCCTACCGATATTGCCACCAACGATGATCCGGCGAGCCGGTTAAGGCTCGCCGGATTGATATTCAAAGTGGAATATGAGGTTCTCAAGCCGCTTTCGAGCACGATTTTGGTGATTTCGCTGAATGTCATTCGTCATTTGTCACTTGTCATTTGCAAAAGACAAATGACCAATGACTAGTGACCAATGACCATTCAACGATGATCGATAAAAGTGGTCAAGCAATCGACCGTTAGTACCGGTCACCTGAAGATCTTTCGATCCGTACAGCTCCGGCCTATCAACCGAGTGGTCTACTCGGGGTCTCTCGGGAGCAAGCTCCCTTGGAATCCTCGTCTTGGCATAGACTTCACGCTTAGATGCTTTCAGCGTTTATTCGTTCCGGACATAGCTACCCAGCAATGCCGCTAGCGCGACAACTGGTGCACCAGGGGTCCGTCCTTCCAAATCCTCTCGTACTATGGAAGAGGTGCCGTCAAGATTCCTACGCCCACAGCAGATAGGGACCGACCTGATTCACATCGGTCTGAACCCAGCTCGCGTACCGCTTTAATTGGCGAACAGCCAAACCCTTGGGACCGCCTTCAGCCCCAGGATGCGATGGGCCGACATCGAGGTGCCAAACCGCCTCGCCGCTATGGACGCTCGGAGGCGATCAGCCTGTTATCCCCGGGGTACCTTTTATCCGTTGAGCTATGGCGCTTCCACACGCGACCACAGGATCACTAAGGCCGCCTTTCAGCTCTGCTCGTGCTGTAGCACTCGCAGTCAAGCAGGCTTTTACCTTTACGCTCTTCGACCGATTGCCAACCGGCCTGAGCCTGCCTTTGCACTCCTCCGTTACTCTTTTGGAGGAGACCGCCCCAGTCAAACTGCCCATCTAGCACGGTTCCCTGCCCGGATTCACGGGCCAGGGTGAGATGACGAATGCAAACAGGGTGGTATTTCACCGTTGGCTCCCCCTCGGCCAGAACCGAGGGATCACCGCCTCCCACCTATCCTACGCAGTCCACAACCGGCATCAGTACCAGACTACAGTAAAGGTCCACGGGGTCTTTCCGTCTTGCTGCGGGTAGACGGTATCTTCACCGCCACTTCAATTTCACCGAGTCTGCGGTCGAGACAGCGCCCAAGTCGTTACGCCGTTCATGCACGTCGGAACTTACCCGACAAGGAACTTCGCTACCTTAGGACCGTCATAGTTACGGCCGCCGTTTACGGGGGCTTCGGTTGCCAGCTTTGAGACGAATCCCTGACCGGCTTCCTTAACCTTCCCGCACCGAGCAGGCGTCACTCTGTATACATCCTCTTGCGAGTTAGCACAGAGCTGTGTTTTTGAT
Source organism: Tepidisphaeraceae bacterium (assembly GCA_050012375.1). GTDB lineage: Bacteria > Planctomycetota > Phycisphaerae > Tepidisphaerales > Tepidisphaeraceae > PALSA-1353. Next base: position 133,454 of record JBEKHH010000005.1, read on the forward strand.
AAACAGTCGCCCGGGCCGATTTCTGAGCCCTCTCTTGCGAGTAGGGACCCCTTATCCCGAAGTTACGGGGTTAGATTGCCTAGTTCCTTAACCGCAGTTCTCTCGAGCGCCTGAGGATGCTCTCCTCGCCTACCTGTGTCAGTTTTAGTACGGGTGGTGGTATCGTCCCCCGCGCGCTTTTCTCGGTTCCTTCGCCACAGACTTCGGCAACAAAGCGGCCTAGACCCGCAGGCTTACGCCTGAAGGAACCCCCACGTCTAATCGGGGGATCTACCTTGAAGAAACTCACGCGCGGGCTCAACCTTTACAGCCAGTGCAGGAATATTAACCTGCTGTGCATCGACTACGCCTTTCGGCCTCATCTTAGCTTCCGACTAACCCTGGGCGGATTTACCTTCCCCAGGAAACCTTAGGCTTTCGGCGTGCAGGATTTTCACCTGCATTATCGTTACTCATACCGGCATTCTCGCTTGCACGCGCTCCAGCGCTCCTTACGGTACGCCTTCGACGCGGCGTGCAACGCTCTTCTACCATCCCGATTACTCGGGATTCGCTGCTTCGGTATTCCGCTTATTCCCGATCATTTACGGCGCTACTGTGCTCGACCAGTAAGCTATTACGCACTTTTTAAATGGTGGCTGCTTCTAAGCCAACATCCTGGCTGTCTCTGCACACTAACTTCCTAACGAACTAAGCTGAATTTTGGGACCTTAGCAGACGATCTGGGTTGTTTCCCTCTTGACCGCGAAGATTATCCCTCGCGGACTCACTCCAAAGATTCGCCCATGGGTATTCGGAGTTTGATAGGAGCGTGTAGGCGGGTAGCCCCACGTCTCCTTTCAGTAGCTCTACCCCCCATGGGTAGTGATGGAGGCGAACCTCCATCGCTTCAGGCTGCCCCTAAAGGCATTTCGAAGAGAACCAGATATCTCCCAGTTTGATTAGACTTTCACTCCTCCCCGCAGTTCATGCCAGAACTTTTCAACGTTCACGGCTTCGTGCCTTCTGTCCCTTTTACAGGACATTCACACTGACCACGGGTAGATCACTAGGTTTCGGGCCGCAGGCCGACAACTATACGCCATCTTAAGACTCGCTTTCGCTTCGGCTCCGGTGCTATCGCACCTTAGCCTTGCTGCCGACATGCACTCGCCGGTCCATTATGCAAAAGGTACGCCGTCACACATTTCCCTTGCGGGACATAGTGCTCCGACCGCTTGTAAGTGTATGGTTTCAGGTACTTTTAACTCAGCTAATAGCTGTGCTTTTCACCGTTCAGTCGCCCTACTTGTTCACTATCGGTCATCGAGGAGTATTTAGCCTTGCCCGGTGGTCCGGGCGGATTCACACTAGATTCCACGAGTCTGGTGCTACTCTGGAGAGCACATGTTAACGGGGACCTGTCGATGTCGCATACGGGACTTTCACCCTCTTTGGTCAGACTTTCCAGACTGTTCCGCTATCGACGGTTTTGTAACCCCTCAGTGCTTCCGCAACCCCGGGGAGGAATTTGAAATTCCAAATCTGAAATTTCAAATTCCGCCCCGGTTTGGGCTCTGTCCGCTTTCGCTCGCCGCTACTGACGGAATCGATCGTCTCTTTCTTTTCCTCCAGGTACTAAGATGTTTCAATTCCCTGGGTTCGCTTCTCGGCGCCTATACATTCAGCGCCGGATGATCCCGATTAATCGGAACCGCGTTTCCGCATTCAGAAATCTCCGGATCAACGCTTGTTTGCCAGCTTCCCGGAGCATATCGCAGGCTGCCACGTCTTTCGTCGCCTCTCGATGCCTAGGCATCCACCATACACCCTTAGTAGCTTGACCACATTTATCGATCATCGCTTGCCGGCAGGGCGTGCCGCTGCTCTTCTCGTCAACTGCCCGAGAAAAAATCGATAACGTGCCACCGGAAGTGCCAGTGCACTTCCGTTTTTCGCCAAAAAGGTGCTCGACGACTTCTGTCCGAAACAGGCCTTGCTTGCGCCCGTTTCCAGACGGAAAAACCAAAAAGCTTGGACAGAAGTCGCGGAGGTTTATTTTGCTATAAACCTTGAACCTCATATTCACTTTTCAAAGAGCCTTTCGCCGGGAAAAATTCCCGACAAAAACCCCGCCGAACGCGGGTCAGTTCGCCCTCAGCTTTCGGGACGAACTGATCCAAATTCGACGGCCAATCAACCTCAACGGCTGGGGTTGATTCTTTCATTTCATCGCCATCCGCGGCGACTTGGTTTTACAACGGGGTCGCTACGAATACCGGCGAGAAGAATCGATTGGGAGTGTTATCAAACCTGCTTTCCTGAAAACGTCCTCGATTCCGTGTAAGTCCTGCTTCGGCGAACCAGGAATATCGGAGTATAAGCGTCCATTTCGACGCGTCAAGTGCTGTTGCTTAAATTTTTAAGGCCCCGCTAAGGCCTTGGCGGCCCCGATAATACGCTTCAGGACAGCGCAAATGCCGCCGGCGTTTAGTTTTGCCCGCGCGGGGCAGCACTGTCGTCTTAAGCCCCGTCTTCACCGATGGCTCGCAGGATGTATTCAACGTCCCGGCTGAAGTGCCTGACCCGGGGACCATATCGGTTGTCTGCTTGGCCGGTGTGGTGTGATGCCCTGCCCGCCTGCAACCGCGGCGCGGCCGTGATAGGATTTCGCGCTATGCTGCACTACTTCAAATTTCGTCAGGACCTGTTTGCCCCCCAGCCGGCCAAGGATGTTTACGTGAAGCGCCCCGCCGGACGCGGTTGGCCGGAGGAATGTCCGCCGCTCCGGGCGGCCAATGCCCTGGGGTTTGATCTGCTTGCCAATTTCGACCTGACGTTCGTGCAACGGCGTGGCCGCTGGAGCGTGGAGAAAGATATCATCATCGAAAGCGATTTTGATTTTGCCGCGGGGGAGAAATCGGAGGGCAAGCCCCTGGTCCAGCAATACGCCTGGTTCTGGGAAAAGGGACAGAAGCTGCCGCATGTCATCAGCGATCATGTTTATGCTCAAATCAATAACCAGGTGAAGGTCAGCTCATTTTTATTTTTGAAAACAGACCCCAACGAACTGCTCTTCATGACGGACGTGCCCAACCAATGGCGGCCGTTTCGAGCCCTGTCGGCCGTCGTGGAAACCGACTGGTATCCGGCAAGTTATCCGTGGCATGTGGTGCTGGAACTGGACCGCCGCGAAAAGCGGATCAGGATTCGCAAGGGCCAGCCCATCTGCCGAATCATTCCCGTGCGCCGCGAAACCTATTTCGCCGCGGAAATGTCACATGCCGGCTTCGACGAATTTTTTGACCGCGGGCAGAAATGGCTGGCGACCCACGGCCACGCGCGGCAGCAAGGCGTGATGGATATTACCAACACGTACGTTCGCCAGCAGATTCGCCCGAGGTTCGTGGTGATGACTTGAAGGCAATACAACCGCGAAGACGCGAAGGCCGCGAAGACAGCCGCCAAGAAATGCCGGAGAGAGAATTGGACCGCAGAGACGCAGAGCGCGCAGAGACGGACGCAGTCAAATCGGATTTGAACTCATTATTTTGAATTCCTCTGCATTGCAAAGCTGTGGCATCTTGTTTTTTTGGCAAGGTTCAGTGGTCATGCGGCAAGTTTGGTTACGTCGGCCTCGCGAAGAATCAACGCGGCGCTCATCGTCTTGTGCCCCTGGGAAGTTA
>JBEKHH010000006.1:0-126377 GCA_050012375.1 Tepidisphaeraceae bacterium
TATCGCAGCCGTTGCCCAGTGTTTGCCCAGCAACACGGCGACCTATAGTCAATAACGTTATTGATGATTACTCCGAGCCTGGTCGTTGGCGGATGCGTTCGTTTCTCCGGCCGTATCGTGGATCTGTCGGTTTCCACGCTGACCGCGTTGGACATGGCGGCCTAAATTTCCGGGGTTTTTGCGTCACGATAGGCGGAGGTGCGTATAGCTATTAGCGTCAGCTCTGCCTTCCTTCACCCAGCCTTTTAATCGCTGAAATGTACTGACGGCGACCAACCCCGTTTGTGGGCTGGCCGCCATTTCTCTTTCTGCCTCGGCACGTTGCCGGGGCGGTTGTGTTTTATCACACGACCGTCCCCGGCTGGGGACGGTCCCATTTCCAAGGGAGCGTCCCCCCATGAGTGCAGTTCCACAAGGTTCATGTGAATGGCAGGATGGATTTCTGAAGGTTTTGCCCGCTATCCAAACGCATGCTCAAATCCAATTCCGCCGCCTTCCACGTGAACGGCGTGAAGACGCCATTCAGGAAGCGATAGCCTCGGCCTGTGTGTCCTACCAGCTTCTCGCCGCCAAGGGGAAGCTGGCGGTTGCCCACCCGGGAACACTGGCCAGGTATGCCGTGAACCACGTCCGGAATCATCGGCATGTCGGTGGGCGTCAGAACGGCGCCAAAGATGCTTTGTCGCCGATTTGTCGGCGGCGGCGTCAGGTGGAAATTGTCAGTTGTGATCGCGACCGGGTGCCCGCCAGTTTGCGCGGTGGAACAACAAACGGCTGGAAAAAGATCGCGATGGAGGATCGAAAGGTGCCGGTGCCTGACCTGGCGGCCTTCAGGATCGATTTTCCACGGTGGCTTCGGATGCTCACCGGGCGTGACCGCAAAATCGTCTATGCGCTGACCAGCGGCGAAAGGACCAGCGCGGTGGCGGAGCGATTTGGGCTGTCGGAGGGCCGAGTCTCGCAGCTGCGGCGGAAGTTTGAGCAGTTGTGGAGGACGTTCTAGGGCGAAGCTGAGGAGGCGGCTGCCTGATGAGCGATCGAGCTTGGCGTCCGGCGCAGTTGTTGCAACGGATGCCAGGAAAGAAGAGATGACGGTGAAACCGCCGAGAAACCGCCTCTCTTTTTAGCCATTACCCACCGGCAGTCGTGACCACCCGCCTTGATGAAAAACGCTACGACCCTGCTGATTCACGCCAATTGCTTTCGTCGTCGGCGCATCAACATTCCCGTGCCTGCGATCAGCATCATTGAGCCCGTCACCGGCTCCGGCACATCGGCCATCAAACCGTTGGCGGCCGCGAAGGCGTCAACCGCGGCCCAGTCGGCGGCGGGCAACGCCACGTCAGCCCCGCTGGCCGTCTTGCCGAGGTTGGTGACCAAGGCAGTGAAGTCGGAGCCGGTGACCGTCCCGGTATACAGGAAATCGCCCTGATCCCACCCCGACACCGTCTTGCCTAAGTTGGTGGCCAGGATGGTGAAGTCAGTACCGGTGACCGTGCCGGTGAGAGTCGCATCGCCGAGCAGCGTGTATTTGATTTCGATCTGGTCGGTGGCGAGTCCGGCAGGGTTGCCGGGGTCGGCGGAATCGGCATAGCCGACGCCGTACGCGCTGTTGGCGGGCAGGGCGGCGACAGAGCTGTCGATGCCGCCCGTGCCATTCCATGTTCCGCCGTTGCGGCCGTTGATCAGGTATGCGCGGATCGCCGCCACCGGATCGGGATTCGCACCGTAGTCAATGAAGATGTGGTTGTTGGCGATGTCCAGCGCCCCTCCGGTGTTGATCACCAGACCGCCCTGCGTGCTTACGCCGCTGTTGGTGGCCAATTGCAGCGTACCGCCGAGGGTCAGAGTTCCCGTACCGCTGATCGGTCCAACCGTGCCGCTGCCGGAGACTGTCACCGCGCCGTTGTTGACCAGCCCACCCGCCTGGCTGAAGCCGACGGCGAACAGGCTCATCGCGCTATTGACGGTGGTTGTTCCCGAACCCGAAACGTTGCCGGCTGAAATCGTATCGTTGACGACCAGCGATCCGTTATTGGCGACATTGCCGCCGGTCGGAAGCGATTTGCCCACGGTGGAAGAAAGAATCAGCGTCGCGCCGGTATCGACGGTGGTGCCCCCGCCGTATGTGTTGGTCCCGGACAGAGTGAGCGATCCGCTGGAGACGACCAGTGCCGTGGTACTTCCGCCGGAACCCGAGCTGTCGCTGATATTGCCGGTGAAATTGCTTGGATTGGGGATCGTCCCCGCGTACGTCAGCGTCGCGGTGGCCGCCAGCGTGCTGGTGTTGATGATCTGCCCATAGGCCCCGAGGTTTTGCGTGTTCGGACCGGTCAGAACGGTAATGCTGCTGACCGTGGCGTTAAATCCATTCAGATCCACGACGCCCGCCGGAACGTCCACGGCGCTGAGCGTCAGCGCGGTGCCCGTCGGCAGTGCGGTTGACGATCCCAACTGCAGATTTCCGCTGTTCACGATCGTTCCGCCCGAATACGAGTTGTTGCCGCTGAGAATCACCTCCGCCAGGGCAAACGCGCCGCCGCCGCCGGGATCGTTGATGGTCAGGCTGCCGGCCCCACTGATGTTGCCGGAAATCGTCATCGTGTCGCCGTGATTGATGATCGACACGTTCGTGTTGGAATTCAGCACCACCGGCGCGGAGATGGTGTGCGCCCCGGCGACATCGGTCACCGTGGCGGTGCCGGCGCCGTCGTCCAACGTCAACTTTCCGCCCGCGCTGGCGATGGTGTACGAATAGCTGCTGCTGAAACTCATGCTGCCAACCGAGTAGTTGGAAGCCAGAGAAACCGTCGAGTTGGCCGTCGCGCTGGCGAAGGTGGCGCTGTCGCCGGCGAGATGCGGAACATATCCGTTCGACCAGTCCGCCGCCGTGCCCCAACTGCCGCTGCCGGTGGCAATCCACGTCCCGTTGGGAACCAGCGCTGGAATATTCACGGAGAAATAGCCGGGGCTGACGCCGAGAAGATTGAAGAGCCCGGGGCTCGACCCGGTATAAGGTCCGCCTCCGCCCAAGTCCGTGGTTCCCACGGGCAAACCCGGGAGGAACTGGTTGGAAAGGTAGTTTTCGCCGCCGCCGCCGCCGTTAACGTCCGCCATGACCTCGATGCTCGATCCTGCCGCCGGATTGCCCAGCGCCGTCAGGGGAATTCCCAGTTCCAACCCGGTCGTGACCGCGTCGGCCGCGGTGGGGTTCGCCGCCGAGCCGGTCCCGCCGTCTCCGACAACCCCCGCCGCGTTTGTATTATTCAAGGCCACCTTCACGCCTGTTAGGTTCTGGTTGTTGCCGATTCCACCGGTCAGCGCAACGCCGCCCAGATAATTCCCGGTGTTCTTCACCAGATCATATTGATCGATGTATAGCGTGGTGCCGGAAACGTTGGCATCGATGGCATACGTCGCGCTGAAGCTCGGGCTGAAGATCGAGCCATTCATGTTGTGCAGAAATCCCGAGGCCGAAGCATTCAGGACGCTCTGCCCACCAGCTCGCCCGTCGTCGAGGAAGATGTTGAGGTGGTTACCGTTGTTTTCAAAATTGCCCGCGAAGAACAGATAGAGTTCACCGCTCTGCACGACGCCGTAGCCAGCGTCCAATTCCGAGCCGCCGGCGGAAGTTCCATCCCCCACCGTGCTGTCGCCGAAGCCGGTGTTGACTGTCTGCGTGGCCAGCGCACTGCCGTAATTTGCAGGGGTGAGCGTTCCGCTGACCGCGAATTGCGCGTTGGCGTGCCGCGCCGCTCCCGCCAAAGCGAATCCTCCGAGGCACAACGACAAATTGCGAATCCGTGACCGCTTGCGCATTGGTTTCTCCCTTTGCTATATGACAACGATGTAAAAAGATGTCCGATTTAACATGATTTCAAAAACGCGGCCCAACCGCCGCACGCCCGCGCGGGGGCCGAAAATGGGTTAAACGGTTAACCTCACTCCGCAAAAAAAAGCAGATCGTGAATCTGCCTCGACGCGCTTCCATTTGCCGCCTCCGATCAAAATCCCGGAAAACACCTCGGCAAATTGCTGCTGCCGCCAACGTGATTTCCCTCGCAACTTCTGCTCTAAGATAACACGAGCCCCTGCCGACCGCAAGAAAAAAGTTCACCAAACCCCCATTTTTACCGTGATGATAATCCCGTGAATATCCTTGAAGTTAACCGTTTCACCGATATGCTCTTACATGGAGGATCCCTCCGCAACGAGGGCGAACCGATCGATGGCAAGTATCACTCTAGACTCACGAGCCGCGGGAATGCTGCTCCACCCCACCAGCCTCCCATGCCCATTCGGCTCCGGCGATCTTGGACCCGAGGCGTTCGCTTTCGCCGACGCCCTGCACGATGCGGGTTTGCGCTGGTGGCAGATGCTCCCCACCACTCCGCCCGGGCCGCCGCCGGAGTTCTCTCCATATTCCTCGCACTCGGCGTTCGCCGGATCGCCCTGGCTTGTCTCCCCTCAATTGCTGCACCAGCAAGGATTGATCTCCAGGCGCGACCTGGCCAGCGCTCGCCGGCCGACCGGCGACCGCATCGACTTTCCCCGGCTCCGCCGATTGCGTGCCGTCCTTCTCCGCACGGCATTCGCCAGCGCCCGAGCCCTCTCCGCCAAAGATCGCCGGCATCTCGACCAGTTCTGCCGCGAAAACGAGAGTTGGCTTGAAGACTGGGGGCTGTACGCCGCTTTGAAAGAAAGCCGCCGCGGCGCATCCTGGCTGAGCTGGCCAGCGGAGGTTCGTCTGCGCAAACCGGCGGCGTTGGCCGATGCCCGGCGAACTCTCGCCGATGAAATCGCCTTTCACAAATTCGTCCAATGGCTGTTCGATCGGCAGTGGAGAGCCCTGAAAATTTATTGCAATCATCGCGGCATCGGGCTGATCGGCGACATTCCCATCTTCGTCGCGCACGATTCAGCCGACGTCTGGGTCCGGCGAAATCTCTTCATGCTGGACGCCGACGGGGCGCCGACGGTCGTCTCGGGCTATCCGCCCGATGCCTTCTCACGGCTCGGACAATTGTGGGGCCACCCCCACTATCGCTGGACGGCGCACATCGACCAGCGTTTCGCCTGGTGGATCGCTCGCTTCCAGCGAGCGCTCGAACAATTCGACGCCGTCCGGGTGGACCATTTCCTCGGATTCCACCGCGTTTGGGCCGTCCCCGCCGGCGCGAAAAACGCCGCCCGCGGAAAATGGATTCCCGTGCCCGGTGAGCGCCTCTTCGCCGCCGTGCGCCGCCATTTCGGCGAAATCCCCATCATCGCGGAAGACCTCGGCAAACAAACCCCCCACGCCATCGCGCTGCGTGACAAGTACAAATTCCCCGGAATGCGAATTCTTCAATTCGCCTTCGGCTGCGACGATTACAATTGCCCCCACGTTTTCCCGGAAAACTGCGTCGCCTACACCGGTACGCACGACAACCAGACGCTCGTCGGCTGGCTGGACAATCTCCGCACCCTATCCAACGGCGAACTGGCGCGGGCGTTGACCTATGTTGGCAACTCGGGAGCCGATTCGCACTGGAATTTTATTCGCGCCCTCTTAGCGAGTGTCGCCCGGACCGTCATCGTCCCGGTCCAGGATGTCCTGGGGCTCGGCGCCGAGCATCGAATGAACGTCCCGGGAGTTCTGCACGGCAGCTGGGGCTGGCGCATGAGCGGCCCGCTGCCCAAACCCATCATCGATCGCCTGCGGGCGCTGTGCCAGGCCACCGGCCGAGCCAACATCGAACGGAACCCATCAAATGACAAACAGGAAAACTCGGTCCACCAACGGCGACGGCGACGACATCGCGCGGCGTCTGTCTAAGCTGGCGAAAAATCTCTGGTGGTCCTGGAACGATTCAGCCGCCGCCCTGCTGGCCGGCGCCGATCCCCAACTTTTCGCGGCCACGAACCAAAACCCCATCCAAACGCTCAAGCTTCTGCCGCGCGATCGCATTGCCGCCGCTTGCCAAAACCCTGAGTTCGCCGCGCGCCTGAAATCGGCGGAAGAGCAACTGTCCAAATATCTCGCCGCGCCCGTCTGGTACGACAAGATCGCCCCGCGTCGCGGAAGCAAACTGAAGATCGGCTATTTCTGCGCCGAGTTCGCAGTGCACGAATCATTGCCACAGTACTCCGGCGGCCTAGGCGTGCTCGCCGGCGATCACGTCAAATCTGCGTCCGATCTCGGAATTCCCCTCGTCGGCGTCGGCCTGCTCTACCGCTGCGGATATTACACGCAGAAATTCGCGCCCGACGGCTCGACCCGCGCGATCTATCCCGAACTGGATTTTTCGAATCTGCCGATCGCCGACACCGGCATCGTCATCGACGTCCCGATGGCCGGACGCCGCATCGCAGCGAAAATCTGGCGGCAAACGGTCGGCCGGGTGAATCTGTTCCTTCTCGACACCGACATCCCGCGCAACAAAGCGTCCGACCGCGTGCTGACGCATCACCTCTACGGCGGAGACCGGGAATACCGCATCAGGCAGGAAATTCTCCTCGGCGTCGGTGGGTTGATCGCGCTCGACTCGGTCGGTCATAGCCCGAGCGTCGTCCACATGAACGAAGGGCACGCCGCCTTCGCCGCCCTTGAGAGCGTCGCCCGCCTCACTCGGCGCGGTATTGGTCTTGAGCGGGCCATCCGCCGAGTCTCCGCCGGCGCCGTCTTCACGACGCACACGCCCGTGCCGGCCGGCAACGACCGCTTTGATCCGAAGCTTGCCCTGAAATACATCGGCCATTACGCCCGCGATCTCGGAATCAGCGCGCACGATCTTCTGGCCTTGGGCCGCGAAGATGCGGGCAACCGCAAGGAAGAATTCTGCATGACCATCCTGGCCCTGCGATTGAGCGAGCATTGCAACGGCGTGTCCGCCCTCCACGGCCAGGTCTCCCGCGAGATGTGGAAAAACATCCATGCTTCAAACGACAAGCCGCGACTCATTCGCCACATCACTAACGGCATTCACGTCCAAACCTGGCTCGCCCCGGAAATGAAGCCGATCTATGACAAATATCTGAAACCCAACTGGCTGAGGCCGACCGACAAATTGCACTTTTTCGCCCGAGCCGACCGAATTCCCGATTCGGAACTCTGGGCCGTTCACACGACCCTCAAGCGGAAAATGGTTCAGTTCGTTCGTCAGCGACTCGTCCAGCAGGCCCTGCAAAACTCCGGCTCCCCGGAGGCAATCCTCGACGCCGAAAACGCACTGGACGAAACGGCTTTGACCATCGGCTTCGCCCGGCGATTCGCGACGTATAAACGCGCCCCGCTGATATTTCAGAACGCGAGGCGACTGGCGACAATCCTCGGCGATCCGGAAAGGCCTGTCCAAGTCCTTTTCGCAGGCAAGGCGCATCCCAGGGACAAAGGCGGCCGGCGTTTCGCCCAGGAAATCCACCACCGCGCGCGCCAAGCCGCATTCAAAGGCCGTGTCGTTTTAATCGAAGATTACGACATGAACGTCGCCCGTTACCTGGTGGCCGGCTGCGACGTTTGGCTCAACAACCCCCTGCGTCCCCAGGAAGCCAGCGGCACCAGCGGCATGAAGCCTCCGCTCCACGGCGGGCTGAACTGCTCGATTTTGGACGGCTGGTGGCCCGAATGTTTCGACGGCAAAAACGGCTGGTCCATCGGCGACGGCTCGCAACTGAAAAATCTCCGTCGGCAAGACCTCCTGGACGCCCGGCGCATTTACGAATTGTTGGAAGAACAGATCGTTCCGCTGTTTTACGATCGCGGCCGCTCCGGCCTCCCGCGCCGCTGGATCGCGCTGATGAAGCATTCCCTGTCCACCGTCGGCTCGACGTTCAACACGCATCGGATGGTCGGGCAGTATCTCCGCGAGTTCTACCTGCCGGCCCATCGCCGGAATGGCTCGGCCTGAGCGGCCGATCCGATTTGCGCGTTTTTTGCCGGGCGGAGCGCGGACCCGATTGGGCGATGTTCAATTCTTCCCGCCCGTCATCGCGACATTCTCGACGAAGTATCGCTGGGCGGCGGCGAAGAGCACCAGGCAGGGGATCATCGTCACGAAGCTGGCGGCCATCAATTGGTTGACGTGCGAGACGCCGTATTGGCCGTTGAAGCTTGCCAGGGCCAATGCCAGCGTGCGGTTCTGCGGGGAATTCAGATAGATCAACGGGTTGAGGAAATCGTTCCAGGTGTTCATGAAAGTGTAGATGGCGGTGATGGCGATCACCGGGCCGCAAAGGGGCATCATGATTTGCCAGTAGATTCGAAGCGTGCCGGCGCCGTCGATGCGCGCGGCTTCAATCAACTCTTCCGGAATCGCGGAGAAGAACTGGCGGAACATGAATACGAAGAACGGGCCGGCCAGCCACGAGGGGACAATCAGCGGCAGGAACGTGTCGATCCAGCCGAGCCAGCGGAACAGGATGAACAGCGGGATCATCGTGACCTGTGCCGGGAGCATCATGGTGCTGAGCATGACGAGGAACAGGGCGTTGCGGCCGCGGAAGCGGAAGCGGGCGAAGCCGAAACCCACGATGCTGCTGGAGATGATCTGGCCGAGGACGCACAGAACGCTGACGACAACGGTGTTGGGCAGCGTGCGGCCGAGGTCCATCTTGTCCCTGCCGAGGGCGTCGACGTAATTGTGCCACTGAAATGCACGCGGCACGATCGTCGGGGGGACGTGCTGGATTTCCGGATCGGTTTTCAGGCTGCCGCTGATCATCCAGAGGAACGGAACGAGCATGGCGACGGCGCCGAGGATCAACAGGGCGTAGATGGCGCCGGTCCAGGCGTGACGGCGCCAGCGCATTGGCATCGGCCGCGACCTGGGCGTGGCGCTGGCCAGGGCTGAGGCGCCGCGAGCCATCGAGAAACTCGTCGTTGCATCGCTCATGCCTTGAGACCTTCGTAGTAAACCCACCGGCGGCTGCTGCGGATCACGATCCCCGTCAGCGCCAGCACCAGAATGAACAGCACCCACGCCAGGGCGCTGGCATACCCCATGTTGTGGAACTCGAACGCCTGGCGATAGAGATACAGCACGTAAACCAGCGTCGCATTGCCCGGTCCGCCGTCGGTCATGACGTACACCTGGGCGAATATCTGAAAGCTGGCGATGATGGCCATGATAAGGTTGAAGAAAATCAGCGGGGAGATCATTGGGAGCGTGACGTTAAAGAATTGGCCGATCGCGGTGGCGCCGTCGATGTGGGCGGCCTCGTAGAGCGAAGTCGGCACGTTCTTCAGCGCGGCCAGATAGGTGAGCATCCCGCCGCCGACGGTCCAGAGCGCCATTATCGTGAACGCCGGCACTCCCCAGCGGGCGGCATCGTCGCCGACCCAATCGGGCGGCTTGAAATGAAACGCGTGGGCGAAGGGGGCGAGCATGTGGTCGATCAATCCGTAATCTTTGTTGAACAGCCACAGCCAGATGGCCGCCATCGTCACGCCGCCGACCAGCGTGGGGATGTAGTAGATCGTCCGGAAAATGCCAATCCCCTTTACTTTTGTATTCATCAGCAGCGCGACGGCCAGGGCGGCGATCTGAGTCAGCGGGACGGCCAGCAGGGCGTAATACGCCGTCACCCGCAGCGACGGGCCGAAGTCGCCATCATAGCTTTGGGCATGAAATGCCTCGCCCAGCATGTGCCGGTAATTGTCCAAGCCGACGAACTGGGCGTCGGTCGTCGGCGTCATCGCGGTCCAGCGCGTCATCGACAGCAGAAGCGACATCACCATCGGCCCCAGCGTCAGAGCGAGAAATCCGATAAACCACGGCGAAATGCAGATCCATCCGATGCGCTCCATCTTGCGGTCGAGGGAGCCGAGCTTTTGAGGCCGGCTGAAATACCGGGCGAGCGCAACGGCAGCCACGATGGCCAGGACGGAGGCCGCTCCCACGAGCCGCCAGTTCATCGGCGGGTAATTTCCGGTTTTCAGCGGCGAGGCCTGCTCGCGCAGCCATCTGGCCTTGAGATTCTCCGCCGCCCGCAGCGGCGAAACCTGGTTCTCCGTCAGGCATTTGGAGATTTCGTCGTCGAAATACTGGGTGAATTCCCGCTCGGAGGGAATCTGCGAAATCTCGGCGTACTCGATGCTGTCGAGAAATACCTGGGCGTGCTCGGGTTTTCCCGCAAGAAACGCATCACTTTGCGCAACGGCCTTGAGAGATGGAATGGCCAGTCCAAGGCGGGCCATCGTTTCCTGGCCCGGTTTCCCGCACAGAAATCGCAGCAGATCGAACGCTTCCTTCGGGTGCTTGGTTGAGGTGGACATGGTCCATGCGACGACGGCAATATCCGAAACGGTTCGCGTTTCATGCGGAAGCGGAACGACGTCCCATTGGAAATCGGTGATCCCCGGATCGCCCGGCCCGGTGCCGCGGAAGTGTGGCGTCTCCCATCTTCCCAGCGGGCCGAGGCAGCCGACCTTGCCGGTGAAAAACAATTGGTATCCGTTGTCCCGTTCGCTGGGACCGGTGGCGTGGTAGGCCACATCGTCGATGAAGCGAAGGCGATGCACCATGGTCATGGCGGCGACGGACTGGGGCGAATCGAGCGTGACATTGTTGAAATCCGCGCCCTTAAAAAAATCTCCGCCGTAACATTGGATGATGTTCTGCAGCACTGCGGGCCAAGAGGTATTCAGCACGGCGCCGTAATCGCGCCCAGCCGCATCGGGCGGAAGAGCGGAGATTTTCTTGCAATCGTTTTCGAATTCATCCCAGGTCCAGCCGTTGTAGGGCATGGGGATGCCGGCCTTTTTGAACAGGTCGCAGTTGATGTACATCACCATAGTGGTGAAGTCCTTGGGGACGCCGTAGAGCGGCCCGCGGCCGGCTTCGTGGCCGTCATAGCGGAAGGCATCGAGAAGCAAGGGATAAAAACCGTCGAGCCAATCCTTGCCCTCCGGCAAACTGGCGATGAATGGGTCCAAGTCCACCAGCAAATTCAGCTTGGCGAATTCCGGCACCCTGTCGTAGCTCATGTAAAACAAATCCGGCGGAGTCCCGGCGGCGAGCATGGTCTTGAGCTTGGAATCGTAATCCGCCGCGTGAATGCGCATGATGCGGATGTCGGGATGCTCACGCTCGTACTGTGCAACCAAGTCGCGGACGATCTGCTCTTCCGAGGCGTCGCCCCATTGAAGAATGACCAGCGGAGTGCGATGATCGCGCGGATCGTGCTCGCGCCACAGGCGCAGACCGACCTCGAAGAACGACCAGATCACCACCAGCGTAGCGCCCCACGCCAGAAGCCAGCGGATCGCCTTGCCAATCGTCATCGCGCTCCCGCCTCGAAGAACCGCTCCCCAATTTAATTGGTCATCACATCGCGTGCAGACAGGATCATCGCGCCCCAGGGCTTGAGCGACACGGTCACCGTGCCGTGCCGGGCCACCGCCGCCGGGGCAGCGCCGTCGATTGCAGTAATCGTCGGTCTGCCCTCCGGCTGCTGAGGCGAAGGATCGGCGAGGCGCGCTTCCGCCGGATCGAGCCAATCAACCAGGGAAACGTCCCGGTCCGACGAGCCAAACGCGAGCCGCTCGGTACGTTCCTGATCGCTGCGATTGACCACTACGCAAATATGATCGTCGCCCAGATCGCGGCTGAAGGCGTAGACGCCATTGGCGTCGTCCGCCAGAACCGTGTGCGCAAAACCCAATTGCAGCGCCGGAAGCCGGCGATGGATCGCAATGAGCCGCTGATATTGGTCGAACACGTCCTGTTTGAAGGTGGCCTGCGGATCGTCGTACGGCTCGAGGTCCTTCCAGATCATCGGCTCGCGGTTGGACGGATCGCTGGGGCCCCACATGCCCGCCTCATCTCCATAGTAAATCATCGGCGCGCCGACGTACGTCATCTGCACCACTAGCGACTGCTTCATGCGGGTCCACTGCTGGTCGTCGGGCTTGGCAATATTGTAGTTGGGATTGTTGTCCTCGATCCGGCTCTTGCCATTGAACGGCAAATCCGGATTCAAAAAGCGCGAAGCCCATCGGTCCGTATCGTGACTGTCCAGCAAATTCATTTGCACCAGCGACACCTGGAACGGATAGACATACGTGAACTGCTGAAGCCGCCCTGCGAAGATCGATGGGTCGATGGCCGTGGCCTGATCGACGAAGAACGACTCCAATGCTTCCGCGAAGGGATACTGCATGGTCGCGTCGAAGGTCTGGCCATCGAGCCAGTGGGGCGCGATGGACCAGATTTCGCCGCTGAGATAGGCGTCCGGCTTGATCGACTTGACGAGCTTTCGCCAATCGACCCAGAACGGGCGCGGGATGTTTTCGCAGACGTCGAGGCGGAACCCGTCCACGCCGCGGGATGGATCGCCGTCCGGCGCCAACCAGCGGCGGGTGATGTTCATGATCAGCTCGCGCGGGCCGTGCACCAGGCCGAGCTTGGGATCCTTGCGAAACTCCGGCAGCGCGCCGTCCGGCGACCCGCCCCACCCGCTCCAGTGAAATGGTTTCCAGCTCGTGACTTCAAACCAGCCGGCATACATGGAATCTCGCCCGTTCTTCTTCACATCCTGAAACGCGTAGTTTGCCGTGCCGACGTGATTGAACACGCCATCGATGATGACTTTGAATCCTTGCCGATGCGCCTCGGCCAGGAAATCCAGGAAAAGCTTGTCGGTTTTGGTCCATTGCCACGTGGACGGGTCGTCCGTCTCGCCATGAAGCTGCGCGATGTCCCCGGCGAAGCCGAAGTGGTCATCGACATGCCGATAGTCGGTGGTGTCGTACTTGTGCAAATCCTCGGCCTTGAAAATCGGGTTGAGATAGATGCAGTTGACGCCGAGACTGCGAAGATACGGCAGCTCGGAAATGATCCCCTGAAAGTCTCCGCCGTATCGCCGGCTCCAGACGTCGTGGTAGAACTCGCCGCTTTCATCGGGGAGCTTTGAAAACCATTTGCTGGTCCATGGTTTGGTGTTAGGCGGATCGTTGCTCAGGTCGCCGTTGCGAAAGCGCTCGGGAAAAATCTGGTACCAGACCGCATGCTTGGCCCAGTCGGGGGTCTGAAACTTCGGCTGCATCGCGCAGCGATAGGCATGGGACTGCGCATCGGTCAGCGATGAATAAATTTCCCCGCCGGAAAAATAGGCGGTCGTCGCACCGTCGACCAACCGAAACAAATAGGAAACCGGTCCATGATCGACGTCGATCAGACCGGCGAAAGTTTCAACGCCGAAGTGTCGGCTGATGGAGTACATTTCCCGGGCGTTCCACGAGATGTTGTCGGAGGTCCACAGAATGGTTGCCGCCTGGATGTTGCCCGCCTGGGCGCGGAATCCCAGCCGGAGCTGGCCCGGCGAAACAACGTTGCGATAGCGAATGTCGGTTGGATCGTGGCCAAGCAGCGCAGCCACGATCTGGTTCGGCGGCGGAGGGGGGAAACGGCGCGCATCCAAACCAATGAAAACGGCCGAATTCTTCCCGCCGAAGCCGTCGGGCTGTTCCAAATCCGCATCGCTCCCGGGATCGTTGACCCATTTGCCGTCGACCAGAAACTTGTAGAGGTGTACGCCCTCGGTCATCTGCACGGAGACGCTGTAGGCCCCGTCGCTTTGCCGAATCATGGGCGTGGCATCGTGCGACCAGCCGTTGAAATCGCCGCCGAGGGTGACGCGATGGCGTCCACCATCCGTCGGCTGATATGAAAAGACGTGGGGAAATAATTTGACTTCGCTGGCGGCGGGGTCCGCGGTGTCCGCCACGGCGGCACTCGATGCACCAACCGCCCAGGCCGCCAACAGCAGGGACGCCAGCACGCGCACAGCGGTGGAATGATGTAGGCTGTTCATGGGAATATGATGATATCGATGAAACGATGCGCATGGATTTTATCCATGACGCGTTATTTTCCTCTGCTCAGCGTTGGGCCGCCATGGCGGTGGATTCGCGCACGACGAGGTGCGTGGGCAGAACTTCCGCAACGCGATCAACCCTTCCACGGATACGCTCGATCAGCCGTTCGCACGCCAGCGCGCCGGCTTCGTACAACGGCAGGTGGACGCTGGTCAGGGACGGATTCACGAACGCCGCCTGCTGCATGTCGTCAAAGCCGATGATCGAGACATCGGAGGGAATCCGGATTCCGCGCCGGCTACAGTGATGCATGGCCCCCAGGGCCATCTTGTCGTTTCCGGCAAACAGCGCGGTGATATCCGGCGCCGCCGTGAGGATCCGTTCCGCCGCTGCTGCCCCGCCCTGTTCCGTGAACTGCCCGTCGTCGATCCATTCGGGCCTGGGCTGAACCTCGACCGATCGCAGCCGCTGCTGGAAAACCTCCAGCCGGTCGCGCGCGGTGCGCACTTCCGGCGCTGCGTTGATGAAACCAATTTTCCGATGACCCAGTTGCAGCAGATAATTCATCACCTGCTCCGTTCCGGCGCGATAATCGCAAACGACGTAATCCAGTCCCCATTGCTGGAGATAGTTGTCAACAACAATCAGCGGATAACGCCGGTCGCTGAAGTCCGCCAGGAAATGGTGACGATCATTGCAACCGAGGCAAAGGATTCCGTCGATGTATCGGCGCTCGTAGATCGCAATGTGTTCTCGGTTTTTGACGAAATCGGGCTTGGCCTGTTCGAGCATTACTTTATAGCCAAGCTTGCCCGCGCGGTCGCAAACGCCGCTGATCAGTTCGCCGAAGTAAGCATCGCCAAACCCGTGACGCAGGGCCGGGAGCATCACGGCAAGAACCCGCGTGTACCGACTGGAAAGACTTTGCGCCAGCCGATTGGGCCGATAGCCCATCCGATCGATCATCTGCTGAACGCGCATCTGCGTCGCGCGGCTGATGCGGGGGTTCTCGTTCAAAACCATCGAAACGGTTGCAACGGAAACCTTGGCGCGCTTGGCGACATCCCGGAGGTTCACGGGCCTGGCTTCTCTCTTCAAGACAGGCCGCGCCACTTCAACCGCGGATTCCGATGACATGCCGCCCTCCATCATAAACCTATTCCTTGGGGTGAGCCTCGGCTTTGCTTAATCCGCTGATACCTTCACGAGTTGAATCAGTTTACCACGCCGATTAACAAGTTCAAGATGAATTTCTGAAATCGCTGAATCTTCGCATGTGGTGATGCATAGTTCAGCCAAATAACAAGTTACAATTCTCAGCCAAAACCTCGCCGCTGTTGATATCGCTCGGCATACCCTTATTTGGAAGACCCAAAAGTTAACCTTTGTTTTTTTGTTTGACATTTTGTTGAAACCGATTATCCTATCGCAAAATTAGAAGTGCCTGTCGCATTTAGCGGAACATACTTACTGTCGGTTTTTCGGACAATTCCGTGGAGGATTTCGATTGAGACCCGTTTGAGCGAGGAGCAGATTTGAAATCGGGTCCATTAAATTAATCGGTTAACTTGTGGTGGTAATTGCGTGAGGCGGCGTGGACGCCGTAGCGGCCGGCCGTGACCTTGAGCATCCGCCTTGGGTAATTCAATTCGATCGGCCTTTGAGCCGCATCGAGAGAAAGGGAGAATTATGCGGAAGAAACTCATTCGTCCGTCGTTCGTGGCGGGAACCTGCCTGGTTGTCGGGAGCGCCATAGCTGCCCGTGCGGGCGTAGTGGTTAATGGGACGATCAGCCCCACGGAGGGATACGGCGGGCCTATCGTCACGCAGACCATCAATACCGGCTTCGGTGACAGCACAATTGGGGATGGCAGCTCCGGCGGCGGTTCAGAACTGGATGCGGCCTATGGCGTTGTGCAAGGCGGCAACCTCTACCTGTTCCTTGCTGGAAACTTCGAAAGCAACGGCAATCACGTAAACCTCTTCATCAGCGACGGTCGCGCGGGCCAGAGCATCCTCAATGTTCCTGCCACCGGGACCCTGCAAACCATGAACGGGTCGATTTTCAGCCCCGGATTTCAGGCTACATATGCCACGGACATCAACGATTACGCCGGCACGGACTATGTCGAAGAATATACATATGCCGGTCCAGGCGCCCTGTCCGGCGGCTACATAGGATCGGTTCCACTGACCGGTGGAATCGGCTCCGGCACACCTGGGGTCGCGACGATCGGGTGGAACGACACCAACGTCAGCGTCATGGGAAGCCCCGGCGCCGCCGCCAACCAAGCCGCAGCCGATGCCGTGACCACCGGATTGGAACTGGGCATACCCCTCTCCGCCTTGGGTAACCCATCGGGCAGCATCCTGGTTTTGGCGGACATCAACGGCGGCGGCGATAACTATCTGTCCAACCAGTTCCTTCCGGGTTTACCGGTTGGAACTGGCAACCTGGGTACCCCGACTTTTAATTTCGGCAGCACCCCAGGTGAATACTTTGCCGTGACCGTTCCTGAGCCGGCCTCCATCGCGGTTCTCGGCGGGGCCGTGCTTATGCTCTGTTCCAGGCGCCGCCGAACGTAAGCGGCGTGCGGAACAATACGTATCAGGCGAAACATGGATGGCCCGCGCAGCCTCACGGCTGCGCGGGTGACCGATCTAAGTTAATTTTCTTTTAACTTCCAGAATCCTCCGGTATAATGCTTGCGTTGGCAGGGAGATCGTATACGTTTGGTTAATCGGTTCACTATGGTTAAACGCGCTTTGGGATGCGGCACAGTGAGCCGGCGTTTCCGCCAGCAATCCGGTTGTTTCTCCCTGCTTCATGCGATGGTGCTGGCCGTCGGCATCTCGTGCGGTTTTGGCGCCGGTGTGGCGCATGCGCAATATAGTGTCTCTGCCCCAGTCATTTTGCAGGATTTTAACAGCAGCTACCTGTCAATCGAAAATAAGATGCCGGACATTTTCCAGAGCGGGTATGGAGCCGTCTATCTTCCGCCCCCGGGATATAGCACGAGTACCAACTCGGTCGGCTACGACGTTTACAACCGCTTCGATCTGGGCACCGCCGCCCAGCCGACGACTTACGGCACCCAAAGCGAACTCCAGGCCGCCGTGCAGGGCATTCATTCCATTGGGGGCAAGGCGTATGTCGACTTGTTATGGAACGACTCCGGCAGCATGAACTCCAACACGCCGGGCTTTGCCGCCTCCGGGGGATATCCCGGGCTGGCCGTCACATTGCAAGATACCAACCCCAACGCCCCTGGATACAACACGCTTGGCTACAACGAAACCGGCACAGCCGGCGGCCCTAGCTATGTCGATCCGGCCAACGGCCAGACTTACTACTACCAGGGCGATTATCACGACGACAATCCCAATTCCAGCGGATATGAGCCCGCCAACGGCATCGACGGCACCGTTGCGGGCCTGGACGACATCGCCCAGGAAGAGAACAACGTTCTCATCCGCCAACCCACCACGGCGGGGAATCCGCGGAACATTCCGGCAGGCACGACGCCGTGGAACGGGTACCTGGCGAATATTCCGACTGCATCCAATGCGCAATACTACCCCGATTTGTCCAAGACCCCGAAGACCGTCTATGACGCGGCCTTGAATCAGACCTTCACGATCTATCCCTACAACACGACCAATCCAATGGCCGGCACCCCGGTGGCGGAGAATGCCACGGGATATTTAATGCGCTACACTCAGTGGATGATTCAGCAAATGGGCGTGGACGGATTCCGCATCGACGCGGCCCTCAACATGCCGCAGTGGGTCCTGAATTACTACGACGCAGCCGTGTACGATGAGTCCAACCGCACGCTGCTCAACGGCCAGCAGGAACAGATTTACGGCTACTCGGAGGTGTATTACCAAAACACTTCAACGACCCAGCAATACATCAATCTGAGCGATAACAACAACGGGGCCGGCAACACGATCGAGGGCAATCGCGACGCGATGGATTTCCCGCTCTATCAGGCGATGTACAACAATCTCAACGCGTTTAACGGCACGTACGGCGTGTCGGGCGGAAACAACTGGTACAACGTCGTCACTTCCAGTCTCGACTATGCTGATGACGGGGTGCTCAACGGCAGCGAGGGCGTCAAGTTCGTCAACGATCAGGATGGGGGCGTGCCCGCGCCGGGGCTTGTACAGGTGGCCTACGCGTACATGCTGATGCTTCCCGGCGAGGCTGAGGTTTATTTCAATGGCGAGAATTTCAATAACGAGAGCGGCAGCGGCAGCAGCGGCTATTTCCCCGAGGGCGGCGCCAGCGACCCGAAGGATGCCGCGCTAGGCGCGTTGGGCGGCGTGTTTGACATCAACGTTCAGAACTCCGCCTATTCCAACACCGCCATTACTACTTTGGTGGACATCCGCAACCGTTACGGCCGTGGAAACTACCGCGAAGACTGGATTGAGCAGAACCTCTTGGCTTACGAGCGCACGGGTTCGGCCATCGTGCTCCTGAGCAACGCCACCACCATCGACACCAGCCTTCCCAAGGGCGTGGACTACGAGAGCCGTACGATGAGCGTGACGTTCGCGCCCGGCACCTGGCTGGAAGAACTGACCGGCAACGCGACGAGTTCCTATTCCGATCCCAATGGAGAAATTTCGCAGTTCCTGCAGGTGCAGAGCGGCGGAGTGATTTCCGGCGGCGGTTTGCTGAGCGTGCGTTTCCTCGGCAACGCCGTCTACGCCAAGGGAAGCACCACCAGTGTCACTTCAACCAACGACGGATATCTGATCTACGGCCTGCCCACGCCGACGGGCACTTTGGGCATGACCAACGTCGCGTCGGTGATGGGAAGTCAAACGGGAAAATCCACGACTCCCGGCGGATGGGAACCCAACGCCAACTACAGCAACGGCATCGACCGGAACTCCACGGTCAATGTCGTCACGGGATCGTCGTTTCAACTGAACCTCTCGACCAACGCCGCATATTTGCAGGTCACACCCACGGAGCAGTACTACGACCAGGACGCCGACGGCGACAACGCCCAGTTCACGATCGACGGCGGCGCGGTCACGGTCGCCGCCAACGGCCAGACCTCGACAACGCCCGGTTCCAACGGCGAAGTCATCACACCCGGCAACGTCTCCTACGGCTACCAGAATTTCGCCAGCTCCTCCCCCGGCTATACCAGCTCCAACGGCAATGGCGCCTATTCGCAAACGATCGACACCAGCGGCCTGTCGATCGGCTATCACTACATCGAGGTGATCTCCTTCCGCCACAACCCCAGCACCAGCGCCCCCCCGGTTTACAGCGACTGGTATGAGACGATCTACGTCGATCGCGGCACTCCGGAGTCCGGCATCCAGAGCTTTGCTCCCTTCACTTCGGCGCCGACCAACTATGCCAACCGCCAACTCGACATCCAGTCTGACGGCACCACCAACAGCGAATACGTCTACCTGAATCTGCCTGTTGGCATCACCAATTCCCAGATTCTGAACATGATCAGCACCGGGAACAATACGATTAACGGCGTCACATACAACGGCGGGTCCGCCGGACAAACCGACCAGAACCTTTTCGCCTACGGCTTCAACAACCTGCAGAACGGCAACAACGTGGCGACCACCGTGAGCTACCGCCCCGACGGCAATTACAGCATCCAGCGATTCACTGCCAGCGAAGTCCCCGATCTTGGGGATGCCACGACCAACGGCCTGGGTCTGGGCGACCTGGACGAAAGCGGCCATATCAACACCACGGATGTTTACGATTTCTACACCAACGTCCTAAGCAACGGCCAGGCGTTCAATCCGGCGGCCGACATGAACGGCGAGGGCTTTAACGACGTCAATGATTGGCTTCTGTTCGACCAGGAGCTTCAACAGAACAACACGCTGAGTTCCTCTAACCCGGCTTACGTGTCCAGCAGCACGATCGCATATTTCAATGAGTTGTCGCCGAGCGTGTCGCTTACTCTCCCAGCCGGGACGAGCTACAACCTCCAGGTTCCCGTCGCCGCCGCCACGCTGGGCGCGCTGGCCATGAACTCGGGTGCGACCCTGAACGTCACCGGAACCGGCTCCGGGCCGAACACCCCCTATTCCGTGACATTTGGCGCAACCAGCATCAGCGGCATTGTCACGCTTGACGTTTCCAACAATGGCAGCGGAGCGGGAACCCTGAATCTCGGCACGCTCAACGACGGCGGCGTGGCCGGCTCGATCCTCTTCGGCGGCAACGGAACGGTCAACCTGAACGCCTCCGGCAATCTGTCGGGCGCAACGACGGTGGCGATCGCCGCCGGCGCCACGCTCAACGTCAATGCCAACACCGCACTGGGAACCAACGGTATCAGCGTTAACAACGCCGGCGTGCTTGCCGTCAACGGCAACCAGACGCTCGGCACGGTCAGCGGCACCGGCAGCGTGATTGTCGGCAATGGCTCGGCCGCCAACATCCTGAAGTTTGCCGCCAACACCACCGGCATTTCGATGTCGGCCCTGACGATCAACGGCAACTCGGCCCTGGACATCAACAACAATCATTTCTTCATCAACTACGGCCTGGGACCTGATCCGATTTCTACGATCCGCGGATACCTCGTCAGCGGCTACAACGGCGGGGCATGGAACGGGGCCGGCATCGACAGCTCCACCGCCGCCGCCAACCCCGGCTACGCCCTGGGCTATGCTGATTCGGCCGACCCCGGCAACCCCGCCAACCTCTCCTCCGGCCAGATCGAAGTGATGTATACCTTGCTCGGCGATGCGACTCTCAGCGGCACGGTCACCGGTACTGACTTCACCATCTTGGCCACCAACTTAGGCAAGACGGTGTCGGGATGGGATCAGGGCGATTTCCTGTACACCGGCACGGTCACCGGCTCCGACTTCACCGCCTTGGTCACCAACCTCGGCAAGACGGCCAGCGGAAGTGACGTGGCGTTGCCCGCCACCGACTGGGCCGCAGTTGACGCCTTCGCCGCCGCCAACGGTTTGATGGCCGATGTTCCGGAGCCGGCCGCCGCTTCGCTTTTGGCACTCAACCTGTCCGCCCTGCTGCTGCGTCGGCGGCGAAATGGAAGGCAATCACGTCATCGCCCGCACGCTGATCGATCGGCGTCAAATCTTGGGAGGCATCAATGAAACGCGGAAAAGGATTTACGCTTGTCGAGTTGCTGGTCGTCATCGGTATTATCGCCCTGCTGATCTCGATTCTGCTCCCTGCTCTGTCCAAGGCGCGAGCCCAGGCGCAGCTCGTTCAATGCCAATCGAACCTCCGCCAAATGGTGGCCGCGGCGATGCTGTGCGCCCAGGATCATCACGGTTACATGCCCACTTGTTCTGACGCCAATTGGGCCGTGCTGTACGATGGAATGCCCGTCAGCAAATTCAGCTATTATGATTTTCCCCCCACGGCGGTTCACGGCCTTCAGTGGGCCGTTGTGGATTGGGCCACCGCATTGATTCCATATTTGGGCCAGGGAAACGCCGGACAAGGCAACAACAATTTCACTTTCACAGCCAGCGCCGTGAAGCAGAGCAAAGTGTTTCAATGCCCAAGCGATCTATGGATGTCGGACGCCAACCCGGGCTATGCCATGGTCAACAACGTTGTCGGCACGGTGGTGTCCGGCGCCCTGTACCCCTATCAGCCGATTTCATACGGCATCAATGCGGATATTACGATGGTCACCGACACCAACGGTGACGCGGCTTTCAATCCCCCGACCCATTTTCTTTCCGTCTACGCCGGGCTGAACAGCCCTAAAGGACTCGGCCAACCCATGTGCTGCCGCCTCGACCACGTTTACAAAGCCGCCGAAGTCCTCCTGTTCGCCGACTGCGGAACTCGGCCCTATAGCGCGAAGGCGTCAAATGGGTCAGCGCTGGGCAGCGGCACCACACTGCCGATCGTTGACAATGACTGCCTCTACTACTCCACAGTCAACATTACAACGTTGGCGCTCCTTGCAAAGACACCTGTTGGCGGAACCCTGGGCGCCATCGCGCCCACGGTCCTCGGCAATCGCATTCCCCTGGCCAAAGCACCTACCAACCCTTGGAAGGTCGACCGGCATTCCGGCGGCGTGATGAACGTCGGATTCTGCGACGGACATGTGGAATCGCTCAGCTTCGGCGACTTAGGCAAAGTTCGCGTCTCTCCCTGGCGATATTAACCGCAATTCCAGAACGCCCACGGCGCCGCCGTGGGCTTTTTCCATCGCTTCTTCAGATACGCCCGATCTTCCAGGCTCATCATCCGCCCATGATTGGCCCTCTCAGCCGTCAATCTCGGCGACGCCTTCGGCGGTCTTACTTCTGCCCATATAGAAAAACCAAAAAATCGCCCCCCCGCTTTTGCCAGGCGGATTCGTTGTGTTCGGCTCCTTCGATGATCGAAAAGCTGTAATCCGTTCCCTTTTTCAAGCCGGCTGCATCGAAGCGCTGGACCAGCTCATTGGCGTCGTGAACCTCGGTGTTGCCTGGATAATTCGGGCCGCCTTTGGTTCCCATATCCACGTAGAAGCGCGTGTCTTTCATCCACGCGTTGTCTTTCCAAGTCGGCAGAAGTGGTTGCTGCGAATCGCGCAGCCAGGGGTCGAGGAGGGCCACGCTGCCGAAGATGTCTTGGTGGTCGTGGATGATGGCCAGCGTGATCAATCCGCCCATGGATGAGCCGGCAATCGCGGTGTGGGCGCGGTCGGGTATGGTTCGATAGGCGCCGTCAATCATCGGCTTTACCTCTTCGACGATAAACCGGCCATACAGTTTGCCCCGGCCGTCTTGGCCATTGGGTGTT
The DNA here is from genome assembly GCA_050012375.1 of Tepidisphaeraceae bacterium. Lineage (GTDB taxonomy): Bacteria > Planctomycetota > Phycisphaerae > Tepidisphaerales > Tepidisphaeraceae > PALSA-1353. The sequence continues at coordinate 22,590 of JBEKHH010000006.1, forward strand.
TTGTCGAATGGAGTAAATTCCGGCGTGCGGTCGGGTGTGTTGTAAATGCCCACGATGATGACCGGCTGAATCTTGTTCCGAGCGATCAGGTCTTGCGCGTTCTCGTCAACTTGCCATTCGACGCCGGCGTATGCGGTGGAGGTGTCGAAGAGATTCTGACCGTCCTGCATATACAGAACCGGATAATGCCGATCGGTGGCGGTATCATAATCCGGCGGAAGGTAAACGACGATCGTCCGGTTATTGCCGAGCAGCTGCGACTCGAATTTTTTGTGGAAGCGGAAGTTTCCGGTAAGAGTGACCTTACCGGGAATAGATTTACCGCCGTCCACCCACGTGAGGACGGAAGACTCGACCGTCTTGCCGGCTTCGCCGGTGAAGGCGTGGTCGGCGATTTCACCGCCGCCCGCGCCGCGCTCGACCGTGCCCCAGGTGCCGCGAGTCACTTTGAATTTGTGCGGAACTCCGCTGAGGAGGGAGACAGTGGCGTGATAGCCCCCACCCGTTTCCTTGTGCAGCGGCACACCAGCGGCGTCCCAACTTCCAAGCTCCGCGGAATCGCCCGAGATGAACAGGATCTGGTCTGCCGGGGTTTCCGGCGGGACGGTGATGAAGAAGTCAACCGGAACAAACTTCTGCGACTGCGCCCATTGGACATATTCATCAGCCGTCGCCCGGCTATGGCGGATATTGTTCAGCAACCACCCGCCGATTCCGGCAAATGTGATGACCAGAAGCACCAAAACCCCGTACAACGGCTTTTTGAGTTTTTTCATGAGTTTCCTCCAAACCGGTTTCAGCCCGGCCATCTGGACCCTGATATTCCCGACATCTCCGCCGCGAGCATTTTAACAAGTTTTCGGGGTTCAAGCGCGATTTGGCGGCTACCCTCGGGAACGAATGACGAGAAAGGCTCAGATGGCTAAGGCAGCAGCCAATCCGGTGATGACGAGCGATTTCCAGTGGCAGAAGGGAAAGCTGGATCGTTTGGCCCGCAACGTGGCGTTCTTATCGGCCCTGATGGAAGCGGGGCTGCGTCATCACGGTAGAATGCGCTTGACGCAGCGGACGCCGAAAGAAAACCCTACCCGAATCGTGTCCGCGCCTCTTTTGCCGACATGTGGTGGCAATGAGTTGCCGCGTAGCCCTTTCGGCTTGACGCCCAAACGACGGGCCGGAACAATCGTGGAATGAACCAACCACGCCGCCTATTTCCGCGGTTTTTCTTTGTCGTTTTTGGATTGGTCGGCGGCGGAATCGCTCGGGCCGAGTCGGGCGTCGAAGTCCAAGTCTGTCCCGCGATGGTCGAAGCGACCGTGGCGAGCGACAGCGCGTTTCGTCTGACCGTCTGTTACGACGGCAAGCCCCACCCGGCTCAGAGCGTTTACCTGGCTCCCAATCCCAGGCTAGTCCCATGGACGACCGTAAAAGAAAACGGCTGGATCGGCGTGAAGAGCACGGCCGGTGAATTGCTGATCGATCAAGCCGACGGGCAATGGACCTTGCGTGACGCCCAGGGCAAGACCCTGATCCCACCTGGTCCGATAGGTCAAGGGACCCGTAATGAGCAGACCGGCAAGCCGTTCGTCGTTCTGAACGTGGGCTGCGCGTCGGACAGGCCGTTCGAAGTCTATGGCTGCGGCGACGGCGCCGACGCGCTGCTTCAGGACCATGCCCAACCGCGTGTCGGCAACGGCGATGCGGTCGTTCCCTATTACTGGAGCCGCGCCGGCTACGCCGCGCTGGGGGTCAGTTCGGACGACAACGCTCCGCCGGCCTGGACCGCCTCGACCGATCTGGGCCGGGTCAGTTGGGTCTTCGCCGGGAACTCCGCCGATTTGTATTTGATGCCGGCCGCGACGCTTGACGGCGCGGCCCGCGCCTACGCCGGATTGTGCGGCCCGCCGTCTGTTCCGCCGCGCTGGTCGTTCGGTTATCTGCAAAGCCGTTGGGGATGGAAGGATCGCGCTTACATCGACGACGCCCTGCACCAATTCATTTCCCGCAAGTTGCCGGTCGACGCGTTCATCTTCGATTTCGAGTGGTATACCACCGCGCCCGATTACTCGGTGAAGCCCGAGGGTCTGCCGGATTTCACGGATTTTTCCTTTAACCCCAAGCTATTTCCCGACCCCGCCGCGGAGATTGCTTCGATGAAATCAGAAGGCGTTCACTTCGTCGGCATTCGCAAGCCGCGCCTGGGCAACACCGATCTCCTGGCGATGGCGCGATCCAAGGGTTGGATTCTGGCGCCGGGAAAATCGGGAGAACAGATCGACACCCGCTGCCTGGATTTCAGCAACCCCGCCGTTCGCGCGTGGTATGCCCATCAATTGACCGGCCTGCTCCGGCAGGGAATCGACGGTTGGTGGGACGACGAGGGCGAATTGTCCTTCACGATGTATTACTGGTGGAACCAGGCGGAAGCCGACGCCCTGGCCCAGGTGCGGCCGGGCACCCGGCTCTGGACGATCGACCGCGCCTTTGCGCCGGGCTCGCAGCGATTCGGCATCGCCGCCTGGACCGGCGACATCCGCGCAACCTGGGCCGAGCTGGCCAGGACGCCCACGCACCTGCTGAATTGGAGCTTGGCGGGCATGCCCTACGGCGCCTGCGACATCGGCGGATTTTCCGGCAACACGACCCCGCGCCTCCTGACCCGATGGATGGAGGCCGGCGTCTTCTTTCCCGTCATGCGGGCGCACTCGACTGACGACGCCATCCCGCACTTCCCCTGGCTCTTCGGCGACGCCGCCGAATCCGCCATTCGAAAAGCCCTCGATCTGCGTTACCGCCTCATTCCGTTCTACTACAGCCTCGCCCACGAGGCGCACGACACCGGCGTCCCGATCATGCGGCCGCTGGCGATGGAATTCCCCGACGATACACGCTGTGCCAATCTCTCGGATGAGTGGCTCATGGGAAATGACCTCTTGGCGGCGCCGATCCTTGACGATACGGACAACCGACGAGTCTACCTGCCCGGCGGCACGTGGTATGCGCTGAACAACGGCACGTCGCTCGCGGGAGACCAGAACATCGACGTGTCGGCCACGCTCGATGAAATCCCCGTGTACGTTCGCGCCGGGACCGTCCTTCCGCTGGGCCCGGTCATTCAGCACACCGACGATCTCCCCGGCGGTCCGCTGGAGGTCCAGGTCTATCCCGGCCGGGACGGCCGATTCACGCTCGTCGAGGACGACGGCCTGACCACCGCTTATTTGAGAGGACAAATCCGCCGCACCGCCTTCGTCTGGAATGACGCCTCGCGAACGCTCAGTTGGAAAATCGACGGCCACTACGCCGGAAAGGACGTCTTCGCCGACATCACCGTCTCGATGATGGATCCCGGCGGCGCAAAAGTCGCCGCCGCATCCATTGCCTCCGACGGCCAACTGGTCATCCCCCGGTAAGCCGCAGGAACGAAACGGGGCGAGGAGATCGGCCGTGTTTTACGGGGAGTCATTCGTTGGAGAGGGGACCAAAGGCCACCGCGAATCACGTTCTATGCTTGCGCAATACGGCGGCGGAATCCGATCTCGTCAGGGTGCGGTAGGGGTTACGCAGCGGACAGTGCGCCGGGAAAACCGGCAGGGAGTAGTGACCGGCAGGGAGTCGTGAATGAAAGAGTCGCACGATGAAGGCTCAGCCAGCCACATCGACCCCGAGTCATGCGTCGGCAGTCGCGAGGCGGCCAAACCGCAGCAATCTTGTCGAGCATCACAAGCACCTGCCGTAGGCACGGAATTCCCAAATGCTTTCACGCAGAACGGCGTCAGCGGGCGAGAACACCGGCGGCAGCCAAACCGAGCAACCCGAAGGTGCTGGGCTCGGGAACATCCACCATCAATCCATTGGCGGCCGCGTAGGCATCGACCGCAGAGTAAACGCTCGCTGGCAACACCACGTCACCCCCGCTGGCCGTCTTGCCGAGGTTGGTGACCAAGGCGGTGAAGTCAGCGCCGGTGACCGTGCTGATGTCGTGATGCAGACTCAGCACTTTGACACCGGTGATCCCCTGTACCATTGCTTCCATAATCGGCCGCGCCGTCTCGATCAAATGGGTCCGCACCTGCTTGAGCAGGTCTCGGCCTTTCTCAGGCTGGAGCGTCTTGACGAGATGCTGTTCCGCTGCGGTCAAAACACCTTCGAGTCGGACGACGATCAGATTATCGATCAGGTGTGCGCGAATGTCCTTCGGCCCCCGACCCATGTATTCCTGTTCGAAGCGGCTCATGCCGTCTGAAATGGCACTTTCGATTTCGCCCTGAGTCTTCATCCAAATCAATAATATACCGAGGATTTCGGCAATTTTCTCGACTTCGTCTGGCTGGGACGCCTATAATCATAACATTGGTGGAGCCTTAAGCATATCAGCTCCCCAACAGAATATCGAAGTCTTCGGATGACTAAATAGAGGGTCGCCCCGTTATTGGCCGGGAAGCCTGCTAACGAGTAAGCCGACACAATTGAATCCCGAAACATCGGGATTTGGCTGTGTCGGCTTTTTTTTGTTTCCTTGGCTTCGTCGGGTGGTTCAGTCTCGCAGGAAAAAAGTGTAACACGGGTAGCCATTTTCTCATGTCGCGACGTGTGTCGCGCTTGAGGCCCGTATCGGAAGCTCTAATTCTCAGGAGATCTTATGAAGGCGATATACGTTCTGACGCTGGCGGCAACGCTGGCAGCTTGTTTTTCCATGTTCGGTTGTGAAACCTCCCACACGGAGTCGGATACGCCGGGCCTCTTCGGCGGCCAGGTCCATGAAGAGACTACAACCACGCATAATCCGATCACGAATACGGACGACAAGACCGAGACCGAGACAAAGAAGCCCTGAGGTCCGGGCCGGTGAGTTGTCTCGTAATCCCGCCGGCGCCGTCCCCGAGCCCGTCAATCCGCACGACCTGCTCGCGGTCGTCGCCAGCATTGCCGGACGCACGGGTTAACTCGCCGCATCAGTGTCATCTGACGAGTCGCCATGATAGAGGCAGACGACAACAAGGCAGAGCACAAAGCTTCTGCGGCAAGGGTCAACGACAAAGAGGCTTACGAAGAGACAGCGTTCGGCAGGCGACGTATCAGCAAAATGCCGAAGACGCTCGCGACTCTTATCCGGCTCGCCGGAATACCAATCTTGTTTATCTATCGCCGCGTCCGACGTGTCCCGCGACGTAGCTGACGTGTAATTGTTTCGTAAGCGTTCCGCCGTCCACAGTCCCAGGGGGTAGGACGCGTTTGACGCACGACTCACCGGATTTCTTGGAAGTCGAAACGGCGATATTCTAAATCCTGTAATAAATCAGCGTCTTGATTCGACTGATGGGTCGTAGGTAGGGCAGATCGCCCTGCCGGCGGGAGCGAAAAACATGGATTGGGAAGGCATCGTGCGCGATGATGGACCGGAGGTATGGCGGGCAGCGTACCGGCTGCTGGGGAATGAGGCGGATGCCGACGAGTGCTTCCAAGAAGCATTCGCGGCGGCGCTGGAGTTTTCCCGGCGCAATCAACCGGTCCGCCATTGGCGAGCCTTCCTGATCCGGCTGGCGAGCGCGAAAGCGATCGACCGGCTGCGACAGCGTATTTCACGCAAGACGCGCGAGGCGCCCGGCGCCATGGTGAATGTGCTGGCGGATGATCGACCAAATTCCCGTCCGAGCGACCAGGCAGAACAGGCGGAGCAATCCGCCCGGCGGCGGCTGGCACTGACCCACCTGCCGCCGAAGCAGGCTGACGCGTTTTGCCTGCACTGCCTTGAGGGATACAGCTACCGCGAAGTCGCCGAACAACTGGGAGCGAGCGTCGATGATGTAGGCGTGCTGCTGCACCGGGCGCGGGCGGCCTTGCGGGAGCGGATCGCATGGATCATCTCCTCCGAGGTGGGCCAGTCGCTCAATCGCATTGTATCTCCGTCATCCACGGACGAGGTGTCCAAATGAGTGCAAACCATGAACCGGAATCGGAACTGCTCGAACTCCACATTGAGGCGTTAAAAGCGGAAAGAATTCCCAATGGACCATCGCAGCGAGCCGCGACGGCGACGCTGGCGATGCTCCGTGAAGGTGGTTCATCGGCAGATGCGGGAATTAATACGTCCGCGACCGGCCGTCGTTTCTTGGAAAGGCTGGTTGCCATGATCGTTCAATATCGAGTTGCCGCTGCGGTTCTGATCGGGTTGGGGCTAATGGCGCTGTATCTGATGTCGCCGATCTTCAGCACGTTGGGAACGTCGGTGGCGTTCGCGGACGTTGCCAACAAGCTCAAATCCGTCCGCACGTTGGTGTACAACAGCACCGTAACGCTACCGGGAAAGCCGCCACAAACAACGCGAAACTTGGTCTTGGTCGCCGATCAGGGACGGACGAGAATAGAATACCCTGGGGATATCGTGACGATCTGGAATGGTAAGACGATGGTGACTCTCAATCGCCCTTTGAAGATCGCGACGCGATTGGACTTCGACTCGGCCGCGCCGATGGCTCAGCCGAACTTGATGGAATCGCTTAGAAGTTTGGGCCAATCGCAAGGCGAGCCAATCGGCGAGAAAACGATCGACGGTATCGAGACCCATGGCTTTCGCATTGAAAACATTGCCGGAAACAGAACCGCGCTTGGCGGCCAGACGATGACCATCTGGGCGGACAATAAGACGGCGCTGCCGGTGCGGGTCGAAGCGGTCTATTCGACGCCGGAGGGAGACGTGTCGATGGTGATGGATAATTTCGAGATCAATCCGCCGCTGGATGAGTCGCTGTTTTCTATGGAAGTTCCGCAGGGGTACACCATGTCCACGCAGAGCGTGGAGCTTCCCAAATCTTTCAAACCGGAGGATGTGGTGGCGGATTTCCTGCGCCTCTACACGGATGCAAGCGGCGGCTCATTCCCGGCGAGCCTGACCGATTCCACCGCGCTAGCGAAGACAATCATTGGGAACGGCGGCGATAGCCAGGCACAGATGATGAAGTTCAGCACTCGGAGCGGGGCGATGTACGGAGCACTGGTCGCGATCAAGGGTGGATATGGATACGCGGGGCAGGACGTCAAGCTCGGCGACGCGGACAAGGTCGTGTTCTGGTACAAGCCGTCAGGTTCCAACAACTATCGTACGCTGTTTGGCGATCTTCATGTCGGCGACGTGAGTTCGGCGCAGTTGCCAAGCACGCAGCCGGCAAAACCATGAGGGAGAACTAACCGCCGGACGACCGCATCCCTCAGCCGGACGGACCGGCGGCCGTTGCTTGGGCCAATGCAGCGTGATGAGCATTCAGCGCCGCCTGCTGCTCGGCCGTTAGGTCGTGCTTCCACACATCCGGCAGGTAATTTTGCAATTGTTCCGGCGGCAGCTCCGGCAAATAGGCCAGCACGCTCCGCAGATAAAATTGCACGTCGATCTCGTGCCGCGGGGCGCTGGCGATCAGCGACCATAGCACAGCGTGGTTCTGGGCGGATTCGTCGTGCCCGGCGAACAGCCAATTTTTCCGGTTATGCTCGGCAACGAGCGCGATGGTCAGACGGCGGCAATTCTGTCGAGCCTGACCAGCACCTGCCGCCGGCACGACATCGATCCCCAGCGTTACCTGACGCAACTGCTGACGAACCTGCCGGCCACTCCGATCAGCCAATTGTATGATTGGCTGCCGGACCGGTGCACGTGGCGGATGCCGGCTCCGCCGGCGTAGGATAACGGAGCGCGTCCAATGCTCCCAAAGCTGCCCTTGGGACCCAAAAAAATACGGCCGGACGCCTTCAGCCCAGTTAGTTCCGCGAACTCCTGTACAAAGAAACTACCGGCCGAGAAACTCCCTGGAGATTCCCCGATCCTGCGCGCTCACGCGATCTGACTGAAACTTGACGGCCGGCACCAAGCTGAATGCCAAACCCTGCCAAGCGTTTTCCCCCGTATCGAACCTCATGCGGTTCTTCATGGCGATCTTGCGAAAAAACCTCCGGGCAGCCCGGCCGTCCATGTTCGATGTGACAAGACGCCAATCGAACTTTTTCTGCATTACTGCGCTGAAATCAAACTGTTTTGGCTTTCGCCTCTAGATCAGATTTTCCAGGATTTTTTGGATGCGACGCGCGCGCGTCTCGGGCTTTTTTGCCTGGAGAATTGAGTGCACGTGCTCTTTCTTATGGGAGTAGCTGAGCTTACCCCACCGCGCTTTTGCTGCACCATTCCTTGAGAGGGCAGCCAAGAGCGCTGTTGGCGGATCAACCCTCCGAATCTCAGTGTCCGGCTCGATTCTCACCTCTACGATATCCCCCACTTTCGCGCCTGCCGCTTCACGGCGCTCCCTCCGAACCGGCAGGTAATACTTGCCGCCGTACACTGAGATGGTCGACCGGTAGGTGTAACCATTAATCGAGACCTTCACCGGTGCTCGGGCCTTCCCAAACTCCTTTTTCACGTCGAATGGCACGTCCACGAAGAGGCCGCCTGCCTCGCCCCCGAGCTTGCCACTGAATGTCTTTGCGGCCATAGAGTTACCTCCTTTCAGGTCCTAGGTCGGGTGGCGGAGCGTCTTCGTCAAACGGCATCCTGATTGAGATAGATCTTGTTGCCGTATAGATCCTGCATCATAACCCCTGTTCCATATGGCATCACGTTCGGCTTGGGACAGCAGGCCGACGACGGCGCGGTCAAGGCAAACATCTGGGCCATGAATATTCTGCCACGCCTTCTCCGAACGGATGAAATGCGACTCGCCATCTATGTAAACGTAAATGCGGTCGGCCATCAGAAGATTCCTTTGGGCCACGACCTGTAATTCTCGGCACTAAGCATCGTCACGCATCTTATCCCGTTGGTCGGATTACATTTTACGAAAGGATCACTCATGTCTGTTGCCAGCATTGGTGGGAATTCAGGAAGCATCGTGGGCCTGACACAGTCTCAGCGCCAGACGCAGCTTCAAGCGCAGGCTAAGAGTCAGGCTCAGACCGGGAGCACCACGGGAGCGACGGATGCCGACGGTGACAATGACGGGACTACCGCCGCGCAGGCAGCGGCACAGAAGAGCGGCAAATCCGTCGACGTGAACGGGTAAATGCCCGCACGGCGGCGTAATCGCGGTAACCGCAGCAACCGCGGCAACCGCGTTTTGGCTGGGGATGTCGCGGGATCAGCCCAAATAATTGCCCAACAGTGCGATCCCCGATCGTCGATGCCGGGGAACATCAATTCGTTTTCGAAATCGGCCCTGTCATTCTTCAGGTCTTCCGTAGATTCGAGTTTCGCCTTCGCTGAGAGTTACAAATTTGCTTTCGGGAATACCGGCTTTCAGAAGTGCCACTTTTAGATCCTTCTGTGGCTGATCAATCGCCTCGGCCGACATCCGAAAGGTTCGGTTGTGCATCGCGATGCTTTGCTTGGATCCAATATTCTCGTGTGCTTTGACCGCTTCGGCAGGATTCATGTGCATTGGCTTCATAAACCAACGTGGCTCGTACGCGCCGATCCCCAGCAACGCGATGTCGGGTGATCCTAATCGTCTCTTTATTTCAGAGAAATGGCTTGAGTAACCCGCGTCGCCTCCAAAATAGATGAGTCGGCCCAGATTCTTGATCATGTAACTGCCCCAGAGACTGTGTTGCCGGTCGAAAAGACCTCGACTCGAAAAATGCTGGGTTGGTGTAAACGTGACCTGGAGCTGCGAACTGATTTGAACGTCGTCCCACCAGTCTAACTCGCGAACGTCGGTTAATCCGGTATTCTTGACCAGTTGTTTATCGCCTGCCGCTACGAGCACCCTCGGCGCGAACCGCTTGTTAAGGGTTTCTAGAGTGTCAATGTCCAGGTGGTCATAGTGATTATGGCTGATCAGAATCAGATCAATTTTGGGCAGATCATCCAGCTTCACTCCCGGTTTTCTAACTCGTTTTGGCCCGATCCATCGAAATGGACTGGCCCGCTCGGACCAAACCGGGTCGGTCAGAATATTCCCACCGGGAATTTGAATTAAAAACGTCGCGTGATTCACGAAAGTAACGGCAATGTCAGCGGGGCCAAGCTTCTCGTGCAGCCGCGGGCTCCCTTCGTTCTCAATGAAAGCCGGCCACCGGCTCCACTTTTGGAAGATCATCTTGTATGCGCCGGATGTGGGGGAGAAATTTTTGGGGAGCGTCGGATTGCAAAACCGTTTCCCGTCAAAATGATCCGACGCGGGCCAAGGCGAAGGTAAAGAATTGTGCGACGACGAAACATGTTCCGCGTCACCGTAAGCGCTTCGCTCAAGTTCCTGGGAGCTCATGCCGTTTCTCCTGCGATCCGCCGGCAGCGCGTGAGGTCAGTAAGCAAGTTCATCCCGTGAGGAAACCATTGTAATGCGCGAAGCGACGCCTGTCTTAACAGGGGCAGGCTATAAAGCACACGCGTCAATGCGTTCCAGCGAAGCGCCGGCAGGAACGCTTCGCGCCAGAGTGCGGCATAGGCTTCGGTGGCCGCTCTCTCCGTCTGACTGAACGCTTTCTGCAGAAGCTTCGATGCGTAAAGGCTGATCGACATTCCTTCACCTGCGAACGGATCGACGACGCAGGCAGCATCACCGGTATAGAACGTGTTCCCGTGCGTCAGACGACGGATGCCCAGTCGCACTGGAACTGCGATCCAATTGCTGATCCGGGACGCATCGCTCAAATGTCGGCGCAAGACCGGGTTTTCCGAAGCAAACCGCGCCATGACGTTGTCCAGGGATGGCCCGAATCGCCGCAGCGTGTCCCATTTGGTCAATGTGCAAACATTCACCGCATTACCCTGGCGAGCGAGTCCAACGTAGCCACTTTCGACGAGATCCAGTTCCACTTGATCGGTGACGCCGTGAACATTTTGGAATTGAGCTTGGATACCGAAATAAAGCGTGGGGGGACTTCCGTACCAGGGCGACAATTGATCGGGTGAGATTTTTTCCTTCGCTAAAGCCAAGCGACCGGCGGCCACAACGGTATGCGGCGCTGAACCGGCATGGCTGAATCCATCTTGTCCCTCGAAGACCTCCGCGCCGGCCCGTCGCGCCTCCTGAAGCAGGAGGTCATCCATCACCTCGCGGGACACGGAAAGTGCCGGATCAGGCAGCGGCGCTTCGATAACTCGCCCCCGCGGCGAGGCGATCACCATTCGGTGAAGCGGTAGCGCGCCGGATCGGCGCACTGAAGAAAGAACGTTCAAATCTTCCAGATCGGCAAGACCTTCGGGACTTAGGAAGCCGCCGCACAACTTAGCGCGGGGGAAATGGGACTTTTCATAGAGGCGCACCTTGTGGCCCGCCCGTGCCAATCGGATTGCGGCCGAGCTTCCGGCGGGACCTCCGCCGATCACTACTACATCTGCAATCATGCTTCCTCTTCCACGAAGACTCGTCAAGAGCGAAAGGGCGCCCTATGTTCCAAAAAGTCTAGGCAAAGGCTGCGCCCGCCTGTCTGGTACCCCGCAGGTTCAGAAGCGTGATCAGCGCGAGGATGCCGAGACACAGGGGTACCGTATACTCGTGAAACTGGGGAGCGGCGGACACCAGTGCGGCTACGCCGGCCGAGATGCCTACCGCAACCGTCAGCACGTAGTCGATCATCAGGGCAACGGCGGCGAACAGGCTGGCCCAAGTCCCGAGGTTCTCCTTGGCGACGGTGTACGAGCCGCCGTTAACCGGGTAGGCAGCGATGGTCTGGCGGTAGGAGACGCACAGCATCGCCAGCAAGGCGAGGATCACTCCGGTGATCGGCAGGATGTAATTCAGGCCGACTGCGCCGAGCGGCAGCAGGATCGTCAGTGCCGCCTTAGGACCGTACGCAGAAGAGGACAACCCATCGAGACCGAATGCGGGTAAGCCGGAACGTACCCCGATCTTCTGGCCGCTCTGCTCGTCGGAAGCCAGCCGGCGACCGAAGCAAGAATCAACGACTGACATTTGCACCTTCCAGCACCGAGTTCCGCGGCAGCGACACCCAGCCAGCAAGTTGAACGTACCATGTCGCAGTCGATCATCGTAGTGTTGGCACGTTCAACCTGATACCGGGTGCGGTTGGGATAGCGCTCAGTGCGCCGAGAAGACCGGCAGGGAGTAGTGAATGAAAGAGTCACACGATGAAGGCCCAGCCAGCCACATCGACCCCGAGTCATGCGTCGGCAACGAGCGTGGCGGCCAGACTGCGGCGATCCTTTCGAGCCTGACCCGCACCCGTCGTCGGCACCATATCGATCACCAGCGTTAGCCGAGTTTTGAAAACTCGATGTGTTCTTATCAGCAGCCTCGGTCGAGGCGGCGAGATCGGAGATTTCGAAATCAGGTCCTGTTCTATCGCCGCATGGACCGCCACTCGGACGCGGATGCGCTCTATGAAAAGGTCCTGTCCATGCCGCCGGACGACCTCGCGGCGAAGTGCGCCCGTGGCCACTCCCTGCTCCGCAAAAATGAGATCGGTGACTAAATTGAATGCCTCAAGTGGATTGGACGCTCGCGTAATGGAGCACCCCATCATCACATGGGTCGAACCTGCCCGAATCGCCTCGGCCGGGGTCGCGATGCGAACGTGGTCGTTCTTGTCGTCGCCCGCGAGTTGAATGCCGGGCGTGATGATGAGCCTGCCATGTGGTAAAACCTCCCGGAGCAGCCGGGCTTCTTCCGATGAAGCGACCACGCCGTGACAACCGGCTTTCACGGCCAGTTGTGCGAGACGCAAGACTTGCTCGGCAAACCGCTTTCGGGAAATCTTATGAAACCAATCTCGCGGCGCAATGCTATGAAAGCGGCTCTCTTCGGTGTTCTTTCTACGCGAATTGTCGGTGAGTCGGCGCCGGCGATCGCCGGCTCTCCTGCAAACTCGGAACCGAAACCAGCCGTGGGCATCGAAGGCCAGCGCAAGGCAGATCTCGGCAATGGGACATACCTCAATCCGATCGTCGCCGGCGACCACCCGGATCCAACCGTGCTGAAGGATGGGGACGACTATTACATGACGTTTTCGTCGTTTTTTTCCTATCCTGGCGTCATCATCTGGCACTCGCGCGATCTCGTAAATTGGACGCCGATCGGTCCTGCGCTGACAAAACCCATCGGCACGGTCTGGGCAATGGACATGGTCAAGCACGACGGGCGCTACTTTATCTACATCCCGGCAACTCCGAACGGTCAGCAAGCAATCTTCGTCATACACACGGATAATATTCGCGGCCCCTGGAGCGACCCTGTTGACCTCAAAGTTCCCGGTTGCATCGATCCAGGCCATGCCGTCGGCGAGGACGGTAAGCGCTATCTGTTTTTTAACGGCGTCCGCAGAATTGCCCTGACCGATGATGGCCTGGCGACAGTCGGTACATTGGAACACGTCTACGATCCATGGCGCTACCCCGACAATTGGGTGGTCGAAATGTTCGCGCCGGAGGGCCCCAAGGTCTTTCGTCGCGGAGACTGGTTCTATCTGGTCGCGGCGGTGGGCGGCACGTCCGGTCCGCCGACAAGTCACATGGTCATCGTCGCCCGCTCGCATTCCATCCATGGCCCCTGGCAGAACTGCCCCCACAATCCGATCGTCCATACCAAAAACGCTGAAGAACCGTGGTGGTCGCGCGGGCACGCCACGGTAGTGGAGGGACCGGGCGGCGATTGGTGGATGATCTATCACGGTTACGAAAACGGCTTTCGCACGCTTGGCAGGCAAACCCTGCTGGAGCCGATCGAATGGACTGGTGACGGCTGGTTCGTCGCAAGAGGCGGAATGCTGTCGCAGCCACTTGCCAAACCCAGCAAGGGACTGCCGGGTCCGTCGGGCTTTGCGCTCTCGGACGATTTTTCGACAAATAAGTTCGGCGTGCAATGGAGCTTTTTCAATCCCGGCGCCGATGAGATGAAACGCGCGCGTTACGAAGCCAGCGCCCTGGTGGTTTCGGGCAAGGGCACAACCCTAGCCCACTGCTCTCCTCTCACCTTCCTCGTGGGCGACCGAAGCTACGAGGCAGAGATCACACTAGATATTGGCGACGGCGCCCAAGCGGGAATATGCCTGTTTTACAGCGAGCGCATGTTCTGCGGCATTGGCTTCAGCAACACGCAGATGTTCACCTATAACTATGGCCAGGAGCATAGTTGGATGCGCCAGGACATGGCGACCCAAACGGTGCGACTGCGTGTGACCAACCATGCCAACATCGTGACGTTTTACTACCAAAGCAACGGCGAACCCTGGATCAAGCACCCGTGGCAAATGGAAGTGTCGGGCTATCATCACAATGTCTTCGGCGGCTTTCTCAGTCTCAAATTTGGCGTCTATTGCACTGGAAGGGGGGAAACCAAGCTACGCGACTTTGTCTATAGGGCGTCTTAAGGGTGGATACCGATTCCATCCTGGCACAAATTCGCGGTATGGGATACGTCGTCAAAATATTCAAAATCAACGGCACCGTCGAAATGCACGCGGTTCATTTGAAGTGCGAGTGGGTGCCGCAGATTGCCCGATGCAATGACGGCGATGGGCCGAATGAGGAATATCATGCGGCTTGCCTGTTGGCGGAGGCGGTCGGAATTGATCTGAGGGACGGCTACCGTCCTACGCGCGCCTTTCCCCACCGCCTTGACTACGCGGTGGTGTTTCCCGTCACCGTGCTGTCGATCCTCGATCAGGAAGTGGTGGCGGTGGATTTGGAATAGACGCCGCATTATTTTTCCGGAATCACATAGATATTTACGCTAAACGGCGCGAAGGTCGGCGTTGCGGCGACGGAGTCCAGAGATTGCTGCTCGACTTCGACGCCGGGCTTTTGGCCCAGGGTAATCGTGGCATTGATGTCGGATGGGGCCATGCGCCAGAGCGTTCCTTTGCCGGTCAATTGCGCGCCGGTGATTGCGAGATTCAGTTGATGCGCGGATTCAGTGGGGTTTATCACGGCGACGGTAAGGGATTTCCGGTCAGTAGTCCACGCCGCGCAGACGTCGAGGGGAAATGTATCGCTACCGGCATTGACTCTGGGTTGCTCGCCGCCGGGAGGATATTTGGGCTTAGGCTGGGGAGAATTTCCGGAGACGTCGACGGGGATCGTGCCGAAGTGATCACGATAGAGTTTGAAGAGGAGGCCAGTGGGATTGAGTTCGGCCTGCGTTCGATTGGAACTCAGCAACGATGTGGCGAAAGTGAAGGCGGCCATCTGGTAGAGGTCGGAGTGGCGGAACATTTCGTGGAAGGCCCAGGCATAGGCGGGGACGACTTTGTAAGAGTTGGGGGTGACGCGGCCGTAGGCCCATTCGTCGATATTGATGGGGACGGGCTTGGTTTTCAGGGCGGGGATGCGCTGGAGATAATCCTGATAGGCTTCGAATTTGGCGCGGACATGGTTGGCGGGGCGGCGCATCCATTCGACGAGCGGCTCGCCAGGGTCAGTGGGGACACCGTCAGCCTTCGCGAGGTCGAAGCGCTGGTCGTTGTAGGAATAAAAGTGCTCGCTGACCAGGTCCATGTTGTCGAGGCAATGGACAAAGAGTCCGCCAGTCCAGTCGCCGGGGCCCAGGGGATCGGGAATGAGCTTGCCGGTGAGATGGAGGGATTGCTTCGAGCCGACCATGGTATCGGGCATGGCGCCGCTGGCGATAAGCTTAATCGTCGGATCGACGCGGCGCATCGCTTTGGCGAAGAGATTGTGCTTGATCTCGAACTGATCGAGTGACATCGCACCCATTTGCCAACTGCCCCAGGCTTCGTTGCCGACGCCCCAGAATTTGACGCCGTAAGGCTCCGGATGGCCGTTGGCGGCGCGGAGTCGGCCCATGGGGGTTGTGGCGTCGCCGTTGGTGTACTGGACATATTCGGCGGCGGAGCGGGCGTCGCCGAACCCGGCATTCACAGTAATGTACGGCTCGACGTCGAGGAGCCGGCACATCGTCATGAATTCATCGGTGCCGACGTCGTTAGGCTGAACGGCGTTCCAGACGGGGTCCATGATGGGCGGGCGCTGATCCCGGTCGCCGATGGCATCGCGCCAGTCGAACGCGGAGACGAAGTTTCCGCCGGGGAAACGATAGACGCCGGAATGTAATTGCTTGAGCGCGTCGATGACTTCGGCGCGGAAACCTTCGACGTTATCGGCAGGCATAAGGGAGACAGCGCCGACGTGAAATGAGCCGGTTCCCATGCCGGTGATTTCCAGTTGAGCGCCCGTGCTGTCGGCTTGGGCGACGAAGGTCAGGGGGAATTTGGCGTATGTAGTAGTGAGATTGTTGATGGGAATGGTCTGGCGGTCGGCTGGGGTATTGCCCCAGATGAGTGTCACCGAGATGGATGCGCCTGAACCGCCGGCCAAGAGAATGCGACCCGTGTAGGATTTGCCTTTGACGACGGCCAAACCGGTTTGGCGAATGCCATGCGGTTGGGACGCGTCGAGATTGATCAGTGGCGAGTGCTCGCCGACGTAGGGGTGGTCGGTATCCATGATGATGGATTCGGCGGGGCCAATGGAGGTCCACCGCCGCGAGGCGCCACGCCCGCGCCCTGAGCCGGGGGCAGCGGGCTGTGACGCGGATTGAGCCGTGATTGGGTTGTAAAACTTGCGGTCGTCAAGCATTTCGGCCCACAGGCCGTTGTTGATGATACCGCCGATGTGTTCGAGGAACTGGCCGTAGAGGTATTTTGAAATGGGGTCATGGGTTTTGGCGGCGTCGATTGTGGCGGTGGGAACTTGATCGTCGGCGCAGACCCACGCGAGCGACAAAAGAATTGTGGCAGCGAAGATGGTCGTCAGGAGTGTTTTCATGGTTAGGCTCGATTTAACGCGAACGGCGGGGATCATACCATTTTGTCTATCGCTCTGGCGTCATGTCATGAAGGAATCGGGCCAGGGATAGCTGCCGGGTTTGACGCGGAGAAACGGCCTCGATCCGAAACGTGGAAAAAGAAGATGGCCGCATACTGGCGAAAGCGCGGGCATCCGGTCGGGCATCCTGAGAATAGATTTTGGACGGCACGGGAAGATGCGATGGTGCGCAGTGGTCCGGCTGCGGAAGTTGCCCGAAAGCTCAAGCGGAGCCTGGGCGCCGTCTACAGCCGACGGTGGACACTTGGGATTTGATGACCCTCACCGATTCCATCCTCGCACAGATTCGCGGCATGGGATACGTCGTCAAAGTGTTCACCGTGAACGGCAGCGTCGAAATGCATGCGGTTCATCTGGCGTGCGAACGTGAACCGCAGATCGCTCGATGCAACGACGGAGACGGGCCAGACGAGGAATATCGAGCGGTTTGTCTGCTGGCGGTGGCGTGCGCCGTGGAATTAAAAGACGGGTGAATTACTTTCGCCGAGCACCCGCCCCGGCCGGTGCGATCGCCGAGCACTGAGTCACAGCGACTTCAGCACCCAGACGATTATGATTACCGCAACGCAGACGCCCACGCTCATTACAATCCAAAGCGGCTTCCTGGGGGAGGAGTCTTCCTCTGAGATGTATTGGCCACAATTCGGGCACACCTCGGCTTGTTCGTAAACCGGCTTGCCACAGAAAGGACATGGCTCGGTTTCGGCGAATTCGTCGCCCTCGTCCTGATCGATGTCAGAATCGTCGGGGTCTCGGGGATCGTCCGGCACGAAGCCATATTAGCTGTCATTATCCGGGATGCCCAGGTGTATCTTCGCGCGACATGCAAAAAGCACAGCGACGGGGACCAGAGGACTGGGGTCAGATCATTGACGGCAACGGTTTAGCGACACATTGTTCGTCGGCAACGAGCGCGGCGGCCAGCCTGCGGCGATCGTCAGCTCGATGACCAGCACCTGCCGCCGGCACTTCATCGATCCGCAGCGTTACCTGACGCAACTGCTGACGAAACTGCCGGCGACGCCGATCAGCCAGATCGAGCGATGGCTGCCGGATGAATGGAAGCGGCGAATTTCGCGGCCGTCAGGGTAGGAATGCTGTTGGCGCAGCGGATACGTCTGCCGTTGGCATTCCCCGCGCCACCGCAACTCTGGTAATGCGCATGAACCGCAACCGCATGGATCGCGTTGTAAACTGCCGCCGCCAGCTTGGCCGTTTCCCATTCTCCACGGCGCTGCAACCGGTCGGTGATTCGTTTCCATCGCAGCAGGTCCGGCGCCAGGGCTTCGCGGAAGCGGGCCATTTCCAGGCGGGTGAGGCGCGGATCACGCGCGCAATGGCCTCCGGACGCTCCGCCGTCCCCCAAGCATGAGAATCGACGCAATCATTACCGAAAGCGACGCCGGCTCAGGCACCGCCTCGAAATCGATCTGCACCTCGCTCGGCGAGTAAACCACGGAATATCCCACGCCCTGCGGCAGCGTCGGAGCTATCGTGTCGACGAAAACCCCGCTGACCGACGAACCGCCGAGAATCGTCAGCAAATCTCCGATCGCCGGCGTATAACCTGGCGCCAGCGACCATTCCAGCGTTCCACCCAAGTTCACTGTTCCGCTGGCGTCGAACAATCCGCTGGCGGTCGTGCCCTTGGAAAGCTGGAACGACATCGTCCCGTCGGAATTGTCATCGAACGCCGATGCGTTGATCTCACTCCCGGAAAAAATCGCCAGCAGCCCGTCGTTGGTCAGCAGCGGCGCCGATGTGGTGAAGATTCGCCCGCCCGCCACTGTCAACGTGCCCGTGTTGCTCGCCAGCGTGTTCAGGGCCGTAAAATTCGAGCCCGTCCCGCTTAGCTGGACGTTCGCGGCATTTGCTGTAATCGAGGTCGAGGGCAAATTCAGCGTAGAGCCGGCGAACACGTTCCACGTCCCCCCGACCAGCGTGCCCGAGTCCAGGTTCGTCAGCAGGCTCGGAGAAGAAATCGTCACGTTACCCCCGTTGCTTGCCTGGATCGTGCCGTTGTTCGTGAACGTCCCGGCGATTGTCAGGGTGACCCCTGACACGGGCGAGGAAATCACGCCGTTGTTCACAATGCTTCCCGTCGTGTTCCCCACCGTGCCCAAATTAGAGCCCGTGGCGATCGAAATGTTCGGACCGATTGTCAACGTGCCGGAAGACGAATAGACACTGGACGTTTCTCCTCGATCCCCCTGAAGCAGGATTTTTCCCGTGCCGCCCAAAGTTTGTGTTCCCGAGAAGATCATTGATCCCGACCCGTAAGGCGTCGCCCCGATCTGCACGGTCGCACTATTGGCAAGCGTGAACCCGTTTTCAAATGTGGGCGTAACCCCGTTGGTGATTTGGGCCCCGGTGCTCAACGTTACTCCATTGATGATCAGAGACGTGAACAGATACGAGCCCGATCTCGTGATAGCCAGTTGCGTGCCGTCGGTGGATGAAATCGTACCGCCATCGATCTCCCCGCCGTAAAACGACCAGTTCGAACCGCTTTGTGAAAGCACCAGGTCATTGCCCGTGTTGTTGATGGTCGCCCCGTTGTTCAAGCTCCAACTGGCGTCCTTGGAAACAATCTGCTGAAGCTGCGCGGTCGTGGCCGGTCCATAAAGATATTCAAACCCGCCCGTGACCTTGAACGTCCCCAAAGTGCTGGCCATGGTGTCTAAAACCACGCTCGCGCCGGACGTCGTGATCAACCCATTGTTTGCCCATGAGCCTTCCAAAACCAGGACGCCGTTGCTGGAAATGGTGATCGATGAATTATTGATCAGGCTGTTGCCCGTCAGGTCTCCCCCGGTTAGCGGGGCATCCAGCGTCAGCGTGGACAACGTCGAAGTGTACGAGGCGACGACGTTCCCATTGTTGGTCGAGGTGATCGTTCCGCCTTCGATGGTCCCGCCCAAAAGGTCGATCGGCTCGGTCCCATCCGCATTCAGTGTGGCCCCCGTATTGTTGATCACGCCGGAACCAATCACGCCGATGTATGCTTTCGTCCGCGAAACCTCCAACGCCTGGGCCGTGGTTTAGGTCCCCGCGAAAAGAACGCCCCCGTTGGTCGCGGTGATGTTGTTCAATCCCGTCCCCGTTCCGCCGACGATCAGCACCGCATTGCTCTCCGAGATGCTCCCGGTATTGGACCACGTCCCATTCAGCGACAGCGTCCCGCCCGTCGCTGTCATCGTTCCCGTGTTCGTCCACGATCCGTTCACTGTCATCGTGTTCGACGCAACGCTGATCGTCCCCGAATTGGTCCAGGGAACGCTGTCGCTGACCGTGATCGGCGTGCCCGTCGTTCCCAGCGAGATCGTTCCCTGATTCTGCACCGTCGTCACGTTGATGTAATTATCATTCGACGACCCGCCCGAACCCGTGGTGATGGTGACCGACGGGCCGATCGTCACGTTTGTCCCGCCGATGTTGCTCGTCCAGTTGCTCCCGTTGGTCAGATTGTTGACGATGATTTCCCCCGTCCCGCCGAACGTGCTCGAATCGCTGGCGACAATCCCGCAGCCGCTGTTCAGCGTGATGTTGTGATTCTCTAGCGTCAGTCCGTTCTGGACCGTGATATTGTCCATGCTGCCGTAAGGCGTGCTGTGGTTGAGCGCGACATCCAGCGTCACGCCGTTGAGCGTCGCCGAGTTGCCGTTCGTATAAAGCGTCGCCGCCGCATTCGTGCTCAAAATGGTTCCCCCGACGATGTCGCCGCCGGCCAGCTCTAGCGATCCCGTGTTCGCCAGGTTCAGCGTGCCGCTGTTGGTCAGCGTGCCCGTCAGAGCCAGAGTGCCGCCCGTATCGTTGATCGTCCCCAATTGCCCCGTCGTGGTGGTCCCGCCCAGGATGATCGCCCCGGCGCTCAGGTTGATGGTCCCGTTGTTCACCCAATTTGCGCCCGTGATGGTGATATCATCGTTGGAACTGCTGCACGTGATCACCCCGTTATTCACCAGCGGGGCCGAAGCGCTGCCGATGGTCGCCCCCGCAAACGTCGTCGTGTTCGCCGTAATGGTGATCCCCGAGCCGATCGTGAGGGTGGACGAACTGTTCGCCCCGGCCAGTTGATTGCCCGGATATCCGTAAAATACAATTTCACCAGTTCCGGAGATGCTTTGCGACCCCGAAAACAAAACTGAGTTCCCCTCGCCGTTGATATTCAGCGTCGCCGAATTGAGCGTCAGACCGTTGGTTACCGTCAGGTAATTGTTGGCAGAAATCGTTCCCCCCAGGGTGACGCCGCTGATCGTCGGCGCACTGCCGTTAGGCCCGCCGAGCTCGACGGTCCCGCCCGTCGATTCCACCGTCCCCCCGGTCAGCGTTCCACCGTACAGTTGATACGTCCCGGCGCTGGCGTTCAACGTCCCCGCGAGAGACAGCGTCCCCGCGCTTTGGTAAAGCAAGGCATTGGCCGAGGTGATGGAGATATTGTTGATCGCGGTGGTGGAAGACAGCGTGACGGTATAGCTGCTGCCCGTCGCGGATAGAAAAGCGTCATAGGTGTTATTGGATGGATACGAGGGATTAGTCGACCACTTGGTTGGGTCCGTCCACGATCCCGAAGCAGCTGCCGCCCACGTCGCCTCTGTGTTGGCGCGGGCAATCGGCCCATGCGACAACGCGCCCGCCGCTCCCACGGCCACCGCCAAGCGCAAAGCCAATTCCCGCCGCCCGTTTCGTGCACGGCGCATCATTTTCGTCCTCCCGAGTGCTTCCAAAAGCCCGAGCTGCAATTCCCATCACGATTGTGTATTGCCGCTCATCCCGCGCGCAAAACAAACTCACGACATTAGGCGTTGGATTGAGTCGGAATTCTAACACCAAAATTGCCCCATTCAAGAAGCTTTCTGCACAAGCGTTTACAGCGCCAATTTCACAGCGCAAAGTTTATGCTTGGTCCAATAGGCCGTTTTTGTGAACCACCGAGTCGCAAATACGGAACGCCAAAATTTGTTCGATTCCTGTGCGCCATCGCATCGGGCCTCCTGTTTTCGACACCTGTTTTGCGACATCCCGCACCTCAAAAGGGTCATCGAGCTTTTTGTAAAAAAGCGAAGCCGTGAGCTGGGGCACCGCCAACCGGTTACCTTTTAACGTCTCTGATCCGGCCTAAAATGCGTTCTGTTAAATCATTCAAGGGAGACGACCCCCATGCCTGACGAATCACTATTGCTCCTTGCCAAGGAAGTTCGCGGCAAGACGCTACGGATTTTAGACAATGTCACCGAACAACAAGCGCTCTTCGCGCCGCCAGGCCTGCACAACACCATCCTCTGGCATGCCGGCCATTCGTTGATCGTTGTCGAGCACCTGGGCGTTTCGCCGGCCACGGGCAGGCCGGCCATCTACCCGAAGGATTGGTTCGACAAGTTCAGTTGGGAGAGTCAGCCGGCCACCGTGAAACAGTGGCCGACCCTGACCGAAGTCAAAGCCAAGCTGATCGACCAGGCCGAGCGCCTGACCGCGGCCATCCAACTTCTAACCGAGCAGCAGCTTTCCCAGACCATCGGCGATCCCGCCAAACCGCGCAATCTGCGCTGGTCCATCCTTCACGGCCTGCACGACGAGGCCGGTCATCAGGGCGAGATGTGGCTGCTAAAGAAGCTTCAGACCAAAGCGGGCGGCCAAGGCAGGTGAAGTTCAATCGCATCATTTCCCATTTTTCTTGGCTCGCGGCCGCGTCAAGCGCGGAGATTTGGAAAGTCATCTTCCCCATTTTGCCGCTGTCCAGCCTGACCAGCACCTGCCGCCGGCACGACATCGATCCCCAGCGTTACTTGACACAATTGCTGACGAACTTGCCAGCCATGCCGATCAGCCAACTTGAACAATGGCGGCCGGATCGGTGGGTGCGACCGCACTCCGCGTAACCGACTTGTTCAACGTGAATGCATCATTTCTTACGTGCTGCCCGTTCTGTGCGATCCGCCGCCGAGGAACAGCATCCAGGCGCACAAAGCGCCCAAAATCACCAGCGCCGCCGCGCTGGGCCACAACGGCATGAGATGGCCGGCGACGAGCACCTCTGGCTGCATTAACAATCGCATCAGTTGCACCAGCGCCGCCAGACCAAAGACCACCCCCGCCACTCGCAAGCCCAGAATTTGAGATTTCATGGTCATCTCCTTTCGATAGGGCTTCGTCAGGAGAATTGTATTCACGTTGGGGCACAAAATCCGCAGTGGGAAGAGACGAAAAGACGGAGAACGGCCCAGGAACGCCGCAAATACACCGCGGAAGCGGCCAAAGGGCTGACCTTCGGCGCACCGGGCGCGACCGCAAAATCGTCTATGCGCTGACCAGCGGCGAAAGGACCAAGGCGGTGGCGGAACGATTCGGGCTGTCGGAGGGCCGGGTCTCGCAGCTGCGTCGGAAGTTCGAGCAGTTGTGGCGCACATTTCAGGGCGACGCTGAGGAAGCTGCCTGATGAGCGATCAAGCTTGGCGTCCGGCGCAGTTGTTGCACCGGATGCCATAAGAGAGATGACGGGTGAAACACATCGTGTTTCCCCGTCTCTCTTTTTTTATCTATGACTCAACGAGTTGTTGTTGATCCTCGTGTCGTTTGGTCCGGAATGTACGGGCACAGACGTTGTTGCAAATCGGCTAACCCGCTTTGATGAAAAATACCCACGACTCCGTTGCGTCACGCCAATTGCTTTCGTCGCCGGAGCAACAAGATCCCCGCGCCACCAATCAGCAACAGCGACTCCGTCGCGGGCTCGGGCACCGGCGACCACTCCACAGCGAACGTGCCGCTCACGCCGCCGAACGTTCCGTCGGCAATGCCGTAAGCATTGCCGGAGGTGTCGATCGTATCGGCAATTGAGTCAGTCCATACACCGCTTGCGGGAAGCGATGTATGGAGATCGACAGCCGTGGCACCAGAGCCGGACCAAAGAAAGGCCTGGGGATAAGTAGTTGCCGCGTGCACGGCGTCGCCGACCTGTTGAACGCCGTTGGTGCCGTAGGCTACGGACGAGGTGAATCCACTCAAATTCGTTGGAGCGAGATCCACGGCACTGGCCGCAGTGCCGTTCCAAAGGAAGGCGTCATCTTGCAGTTTAGGTGTGAAGCCATCTTCCCAGAAAACGACAAAAAGGGAAGCATGCTGTTGGGACGTCGATACTGAACTGTTCAAATGATAAGGGATCGAGTGAAGTCGGCTATTGGCTTATGGCAGCTATTCACGGGAAGAGCCAAGAGGAGTGGCGTCAAATCATTGACCGGGAGCGGGCTAGCGGGATGTCCGTGGCAACTGCCGTCTGAAACCAGAGAAATGCATGGCACCGGTCCAAGCCGTCACACCGTCAGGGCAAAAACGGACTTTCTTTTTCATATATAGAAACAAATCAATTAACTTCTTCTCTCTTCCTTATATATAACCCTGAAATCACCCTGACACTGTGACGGCTGCGCCTAATTGCTTACATCGTCAGGAGTTACGCGGTCATGCTGGCTGGGGCTTGGTATGACCGCGCCCTGACGGTTCGGACAGTCTAGGTTGAAGGCTTCGCAACTGATGTTCATCAACCAGTGCAGTGGGTGATCACTTCAGGCGTGAGCCGCAGGCTCGGAACTTCCAAATCTGTTCACGCAGAGCGGCGTCGGCGAGCCAGAACACCCACGGCAGCCAATCCGAGCAAACCCAAGGATGTGGGCTCCGGAACATCGGCCATCAAACCATTGGCGGCCGCGAAGGCGTCAACCGCAGCGTAAACGCTCGCGGGCAACACCACGTCCGCTCCATTGGCCGTCTTGCCGAGGTTGGTGACCAAGGCGGTGAAGTCGGCGCCGGTGCCCGGCATTTCACATTTGAGCCACAACTCCAATTGCCCGCAAGATCAAACGGAGTCTTGTCGCCGTCTACAGCAGGCGGTGGAAACTGGAAAATACGCGAAGCACCAAACGTGAGTGGTGTCCCAATTTGAAATCTCCCGCCCTATCCGAGACGCCCGCAATAACTTGACGCCAATCGACGCAATGATCAGACTGTTGTGCGCCCATCTGTTCTTTCTGGCGGACGAGGAGGATTGTGCCCGGAGCCGCCGCTCGGGATGACCGTGGCTTGCACTGGTTCGCCGAATAGATCGCCGCTTATGATTGCATTCGGCCTCAGTTGTTCGCTTTTCATCTTTCCTCCGCCGAGCGTGCAGCCGATACCCGCGAGCGGCGGCGGTTATTCGGGCGATTGCATCGGATCAGAGGTCGCGAAGCGCGGCATCGTTCGCCCACGCTCCGGATGTGCTGAACGCCCAAAACGCCGCCCGTTACGCCGTGGGCAAATGTACCCGACAGGCCACTTCGTCGCCAATCTGGGCGAGCAAAACGACTACGCTGGAGCCGCAATTGAAAGGGCATCATGACGCACTGCATTTCAGTGATGATCACCCATCAGGAAAGACACGGAGAGTTCATCTAGTCGGCTCACGTGGAGCAGCGACGAACCGGCATCTAACTTTCGGCTGCACGAAGAATGTGCTCGATTTCCATTGTGGAGACGAAATCCTGACAGTCCTCATCCCAATACCAGTGACGGCGTGCCCTGGTAGCGAGTTCTGACACCAGAAACACGCACTTCCGATCAGTGCAACAATTTGACCCTAGCCGAGAGGCGGCCTCCGTGCGGGCTTCCGCGCCCCCGCCCACCTTGTGATTGACCAACAGGCACGCGTCGAACCACGATACCCCCGCTTCCTGGGCTGCAGTACAAAATGTTCGGCGCAACGTATGCGGGCCGGGTATCCAGGAGCTCGGGTTCATTTTCAGGCTGGACACACCATCGAGGCCGGAAGAACCGAGACCGGCATTCTCTCAATTGCCAAACGAACCTGAGGTCCAGCCCACCTAGCGGCGTTCCAGATGCCGCAGCTTCCGCTCTATGTTCCGCTCGATTCGGCTGAGATATCGGTGCAGGATGATCAGTTGCTGGGGCGCCTGTGCGATCGCAATCTGGGCGGCAACCCGCAGGTTTTCAATCTTGCGCTGGAAATCCTGCTGTTCGGATTCCCTTTGCTTCAGCACACTGCGTATCCGGTCAGACAGCCGGCACAGGCGCATCTGATCGCCTGATCGCGGCTTTCTCTCCCCCGATAAAACGCCGGTGACGTATGTCAGATCCCGCAGACGCTGAGCCGCAGGCCCAATCAGCTTCGCCAGTTCCTGGAATTCGCGTTCGTCAGCCTCCTCAAGCTCGATATCCGCCGGGCTTTGCTTGAAGAAATTGTCTGGAATTTTGGCAGCCGCTTTCGCCTGTTCCCTGCGAAATCGCTCAAATTCCGGCGGGAGGACAGGAGGTTGATTCTCCGCTTCTTCATCCATGTTGGCTTTAGCCAAATCGCTCTGGACACTGCTCACGAATTCCGCAATCCGCGGCGCAATCCGTTCTGCTTCTTCCCTGGTGCAGACCGGCCAATCATTTCGCCTGGCTTGTTTGACCATCCGGTCCAGAAGCTTTGTGTCGCGGCGCTGATTCTCGATGTTCCGCCATTTCGCGTCGTCCTCGGGCGAAATGCCCTGCGGCCGGTGCAATTGCTCGACGATCTGCGATGCCCGCGCCAGATAAATGTAATCCATGGCCAGCGAATCGATGGCCGCAATGCCGCTGAAGCCATCCGGTTGGAACTGTTCCATAAGTTGCCGCCGGATTCTCCGATACATTACATCCTGGTGCCGGATGTCAGAGGGCGGTGCGATGACGCGGGCGAGCAGTCCGTGCTTCATCGCGTTCATGCGAGAGCGCGCTTTACCATCGGGCGTTTTCGGTCCGTGGCTGAGGGTGCCATTGCGGCGTGAAGCCTCCTGCTAAGCCAGCGAACGAGAAGCGGACTCGGGTTCATCCATTAGGCCGGAGATGCGATTGTTAACGCCGGTGGAAAACATAAATCCTCCGTGCATGGGAAAATCTGGTCAGGTTTATTGCTGCACAACAGGGCATAATTCGGCGATCTTCTCACCGCGATCATTCTGGGATACCTCTTGCTTTGGCTTTCGGCGGCGGCCCGAATGCGAGGCTTTCGGTTTACGAGGGGACTTCGATCGACTTTCGCTCTGGTCCAGCCAGGCGCTGGTTTGCCGATCCAGTTGCAGCAAATCCACTTTAACTCTTCGGCGGCGGGACGATGAGGCCGCCATTGACAGTATCTTCAGTTGCAGAAGAACCTTGGGATCAGGCTTTTCGTGATTGCGCTGGCATTTCTCCCGATATCGCCTGCGGAATTCGGCGACGAATTCAGGGTCGGCGGGGTTGCCGGTCTGAACATAGGCGGCATGCTCTCGCACCAGAAACCTTGCTCGCTCAGCCAATTCGTGGCGATCGGGGTGTTGCAGCTCGGGACGGCCCAGGTGATCGGCAATCAGCAGCTCCAAGATGAACGGCCCGCCCGCCAAGGCCATATAACGCCAGCATTCAGCTTCCGTGGGTGGCCTGGCAAAACTATGGGCGCGGATGGCATGCTCCAGCAACCAGTCCAGGGCCTGGCGGCAATGGAGCACATCGAAAAAGGTCCCGGCAAAAGCGACTACGACGCCGGCGGGAATATTCATCTTTTCGGCGATCCCCTCCACCGGCTCACAGAGCAATCGCGCCTCCAGTTCATCTCGACGGATTGGATCCCCGGTAAAAATGGCATGCGCCCCAAATAGATCCGGCCAGGTCCGGGCGACGCGGTTTCGCTTGGCTTCAGTGCCGGCACGATTGAGGTCAAGCAGGAACCGGCGTACCTGAACTCTCCCTTGATCTTCCCATTTGCGGGGACGGGTTTGTTGATGGACGTGGTCCAAAGCCGCTTGCCAGCGCCAATCCGGCGTTCGGAAAGGCGAATAGCTGCGAATATCGGTGGCAGGTTTGGGTGACATCCGTGTCACGCGGGTTTCTCTCTTCGTAGATTGTACCGGCTGACGCACCAATATGCCAAATGCGCAAAATCTAAATAACGTTATTGAGATATCACCGCAATTATTGATTGGTTGGCAACCATTGAGGAACCCGCACCAATGCCATCGTGACCGTCACAGGAAGCAACAGGAGAGGTTGGGCGCCGCAGTGATCGTGGGAAGCATGAACCACGCCGACCGTGCGTCAGGATTTGTCTGGTGCGGAAATTGGAGGCCCCTGTTGGCTTTGAATGCCGACGGCGACTTCCAGGAGCCATTTTAGTAGGCTTTTGCGCAGCCGAGTTGATCAAACGGGCTGAAGGGAAGGGCAATGGTTAAGCAAAAGCGTGGGAAGACGGTCGCCCAGGCGACCGCGGAAATTCGCGACTTCTATGAAATCGGTCGCGGGAGCTTGGAGGAATTCTCCGATCGGTTCCCTCTGGGCAACGCAGAGAAGGCGGCAGCCAAAGCGCGAATGAACTCGGACCGCCTCCGCAAAGCCCGCATGTTTGCCAGGGAGTTTTCAAAACCGGAGCTGATCCGGCTCTGCCGC
Organism: Tepidisphaeraceae bacterium; assembly: GCA_050012375.1. Lineage (GTDB taxonomy): Bacteria > Planctomycetota > Phycisphaerae > Tepidisphaerales > Tepidisphaeraceae > PALSA-1353. Next base: position 50,812 of record JBEKHH010000006.1, read on the forward strand.
GAAATTGATTACGGCGGCTTCCCGATCGGTGTTCAGCACGTCGTTCGACTGATGTGGCTGCCGGCGAACCGGCGATGGAAGTTCCTGCGCCAAACGATCGAGGAGAAGTTGAGCTGCAGGCAACTGGCAACCGTGATCCAGCAAGCGACCGGAAGGCGGCCGCGGACCGGCAGGATGCCACGCGTGAAAGATCGAGCGGAGGCGATTCAAAAGCTTCTGCGACTTTGCGAGGAGTGGCGGCGGCTGAACAAGGCGATTCTGGGAACCAACAAAAGCCACGAAAATGGCGACGGATCGATTGTGGAGTCGTTACCGCCGAGCCTGGACGGACCGATGCGGCGGTGCGACCTGGCAATTCAAAGGCTCTATCGGATGCTGGGGCGATTTCGGAAGGTTTAGTGCGCAGGAATTGTCGAATCGGAGGCTCGGAGCGGGGGCCTGTTCAGATCCCGCGTGCGCAATCGTTGGCGGCCTGTTTAGAACCTTCGCAAGCATGGCAGCCTGAATGGGTCTGGATTCAGGCGTGGCCGCTTGCCGGCAGTTGTGCAATCAGGTTTACAGGTCAATCAGAAACGCAGCGAGAATAGAGGCGACGACGCCGCCCCACAGCGCAAAAATGGCAGCGCGCCTCGCTTTCTCTGGTCGTGTGTGGGTTGGTCCGAAATCGAATTCGATTTGGGGCCAGAGTTTAAACATCCACGAGCGAATGGGAGCGGCGACGGGAAGACCAACGAAAATGCGGACGACCCAAATTAAGAAGTTTAGTGCGAGCCAAAAGGACAGGAAGTGCGCTGATGCGAGATTTCGCATGGATTGCTCGAACGATGAGGGCGGGCCGGGAAGGGAATCCGAGAAATGGTGAATAAGGGGGTGGATAAGTGCGCTGTAACAAGAGCCTACGGCCAAGGCAATTAACCAAAATGTGAGAGTCGGGTGGCGCAAGGGCCATGCGGTTTGAACGGTCATTGCGTCAGAAATCGCGGACATATTGTCGAAAGTTGCGCTGACCCACCCTCGATCTGGTCCCGAGATACTTAACCCATCCGAATAGCCGCCGCCTCTTTGAAGTGATAAATCGAGTCGACGCGAACCGCTTTCCATGTGGCGCCAGAAACTGAATTTGAGTGCCATGACCTTTTTGAGGTCAAGAAGATTGTTGTCGTCGAAGATGTCATCCTCGGAGGATTCGTAGGTGGTTTGGTCAGAGCAGACGATCTGATAGGTGCATTCAAAATTTGATCCTGCTTTTTCGGCTAGTCGAGATTCGTTGGCGAAGATTGCGGCAAACCGGCGGATATCCTCGTTCGTGACAATCCTCCACTCAATGAGCTTTCTCCGCGTTTCCTGCATGTGTGGTAAGTTGCGGCTGATTGCCGAGGTTGTCAATGGAGCTGTTGAGGTCGCGCCACGCAGTCCGGCGAGGGAGGTCGGACAATCGAGGCTGTAAAGGACGGTTGAGGGGCGGCCTGTGGCCGCGAGGTCCTTTCGGGGGACATCCGCCAGAGGCGGTCATTTCAATGCTGGTCGCGCCGGGGGCGGGTGGCGGCAGCCGTTGTAATGAGAAAGAAACTCACACCAGATGCGAAGTAAGATGGGTTAGCTGTGTTTTGTCGGCGCGAGCGTTCAGGCTGGTTTGCGGGGTGCTGACAGAGCTCTTCTGACCACGTGGCGGATTTCATCAGGCGTGCATTCGCCGGGATCTTTTTTTCTCAGGGGTGAATATGCCGTCACAACGCGGCCCGCGTCGCTCACGGAAACGCGGGTGCCGGAGAGAATCTGTCTGATCTCCTCCGCTTCGTCCTCTGCATCGTCATCCATCCAGATGGCAATGGCCCTGCCGCGGAAATGTCGCAGGATCAATTCGACTTGTGCGCCGGAAATGCTTTTGCCGAGCAACGCAACAGCAGGCCTTCCAATCCTCCATTTGTCGGATGGCCCTTCGCAGAGCACAACGGGACCGGAGGTCTGAATGGCCGTCGTTAGGCCGTAAAGTAATTGGCTTTTTTGCATACCTTCGGCCGAGAGATACTTCGGGCCGCGAACAAACGGCAAATCGCCAACAATGCGAGCCTGCCAACCCGACAGGATATTTTCCCCAGGATTATGGGATGTCTCCGGTATATCCGAATTGCTTCGGTTGTTGATTACTTGGCCCGGATCCTCCAGCTTAAGAGACGCCGGCTGATAGATCGGAAAAGCAATGCGATCGTACAGTTTCGGCCGGCATGACTCGCAGGATTCAACGTACAACACTCCATAGGCGCGAGCCAAAAGCCTTGGCGAAAAGCGGCGCCTTTCCAAATAGAGCTTCGCTGGGTGCTCCGGAGGCAGGTCGTCCAAGGGGACTCCCGGCGGCATGACGATCACAGGCGGTGGCTCGGGTGCAGAAAGCTTCGCCTGTGGCAACTCGAAATCATGAATCCGGCCGCCCCAAACCCCATCGGGAAAAACCATCGTGTGCAGTTGCTTTTGACGCTCGCGGGTGGAAAGACAGTTCTCGTTGAAGCAGCGGCAAAGGTGAAGGTTATCATCGTTCGTACGGCTGTCCCGAACGCCCCAGCGGTGGTTGAGGGCGAGGCGTTGCCGGCCGTCGCCGCAGAACGGGCAATCGACGTAATAGCCTTCTCCCCAGTCCACGATTTCCATTCTGAGCCGGCCGGTGCGGAGATCCCGTTGATATCCCGCGATCATGTGGCAGCCGGGATTGGAAACGCGCACGCGGCGGAAGACCTGTTTCAACCGGGCCAAGAGGATGGGGTTCAGTGGTTCAGGCATAGTGGCTCCAAACTATTGCGCGCGCCAAACAACCCAACCCCAATGGCGTTTTGCGCCATTGGGGGGTGTGGGGGGTGCGCGCTATATATTTCTTTATTGATTTCATATGTCTTTCCCTGGTTTTGACTTCTTCGCGGTGCGCGCGTTTTTTGCTTTCCCGGCTAGAACGTACGCAGCCTGGCGTTTATCTTTGCCGGGTCTGAGCCGGATCAGGCCCCGATCTGCAGCGAGTTCCAGTAGTCGCTTCGCCTGGCGCTCGCCCAAGCCTGCATCGCATGCCCGCGCCACAATTAGCGCCTTTGCCGCGGGATTGTGGTTGACGAACTCGAACGCGAATCGCTCCGGTGTCCAATTTCTGTCTGCGGGCTTCGTTGGCGGTGCGGATGTCTTGAGATCCGCTGGATTCAGCTCCTGGTTCCTCACCCACACGGGATGCTCATACTTCGCTGCGATCGAGGGTTGTGGCGGGAATGATCGCAAAGCGAAGTCCATGACCGCCGCGTCCGCGACCCCATGTGGGCGCATTATGATGTGAGCGTGCACGGCCCGCGCCTGCGCCCCGGCACCGCTGCCAATATCGGTGACAGATTTGCCCCACTGGTTACCCTTCGACGCGTGATGGATACACACGAATGCCGCGCCGCTAAACTGCGCGTAGCGGTCGACGACATCATAGAGCTGTGTGACTTTGCCGTTCGAATTCTCGTCGAAATCTTCCGGTACGAGACGGTACAGAGCGTCGAGGATAACCAAGGAATATAAGTGTGCTGCCGGTCCCACGAATAACGATTGCAACTCGTGGATGGTCCGTAGGCGACCTCGAAGGGATAACACATCGACTCGCTGGAGTGGACCGCCCTGGACTCTCATTACCCTCGCCAAGGCCTCCAGTCTATGTCTGAATGTTTCAGGATGGAGCTCGCAATCGACATAGAGCACGTCGCCGCGGCGGCAATTGAAATATCCCAACCACCGCTGGCCCGAGGCCACGCTGAGCGCGAGCTGCATGGCGAGATATGTCTTGCGCAGTTTGGGAGCGGCGATGAGATTTGCGATTTCCGTGCGGCGCAGCAAACCGTCGATCACCGGCGGTCGCAGTTCTGCGTGTCCGCGGCAGAGATCATACGCGGATACGGGCTCTGGGATGTCACGCGCGCCCGTATCGGACGCGGCCGAATCAAGGAGGCGCGGTGGCTGCCAGTCCGCATCAGGGTAGCCGTGTCGTGCGTTACTATACCCCGCCGGAGTCCTGGGCCTGAGATGTCGCGGCTGGCGGGGCGGCGCGCCCGGCGATGGCGCCAGCCCATCGCCATTTTGACCGACCGGATGGGCCGTATTAGGCGGCATGCTCTACTCCTTGCGGAGGGCGGCACGCTGAAAACGCGAGCCGCCTTTTGCTTGTCATGATTTGATTTGGTTTCCGAAACGGCGACCGATTTGCCTGGATGCGCCGCTATTTCCAGGTGACGGCCCTCGGCAATCGCGTGATGCTTCCACCGCCTGTACCGTCGCCAGAATGCCCGCCTTGATCGGTTTCGGCAGAGTTGGCCAAGCGTCGATGACGGCCTGCAAATCGGAGCTATTTTTCGGATCTAGCGGCAAGCCAGGTAGCAAGGAATCGGGACACCCTTTGGAAGTGGTTAAATTTTCAGCGGTTGGGTTTGCCTGCAATGTCTTTTCAGTCCATTGCTCTACCAACTGAGCTACCTGCCCGAATTGTGCCGAGTCCGGCGACGATTCAGCGTTTCGGCGGATATTACCGCCTGATTCCGAATCTTCAACCTCATTCCCCCTTCCGACGGGGCCTTTCAATCCGCGCCTGAAGTCAAGGCAACCCCGATGTAATCGGGACCTACGGCCGCGAAGACGCGAAGGGCGCGAAGACGGCCGCGAAGAGGTCGGAACAATTTGGACCACAGACGCGGTGTAAAACCAGAATTCCGAACGGCATTTCTTCGCGGTTGTCTTCGTGGCCTTCGTTGATATCCTGCAATTTCTTGTTTTTACGACAAGATTTTCATTTCAGTTGTGCAGGATGTGCCAATGAGTTCTTCGCGTTTGACTTCGCGTCCTTCGCGTCATCGCGGTTGTATTTCTTCTTTGGTTGCGGCCAATGGCCGCGCTGTGCGTCTTCGCGGTTGCATTTGATTCTGAAGATACGCAATATTGCCACGTAACCCGGAGGTCTCGCCATGAAACTCCTCGGCTTTGACATCGAGATTTCCAACGTCTTCGACCTTCGCCCCGGCGAGGATATCGACAAATACGCCCCGTTTGACATCTCCGTCGCCGCCACGCACATCGATGACGGCGAACAACGCCTGTGGCTATCCAATGGCTCGGATGGCAAGCCGTTGCTGAACCTGAGGCGCGAAGAAGCATGCGAATTGCTGGATTACCTGGATCAACAACAGCGCTCCGGATGTGCCCTTGTCGCCTGGAACGGTCTGAGTTTTGATTTGCGATGGATAGGCCACGTGGCCGGCGACCTTCGCAAAGCCGCCGCGATCGCCCTCAAGATATACGATCCCATGTTTCAGTTTTTCAAAGTGAAGGGCTTTCCCGTTGGCCTGGCAGCTGTTGCACAAGGGATGGGCATCGGCACGCAGAAACTCATGAAAGGCGCCGACGCTCCCGTGCAATGGCGAGCGGGCAATCACGACGCGGTTTGCAAGTATGTGCTGGGCGATGCTCGCATGTCCGTCGAGATCGCGACGGCGATTGGCCGTAAACGTGAAATTGCATGGGTGATCCAGAAAGGCGCGCGCTCCTCGATTCCGTTGCCGTGCCTGCGAACGGTCGAGGATTGCCTGAGCGATCCGATGCCCGATCAGTCTTGGATGAGCAGCCGAATTCCGCAGGCGAAATTCGCCGGGTGGATGAAGTGTTGATGAATCAGCCTGTCCGGCCGCCATCGAATGAGTTACCATTGTTCGGGGAAAGCCCGCATCCCATTAGCAAAAGACAGGAGCGCAATGGACGAGCCGAAACAAGGCCACCCGCACACCGAGTACAAAGGGGACAGCCCCCACCACAAGCCATATTGGAAGCGTGCCCATCACGATTGGAAGTTCTGGGTCGCTCTGGTATTGATGTTGATTGCCATGGCCGTCTATTTGGGCACGAACGACTTGTCGCACCGGCCACATAGCCCGCCGCAACATCCAATCCCGTAAATGGCCGCCCCGTCCGGATTGGCTATCTACGCGCTGGCAAGCATATAAGCGATGAGCGCCACCGCTATGGCGACCACAATAATTGAAACCGCGATGGTCGTGCGTTCAGCGGCCGCTGACTCGCCATTGAGAATCGCAGCCTTGACGGCGTGATAGCGCCACGCGGCCGTCACAGCCAACAGACCGCCGAGGATCATCAGCCCGATGCCCAGGGGCATTGAAAGACCGCTATGGCGGACTGGCGTTGACTGGTCCAGCCGGACTGAAAGTTCGCGAAGCCAGACGGTGAACTTGGCAACGACAAAACCCAGCCCGATGACCGCGATGCTGGTGCGAATCCAGGCTAGGAATGTTCGTTCGTTCGCCAGGTGGTCCGATGTATGCCGATCCGGGGCGCGATCATCCGAAGTCTGACGATCGCGTCTTTGATCGAGGTTCGTTTGGTCGGCGTTCGGAGGGTTCATGAAGGCAATTGGACCAGCGCGCCGTGCCGCAATCCAGTCTTGCGTTTTCGCTCAGCCCTCACCGGCGAAGTATCATAACAATGATCACGATGAGAAGAATCGTGCCGAGCGTGCCGCCGCCGATCCAGATGTAATCAGCCAGAACAGGCGAGAAAAGATGAATCATAAGAATCTCCTTTGCGAAAGAATTTCGTGCGATCGCCAACGGCGCTGATGCATTCGCCTGACGATTCCTCCACCTTAGCAGACTCAGGGGTTTGCGGGCAGGTGCAAAATCGATCGGCGCGTCTAGCCCAGATTATTAACCGCCCGCTTCGCTAGAGACCGCGGAGAACCGCGGAGAAAACAGAGAAGGTAGGGTGGGCGTATCCGCCCACCGTTCGGGTGCGGGAGCAACCGGTGGGCGATTACGCCCACCCTACCGGATGTCGGTGAGGTCAAGGGGAGGCTCGATTTCCCAGAATATCTCAGAATCTCTCGAATATTCGATGGGGGGCGCTTCGCGAGAGGGGTAGAACAGTAGAAAGTTGAGAGTAGAAAGAGGGAGGCGGATGGGTGTCGAAGTCGGTGGACATGGGTGGGCCTTGGCTAATCGCGCGCGGAGCGGGCGATGATGGGAAAACCCTTCTCCCTCTATTAAAGGGTCCCGGAGGTGAAAGTCTTGGACGTGTTTTGGAGAAATCCGGGGATTTTGTTTTGAGATATTTTTCCCGGGCGTCGAAATGCCGGTAGAGCGCCCTTGCATCCATCAGTTGATGGCGGACGAACCGCCCACTCGTCATTCGGCCTCCGCCCAAACACGGGGCGCCTCGTCTTCGCCCAGGAACTCAACGTGGATGACGTTCGGGTTGCAGCATACCGGGCAGTCTTCGACGAACCGCTGTTCGATCCCGTCGGATTGATCGAGGGGAATGACGATCCGCTCGCCGCAGGTTGGGCAGGTGTACGAGCCTTCGTCGGCGGATCGGTGATGCCTTTTCCTACGCTTCTTCATGCCCGCGGCATCTTAACGGAGAAATCCGGCAGAACTCTGGTAATGCCGTTGGGAATTGCAAGCCAGTCATCGGGAACACGAGGTCAGAACGGGCCCTTGTTCGGCGACCTCCAACATTGCCGATTTGCTTCCCAAAGCCCGCGAGCGGGAGCCATTGCGGCACGTATCGCTACATTTTGTCGGAAACCTGGAACAAGGGCTGGCTGCGCTGGGCGGTTTGGCTTTCTTCCCTACTTGTGCCGAGGCCCAATCCTCACAAGAGCGTTAACCGCCCTTTCGCTTCTCAAGCAATTTTCGCATTCCCGCAGTGAAGCTATTCGCTGTAACCTTCCGTGCTTTCACCTCATTGACCAAGTACACGAGCACCTGCCTGATTATGGCAGCCTGTTCCAAGCAAAGTTCCTCAGGCCCAGCATGCAAGCCCTCACTCAGCGCGGTATGTAAAACTGAAAGCGGATTCATCCCGTTGGGTCGCAAAATGGGCGGCAACAACTCCTTTACGAGCTCGATCTTGTCTTGCGCCACAGTCGTGTGCTTTGTTTTCTCCAACGCCCCTTGAAATTCGTGCAACTCCTCACCAATCATCAATTGGCCGATCTCTGCAAGCAACTCATCAATTATGTTTTCAACTATTCGGCGGTAATAACCAAATGCGCCAATTCCATAACCTTGCGACTCACATATGAGCCCTCGCTTAAAATATTCGGCATGTTCTCCAAGAAGTCTTTCGATTTCGGCGTCCCCACGAATATCCCAAGCCGGATACTGTCCTACCTTCATAAACCATTTTTTTTTCCTGTCCGCCAAGATGAAAAATGTCCTCTTGGCGCTGTTGCAGTGCTGACATTGATACTCAGCCCACAGTATGCTCCCCGGAGCGTCGCTACCCTCTGGCCCGAACTCATTCACCATTTTGAACGTCTGATTCGACTTGCATTCGGCGCATGGCATATTTATTGCCACCTTCGGTAAATAATCAACCCAAGGCTCAACCGCTGCCTCGAATTTCCGGTAGAGCGGAAATTCCTCTAGAAACTTTTTATCCGGCATAATTCCATTTTCCTACGGAAGACTTTGCGCCTCCGATTAATTTCCAGCAACCGCAAAACAAGAATCATACCCGAGCGGATACATTAATTAACTGGCCACTCAGACCTTTTGGCTAACCCCTCCAGTCTACGATCCGCGACCCTAAGGAAGGCGCCGCCCCATTCAACCATAGACGGTCGGATCAACCACCCCCGCTTCGGCGAATCCCTTCTTCCGCAGCAAACAGCTATCGCATCGGCCGCACGCCCGGCCGCGATCGTCCGGGTCGTAACAGCTAAACGTCAGGCCATAATCGACGCCGAGTTCGATGCCGCGGCGAATGATCTGGGCCTTGGTCAATCGAATCAGCGGCGTGTGAATCGTAAATGGTTTTTCCCCTGCCGCCGCCGTGGTCGTCATGCGCGTCGCCAGGTTGGCCATCTTTTCGAAAGCCGCGATGTATTCCGGGCGGCAATCGGGGTAGCCGCTGTAATCAATCGCATTCACGCCGATGAACACATCGCGCACGTCCAGCACTTCCGCCCAGGCCAGGGCGTAGCTCAGAAAAATCGTGTTTCGAGCCGGGACGTATGTGATCGGAATCTCCCCGGACATTTCGGTGCGGTCCTTGGGGACATCGATGGCATCGGTCAGGGCGCTTTTGCCGAATTGGCGCAGATCGATTCGAATCACCCGATGCTCGGCCGCGGCCATTGCCTTGGCGACCGCCGCCGCGGCCGCGAGTTCATGGCGGTGCCGCTGGCCATAATCGAACGAAAGCGAATGGATCGGTGCGAATCCCTCGGCCCGGGCGATGGCCAGGCACGTCGTGCTGTCCAGCCCCCCGCTGCTGAGAACGATGGCCGGTTCATTGCCAGTCACAGCTGGAGATTGTATCAATGAGCTATCACTCTGGGAGATTGATGTTAGAGATGGAATAAAGTTTTTCAGTTCTCGGTACGCGTCGCAAAGAAGGCAACCGCGAAGACGCGAAGATCGCGAAGACAGACGCGAAGAATTGAAAATCTTGTCATAAAGAGAAGAAATTGCAGGATATCAACGAAGATCGCGCGAAGAAATGACGGAGAATTCGCTTCGTGGCTGTCTTCGCGGCCTCCGTGTCTTCGCGGCCGTAGGTCCCGATTACATCGGGGTTGTCTTGGCTTCGGGTGAGAATTGAAATGTCCGCGGAAATGGAACAATCTCACGAGCCGAGCGCTGTCCTGTGGGAGGCCCTGCGAAAGCTGGGCTTTGAGGGGCGGGTAAAAATGACTTTTGAGTTGGGCAATACGCTTCGCCGGGTCAGCGAAGCGGGCGTTCGTCATCGCCACCCCGATTACGATGAGCGGCGCGTTCGCCTAGCCGCGCTGAAACTGGCGATCGGGCCTGAACTGTTCAAACTTGCTTTTGGCTCGGAGGATGTGGAACCGTGAGCCAGGAAGCCTTTTTCCAGCAGATTGCGACGCTCTTGAAGGCTGCCGGCATACCGTTCATGATCAGCGGCTCACTCGCCAGCAGTTTTCATGGAGAACCGCGCGCCACGAACGACTTCGATCTGATCCTCGATCCGGATGCCGCCAGGTTGAATCGGTTCCTCGATTCGCTGCCGCCCGAGTGGTACATCAGCCGCGAGGCGGCTCATAGCGCGCTGGCGCATCGATCGATGTTCAATGTGATCGACACCGAAGGCGCGTGGAAAGCCGATCTGATCATTCGCAAGGACCGCCCCTTCAGCCTGCAGGAATTCTCCCGCTCGGCGCCCGCCACGATACTTGGCTCCCAGGTCTTGATTGTCACCCCGGAAGATTCCATCCTATCGAAGCTCGAATGGTCGGTTGAATCGGACTCGCAGCGCCAGTATCGTGATGCTTTGCGCGTAGCGGTGCTAAATCGCAATGCTCTTGACTTGGTTTATCTGAGGCGATGGGCAAAAGAGCTCGGTCTCGAGCAACTACTCACCAAGCTGCTCGCTGAAGCGAGCGCATCACCCTCGCAATTGACAAATGACCAATGACCAATGACAAATGACCCCCGATGTAATCGGGACCTTCGGCAATGACAACTGACCCCCAATGAAAATCCACGAATACCAAGCCCGACAGATCCTGGCCGATCACGCCATCCCCGTTCCCCCGTCGGAGGTCGTGCGCTCGCCCGAGGCCGCCGCCGAGGCGTTCAAGAAAATGCAGACCGGCGCCGGAGGCTCCGCCTTCCGATGCGTCGTCAAAGCGCAGGTTTACGCCGGCGGGCGCGGCAAGGCCGGATTCGTCAAACTCGTCAAGTCCGCCGATGAGGCGCGGGAAGCGGCCAAGTTCATGCTCTCGCATCGGATGGTCAGCAACCAAACCGGCCCCGAGGGCGTTCCGGTTTCGATCCTGCTCGTCGCCCCGGGCGTCGAAATCGCCCGCGAATATTATCTCGGCATCACCATCGACCGCACGCGCGCCGCTGCCACGTTGATCGCCTCCGCCGAGGGCGGCGTGGAAATCGAAGACGTCGCCAGAAAATCTCCGCAAAAAGTCTTTAAGGAATCGCTGCATCCGACGCTCGGCCTGCTGCCGTTTCAGGCGCGCGACCTCGCGTTCAAGCTCGGCTTCAAGGACAAGCTCGCCTCCGAAGCGGGCAGGCTCATGCTCAACCTCGGCAAGGCCTTCATCAAAATGGACGCCTCGCTGGCGGAGATCAATCCGCTGGTTCTCACCAAGGACGGCAAGCTCCTGGCGATCGACGCCAAATTCAATCTCGACGACAACGCGGCATTTCGCCATCTCGATCTGGCCGCCCTCGTGGATGAATCGCAGGAGCGCCCGCTCGATGTCCGCGCCCACAAGGCCAGCCTGAATTACATCGCCCTCGACGGCAACATCGGCTGCCTCGTCAACGGCGCCGGCCTGGCCATGGCGACCATGGACGTGATCAAGCTTCACGGCGCGGAGCCGGCGAATTTCCTCGACGTCGGCGGCAGCGTCACCGCCGAGGGCGCCATCGAGGCCTTCCGCATCATCCTCTCCGATCCAAACGTCAAAGGAATTCTGGTGAACATTTTCGGCGGCATCGCCAAGTGCGATGTCATCGCCGAGGCGTTGGTAAAAGCCGGCCGCGAAGTCGCCTTCAAAATCCCGCTGGTCGTCCGCCTGGAAGGCACGAATGTGGAAAAGGCGCGCAAAATCCTGTCCGAAGCCCAGGCCCAGATGCCGACGCTGCAAACGGCGACGGACCTGACCGATGCGGCGAAGAAAGTCGTGGCGGCGGTGGCGTAACAAATCTAACGAGGCGGCTGGGATTCTGGAACGTCCATAGAACGCGCTCCCCTTCGGGTCGCGGCTAAACTCACAGCAAAAGTTCCATGTAAATCACATCCAGCCAGCGCCCGAATTTGAATCCGACCTGCTTGAGATGCCCCACCGTCTCAAAGCCGAACTTCGCGTGCAGCTTCACGCTGGCCGTCTGATCACCGTCGATGCCCGCGATGATCGCGCGGTAGCCGATGGTCCGGGCCCTCTCGATCAGATCGACCAGGATGACCGAGCCGATTCCTCGCCGATGAAACTCATGTTGAACATACACCGAATTCTCGACCGTGTGCCGATAGGCCGAGCGAGCGTGATAGGCCGAGAGCGATCCCCATCCGACGATCCTTCCGTCCATCTCGGCAACGGTGACCGGATGGCCGGGGCCGTGCCTGGCGAACCATTGCCGGCGTCCCTCGATCGGCTCCGGCGAATCCTGGTAGGTGCACGCGGAATGTAGAACATAATAATTGTAAATGTCGTTGATGGCCGCCAGGTCGTCCGCCTCGGCCAATCGAATCGCGACGCTGCGGCCGTTCATTTCATCCTTGCCTTTTTTCTCACGAGCCACCGCTCACGAGCTGCATGGCCACTGTGAATTCGTGAAGCGCCCGTTTTCGCTGATTCTTTGGCCGTCGATCTCCGCGTATCCCCCTTGGCGCAAATCCACCACCATGTCCCAATGCAATCCGCTCTGATTGTTGTTGCCCGTTTCCGGATATCCCGCCCCAAGCGCGAAATGCACCGTGCCGCCGATCTTTTCGTCGAACAAAGTATTTTTCGTATATCGGGTGATGTTATAATTCGCTCCGATGGCGCACTCGCCGAGGAATCGGCTGCCCGCGTCCATGTCCAGCATCGAGATCAAAAAGTCCTCGCCCTTGGCGGCCGACGCTTCCACGACTTTGCCGTCGCGGAACTTCAGGCGGACATCTTCCACCTCGCGTCCACCATGCACCGCGGGAAAGCTGAAGTGCACGACGCCGGCTGCGCTCTCGATGACCGGGCCGGTGAACACTTCCCCATCGGGGAAATTCTCATGCCCGTCGCAATTGATCCATTTCTTTCCGGCGACGGACATGCGGATATCGGTGCCGTTGGCGGCCACGACGCGATAGTCCGACTTTCCGTTCAGGAAATCCGCCAGCCGCTGTTGCCGCCGCGAGACCTGTTTCCATGCCGCCACGGGGTCGGGATCTGCCAGTAACCCCGCCCCGAAAACAAAATCCTCGTATTCCGCCAGCGACATCTCGGCATCCTGCGCGCAGGCCTGGCAGGGGAACTGCGTCCCGGTCCATCTCAGCTTTCCCTCCGCCGCACGGCGCATGAAGATGTCCACGATCGGCCGGCGGGCGGCGCTATATTTGGCCATCCGTTTGGGATCGCAGTTCGTCAGCGCCTTGGTGTTATCATCCGCCCAGATGCCGATCGAGCAGTCGATGGTCTCGATTTCAAATTTCGCGACGGGATTCAAGAACGCCAGTTGCTCGTCGCTCGCGGTTTTGTAAAGGATTTCCCACGTCTCGTCCGATTCCATTCGCACCATGGGATGCCCGCCGGCCTTGACCACCTGGCGAAAAACCTCGAGGGCCAGCGGCTCCGCCACAGCCGGCGCATTGATCCGCACCAGTTGTCCCCGGGTGACCCCGACGCTGTAGTTCACCAATACTTCCGCTAGTTTTGCAAGTCGTGGATCGCGCATGGCGGGGAGTATAATCGAAATCCGAAACCAGAAACCAGAATGCCGAAGGTCCCGGCGCGCCGGGACCTTCGGCATTCTGGTTTCCGGTTTCTGGTTTGAGATTTTGTCATCCACACTCCCCCAAGGTAAACTCCGCCCATGCCCGCCCCCGTCCCATGCGCGATCGTGATCTTCGGCGCCAGCGGCGATCTCGCCCAGCTCAAGCTCATCCCCGCCGTTTACGAACTCTGCCGCGAGCGACTCGTCAGCGATCGTTTCGTTCTCGTCGGATACGCGCGATCCAAGGAGAAGAAAGACGGCACGCCCCTGACCGATGAGCAATACCGTAAAGACTGCCACGACGCGATCAAACAAAACGCCCGCCGCCAGCCCATCGATGAATCCGTCTGGAAACGCATGGAGCCGAACATCTTTTATGTTTCGGGCGGATACGACTCGGCGGAGGATCACGCGCGTCTGGCGGCAAAGCTGGAGGAACTGGACAAAACGCACGAGACCGGCGGCAATCGCCTGTTTTACATCTCCACTCCGCCGGAAGTGTTTGAAGGAGTCATTTGCCGGCTCGGCGAGCGGATGAAATCCAAGGTCGGCGACGACACCGCCGGCTTCGAACGCATCATCATCGAAAAGCCCTTCGGACGAGATCTGCTGACCGCCAGGCATCTCAACCGCATCTTGCACCAGAATTTCGAGGAAAAGCAGGTTTTCAGGATCGACCACTATCTGGGCAAGGAAACGGTCCAGAACCTCATGGTGATGCGTTTCGCCAACTCGATTTTCGAGCCGATCTGGAATTACAAGTACATCGATCACGTTCAGATCACCGTGAGCGAAACCCTCAGCGCCGATGACCGGGCGGGTTATTACGACCAAAGCGGCGCGACCCGGGACATGATCCAGAACCACCTGTTTCAGCTCATGGCCCTGGTGGCCCTGGAGCCGCCGGCGGCGCTGGATTCCATCAGCATCCGCGACGAGAAGGTGAAGGTCTATAAATCCATCCGGCCGATGGAAGCGCGCTTGATCGATTCCCACGCCATCCGCGGCCAATACGGCCCCGGCCAATATCAGGGCAAATCGGGCATGAAATCGACGGCCGGCTATCTGAAAGCGCGCGGGGTCGCCCCCAATTCCCGCACCGAAACCTTCGCGGCCATCAAACTCTTCATCGACAATTGGCGATGGAGCGGCATGCCGTTCTATCTTCGCACCGGAAAATGCCTGCCGGAAAAACTCAGCGAGATCGTCGTCCGCTTCCGCTCGCCGCCGCTGACCCTTTTCCAGAAGCAATGCGACACCGTTTTTCCGAACGATTTAATCATCCGCGTTCAGCCGGAAGAGGGAGTCAGTTGGCGGCTCAACGGGAAAGTGCCCGGCGGAGCAATGGTCATCAAATCCGTTGCCCTGGACTTCCTGTACGAAACGACATTCAAGGCCGAGCCGCCCGAGGCTTATGAACGGCTCCTGTACGATTCGCTGCTGGGCGATCAGACGCTGTTCATTCGCGGCGACGAAGCCGAAGCCGCCTGGCAGGTCATCGACCCGATCGAGGAAGCCTGGGCGCGCAGCAACACCGCCCCGCAGCAATACGCGCCAAACACGTGGGGCCCAAAAGCGGCGATGGATTTGATCGAGTTGGACGGCCGTCGTTGGCTCCATTCCAGCGCGGATGAGGAGCCGATCGTGGCGTGTTCGCTGTAGCGTTTCCAAGCCCAGGGATGGCCATCCCCGGGCTTCCGCCCGATGAAATGCCGCGTGCTTGGCTATCGATTGCCGCCGGCGGGCGCGCCGCCACCCGGTCTGGCCGCCGCTTCTTCCGATTCAATCGCGTTCTGCGAGGGATTGGTCGCGGGGTTGCCATTCCAGACCGCCTGTCGATTCGCGCGCGCCTTGTCCACGCTCGCCAGAAGCTGCGCGCCACGCTCCGACGCAAAAAATTCACCGGCGGCCTGGGTAAAGAGCCGGCCCGTGTCCTTCAATTGCGACAGCGTGAGGTGCCGAATCGAGGCCTGCGCGTTCACTTCATATATGATGTCCAGGGCGCCAAATCGTTTCGACACCCACCCCGAAAACCGGTAGGGCGAATGCCGGCCGCCGTTTAGGGTGTTCTGCGTGACCGTGAGCCTGTCGGTCACGAATTGCCGCGTGATGATCTTCTGAAACGCCTCAATACATGCGAGCCGATCCGGCGGATCTCCGCTCACTTCAACGCGCTGGAGGTGCTGGCATTCCTGCGACTGTAGGCCGTGCAACTCCAGCACCAGGTCAATCCTCCCGCCGGCCAGGACCCGGCTTTGCAGCCAGTCGGCGTAGGCGATGCTGATGGGGTAGTTGGCGACGGCGCGAAAGCTCCCCGCAAAATTCTGGTTCGAGTCGGCGGTGCCGTCGGGGTCCAGCATGGGGATGATGAGAAACACGCACTGGTCGCGCAGGGCCTTTGCCTTTTGCGAATCGCCCAGTAGAAATTCAATGCACCCCTGGCAGGCCCACATTGCATCGGGGCAGAAGGCTTGTTCCCCTCCGCAAATGATCACGCAGGGTTTGGTTTTTTGCGAAGCGTCGTCGGTTGCGCCGATCTGAACAACTCTTATCGGCCGGCCTTCAGGCGTCTTGCCCAGGTCGATCACTTTCGCCGACGGACTGGCGGCGATGCCGTCAATGAATTTAGCGCTGTAAGCCGGCGGATACGGCACGCGCCCGGCGATATACACCGAATCGACGGTGAACGCCTGCGTCATCTTGAAATGACGATTGTTCACCAGCGAAGAATCCTTGATGTAATGCCAGGTTTGTTCGTCGGTGGCGGGGATGCCGATTCCGCGGCGGTAGGTCGGCGCGGACACGTTGAGAGGTCCTGTGGCGAAGGTGGCCGGATCATTCAAATCAGGAGCTTCGCCATACACCGGCGTGAGTGTTGCCCACATTTCGAGCCCGGACCTGGAATTTGGAGCCAATTGCACATCGATGGTCACGGTCTTTCCGGCCACGCCTTTGAGGCGAAACATCCACCAGTTGAGACTGACCTGCTGTCCGTCGAGTGTGATGCGGACGTGGTTGGGAGAATCCACCACCGCGTCAACGGGTGTGCCGCAATCAAAATCGGTATCGACGGTAATCCCCGGGGCCTGGGCCGCCGACGGCGAAGTCGCCGGCGCCTCGGGAGCGGCGGATTGCTCGGCCGCCGAGGCGTGCAGGCCGATCCAAACGCCCGTGGGAACCAGGACCATCAGCCCAATCGCCGCCGCCACGAATTTCACTCTCAACGCCAGTAACATGTGATTGACTCCTTGTGCGACGTGAGTCGCCGATGTCGTTGCCGCGCCGGGGAGACAGGACGCCCTAAGCGCCGGCGGGGCGGCATGTGTGGTGCGCTCGGAAAGCAACGTGATCGCAACCCCCGCCGCCGGCAGCAATACTCCGCGCACCATCATGAGCGACCGCAATTTTTCCAGTGCTTTGGCGACGCGTTTGCGCGCCGCGTCTTCCGATACCCCCAGCGCGTCGCCGACTTCCGACATGCTCTTCTGCTGATAAAACCGCAGCAGGACGGCCTCGCGATCCGCGCTCCTGAGCCGTCCCACCGTTTCTTCCAGAACCGGCGCGATATCCTCCCAGGTTGATTCCGCAATCGCTTCCCGGCTCTGGCTCGTCATGATCGCGGCCCGCCTTTCCCGTTTTTGCCGCCGATTTTCTTCCCGCAAAATATTGGATGCGCAATAGCGCGTGACTTTGAACAGCCATCCATTGAGTGTTGAAGTTTTCAATTTCTTTGCCCGCTACGACAGCACCAGAAAGACCGCCTGGGTGACATCTTCCGCCCACTCCCGGCGATGAACCAGCCGCAATGCCGCCGAATAAATCCAATCGCCATGAAGCGAAACCAGTTCCGCAAACGCCTCCTGTGAGCCGGTGTCGGCGTATTGCTGAAGGAGTTCCAGGTCGGTCATGGCGGTCATTCTAAATGGATAAATAGCCGCCGACGAGAAAAGCGGAATGAAAAAAGGAGATAAGGTTGGCGGAGCCGATGCCTATTTCTGCTCATCCTCTTCGCCATCCGGCGCGATGACCACCGTCCCGGCAACCATGTCCCCCACGCGCTGCCGAAGCGGCGAAATGAGCACCGTCAGCAGCGGCAACGCCAGGGCGACATCGATGATCCGCAGCAGATTCCGCAGCACCATCGCCATCGGACGGGGCGACCCGCCATCGGGGCCGACCACGCGAAGGCCGAAGGCCATCTTCCCCAGACTTTGCCCGCAGATCAGCTCCGCCGCCGTCGTGTGCAGCAAATACGCCAGCGTCGCCAGCTCCGTAAGGTCCTGCAAAGATTTGGCATCGACGCTGGCCAAAGGATTTGCCGGGTTGGCCGGATGAATGATGGCCACGACCGCCAGGATCGGCGCCAGATCGACCAGCCCCGCGACGAATCGCACGCCCAGCGGGGCAAGGTGCGCCTTGGCATCCCGCGCTTCACCGGACGGCGGAACAACCCGCGCGGAAAGTTGCCGTTGCCGCGCCGCCGCCATCGCCGCCGCCGCCACCAGCACCGCATCGCCGCCGATCCAGGGCATCAGCGGAATCGCCGGCGGCTTGGGGTTGGCGACGACGCTCATTGTCGTCGCCGGCGGAAAAGATTCCGGGAACGCCTGCAAGCTGAAATCCTGCTCGATCTGTTGATCGCCGGCATAGGCGATCCAGCGCAGGTTCCCGAACGCCTCCACAAGCGTTTGAGAAGCAATGTCGGAGGGAAGGGTCGTCGGCACTTGCAGCGGAAGACGGTGGAGAAAATCGTCGCCGATCAGAATCTCGCCCGCCCCACCCGCGCCAGTGCGCGTCGTTGGCCGGCTGGTGGGCGGCCCCCCGGCCAGCCATAGCACCGCCCGGTCGTTGATCGTCAGCAACTTGAAATTGTCCAACTCCGCCGGAGCGTTCACCAGGGTCGGCCGGGTCCATTCATTCTGGCTGGTCAGCGCGCTCACGCTGAGCCGCCCATCGCTGCTCCGCCACGCCAGCATCGGCAGTTGTTTCACCACCGCCAGCGACATCTGGGCCGGATCGTCGGTCACATCGTCGGGGAGCAGGTGGGCATCAATCCATTTACCGTCGGCGAAATGGCAGACGAGCAACCGCGGCTCGGTCGGCTGCGTGGTTGCTTCGGTCGTGGAAGTCGTCGCCGCCAAATCCGCCTGGGTGCTCGCCGGCGGATTTGTCCAACCGCGCACCACCGCCCACACGGCGTCGGAATCGCAAGCGATCGCCAGCATCACCTGGCCTTGGGACGGCGTGGGGCCGGTCCGGATGTCCGTGCCATCGGCGATTTCCCACTGCCCGTTTTGCAGCACCGCCAGCAATTCGTCGTTGCTCGTGGCGATGCTGACCACGCGCTGGCCGATCGACGGCATCGGCGACCATTCGTCGTTGCCGGACCACCTTGGCCGCCACACGATCGTCGTCTGCGCGTAATTCCCGTCCGGGCCTTTGCCGACATGTGCAACCCAGAAATGGTGATCACTCCCTTCCGCCATCAGGTCCCGGTGCTTTGGCGCGGGCGCAATCGAGAGCGACGGCGCGTTCGATGCCGCAGGCGCGTTTGACGCCGCAGGCGCGTTCGACGCCGCAGGCGCGTTCGACGCCGCAGGCGCCGCCTCTAGCGTCGGCGGCGACAGCAACACCATCAGCCATCCCAGGAACCTAACGGACGCTTTCTTCATCGAGTTGAATCACCCTCACCCCCGAGTCGCCAAGCTTGGACGGGTCCGGCATCCGGTAAGTCGCCGCGCTCGGAAATCCATTATGAGACAGGCTCATGTCGCTCAGGTCGAACGACATTGTCGTGCCCGAAAGCGGAAAAAACAAATCGTAATGCGTTGCCATCGTCGGCCATTGGCTCGGGTCGGTCTTTGCCGTCTCCACCCGCTCGAACTTCGACAGCCGCGCCCACAGCGCCACCCGGCCCTTGGCATCGAACAGCATCACGCGATTCGGCAATAGCGTCTGCCGGTCGTACCAGATCTCCTTCAGCGCCGCCCAGTGGTCAGGGGTCTGAATTTGCCAATCGATCATGTACGCGTCGGACGCGCTGTTGAATCGCATCACCGGCGCCGGCAGGCGAAGCAGGTCCGCGTCCAACGGCCGGATGCCAAGCACTTCCATCACCATGTCCGGCCGGACCGGAATCTCCGCCTCATTCACCTTTTCCAGATCAGAGTATTTGCCCCACCAGAAAACCTGGTCATGCTTCTCATACAGCCAGAACCGCGCTCCATCGGAGCCCATCTCGAAGAGGTCCGCGACCTCGTTCTTGGCGGTCAGCTTCATCTGATTGGGCCCCGTGAACAGCAGGTTGCCGTAGCCGTCGATGTGCGTCGTCTTGTTCTTGGGGCGATCGACGATCGCCGCTTCAAAACGCTCCCGGGCCCAAAGCGTGGGCAGCTTTTGGTTGTTCTCATTCACGCGCTCGACGAGCTGGCCCAACGTCAGCGTATCGCCGAAATATCCCACCTGCGGCGGCGGCGAAGAGTTGCAGGCGCCCAATCCCAGCCCCGCCGCCGCAAAGACCGCCTTCGCGCCCAGCCTCATAAATCCCCGTTGAGAATCTCACCCAGTTGTTGGCTCACCTCGCCCACCTTCTGCTCGTCGAGCCGGGGATTCACCAGGTCCATCAGTTCCTCCCGGCCCTTGAATCGAACGGACCAGATTTCCTTCTCCCCTTCATGGCGCGTCGATTCGTAAGCAATCCTCCGCTTGCGCATCAGGATCAGGCCCAGCACAAACCGGAAATCTATTTTTCCCGGCTCCGCCGCATCCGCCAGCCGCTCGAACAGCTCGCACAGCACATCATCATCCACAAACACATTCTTCCGGGCCGTCGGCTCAAGCAGCGTGTTTTGCCAGAACCCGAGCAAACCGCCCTTGTCGAAGCTCTCCCAGCAGGCCAGGCACACATCCAGCCGCTCCATCGCCACCGGCGTCTCGCGCACCGCCGCCATCAGCTTTTCCCCCGGCTCAACAACCCGGCCGCACACGTGGCATTTGCCTTCCGCCTTGGCGATGGCGTAGCCACCGGTTGCCAGCGGCTTGCCTGATGGGCTCGCGTTCATGCAAAACCTCCCTGCATCAATGGACAACGAACTGCCGGACATCCGTTCCGCCCGGCCCAATTTCAAATTTCACCGGCTTGCCGCATCGCGGACATCGCCCGCAATAAGCCGTTCCTTCGGCGTTGCGATAAATTCTCTGATAAACCGAGCAGCAAGCAAACAGCACGCTCAAAAACGGCCGGGCTTGCGGCGAAGCGTTTTCCTTCTTCACATCGCTCATGGCGCTATCCGAACGACAAAAATGTAATCCCGATGTAATCGGGGTTGCATTTCATGTTCTCAGCTTTGCGAAACCCGCTCCCGGATTCTCGGGATCACTCGCTTCATCAGCGCCGTAGCCCGAGATAGAAGCCGCTCGCAGGTTTCCTCGATCTTCCGCCGCCTCTCGGCATCGGCCATGTCCGACAGGTTCACGCGCACGTTATAAAGCGCCACCCGCGTCGTCGCCATCGCCAGCTCGGCGCAAGCCGCCAGGTCCGACAGCAGACGGGGGTTAACAGCCTCCACAATCGCGTCCGCCAAACCAATCATTTCAACCGCCGTTATCGCCATCGATTCCGGGACTTGAATGCAAAGCAGCGATGCCGCGGCGATGCTCGATTCCCGATTCGGAGAATCCGCCGGCAGTTTCCGCGCCGCCGTCAGCGCTTCATACGCCGATTGATCTTCCGCCAAAAACCCCAGCATCATTTCCCGTCCGCGATGGAACACCGCCAGCGCGCTTTGCAGCTTCGGCAGGTGCGATTCCAAACCCTTCTTCCCGACGCTGTAATTCACGACCATTTCCCCCATCGCCGCCGCCAGCGCCCCGGCCAGCGCCCCGGCGCTTCCCCCGCCGGGCGTCGGCTGCTTCGCCGCCGCCGCTTCCAGAAACTTTTCGATGCTCGTCGTCTGGTCGTGCAAAATATTCTCCCTATTTCCCCCCCACATCATGCCGCACGCCCCGAGGCGTCAGATCGATCGCCGGGAATGATTCATAAACGTTCGGACCCGGATGAATATCGACGATCTCCGGAGCCGGCGTGCACACCGTCACCACGCAATGCCCCAGCCGCGTCCGCCCCAGTTCCTGCACCTGCCCCAGCGTCACCGCATTGATCCGACCGCTGAATCCCTCGTGATAATCGTAACCCAGGGCGAACAATTCCTCCGTCGCCGCGATCTGGGCCTGTTGCTCGGGCGTCTCCGTTTCCAGCGCATACGCGGTCGTGATCATGTCCTTGCAGCGAGTGAACCAATCCGCCTGGATGTCCGCCTCGGTGCCCTGAAGCCGCGCCATGTTCTGCAGGATCGCCCCCGTGACCTTGTTCACGTTGCGCGGATCGCACGCGGCATACACCACAAAATCGCCCTCCAGTCCCCGGCTCCGCCCAGGCACGTTCTGCGACGCCGCCTCATACGACCATCCCTGCCCGCGCAGCGTCTCGAAAATATAACCCGTTGGATACCCATATCCCCCGGTGAGGCACTGCGCAACGATCAGCCCCGCCTCGTTCGGCTCGCCAAGGCGGCTGTGAGATTCAAATCCAATCACCACCCCCGCCAATTCCTGCTCGGTCTTTTGCACCGCCACGCGATCGACCACAACCGTCGGCTTCGCCGGCGACGCCGCCGGCTCATCGGGCCCCGCCGCCTGCTTCGGCGGCAACGGCAACTGGCCCCCGCTGAAATATTTCCGCGCCATCGCCACCGCCGTGTCATTGTCCACGTCGCCAAAAATCGCGATCACCCGCGGCGCCGTCAGGATCGTCTTCTGGTACCACGACTTCAAATCGCCCGCGCTCAATCGCGAGACGTTCGCGCTGCTTCCCAGCGGGGTGAATTGATATGGCGAACCCTTCGGACCGAAAAACTGCTGCTTGAAATACCGAAACGCCTGCCCATCCCACGACGCATCCTGCCCCGCGATTTGCGCCAGCGCCCGAGCTTTCATCTCGGCCACCTGCGCCGGATCGAACGCCGGATGGTTCACCACGTCGCCGTACACCTCCATCGTCCTGGCGAAATCGTCCCGCGTGCAGGTGACCTCCCAATACCAGGTGTTATTCCCGCAGGTCGTTTTCAAATCGCCGCCGGTCAGATCGAAAAAATCCGCGATCTGCTCCGCCGTCCGCGTTTGCGTCCCTCGCGGCGCCGTCGCCATCGCCAATTGCCCCAAACCATTGTTGGACGCATTCTCCGCCGTGATTCCGCCCAGCGCGAACATACTGATGCTCACCAGCGGCGTCGTGGTAATCCGCCGGTGCAGAACGATCAGCCCATTGTCCAACACGGTCTTGGTGATGGCGCCGGCGACTTGCCCGCTGTTGGCCCCCGTCGCCACCGACGGCGATGTCGTCGCTTCACCGCGCAGCAAATCCTCCGCCTTGGGAAGACCCGCCGCCCCCACCGCCTCGCGCGGCAGCATCACCGTCGTCAAGAGCCGCCCCTGATCCAGGTATTCCCGCGCCGCTTCATGCAATTGCGCCGGCGTCACCGCCCCGATCCGCTTCACATATTCATCGCTGAAATGCGCATCGCCGGTCCCGAGAAAATCGGTCCCCATCGTCGCCGCCACATCCTGCGACGTCTGCAATTCCTTCAAGTGCGCGATCTTGATCTGCGCCGCCGCCCGACGCATTCGATCCTCGTCTATTCCCTCCGCCTTGATCTTTTCAATGTCCTCCAGCACCGCCTGCGTCGCCTGGGCGACCTTGCCGGCGTCCAGCTCCATCTCGATATCGAATGACCCCAAGACATACGGCGGCGTATCGTCCTCACAGATCAGCCCGTGGCACAATTGCCGGCGATCGCGGATGTCCTCCACCAGGATCGAACTCTCCCCGCCCCCAAGGATTTCCGCCAGCAAATCCAGCGCGTACATCTGCGCGTCCGTCTCACGCACCGACGGAAACGCCAGGTTCAGCCTCGCCTGACCCAGCCGCGGAAACGTCGCCACGATCGTCCGCGGCGCCAGCACCGGCGGCTCGGCCGCGATGTCGTGCGAAAACGCCCGCCCAGGCTTGGCATCCGACAAATACCCCCGCATCGTCTTCAGCATCTCCTCCGGATCCAGATTCGCCGCCACCGCGAAGACCATGTTGTTCGGCTGATACGCCATCTTGTAATAGCTGTACACATCGTCCCGCGACAGACCCTGGATGACTTCCTGATATCCGATCACCGGCACGCGCGCGGGGCTGACCTGATAGCGGTTCTCCTGCATGAGCTGGTAGAAAACCATGTCCGGATTCCCCTTGTTCCGCTCCAGCTCGCGCTGCACCACCTGGTATTCCCGCGTGTATTCGGGATAAGTGATTTTGGCCCCCAGCATCCAACCCGTGACCAAATCCGCCGCCTGCGCGAAATGCGCCGTCGTGGTATTCACGAAAAACGCCGTGTGATCGTACGTGGTGTAAGCGTTGGAATCGTTGCCGATCTGCTGAAGAAGCTGCTTGTTCTGCGTCTCCGTGCGCCGCTCGCTGCTGCCGCCGGCGACCAGATGTTCCAGAAGATGGCTCAGCCCGCCCCCGAGCCACTGGCCCTCATAAACCCCGCCGGTTTCGCAATACCCGCGCACCGCCGCCACCGGCGAAGCCACCCGCTTGCAAATGACCACCGCCCCATTCCGCAGCACCGAAATAATCTCATCCGGACCGCTGACGATCCGGTAAGCCTCCACCCCGTAGCCCGGCATGGCTGCTTTGTTCTGAAGAAGTTCCCCGCCCCCGCCCGACGGCTGTGTTTGCGCCCCGGCGCGCGCGCAAAGGAAGGCCAGGGCCAAACCAGAAACCAGAAACCAGAATGACGAATCAAATCCGAAACCCGAATGACCGACGCAAAGACGTGCAGCGTTTAGGGCATTCTGGTTTTGGACATTGATTCTGGTTTCTGGTTTCGTCATTCTGGTTTCGGATTTCTGGTTTCCCCGCAGGGGCGTCGTTCTGGTTTCGGATTTCGGGTTTGCTTGACACGGATTTGATTCGTCATTCGGGTTTCGGATTTCGGGTTTCAGCGCGGCTAGCGCGCTTCGTCGTCCTGCTCGATCTCGTTCAGATACGTCAGCGCCCGCTCCAGCTCCCCCTTAAGATGACGCACCCGCAAAAGGCTCTTGACGCGCGTGACCAGCTCGAACTTGTTCACCGGCTTGCTGACAAAATCATCCGTCCCGCATTCCGTCGCCTGCTCGATATCCCCCAGCTCGTTCAGCGCGGTAACCATCAAAACCTGAATGTCCTTGGTCTTGGCATCTCCCTTGATTCGCTTGCAAACCTGGAACCCGCTCATCCGCGGCATCATGATGTCCAGCAGAATCAAATCCGGCTTATACGCCGCCACCTTCTCCAAAGCCTCCAACCCATCGGCCGCGGTGACAATCTTCACCGGCAGACTCTCCAAAAACGCCTGGAGAAGTTCCACATTCTGCTGATTATCATCCACGATAAGGACCGTGGACTGCGGCAGAAAGGTTTCGGAATTGATATCGGGCGCCGGGGCGGGGGCCGAATTCTGTTCCGTCATGGAAGAACTCCCTCAGGCAGCGGCAGGCGAAGCCTCCGCAGCGGCAGTTACAACACCTGCGGCGACGAAAAACGACTATACGATCCGGGCTACATTTAGTAAAGGTTAACCCCACCCGCCTGGCGGGGCACCAGGGTAATCGCACGTCGAATTATCCCCTCTCCCCTGACCTCGGCGAGCATGGTCGAGTCGTAATCCGGGGAGAGGGCCAGGGTGAGGGGAACCACGCGGCGATGGTCGCACTTCACTTCATGCACTACAACTACTGCCGGATTCACCAGACGCTCCGCGTCACACCGGCGATGCAAGCCGGTCTGACCGATCATGTTTGGGAGATTGAGGAGTTAGTGGCGCTTTTGGATTGACGCGAGATTCAGCCGCGCGCAAGAACCAACTTCATGTCGTCTGATTTTGCTTTGGTAAGCGGCGACGAACCGTCGGGTGCTGTGGCGTTGGCGTCCGCGCCAGCTTCAATCATCGTGCGCGCCATCTCGATTCGATCTAAATCCGATGCCATCTGTAGGACCGTGCAACCACCTTCGACAATGCGGTCGTCGCCAGATGCCCCATTGTCCAACAAAAACCTGACGATTTCCGCTTGATTTCCCCATACGGCTTGGCTCAGAGGAAGCCAGCCTTGAATAGTCCAAGGATGGCGGATCAGGCGCGGGTCTTCTCGCACCAAATCCTTAACCCGTTCGATTGGACCGTCGCGCGCATAGGTTTGAATCTGATAAATCTTCGCGAGGAATTCGAGCGGAAGGTTATTTGGATTCTCATCGGCCAAGAAAGTCGCATCGCGGTTCAATACGGCGCGCATCCCAGGAACATTGTCCAGCATAGCAGCGGCACGGAATGCGAAAAGGTTGTCCCATTTGCCCATAGCGTTGTTTCCAGTGAACTACCGATAAAGCTCCGCAGCGGCATAAATTCTTGCAAAATTACTGCAAAAACTCAAACTGACCCACTACCGTTAATCAGGCAGAATAAATCTCCAAGTTTTCCGCCCCGCGTCACCCTGCCAGTGGCTCGCGGTGGCGAACTGTTCAAGATAACCCGTTCATGAGTAGTCGAAATAACCCGATCAACGGGCGAAGTCCGCGCGCTGCCCCAAGGCGTTCATCCACGTAACCCTTTTTTCAGGTAATGCTTTAAGGATTGAATTGTCCATTCGCCTGCGGCTGGTTTGCCGTTTGCTCTGTGGCGTCCTTTGGACGAACGGAAACCAAGTGGGAAGGAAAGGGAGAAAATGTATCAGGGTAATGCCGGAGACGCTCTCTCGATTTTTAACGGGCAATCTTCAAAAATCTCGAACAGAATTTCAGGCTCGGCCGCTTGGCTCGCCTTGGCTATCGTGCTGGCACTCGACATGACGGCCCGCGCTGGCAGTATCAGCGGTTCGCAATCCCTGACGACGGCTCCTGGAACAACAAATCTCACCACCCAGGGGACTGATGACTGGGCGGTTTGGGGTAGCACGTCCAACCAAACGGAAGGAAGCACGACGCCTTACGATGAGAAAAATGTAGCCACCCACGACATTCTGGGTATGACGCTCTATGGTGGGCTAAGCATTACCGATACGACCGACCGGACGGACCAGCCTGGCCTGTTCACATGGAGCGACGGTACGAACACCCCGAATCAGAGTTCGGCAATCCCTATGCTTATGCAGGCCTACCCGCCGGGCGGCAGCTCCACCGATGGGCCGGCGATCGGCACCGGGTTTCAGTTGACATTTGCCGCGAGCAACACCCTTTCCAGGACGCTCATTCTCCAGTTGGGTTATGTGGATGTGAACGCCACGGTCACGGCGTCGCTGAGCGATGGCTCAGCAACGGAGTACACCAATACCGTCTCGTCCACGAGTAGCGCCAGCGCCGACTTTGCAATCGAAACGATCACGTACCAGGCCAATTCCCCGGGGCAGACCCTGACCGTTGATTATTACACAACCGCAAACAATGGCGCCTACGACAACATTGCAATCGAGTCCGCGTCACTATCGGCCGTTGCGGTGCCGGAGCCCGCGTCGCTCGCCCTCCTGGCCGTCGGCGTGATCGGCTTGCTGGTCCGCCCCCGCCGTCGCTGCGCGTGATCCTGTTGCATGAATGAATCTCAAGATTTTTCCCTTGCAAAGCCAACGGAAGTTAGGTAAATGTTTGGACAAGTTCGGGCCAGCATCGGGCTGCTCCTGCGCTCGCGCTTCGCCCTATTTGGGCTACTTCCATGCAAATGACAAATGACCCCCGATGTAATCGGGACCTTCGGCAATGACAGATGACGAACGACAAATGACCATTGCAATCCCATGCTCCAGGACCCGCACTCTTTCTACTTTCAACTGTCTACTGTTCTACCCTCTCGCGGAGCGCCCCCCACCCCCCTCCCCCCCAAATGGGATATTCTGGGATACATTGCGACATTTTTTTGACGCCGAGGAATAAGCGGCGTCACTGCTGACTCCCTCAGTCATGTCCCCTTTTCCCCATTTTCGCGGATCATTTCACGGCTTTTTCCGGCTTCACCAACTCGATCTCGTGCGAGTAGCTGGTTCCGCGCCAATCGACTTTCCCGGTGATGCACATCCATACCGCCCGCGCGAGAATCGCCAGCACGAACAGGCCGGTTATGAAAAACCCGGCGGCGTAAATGGCCCGCGCCCCCATCCAGCGGTAGATGATGCCGATCTGAACCGTCATCAATGTCCAATGAATCGCGGCGGCGACGAGCCAGGGGATTCCGTTGCAGATTCCGACGGGGTGGCCGACGCGGTAAGCGCCCCACCCGGCGGCGACGATGGCGGAATAACCTCCGATCAGGATGAACAACATCACGGCCAGGCTGCGCCAGGGCGAGCCGCTGCTGCAGCCGAAAAAGATGCGGCTCCAGCCCTTCATGATGCTCGGCAGGGAATCGTACATCCGAACCGAGCCGAGATCGCTTCCCCATGCGATCCTCGGTCGAAGCCGCGATTGCTTCATTATCCGAGTCAGTGCCATGTCTTCATTGAATTGCGTTTTGACGGCCTCGTGCCCGCCGATCTGATCGTATATTTTTCGGTTGAAGAGCATGTACTGGCCGTTGCCGAAGAAGTAATTGTTGGATTCGGAATTGCTCAGCCCGATCATGTGCGCGCTGCCAATTGCGGCGGAGGCGATCGGGACAAGGGCGGACTCCCAAATCCCATGGGTGTCCTGCCTGAGAATCAGGCTGAGCAAGTCGTATCTTCTGGAGATGGCGACGCGCAGGGTCGTGGACAGGGCCGCGGGTTGCAGGATCACGTCGGAGTCGATGAACAGGAGCCATTGTCCATCCGCGCGCGACGCGGCGCGAAACAGGGCGTGATTCTTTCCCGTCCATCCGACCGGAAGTTCGTCGATATGCAGGACCTTCAACCGAGGGTCGGCCGCGGCCATCTCGTCCATGACCTGACCGGTGGCATCGCTGCTGCGGTCATCAACCGCCAGAACATCAAATTGGGGATAATCCTGAGCCAACACCGAAGTCAGACATTGCCGGATCCGTTCTCCCTCATCCTTGGCCGGAATGATGAGGGTGACCTTCGGCGGGGGCTGGGGAATCGGCTGGGTGGATTTGCGGAGGATATTCATTCGGCGTCGGCTGGATGCCAATGCAATACCAAAAAGGGTCCACAAGCCCGGCCCGGCCGCCAAATAGACGATATAAAGGAGTATTTCCAACCGCATTCAATCGAGCGACAGATTATGCGGATGGATTGGAAGGTTTCAACCTTTCTGATAGCGATCAGCCATCTCCGGATACCTGACGCCATCGGCGACGGCGACGGCAAATCGGTCAAGAAGATGCAGGAAGATGATCGGTTGAATTCTCCGTGACGATCGGCGGCGCTCACTCGAATAGGATAAGGCGCTGCCGCCGCGGACGCCGCCGGCTGGCCCGTCGGCCATCGAACAGGCCGTCGGCAATCGAAAGACTAAAGTTCGCCGCGTGCCGCGGCAAGCGCTAATGAGTTTCGCGCTCAAGCGCGACCTCAACCGTCCTTCACAACCCCCACTGTCCGACCTCCCGCCGAAGGTCCCGTTGAACATCCACCGGCGACGGCCGACCTTTCTGGCAAAAGGAGTGGCGGGTGGGCAGGCCATTCAGTATGGAGCCGTATATTCCGGTCCGCGGCCAAAGCACGGGAAGGTCGGACAAGCGGCGGCTGCGCAGGACGGTTGAGGTCGAGCCTGAGCTCGAAAGTCCTTGGCATTTGCCGCCGGTGGCGACGGCTCAACGCATGGGCTCGCAAAGGCATGTTGGAACATTTACAGGGCAGCCGGCGGCGTCCGCGGCGGCGACGCCTGTTACATTCGAGTAAGCGACTTCGGCCGTGACGAACACCGCAACCGATCATCATCGTCTTGGTTTATTCGCCCTTGTGCCCGCCGATTCAGTCACGCACCCGCCATGTCCAGCACGGCCACGAGCGCCTGCTCCAATTCCTCCGCCGCCGGAATTCCGCGCCGGGCGAGCGGCAGCGAGAACCGGGCATACGCATTGGCGGAGAATGCGAGCCGCAGAAAGAAAATTCCCACGGCCCACGTGCAAAGGCAACGGGAGCGCGACCAGAACGGCCAAGGGAAAAGCTTGACACCCCCGCCGGGCGGTCTAAGATGAGTAAAGATCGCGGGGTAGAGCAGCCTGGTAGCTCGTCGGGCTCATAACCCGGAGGTCGAGGGTTCGAATCCCTCCCCCGCTATTCGATGCAGGAAAAGGACTTGCGATCATGCAAGTCCTTTTTTGTTTGGTATTTGTTTGTATGCGCGTACACTGGCGCGTACACTACCAATGTCAAAGGGACTTGCCGAAGTGATTGGTTCTCCAACCCAAGGAGAGCAAAATGGCAAGTCTCATCAAGCGCACGTGGAAGAACGGACCCGCCTGGTACATCCAGTATTACGTCGGCAATCGGCAGCGCCGCATCCGGGCATCGGACAACTTTCAAATCGCCAAGAAAAAACTCCTCCGCTTTGAGGAGGCGCAGGCCAGCGGCGATGACCTGCCCCTGCCGACGCGCACGCCCATCGCCGAGATCGTCACCGCTTACGTCGAGCACATTCGGCAGATCAAAACTGCCAAATCCGCTCAGACCGACATCTACTATTTGCGCGACGTGTTTGGTCCCATCTGTGACGCGTTGAAAATCAACGGCCGCAAGCGGTCGGTCAGGGCCAAGAAGCGGCCGCCCAAGAGCGAGACCGATCGGCGCACCAAGGCGCCGGTGATCGAGGCCGGCTGTTTCGAGGCGATCAAGACCGCCGACATCGCCGGATTTATTTCCGCGCAGGTGGCTCGGCGCGGTCTAGCGCCCAAGACCGCTAACCGCTACCGGGAAATCCTCATGCGCCTATTCAATTGGGCCATGGAGCAGAAGAATATTCGGCTTCCGAACGACCAAAATCCCGCAGCCAAGGTCGAACGCTACAAGGAGCCGGCGCCGACGATCCGATTCCTGACTCTCAAACAGATCGATGATCAGCTGGAGGCCCTGGCCGACCACGTGAAATACCAAGCGATGGCGGCGGCGCTTATTTACGCCGGCCTGCGCCGGGAAGAGCTTCTGTGGCTCACGCCAGATGATATTGACTGGTCCAGCGGCCAATATGGCTTGATCCGGATACGGGCCAAGACTATCAGCGATGAATTCTGGCAGCCTAAAACGAAGGTAAACCGGGCAGTACCCATCAGTTCCCGCCTGCGTCACTATCTCGACAAGTGGCGGCTTAAGCGCAGCGAGCGTACTTGGTTCTTTCCAAACTCCGCGGGTGGGCGCTATGACCCGGATAATTTCAGTTCGGACCTACGCGCGCTCAACACGGCTAAGGGGCTCCACTGGACGTGCCTCGAATACCGTCACACCTTCGGTAGCCAGCTCGCGATGAAAGGGGAGAGCCTTTACAAGATCAGTAAGTTGATGGGCAACTCCCCAGAAATCTGCCGACGGCACTACGCCGCGCTGATTCCCGAAGAGATGGGCGATTCTGTGGAATTTACCGTGTCCCATCAATACGCTCGGCGGGAACAGCAGACTACATCAGCGTGACATTTCACGCCGCATGCCCTGATTAGACAAAGTAGTCCTGAAGCGGCGCCAGTATCCTCGCACCTCGCGCTGGCCGCCAAACGAAGCGCTCGGTACACTCTCGCAGTAATGCCCGGCGGCAGCCATTTCGTTATCATCCGAACACCTCCGGTCAGGCACATGGCTCCCAGGTGTTGAGCGCCCTTGCCGCACAGGGGAGGAGATGGCGGCAGCGGAACATGACTCCATACCACAGCCAATATTGGGCGCACTTGCTCACGCTGAAAGGCGCGGCAGGCACAATTGAAAGCCTGTCTCGTTCCATAGCCAACTCACGCGTTGACCTGAACCCGCATCAGGTGGATGCCGCACTTTTCGCGTTGCGGTCTCCCCTGTCAAAGGGCGTTATTCTTGCCGATGAAGTCGGCCTAGGAAAAACGATTGAAGCCGGAATCGTGATCGCGCAGAAATGGGCGGAACGGCGTCGGCATGTTCTGCTCATCGTCCCGGCGATATTGAGGAAGCAATGGCAGCAAGAGCTTGAATCTAAATTCTACTTGCCGACTTCCGTCCTCGATTCCCGGATCTTCGCAAACGCCCAGGCCGAGGGAATAACCAACCCATTCGATCAAAGAGATCGGCTAGTAATTTGTTCTTACCAATTCGCAGCGGCCAAGCAGGCCGAGCTTGCCCAGGTGCCGTGGGATATTGTCGTCATCGACGAAGCTCACCGACTGCGAAATGTGTTCAAGGCGTCCAACAAAACGGCCAACGCCATCGCCCAAGCGATCGGAACTGTGCCGAAATTGCTTCTCACCGCCACGCCCCTCCAAAACTCGCTGATGGAATTATACGGGCTGGTCAGCGTCATTGATCCACACGTGTTCGGCGATGCGGCGTCGTTTCGCGAGCAATTCGTTCGCGCGCCCGACGAGCGGGAGCGCAACGCGAACCTACGCGGCCGACTCCAGCCGCTTTGTGTTCGCACGCTTCGCAAACAAGTGATCGAATACATCCCCTTCACACGCCGCGTTCCGGTAACACAGGAATTTATTCCCGGAGACGATGAACATGTCCTCTACGAAAAGGTATCGGCCTATCTTCAACGGGAAACGCTCATCGCTCTGCCCGCCAGTCAGCGGCAACTCATTACGCTTGTGCTCCGAAAGCTTTTGGCCTCATCCACTTTTGCAATCGCCAGCACGCTCCGGGGGTTGATCGCCCGCGTTGAGCGCATTGCCGAGGGCGAAAACATCAATCTTCTCGACGAGGACGACCTTGAGGGCTTGGACGAACTTGAAGAAGAATGGGAATCGGAAGGGACCGAGACTGAAGCCAAGATCGATCCGAAACTCTTGCGGGAAGAGCTCGCCCAACTTCGCCAATTCGCGGCTCTGGCGGATGGCATCAAAACCAACGCCAAGGGCAACGCACTACTCCCAGCATTGAAGGTTGCACTCGGCAAGGCAGAATCTCTCGGTGCCCTTCGCAAAGCGATTATCTTCACCGAGTCCCGGCGTACCCAGCAATATCTTTTCGACCTTCTGTCCGCCAACGGATACGAAGGGCAACTGGTGCTGATAAACGGCACCAACGCCGACCCGCATTCCAAGGCCATTTATGAACAGTGGCTCGCCCGCCACGGTGACGACGGCACAGTCATCGGCTCCCGCGCCGTGGACATGAAGGGCGCAATCGTTGAACACTTCAAGGATCGCGCTTCGATCATGATCGCGACCGAAGCTGCTGCCGAGGGGATCAATCTGCAATTCTGTTCGCTGGTGGTGAACTATGACCTGCCCTGGAATCCGCAACGGGTTGAGCAGCGGATCGGCCGGTGCCATCGCTATGGCCAAAAACACGATGTGGTCGTTCTGAATTTCTTGAACAAGCGCAATGAGGCCGACCAGCGCGTCTATCAGTTACTCAGCCAGAAATTCCAGCTTTTCGGCGGCGTCTTCGGCGCCAGCGACGAAGTGTTGGGTGCCCTGGAATCCGGCGTCGATATCGAACGCCGAATCGCCCAGGTCTATCAATCCTGCCGCACGTCCGGTGACATCGCCGCCGCGTTCGACAAGCTGCAGGCCGAATTGGACGAGCAGATTCAGGCCCGCATGGCCCAAACGCGCGAAAAGTTGCTCGAACATTTTGATGAAGACGTTAGCGCTCGCCTACGGATCAATCGGGATAAGACTTTGGAAAGCCTGTCGGGTCGGGAACGCTGGCTCTTGGAATTAACCCGTGCCGAGTTAAGAACTCAGGCCCGCTTCGACGATCATCAGCCCCGCTTTCATTATGATGGCTCCGATTCCCATCGCGGCTGGTATCACTTCGATTGGAAACAGGCCGAGGCCAACGGCGATATCTTCTATCGTCAGGATCATCCGCTGGCCGTCCGCTTAATTCAGGATTCCCTCGGCCGAAAACTGCCGGTCGCCAATATCTCCCTTGATTACGCCGCCCACGGCTCCGTCGTCAGCGTGTTGAAACCCCTCATCGGCGTATCGGGTTGGCTCGAAGCATCCAAATTCGTGGTGGAATCGCTCGAATCCGAAGAATTTATCATCCTGTCGGCCGCGACGGACAATGGACGAGCGCTCGACGAAGAAGTCTGCCGGAAATTGCTGCTCCTGCCGGCCACCGTCGGACCGGCTTCCGGGACGCCTATCGACTTGTCCCCTATCCGCGATTCCGCCGTCGGCGTGCGGCTCAGGGAGATCGAAGGCCGCAACGCGCAATTTTTCGACGAGGAAGTCCTCAAACTCGATCGCTGGTCGGACGACCTCAAAGAGGGTCTTGAACGGGAGATCAAGGAGATTGACAAGCAGATCAAGGAGGCCCGTCGTGCTGCCGCCCTGGCCGCGGCTTTGCAGGACAAGCTGGCGGCGCAGAAGTCGATCAAATCGCTGGAGTCAGATCGAAACGCAAAACGCCGTGACCTGTTTACCGCCCAGGATGCGATCGACGCAAAGCGCGACGGATTGATCGGCGACATTGAAAAGCAGTTGACACAACGGCATAGAGTCGAGCCGCTCTTTTGCATTCGCTGGAAGATTGAATGAGAAAAGTTGACCGTCCGTCGCCAGGACGCGACAATACGGTAAATGTTCGGGTTTGGCGGTGCGCCATGTATCGGGTTTGGCTTTCAATTTGGAGGTTCGTCGATGGATAAAACTCAGAAAATTGAGCAACTTCTAGAATGCCTCATCCATGTGCTCGGTAGAACGGCGCTGCCCTTGGACCATGTTCAAGAAATCGTCGGCACCACTCCAAAACAGCTCAAGGCATTCAATCTTTGCGATGGCACCCATTCGCAAGCGGAAGTCGCAAAAGCTTGCAAGATTGCCCAGGGGAACTTGAGCAGGTCGTTTTCCCGGTGGATCGAAAACGGTGTTGCGTTCTGGTTAGGCGAGGGCAAGGAAGCCCGTCTTCTACACATTTATCCAATACCCAGTTCTCTTTCAGCCCGCCGGCGAAATCGGCGGGGCCAGTAACGTGCTTGTGAAAGGAAAAAGCCTCAAGACGGTGTTCATTATGGGGGCTGGCGCGACGCGCGGCGCTGTTGGCCACGTCCGCGTTAAAGGCAAATTGATCCGGCCACCATTGAACGGAGATTACTTCAAGATAGCGGATGCTTTTGCAGCCGCTTATGGTAAGCATTCGGCTCACGCCAAGCGATTGAAGCGCCTCCGAAGCGCATTCAAGCACGACCTGCCAATGAAAGGCGATCCCCGAATGGAGGAGGCGTTTAGCCTTCTCTATATGGCCAAGGACTTCCCCGAAATCTACAAGTCGGGGCCGGGTCGTAAACCCCATCCTGGCATACGAGGAGAAATCGATGACTTTCTTAGGTTGCTGTTTTTGATATTGGGCGAGTTGGATTCCGGATCTACAGACACCGGGTACGATAGGCTCGCGAAACGTCTGGAAGACAAGGATACAGTTATCACGCTCAACTACGACACCGTTCTTGATTCAGCACTGGCTAGACGAGGCTGGAATCCGCAGGATGGTTATTGTCTTGTCGGTGGCAATCGAAAGGTCGAATGGAAACCTGAATCTGTAAATCCGAAACAAACTTTGAGTGGTGTTCACCTTCTAAAGTTGCATGGCTCTATAAATTGGTGGATTAAGGGAAGCGTTGGAACCATAAGCCGGATTTTCGATAACAAGCCAGTTCGTGTCACCGGCGTGCGAAAAAATGAAATCAAGGGACATATTCGTCAAATTGTGCCGCCCATTTACGGAAAAGTCTTCGGGCATTCGCATTGGCGCGGACTCTGGGCTAAAGCGTTTAACGCACTGCTTGAAGCTGATCTATTGGTTGTCATCGGCTGTTCGTTGGTCGATACCGACTTTCATCTTAGTGCCCTTCTCCGGCGTATTGCCGCCGCGCGCAAAAACGATGGAAAGTTCAAGCGAGGAATTTTCGTCGACGTAGTTCGCGTTCGACGTCGCTGGTCGAAGGTAATGAAGGGGGCCTTTGTCAAAACGACAGGCCACAAGACATTCGAACAATTTTTGGTTAAGGAGCTAAGCGTATGAGTACCGATGCACAATCGCGTCTCGTTGACCTCTTAGATCGAATCGGCAAGGTATTGGGCGCGATCTACGCGTCAACCTTGCACGAGCTTGATGCGGGATCAAAAGCTGACCGGCTGAGCAGATGCGGCTTCTCCAATACGGAGATCGCTGATCTACTTGGTTCCACCGCCAATTCGATCAACGTGGCGCTACATAAATCGCGTCATAAGAAACAGAAAAAGGCAAAGAAGAAATAGGCGTTAGCATGGCGTCTGGCAAAACCAAACTCGAACTCACCTGGATCGGCAAGGAGAACCGGCCTCGACTGGAGCCACGGATCTTGTTGGAAGATCCGGACAAATCGTATCACGCGCCGCGACGGGTTACTGACCATGATCTTTTCGACAATCGTCTGATCTTCGGCGACAACCTCCTGGCATTGAAATCGCTGGAGCAAGAGTTCGCAGGCAAGATTAAGTGCATTTACATTGACCCACCGTACAACACGGGCTCCGCTTTCACCCACTACGACGACGGCGTCGAGCATTCCCTGTGGCTTTCACTGATGCGTGATCGACTGGAGATTTTAAGGCGGTTGCTTTCGGATGATGGGACCATCTGGACTAGCATCGACGACAACGAATGTCACTATCTGAAGGTGCTGATGGATGAGGTCTTCGGGCGCATAAATTTTGTCTCAAACGTTATTTGGCAGAAAATTTTCTCACCGAAAAGTACCGCCAAACACCTATCCGACATGCACGACCACATTCTTTTGTTTGCAAAGGACAAGGAAAAATGGGTCCGAAATTTGCTGCCGCGTACGGACGCCCACGACAAGAGCTACAAGAATCCTGACAATGACCCACGCGGCCCATGGACATCCGGTGACTTGTCCGCTCGCAATTTCTATGGCGCAGGAACTTACGCGATCACGACGCCGAAGGGCCGAGTGATTGCCGGCCCGCCGAAGGGCATGTACTGGCGTTTCTCCAACGAGCGGTTTCACGAACTAGACCGCGACAACCGAATTTGGTGGGGTAAGGATGGTAATAATCAGCCGCGATTGAAACGCTTTCTCTCCGACGTCATGGAGGGGATTGTCCCACAGACAATCTGGTTTCATCAAGAAGTCGGCAATACCCAGGAGGCCAAGAAAGAGGTTTTGGCGGTCGTGCCAGAAGTGCCGGATGTATTTCAAACGACGAAACCCGAACGCCTCCTCAAGCGCATCCTCGACATGGCAACCCAACAAGGTGATTGGGTTCTCGATTCTTTCGCCGGTTCAGGCACTACTGGTGCCGTCGCACACAAAATGGGCCGACGCTGGATCATGGTCGAGTTGGGCGAGCACTGCCATACCCACATCATCCCACGGATGAAAAAGGTCATCAATGGAGCCGATCCAGGCGGCGTTAGCGAGGCAACCGAATGGAAAGGCGGCGGCGGATTTCGGTATTACCACTTGGCCCCTTCCCTGCTGAAGAAAGACAAGTTTGGCAATTGGATCATCAGCGAGCAATTCAACGCGGCGATGCTTGCCGAGGCGGTCTGCAAACTGGAGGGATTCATCTACGCCCCAAGTGACGAGGTCTATTGGCAGCATGGGCACTCCACCGAACGGGATTTTATTTACGTCACCACACAGACGCTGACGCGAGAAATGCTAGCGAAGCTCAGTGATGAGGTCGGTGATGATCGCAGTCTGCTGATTTGCTGCAAGGCGTTCACCAGCAAGTCGGCTTTTTCCAACCTGACCGTCAAGAAGATTCCCAAGGCCGTCATGGCCAAGTGCGAATGGGGCCACGACGATTACAGCCTGGAGATCAAAAATCTGCCCGAAGCCCCTGATTCGGACCTATCGGCGGAGGTACCACCGCGCAGGCCAAAGATGACGGTGTTGCGCGGATCGCGCAAGCCGAAGCCGCCCCAATCGGCTGAACCGAGCCTTTTCGGCGCGCCAGCCGGGAAAGGTAAGCGATGAAGCGCAGGAAGCCATCGCGCCGGCAGCAGAAAATTGTCATCATCGCGGGCCCGAACGGCGCGGGGAAGACGACCTTCGCCGAGGAATTTTTGCCGAATGAAGCCGGGTGCCCGGACTTCATCAACGCGGATTTGATCGCGCGCGGATTATCCCCTTTCGCGCCGGAGAAGGCTGCATTAGAGGCGGGAAAGATCATGCTAAAGCAGATTGCTGACCGTGTAAGGCGGAAAGAGAGCTTCGCATTTGAGACGACTCTTAGCGGCTTGAATTATGCCAAGAAAACTCCGCTCTGGCGGAAAGCGGGATATCACGTCAAATTGTTCTTCCTAAGTCTTCCCTCGGCGGATTTGGCAGTTGCCCGCGTCGCCGCGCGGGTGCGGCAAGGGGGCCACAACGTGCCCGAACACGTCATTCGCCGCAGGTTTGACTCGGGACTGCGGAATTTCTACGCCGTCTATCGTGGCCTCGTAAACAGTTGGGTGGTTTACGACAACGCGGGAGCTTCACCCTTGTTGCTTCAAGCAGGAGAAAATAAATGAAGAAAAAGATATCGACACGTGATCCGGATATTACCGGCTCGTATCCCGCGATGCGGCGCGCCGCCCGCAGGGCCAAAAAACGTGCGGTCGAGGCAGGCACACCGCTCGTGGTGATGCGCGATGGCAAAGTAGTAGATGACAATGCGTCGAGATCTGTTTCGCCGCGCAATGGACGGGAAAAGAAATCGGCATGAACGCAAATGTGAACGCCATTGCCAACCGTCTGAGCCTGCGGCAGCCGCAGCGGGATTCGCTGGAGATTCTCGCCCGCGTGTGCGACATCATTTCGCTGGAAAAGGGCGCGGATGCGGCCAAGGCGTTGGAGGCGATCTCAGGCGAGTTCCCCACCGTCACCGATTTTGAGCGGGAGTTTCCCTCACTCTGTTTCGCCCTGGCCACCGGCGTCGGCAAGACCCGGCTCATGGGGGCATTCGTGGCCTATTTGTTCAAAGCCGAGAACATCCGGCACTTTTTCGTGCTGGCGCCGAATCTGACGATCTACAACAAGCTCGTGGCGGATTTCACGCCGAACACACCGAAGTATGTATTCCAGGGAATCTCCGAATTTGCGACCAATCCGCCGGAGATCATCACCGGCGACAATTACGAGAGCGGCCGGGGCGTCCGCCGGGGGGCACTATTCGATACCAGCGAAGTTCACGTCAACATCTTCAATATCGCCAAGATCAATAGCGAGGTGCGAGGAGATAAGGCTCCGCGGATCAAGCGGCTCAGCGAATACATCGGCGAGAGCTATTTCGCTTACCTGTCCAAATTGGACGATCTTGTGTTGCTGATGGATGAGAGCCACCGATATCGCGCGTCGGCCGGCGTGAAAGCGATCAACGAGCTTCGCCCCATTTTGGGCCTGGAGTTGACGGCAACGCCGCAGATCGAACGAGGCGCCGCAACCGAACGATTCAAAAACATCATTTACAGCTATCCACTTTCCAGTGCGATGAATGACGGTTTCGTCAAAGAGCCGGCGGTGGCCACGCGAGAGAACTTTGATGCCCGCAACTATGACAAGGACGGGTTAGAGAAACTGAAGCTGGAGGACGGGATTCGCGTTCATGAGAACACGAAGGTGGAACTGGAGGTGTATGCCCGCGAAAACGACAAGCCGCTGGTTAAACCGTTCATGCTGGTGGTGGCCCAGGAGACCGAGCACGCCAACGCGCTACAGAGAACCGTCGAAAGCGATCGATTTTTCGAGGGCCGATACAAGGGTAAAGTCATAACCGTTCACTCGAATCTGCGGGGCGAGGAAAAGGACGAGACCGTGGAGCAGTTAATTTCTGTGGAGAAACGGGAGAATCCCACCGAGATCGTCATTCACGTCAACATGCTCAAAGAGGGATGGGATGTG
The DNA here is from genome assembly GCA_050012375.1 of Tepidisphaeraceae bacterium. Taxonomy (GTDB): domain Bacteria; phylum Planctomycetota; class Phycisphaerae; order Tepidisphaerales; family Tepidisphaeraceae; genus PALSA-1353. The sequence goes on from JBEKHH010000006.1 coordinate 90,307, forward strand.
ACCAACCTCTACACGATCGTGCCGTTGCGGGCGGCTAATTCCAAAACATTAGTAGAGCAGTCGATTGGACGAGGGCTTCGTCTTCCCTATGGAAAACGGACGGGCGTGCCAGCGGTGGATCGTCTGACCATCGTATCGCATGACAAGTTTCAAGAAATCATCGATGAAGCGAATCGGCCGGATTCGATCATCCGCACCGGGGTCATCATCGGCAAGGATATTCCGGATCAGCCGACGAAGGTTGTGACCGTTCCATCGCGCATCGAAAGCCGGATCACTGGAACGACCGACGAGACCGGCGCGAAAGCGCCAAGCTTGTTCGAGTCGCCCAGAGAACAGGAGGCGGCGAGAAAAACCCTGGAGATCATTCGCCAGTTTGAAGTGCTCAGCAAATCAGCCGATTTGAAATCCGAAGCCGTCCAGAAGCAGATCGTCGAGAAAGTAGAGCAGGCAATGACGCCAGTGCAGGGTGAACTGCCAGGCATGGCCGAAAAGGTTGATTTCAAACAGATAGCCGCCAAGGTCGCCGATTTGTATGTTGAATTGTCGATCGACGTGCCTCGCATCATCGTCGTGCCCAAGGGCGAAGTGACGTGCGGATTTGATAATTTCGACCTGGATACCGGAGGCATCCACCTTCAACCCGTGGAAAAAGATATCCTAATCCAACATCTTCACGACCAAATACGGCACCGGCTGGTCAGCGGCGATGGAACTGTCGCGGAAAATCGACTGGAAGATTACTTGGTACGCGGGCTGATCGATTACGACGACATCAGTTATGACGACCACGCCGATTTGCTCTACAAGCTGGCCGGGCAGGTTGTGACGAGATTGAAAAGCTATCTGGCCAGCGAAGACGATGCGAAAAACGTTCTGCAATATCACCAGCGGGCGCTCGTGGAATTGATCCACTCGCAGATGCTCCAGCATCATCGGGAGCAGGCCGTCGCTTACGAAGCGGAAGTCGCCAAAGGTTTCAGCACACTGCGCTCGAATACTTACTCGACGCCGGCTAATGAAACGACCCGGAATTTTCGCGCGCCGGTTGATGAGCGATTGATGATTAGGGGCATGTCGTTCGGCGGCTTCAAGAAATGCCTCTATCCCATCCAAAAGTTCGACACCGACACAGAACGGCGGTTTGCCGTGATTTTGGAACAGCCCGACAACGATGTCCTGAAATGGTTCAAGCCGAGCAAAGGCGATTTTCAGATCCACTACGAACACGATAACGATTATGAGCCGGATTTTGTCGTCGAGACCAAAACGATGAAATACCTGTGCGAACCGAAACGTGCATCGGAAATGACCGACGAGACCGTACTTGCCAAAGCGAACGCGGCCGTCGTCTGGTGCCAGCATGCCAGCGAGCACGCGAAGCAGCATGGCGCTAAGCCGTGGGAATATCTGCTCATTCCCCACGACGTCATCTCAGACAACAAAACTTTTGCTGGCCTAGCGACCACGTACGCCGTGCGGCCGAATCATTCTTGAAGAATTGGATGCTTCTGCATGATTTCGGCCGCTTGTTTGGGGATCTGTTCATCCGGCCACAACATTCCCTCGATTGCCTTGTCCGCACCATCGCTACCTAGCTCGCATATGGCATCCGTGAAACGCCAGCGGCCGTTCCGGCGGACTTGCATTTCCGGAACGGCCGCCACTGTAACATCGCTCGTGGCGGGCATCATTGCTCAAGCCCGCCGTTTGACTTCAAATGCTTCCACCTCCTTTCGGCTATAACGCACAATCCCGTTGCGACCTTCGCCCAAGCACAACCGAGTCAACCCAGCGCGGCGAGCAATTCGATCGACGCTTGAGCGGGAGCAGCGCCACCGCTCTTGAAGCTCTTTGGGTGACAGGTACGGCGAGAGTGCCGGAGCGTTCAATTCAACCGTTGTCATGGCGTCACCGAGTTTTCATGACTTGCCGCAACTCGTGGCAGTTTGGTAAATGTTAGCGTTAAAAACTAAAAAGTCAATGGTATAGATCATATCACAGTGCGGCATGTGAGATTAGAATTGCGTTATGAACAGATAGCTTCGACAGGCCAGCGTCCGATGATCTTCCCGATGCGGACGATATTCACCGGATCTAACTCATGCCGCTGTCCATCCGGTGTTACAACGATGGCTTTGAGCGGCGCCAATTGAACCTGGCCAAACAATCCGCGCGTCTCCCATCCATTCCAGCAGTAAACCGCCGCCGGGCCTTCGCGAAATTCCCAAGGTGGAATGTTGCGGAACACGATAGATTGGCACACGCCTTCGAGTTCAAGAGCGTAGATGTCGTAACCCTTGCCGAAGCGAGCCGGAAGGCGCGGTCCCCATTCGTCTTGCCAATCCTCATCGGCCTCGGCTTGGCCACTTGGCGTGATCCGGCCCAAGACGGGTGTGCCGCGGTCTTCTGCAGGCGTCTCCGTCGGCAGCCAATACGCGGGATCGTTTTCCTGGATAGGAAGTACGCGGCCGCGAACCTCCGGATCGAAGACATGCGCATCTTCGATCCAATCAATATCATCGGTGTTAAGCTGCTCCAGCCGGCGCAGCGACACACGCAAGGCAGAGGCAAGTAAGCGGCGCTCCGAGCGGCTCAGCACATCGAGTGAACCGCACGTACTCACTTCCCGCAGGGCCGTTTCGGAAACACCCGAGTAATCCGACAGATCCTTCCAGTTTTCAATCCCCACCACTTCCATGCGATGGTCGAGCCAATGTCTAAGCTTCGACATCGTCTTTTTCCTTGTTCGAACAAATCACTTCTTGCGGATCAGCACCCCCACGCAGAGCGCCACCCGCGCGATTTCCCGTCGATGAATTGTCCGGACGGGAAACCGTTCCCGATCCGGATTGACCTTTTGCAGCACCAGGACGTCGCGGTCGTCGTCGCTTTCCGCCACGCGACAGAAATAGCACTCCCCGTCAGAAAACCAGATGATGTAGTCCTTCCCAAAGGTGAATTGCTGTCCGGCGACCGTTTCGAATAGGGCAAGCGCGTTGTTCGGATATTCAGGTTCCATTGACTCGCCATCAACGCGCACAGCGAATTCACCAACATCCTCGGGAACCTTCACCGTGCCTTGCTGGAGAGCCAGTCGCTCATGGCGCGCCCCGGCGCTGATTCCGGCAAAACGGGTAATTTCGCGAAGTGGAAGCGCGTTGCCTGACACTCCCGCCACATGATTACCGAGCGATGCTCGACCACGCGTATCCCCACCACCACCGAATTCGGATTCGCTCTCAGGCCCGATACGGCTACGTAGCTCAGAGGGGCTCACGTGGACTGCCTCCGCCAAGCGCCGGAAGTTGTCAGTAAACATTCCATGCTCGCCAGGCTGCATCAAGCGAATGAAGCCAGAGCGTTTCATACCGATCGCGTGCGCAAAGGATTCCTGCGACATAGTCGACTCTCTCCAAAGCGCGGCCAGACGCTCGCCTGAAACCGTTACGGTTCTAGATGCCCGGTTCATAGTGACATTAAACACCAGGGTCATAGCAGCCGTCAATAAGAATCAACTCATAACAGATTCAGAATGAATTCAGAATATACATTTTTACCTTGACTAGGGCCATACTGTTAGGATAATGTTTGGTCACATGAAATGCAATAGAGAAGGAGGCTGATTTTGCACGCTGTCAGGTTTACCCGCTTCGTTTCCCGTTACGTAGCCCATCGCCGGATGGATAGCCTTTGCTTTGGCGCACCCATGCTCAATCACGAAGAGCGCCCCGGGCGTACTGTGTACCATTTTCGGCCCGGCCAAGTCTTCGGCGTCGTTTGGTGGCGCCGATTCAGCCAGGATCGCCAGCATCGGGCTGTCGCCGTCGTCCAGGCTCTAACGGTGGACCAACCCGGGCACGACTTGCCGAGCATCCATGGCCCGGTGGCTGTCCATGCGATCGCCGATCAACATGGGCCCGCGGGACAAGACGGAGCAGTCGATGGTCTTCTCGATCTGATGGAAGACCTGAAGAGTCGCGGAAAGAAGTTGGAAACATTGCCAGCAGCATTCTGGACCGATGCAGCTCATAAAATCTTACTGCATCCGCTGCTTGCAGATTCGCCGACCGCGGAGTGATGAACATGCGCCACCTGCTGAATTCTGTCCCCACATCAATTTCGAGTGCTTCTGGGCTCAAGCGGCGGCTCAAGCAAATCGGATTCGGATTACTCGCGGCATGGGGATTCCTTCCGACTTTCGCCGGTCATCGAGTGATTGTCATCAACACGTCGCCGAGTGTCGCGCCGGGACTTTACATTAGATGGGGCATCGAGCCCGCCGTGGGTCAAATTATTGATTTCCGCATTCCGGAACGTGCACGCCTCTACGTTCAGAAGCGCACCGTCCAAGATTGTGACGACTGGTACATTCTCAAACCGATCGCCGCTGGCCCCGGTGATCGAATTGACACGACCGGATCGTCGCTCGTTATCAACGGTTGCGCGATCGCGCCGATGCCGCCAGACTTTGATAGCGCGGGCCGAACGCTTCCGCTATGGCGAGAGAATTGCGTTCTTGGACCGGATGAGTTCTTTGTTTTCTCCGCTCGCATTCCTAACAGCTTCGACAGCCGTTGCTATGGACCGGTCCACAGACAACAAATTGATTCCGTCCGACGCGCTTTAATAACGTGGTGACGGCAGTCCGGAAACTCTGCAATTGCTTGGCTTTTAATCATTCCAATACAGTGCTATCGTTACCGGCATGGCTGAACAACTTCCGATCACCGATGATCAAATGCGCAGTCTCGTAATTGGATCTCTCCAGAAAACCAATCAGCCGACGGGGCTTTATCAACACGTCCACGATTTGGCGGTCGCACGAAATATCCTGCCTGCGCCACCGAACCCGTCACAGCGGATGACGAGTCCGGGGGTCGGACCTGTAATGCGTTACGATCCGAATTTTGTCGGAGGGCTTTCGCCAAGCGACCAGGTCCGGGTCCAAGGAATTCTGTGGGACTTAATCATCGAGGGAATCGTCCGACCCGGCGGCGAAGATAATGTCGGCAACAAATGGCCCGACTTTTTTCATTTGACCGCGCGAGGAAAGAAAATACTTCAGGGCAAAAGTCCTTCTCCGTACGACTACAACGATTATTTGACCCGCATTATGCAAATCAGCGGTATCGACCCGGTCATCGTCACGTACGTCACTGAAAGCTTGCATACATTCCGAATTGGCTGCTATTTGGCGTCAACCGTCACACTCGGATGCGCTGCGGAAAAGGCGATGCTCCTTTTGATGGACGCCACCGCCGACGCAATGGGTTCACAGTCGAATCGAGACGATTTCCGCAAAAAGACCGAAGACAAAACAATGAAGGTGCGATATCAGACATTCAAGCCGATTCTTGAAAATCAGTTGAAGCCGGCATTGCGGAAATCTCAGCCCGAGACTGAAGACTGGCTCAATGTCCATCTGGATGGCATTTTTGAGATCATCCGAAGACAACGGAACGCCACGGGTCACCCGGAGGGCATGACGATTAGCCAAACGGACGCCGACGCGAACCTATATGCTTTTTTCTGCTTTTTGAAACGGGTCTATGCGTTGATAGAGTGGCTGAAGTCGAATCAGATCTGATATTGCAGAGTGACGTCGGAAACAATGTCTAGGTTAACGCGACGGTCACGGATACCCCATCATCGCCCCTGTCTGCATGATTGAAATGAATTGCTCGTAAATTGCTACTTGTGCTCCCGGGATTTTTACGAACAGGCCGCCGCTCACGATCGCGCCGTCGGTCCTTTTGCGACGTTGACCGTTTCCGCCATATCCCTGGCGCTGCTACTACTTCAATCGCCAATCCGTGGGGCGACCGTCGGCGAACGCCATCATACAGCAATCTGCCGACCACGAACTTGCGTGCCCGCCTTGCACCACATCGTGCAATTACAGACATGCGACATTGACGCAACCGCCTTCAGTTCAATCCGCAGATGCGGCCAGCCGCCGATTCATTTTGCTGCCGGGCACAAGAGGATTCCTGCTTTTCGCCAAGTCCGCCGGTCCTCCACTGCGCTCTGGTTGCTCCTGTGCGATGCTCACGCCACGCGGATCGCTCGATTTTCTCGCCGCTGCGCGGACCGCGATCCGCGTGTCATTCACTGTCGCTTTGGCCTTTGGCCCGTCGCTCCCGGCGCTCCGCTGCGACCCGGCTTGCGGCTCCTACAGGGTTTGTTTGTCCGTCAACGCTAAAGCGAACGGACCAACCAAACCCTTTTAGAAAGGAGCCTCACATGGCTACCAAGCAGAAATCCACCAACAAGCCCGTCGAGGAAGTTCGGATCGGCAGCGTCAAAGCCGCCATCTGGAAGAACGAAACCGAAAGCGGGCCGCGTTTCAATGTCACGTTCCAGCGGCTCTATCGCGATGGCGAAAGCGGCTGGCGGAGCACCGACAGCTTCGGCCGCGACGATTTGCTGGTGCTGGCGAAAATCGCCGATCAGGCCCACGGCCGGATCGTCGTACTCAGTCAGCCGCCGCCGCAGAAAGTATCAAAGTAACGGCCAATATCGCAGGTCCGGTCGGGCTCCCGTTCCCCGGCCGGACCTCTTTGGCCGCGCCGCTTTCACTACTACTTTGAATATGTTGCTCGACCATGCAATTATAGGGGATTATGTGCGGACTGTTGCCACCGTTGCATGCACGTGAAGCGGTCTTCGTCAGCCACGCGAATCCTGAAGATAACGCATTCGCCACGTGGTTGACGCTACGTCTTGCGCGCGAAGGGTACAAGATGTGGTGTGATGTCGTGAAACTATTTGGCGGCGACGATTTCTGGCGCGACGTTGAAAACGCGATCCGGCAAAACACGCGCAAATTCATATTCGTGACTTCACGGGCCTCAAACCAGAAGCAAGGAACGCTCCAAGAGTTGGCCGTCGCATCGGGCGTGGCTAGTCAACTCAACGACACTGGCTTCATCATTCCGGTCAAGATCGATGATCTGCCGTTCGCAGAGCACAACATTCAGATTAATCGTCTCGTCGCGATTCCCTTCACCAATGGATGGCCCGAAGGTCTGGGAAGTTTGCTAAAGGCGCTGGACGAGGACGCCGTTCCGAAGCCCAATGCCGCCGGCCCGGCAAGCATCGCATCTTGGTGGAACTCCAACAGATTAAACGCCCAGATCGTCACCAAAAATCCGGAAACACTATGGACAAATTGGTTTCCGCTGAAGGAGATGCCAAAGCAACTGTTCGCATGGCAGGTGCCGCTGGACGCCACGCTGCCCGCCAGTTTCCCGCATCCTACCTATCGCTACGGTGACTGGCTCTTCGCTTTTGCCAACGCTGAGGAGCTCATCGGAAAGGCGCAATCTCCGACTGGTGGCGTCGGCTACAAGATCAAAGATTATTTGACACACGACCCGCCAATCCGAATGGGATTGAAGCGCCATGAAGTCGCCACGACGGTGAAGCAACTCCTGCGGCGCGCGTGGGAGAAGTTGGCGGTCGAGCGAAAGTTGCCTCTGTACGATTTGTCGAGCGCGCGCAAAACGCTCTGGTTCCCCAGCGGTTCCGTATCCGGCAACACCGTCACCTTCATTGGCGTAGAGGGCAAAAAGAGCCGCCGCGATGTCTGCGGCTACAGCACGAAGACCCGGCTAACGGGCGACAAGTACAAGCGATATTGGCACTTCGGCTTGGAGGCGATGCCGATTCTGTTTCCGTCGCCCGCGCTGGCGCTGAAGTCGCACGTCGTTTTTACTCTCGATGGAAACAACATCAACGGCGACGTGAAGGCGCAGCACCGAGCGCGGCGCAACCAGTGCAAGGATTGGTGGAACGACAAGTGGCGCGACCTCACACTAAGCGCAGTGGCGTGGCTCGCGCAGGGCTCATCCGCTGTCAGATTGCCAGTTTCCCCACATGGGCCGCTGATGGAATCGAGTCCACTGAAGCATACCGCCAATGTGGGATACAGGGACACGGATGTTCGTCCCCCGCCTGCTGAAACACTGGCGGAAGATCGGGACGACGAAGGCGACAATGGAGAAGACGATGTCGGCGCGACATAAGCCAAAAATCACGGTCATTCCCGAACCACGGTTGCTGTTCAATTACGAGCAATCGACGGAAGACCCGCGTGACGGGCTCACGCTGTTCGGGCCGCTTGAAAAGGGCAAACCATATGGCATTCGCTTCGCTGTCGTCGGCACGCCGGATGGCATCCGTCGATTCCGCGAATGGCTTACGAAAGTGCAGTTGCCCATCGGCGATCCTGCCGAAGTCGCACGACCAAACTATCCAGGCTTCGAAGTTGCTTTCGGCATCCCATGGAAACCGAAGCCGGAGTTCGAGATTGCCATCGACTCCACGGAACTACACCGCCGGATCAATTACGAAGATAAACATCACCGCGTATTCAAGGCGGTGGACCTGTATGAAGAAGCCATTCTGAAAACGTACTCCTCCGAGGAAACCGGCGTCGATCTCTGGTTTGTGGTGGTGCCAGATGAGGTCTACCGCAACTGCCGTCCCAATTCATCCATTGCGGCGGAATACCGAATTGACTCGACACATGGGATGTCGAAATCGAGCGTCGATGGCGTCGCCGCCGGCCAAAACCTTCTCTTCGACAACGAACTCGCGCAGGAGTTGTCGGAGGCGTACGACTATGAGGTAAACTTCCACAACCAATTAAAGGCGCGACTACTTGGGAAACAGCTTGTCACGCAGATCGTGCGCGAAAGCACGATCGCTTTTGACCAAATCCTGAATGAGCGCGGTAAGCCGCTTCGGGATTTGTCGAAAGTGCAACAGGACATCGCGTGGCATCTATCGACCGCCGCGTTCTACAAGTCCGGTGGCCGACCTTGGAAGATCAGCGGGATGCGCGAAGGTGTATGCTACGTTGGGATCGTTTTCAAGCACATGGATTTGGCCGAAGACCCGCATATGGCCTGTTGCGCCGCCCAAATGTTTCTGGACTCCGGCGACGGCGTGGTATTCAAGGGCAACAACGGCCCATGGTACACGGGCAAGCGTGGCGAGTATCATGTCGATGAGGCGTCGGCAAAGGAACTCATCACCAAGGCCATCGACACATACAAGAGTAAGCATCCAGAGAACAAGCCACCGAAGGAATTGTTCGTACATGCGAAGACGAAGTTCAACGAAGTTGAATGGCGGAGTTTCGTAGCGGCTGCTGGCACTGATACGAACGTGGTCGCGGTGCAAATCCAAGAGGAATATAGCCTGAAGTTGTTTAGGCCGGGAAAAAATCCCGTGCTGCGCGGCACCGCTTTGCAAATCGATGAGCACCTCGGCTACTTGTGGACACGCGGTCTGGTTCCGAGATTGCGGACCTACATTGGGCGTGAGGTTCCCAACCCGATGATCGTCAAAATCTGCCGTGGCAAGGCAGACATGCCTACTGTGCTGAAGGACATCCTTGGGCTAACAAAACTCAACTATAACGCATGCCGATTCGGCGACGGCGAACCTGTCACATTAAAGTTTGCCGATGCGGTTGGCGAAATACTGACCGCGGGACCCGTTTTCAAGGAGCAGATCCCGCCGTTGCCGTTCAAGCATTACGTATAGAACTACTTCTGCCTATTTACCACGCAATCGCATTCGCAATTCCCTCTTGCGGCCAAAGTTGGCCCTGTTGCTATCTGAACACTCGTTTCGTCTTTCGTTAGTTTTGGGCACTTTTTTATCATTTCCATCAATTGCCGGTCAATTCCGAGATGCTAATGTGGAGAGGGCCTCAAGGCCGGCCCTCTCCACACCTCTCCTGGCCGTGAAATCCGTTGAGTTGAGCTGTCGGAAACAATAAGGATGGCGCCGGGGCCCCAGCTCGCTGCGCTATCGAAAGATCACCGCAGCGCTTGCCATGCTCGATGCTCACCGGAGTACCGGTTGCGCGTCTGTGCGTGGCATGCCCTTCGTCCGCTCCGCTCGCGTTCCCGTCGCCAGCGATAGAGATCTCGTTTTTTTTCCAACCCGGCCGGACTTCTAACGAAGGCCGGGTTGGAAAAAAATTGCGTGGGCTTTGGGGCCTACGCCTTCCCGGTCTGGAGTTCTTTTTCCTTTTCGGGAGGTGTCCTATGGCACACGAGATCGACCTTTCCACAGGCAAAGCGGCGGTGTTCGTCACCGGCGAGCCAGCGTGGCATCGGTTGGGCACAGTCATCGAGCAGGCGACCACCAGCGCCGAGGCGATTGGACTCGCCGGGCTGGATTGGCGCGTCGAACAATGGCCGGTCCGGGCTTTCGACCCGGACAACAATAGTCAGGAAGCGGGGATTCGCGACTTTGTGGCCAACGTCCGCACCGACACCATGGCGGTGTTGGGTGTGGTCGGCAAACGCTATCGGGTCTTCCAGAACCGCGAGGCGTTCGACTTCATGGACGCACTGGTCGGCGACAGGCTGGCCATGTACGAGACTGCCGGAGCACTTCACGGCGGCAAGCGAGTCTGGATGCTGGCCAGCATTCCCAAGGAATACCGAGCCGGAGCCGACGACCTGATTAAGCCGTATGTGCTGCTCACCAATACGCACGACGGCAGCCAAGCGCTTCGGATGATCCCGACGACCGTGCGCGTGGTCTGTCAGAACACGCTCAATCTGGCCATGCGGGACGCGGGCATGGACGGCTTGACGATTTCCCACCATCCCCGGCTTGAGACCCGGATTGCGGAAGCACGGGCCAAGCTTGGCATCATCGCGGCACGGTTCGACAAGTTTGATGAAGAACTGCACACGATGCTGGCCAAAGACCTGACCGTCACCGAGGCGTCGGGTTACTTCCGGGGCCTGTCAGGGATGGATCAGCCGATGCAGGGCGAGCGGCAGAAGAAAGGCCGCGAGAAGATTTTCGGCCAGATGCTCGCCAACTTCGATAACGAGCGCAACACACTCCCCGGCATGAAGCACACCGCTTGGGCGGCCTACAACGCGGTCAGCGAATGGGCCGACCATCAGCGGAACTACCGCGGATTGAATCCGACTGAAAAACTCAACCGTCGGCTGGATTCAGTCTGGTTTGGCGCTTCGCACCAGTTGAAGCAGGCCGCTTACTACGGCGCGTTGGAACTGGCCACGGAAGGAGAACCCGCACGCGATGGCGCGGAGGATTTGCTTGGGGTCATCTAAGCCAACCCCTCCCCGAACTTGCCCCGGTGCGCATGGAGGCGCGTCGGGGCGGGCTGGGGAGCGGTTGTCACGGTGACGCCGCCTTCAAGTGGCCATTTCAATCGAAAGGAGATTTACCATGGCCAGCTACAACAAAGTGATCCTCATGGGACACCTGACGCGTGATCCCGAACTGAGGACATTGCCCAATTCGGATACGACCGTCTGCGATTTCTCGCTGGCGGTCAATCGGCGCTGGAAGGACGCCAGCGGCGGCGACCGCGAGGAAGTCTTGTTCATCGACTGCGCCGCCTTCGGCAAGGTCGGTCAGACCATTGGCGAAAGCCTGACCAAGGGACGCCCGGTCCACATCGAAGGCCATCTGCGGCTCGAACAGTGGGAACAGGAGGACGGCCAACGGCGCAGCAAGATTCGCGTGGTCGTCGAGCAGTTCCGATTTGTGGACCGCAAGCCGGGAACCAACGGCCCGCCTGCCGAACGCAAGGGGCGCGGCCAGCGCCGAACCAATGGCAAGAGTGCCAGACCGGCGCAGCCCGCAGCCGCCCAAAGCCAGCTCGTCGGAGCGGGCGGGGACATCCCGATCTAGTCGAGGTGTCCCATGCGCGAGCAAGCGATCCTTCAAACCGACCGGGTCTACACGATCCAGCGCACACCGCAGGGCGTGGTTTGCACCGTCAACAGCAAGCCATTGCCCTTGCGGCTGGACCTGTGGAATCACAGCCCGACCGGATTTGAATTCGGCTACGGCGGGAGTGGACCAGCGCAGTTGGCGCTGGCCATTCTCGCCGACTGCTGCGGGGATGAAGCGGCGCTTGTCTATCACCAAGCCTTCAAGTGGGCCGTCATCGCCCGCCTTCCCGGCCCCGGCGGCAGTCTGACCGGCACGTTCGTGCGCGACGTGCTGGCCCGGCTCCAAGCCGACCGGGCGGCGCAGCAGTGCCATAACAACTAACACTATCAACAATGAAAGAGGTTCATTATGAATCGCAGTTTTTCCCAATCTCGTGACGTTCAGATTACCGTTTCCCTGTCCAAGCTGATTCCGAGCAAGCGGAATCCCCGGCGCGTGAAGCCGGAACGGGACGCCCACCGCCGTATGGTGGCGTCCATCCGGGCGCACGGACTGCTGGCGCCGCTGGTGGTCCGAGCCGACGACGGGGGCGACTTCAAGGTGATCGCCGGCAACCGCCGACTGGCGGCGCTGCGCGACGTGTACAAGGAGGCAGGCCGACCGCCGAAGGTTCCCTGCATCCTGCGCGCCGTGGACGACGATACCGCCGACGCCTTGGCGCTGGCGGAAAACTTCGTCCGCGAGCCGATGCACCCGCTGGACGAGGCCGAAGCCTTCGCCAAGCTGGCCCGCGAGGAGGCCAAAGGCGTTGAATCGATTGCCGCCGAGTTCGGCGTCAGCCAGCCCTACGTGCGGCAACGCATGAAGCTGGCCACGCTGGCCGAGCCGGTCAAGGCGGCATACCGCCAGGGCGCAATCGACACCGCGACCGCCGAGGCGTTTGCGTCGGTCCCCCCGGAGCGCCAGTTGGAAGTCTGGCAGGAAGTGGGCGGCAATCCTCAGCATGCTCAGCACGTCCGTAATGTGATTGCCCATGCGTGGATCGACGCCGCTTCTGCGACGTTCGATGTCTCCAAGCTCCCGGATACGGCTGTCAGCAAAGACCTGTTTGCCGAGCGCGTGCTTGTGGAGCGCAAGGCGTTCATGGAGGCGCAGGCCGAGGCGCTGCTGGCGCAGCGGCAATCGCTGACCGAGGATGGTTGGGCGGAAGTGGTGGTCGGGCCACAGGCCGACGTGCAGGATCGGCTATGGGCCATGGCCGAGGCTCCGCACGAATATGACGAGGCCACGACCGCCAAACTGGCCAAGTTGGCGGACAAACGTCGCAAGCTGGAATCCAAGGTGGAGGAACTGGACGAGGCCGACCAACCCGCGTTCGAAGACGTGCAGAAGAAGCTGGAAGCGCTGGACGACGAGGAGCAGCAGATCACCAAGGATGCTCCGGTCCGCTATGCGGAGCGGACCAAGGCGGTCGGCACTGCGTTCCTCATGCTCGACCCGGATGGCCGTGTCCGGCGTGAATACCGTATCCCGCGAGGGCGCGGCAGTGCGTCGGGCAACGGGAATTGTCAGGCGGACGGTGCATCCGATGGTGCTCCCAAGCCGCCCACGTCGGACGACCTACGTGACGGCCAGCTTGCCACGACCTTCACCCATCAGGCGTTTGGGGTGCGCGAAGCGTTGCTCAAGGATGGGGCAACCCGGAAGCGAGTCTTGGCGCTGATCCTGCACGACAAGGTGCGCAGCGAAGCCTTGGCCATCCGGCACGACGCCAACGGCTCCACGGTTCATGCCGACCATGCCGAAGGGTTCACATCGTCGGCGTTGGATGCACTGCGCCAGCGCCGGACGGACCTGGACCCGCTTCATGGCCAGCACTACGTCGAGGATCGTGCCGCCTATGACGCGCTGAGGGGTGTTTCAGACAAGAAGGTCGATGCCCTGATCGACCTACTGACGGTCGAGTGCATGACCGCCCACCTGCAACGCCGAACTGAATTGGTCTGGCGTCTGGCTACGGAGTTGGGTGTCAATGTGCGCCGGTACTGGCGTCCTGACGAGCGGTGGCTATCGGGCTACCAGAAGATCCAACTGGCCCACCTGATCGGCGAACTATGTGGTCCGGCCCACATGGCACCGGCCGAGTCGAAGAAGAAAAGCGAACTCGTCGCCGAGTTGGCCAAGCTCTTCGGTGATGCCGCCGAGGGACGCTTGGAGGATGCCAAGCTCGCCGCCAAGTTGAACGCTTGGCTGCCGTCGAACCTGCGGGAAGCGCCGCAAGCCGTGGGCAAGGAGCGTGCATCAGCGGCATAGGTACGCCGTTCAAAGATCGAAAGAAGAAGCCGGATCGGGCATCCCTGATCCGGCTTCTTTGTTGGCTCATCCATCCCTTGCGGTCATTCCCAAGAGCGAGGCGGGCGCACAATGGGATAGCGAACCACCCTTGAGAAGCATTCCGCAATGGCCCGCCAGGTGCCTCCACGCTGCGCAATCCGCAGCCAGGTGAACTGCCACAGTGCGACTTGAATCGCCACGAACAACGTCGCTCCCATGGGAATCAGGAGGTAGATCGGACGGCCATGCGTTTGCCAGTCGATGAACGCCACGACCCAAAGCGTGAGTACGGTCGCCACCTCGAGGATGCAGAGCAGCACCACGGCCAGGCGTGCCAGTTGCAGGACGCCGAGCCAGAACAGGAACTCCAAGCTGTCGCCAATCCACCGTAACATATCGCCGTCCTTCTCCTGTCAGATGAGAGCTTCATTCTTCGCGGTAACGATGCACGCAGGATTATATCTGAGCGGTCATCGCCTTCGCTGAATCTTTTTGGTGGTCGGCACATTTTCTCTCGAATGCCTATCCGTCTGGTTAACAGCTTCCAGTCTGGCTGAACTCGTTTCTGTCTGGCCAGACTTGACGTTCGGTATCTGTTTGGTATAATCGGTATGGTGCAAGCCAATGGTTTGCATCATATTTATGGGATTAAAAGAGGAAGGCAAGGTAAAAGGGACCCAGTGGGTGTTTTTGTAAGTCAAAGTTCCAGAAAGGGTTGGCGCAACCTATGCCCTCTTTGACCCAGTGGGTTTCCAATGGGTCGCGTTCGAGGGCCTTGGGAGGCTTGAAGAACCTTGGAGGATGTATGCCGCGGAGATTCAGAAGGCAGCCGGATGGCGTCGATTCGGACCAGATCGGCCGAACGGGAGGACGCCGGCACAAGGAGCGGAGCGTCAACAGCGAACTCGCCCGGCGGCTGCGGGGGTTCAAAGGACGCAGGTCTCGGTTCCGTGGGAGCGGCTCCGCCGGTTCTTCTGGTCGTGGAATGCGCCAGCGGGTGGTCGTCAAGGCGCACGTCAGCCGGCACAAACCCGGCAAGGCGCGAGGAACGTTGGCGCGCCACCTGTCGTACCTGGGGCGGGAAAGCGCCAGCGCCGATGGCAAGCACGGCATCTTCTATGACGCCACGCGGGACGCCGTGGACGCCAAACAAGAGGCTGTCCAGTGGGCGCAGGACCGGCATCATTTCCGGCTGATCGTCTCCCCGGAGCGTGGCAGCGACATCCCCGACATGACCGCCTATGTGCGCGAAGTGATGCGCCGGGTGGAGCGGGATCTGGACACCAAGCTCACATGGATCGCCGTCAATCACCACAACACCGACAACCCCCATGCGCACATCCTGCTACGCGGTAGGCAACCAGACGGGGCTGATCTGGTCATCCCCAGACAATATATATCGTATGGCATCCGCGACCGGGCGTCGGAGGTGGCGACCGAACTGTTGGGGGAACGAAGCCCCCAGGAAGTCCAAGCAGCCAAGTCCAAGGAGGTCGAAGCCGAGCGGTTTACCTCCCTGGACCGGATGATCGAGCGTCACCTGGAGAATGACCGGATCGACGTCTCGCCCTCCAAGCATATCGGTTTTGGTCCTGACGATAGGCGGCTAATCGTGGGCCGTTTACAGTTCCTTGAACAGATGGACTTGGCGCACAAGGGGCGGGGAACGACATGGGAGGTCGAGGAGAACTTCAAGCAAGCTCTGCGCGACCTGGGCGCGCGCAACGACATCATCGCCCAACTCTACAGCAGCATGGGGAATGAAGCCGGACGGGTCGAGCGCATGGTGGCCGGGGCAGAACCTTCGGCGCCGGTAGCCGGGGTCGTGATTGCCAAGGGCAGCACCGACGAACTCGGGGAAGACCGATTCTTGGTGGTGCGGGACAGCGCCGGTCGGGCGCACTATGGGCGGGTTCGAGACAGCGAAACCTACAGGGATTTGCAGGTCGGGTCGGTGGCCGAACTGGGCGCCGGGACGCATCGCCGGCGACGGGTTGCGGACCAGATCGCGGCGGTCGCCACCGCGCATGGTGTCTATTCGGCGGCATTGCACGAGGCATATTTGCGCGCCTCCCAGTCAGACTCAACCGACCGAGAGATCGCATCGGCCGTACGCTCTGCGGCATTCCGGCTGCGGTTTGTTGCTGGCTTCGAAGGGTCGGGCGTGCAAGCTCTGCCAAACGAGCAATACGCCGTCGATGCCAAGACGTTTGCACAGTTCGGTCAACGGGGAAGCCAGCGCACGGATGTGCGGGTGATCGCCGAACACTCCCTGACGGAGCAGATTGAAGCCCATGCCGTGACGTGGCTCGACCGCCAGGCGTTCGGAAACTGGCCCGATGCGCGCACCGCTGAGCATCCGGGAGTGCAGGAAGGTGTCCGGCAACGAAAGGATTGGCTGGTGAGCAATGGTTATGCTCAGCGCTCAGCGGGTGACGATAGCCCAATCGAGTTGCGCCCCGACGCGCTTCGCCAGCTTGCATCCGAGGAACGGTCGGATTTGGCGGAGAGGCTTGCCCGCAAATACGGCCTACCCATAAATGAACTGCCCCAGGGCGGCACTGTCTCAGGCGAGTATCACGGCACGGAACACCTCCATTCCGGCAAGCTGGCGGTCGTGGTGGCAGAAGACAGCGTGTATGTCTCGCCCGTCAACAAGACCCCGGATGTTGGCGCCGGCAGTGAAGTCAATCTGCAGCGCACGTCGGGACGGGACGCAACGGTTGAGCCGGCGGCGCAGCAATCGCTGGACCTCGACGCGGGGCTGTCTCTAGATGGGCCAGGAGGTGACAGATGATCGCTCGACGGCTCATTCTCGTTTACTCGCTTGTGCTTCTGGCCGGCCTCATTGCTGCCAGCCAGTGGGTCGCCTACCGGCTGGATTACCATCCCGCCCTGGGCGGAATGCGCATCGGCAATCACTTGATCTACCCGCCCTGGGCGATCTTTATCTGGGCGCGCCAGTTCGGCCCGGACATCCCCAACACGCTCAACGAAGGTTACGCCTTCATCGGGGGTGCATTCGTCTTGGCCACCCTCGCGCTGGTCGCGGCGCGTCAGTTGCGCCGCCACATCCCCGTTCGGGAGATCGGTAAGGATCGTTGGGCCAGCAAGCGCGACATGAAACGGGCAGGCTTATTGACCGGCAATGGGACCGTCCTGGGACAGGCCTTCGGCAGGTATCTCACCTACGACGGCCCGGAACACCAGCTTGTCTCGGGCGCCAGCCGGTCCGGCAAAGGAGTTGGCCACGTCATCCCGACGCTGCTCAATTGGAATGGCAGCATATTGGCCTATGACGTGAAGAACGAATTGTGGGATGTCACCGCAGGCCTGCGCTCCAAGCGCGGCTACTGCCTCTTCTTCAATCCAACGCGACCCGACAGCGCCCGTTTCAATCCGCTCTTTGAGATCCGCAAGGGAGACAACGAGGTTCGGGATACCCAGAACATCGTGGAAATGCTGGTCAACCCGACCGGCGCCAAGCACACGATGGACATTTGGGACCAGCAGGCTTGTCAGTTCCTGGTGGCGCTGATCCTGCACGTCCTGTACGCCGAGCCGGGCCCCTACAAGAATCTGGCGACCGTGCGGGCGCGGTTGCTGGATTTCAAGCGAACGGTCCAGGCCATGGTTACCACGCCGCACCGCTTCAATCCGCAAACCGGAGTCCCCGAAGTTCACCCGGAAGTGGCCCTGGTCGCCAATGAGCTGCGCCGCCAGCCGGCGAAGTTTCAGTCCAGTGTGTGCGGCACGGCAGCCGGGTATTTGACGCTTTGGGGAGACAACATCATCGCCCGCAACACGGCTACCAGTGACTTTCGGCTCAGCGACCTGGTCTGCGCGGATCGCCCGATGACACTCTATCTGCAGCCACCGCCGTCGGACGCCCCACGCTTACGTCCCTTGGTGCGGCTCGTGATTAACCAGGCGTGCCGGGCGCTCATGGAGTATCTGGACCGGGACAATTCAGGGCGTCCCAAGAACCACCGACTGCTGCTGTCGTTGGACGAGTTCCCGACGCTCGGACGGCTGGATTTCTTCACAATGAATCTTCGGCAAATGGCTGGATACGGAATCAAGGCGCACCTGATCGTTCAATCCTTCAATGACATCATCGAGCAGTATGGGATGAACAACACGATCCTCGACAACTGCCACATACTGGCGACGTTCGCCGCGGCCGATACTGTCACCTGCCAGCGAATCAGCCAGATGGTCGGCACTGTGACTGAATACCGCGAGAGTTATTCCGAGCCGGGGCGGAATCTTGGTGCCAGGACTATCAGCCATAGCGAGCACGTCCGACCGCTCTTGTCGCCGGGTGACATTCGGGAACTGCCGGTGGACGACCAGCTCCTCTTCGTCACTGGGTACAAGCCGATGCGCGTGAAGAAGGTGCGCTACTACAACGAGGCCACATTTATGAAACGCGTTCTGCCAGCGCCGGACCAATCGCTGTACCTGAACGTGCCGACCAAATTCAAGATTGATTGGTTGCGCGAGCGGGCCAAGGGACCGGAGTTGCCGATGCCCGCGCCGAGCAACGATGAACTGCTATTCAACGGACGTCCACCATCCGACTCCGACGACGATCTGGAAGAAGAAGCTCCTGACCAGGGCCCTCCCCCTAAGATTGAATTCCAGTGAAAGGACGCCGCATCCAAATCTCGGTGTTTCTGGAGCCGGAGGTGCTTCAAGCCGCCCGGCAACTTGCCACGGACATGAAAGTATCCACGTCGGCGGCGGTGGCCCAAGCGGCAAAGGAATCGTTGTTATCCGCCTACCACAGCGAGCGCGAGCAGGAAATCCTTAAGGCCGTGGAACGGAACTTCCACGCTCTCCGCCGGCTGGATCAGAGCTTGGCGATGGAGATTCAAGTGCTCAAGGAAATGGTCGGACTGGGGATGCGCTCGTTTTACAACCACATCGCACCAATTCCCGGAACGGGAAAGGCGGCGGCATTGCTCAGCGGCAAGCAGCGTTTTCACGGATACCTGGACATGCTTGCAAAGAATCTCCGAAAAGGTGATTCGATCCTCAGCGATGTGCCGTTGCCGGAGTTCGACGCTCCAAATGAATCAAAGGCGCAGCGGTCGGATGGCGCTTCCGCAAAAGACGCGGAACTTGCCAATCACATCCAAAGGGAGCCCTCCGGTCCGGCCGCTGACCGAGGATCAGCGCAACCGGCACAGAGCGACGGCGCAAAACACCGGCAGAACTGGGAATTGTTCGAGCCAAGCGAAGGTGCGTAACTAGAAAAGAGGAACTCAATTATGGCTTCAAATGCAAATTCCGTTCACCACCGCCAACAGGAAAGCCTCTACCACGCGCTCGGACCGTTGATCGCCGATGCGCTGGCCCAAGCAGATGTCGTGGAGATCATGGCCAATCCGGACGGAAGTCTATGGGTGGATCGAGCCGGCGTCGGACGCCAGAAGGTGGGCAAAATTGAGCAGTCGGCCGCAGAGACGACGATCCGACTGCTGGCGAGCCACATGGGGGAGACAGTCACACCGGATCGGCCGGCCGTCGCTGGCGTTCTGCCCCGGAGTGGCGAACGCTTTCAAGGACTATTGCCTCCGTTGGCCGAGCGGCCTGTGTTCACCATCCGCAAGCGGGCGTCGATCGTTTTTACGCTCGACGAATATGTGGCCAAGGGAATTCTGCCGGCCGCTGGCGCCGAAGTAATTCGCCGTGCGGTCATTGAGCGGAAGAACATTCTGGTTGCCGGCGGGACCGGATCCGGCAAAACCACGATGGTCAACGCGATCCTAGCCGAGCCGGCATTCAGCGACGATCGCCTTGTCATTATCGAGGACACCAAGGAACTTCAATGCCCGGCGGAGGACAAGGTGGAACTGCTGACAAAGAACACCGAGCCGCGGGTAACGATGACCGACTTACTCCGAATGACACTGCGGCTGCGTCCGGACCGGATAATCATCGGAGAAGTTCGCGGTCCCGAAGCACTGGCAATGCTCAAGGCATGGAACACTGGCCATCCAGGTGGTGTAGCGACGATTCACGCGAATTCCGCTGCGGATGCGCTTCGGCGTATTGAAGATTTGGTGGGAGAGGCATCGCAGATCATTCCGAAGCGGTCCATCGCGTCCGCCGTAAATCTGCTTGTGTTCATTGAGCGGACGAACGCGCGACCGGGCCGAACTGTCCGTAGCATTGTTGAGGTCAAGGGATTCGACAATAGCGACTACGTGCTCCACGATGTGAAGAGTGACACCTGAAACCTGACGAGCATCTTTCAGTTCGCGGCGCCTTCGGCAATCCTTCGCTTAATTGCGGTCGATTGGTATCCCCTAAGCTAGGAAACAGCGCCGGATGGGATCAAAGGATCGCTCGCCGATCGGTTGAAGAGAAATAGTCAACGAAAGCGCTGGACCCGCTACTTCCTCCGAGACCTCAGAACGGGATGTCATCGGTAACTTCGCTGGGATTGGGCGCTGGAGGCGCGCCAAAAGTGGAATAGATTGAATCACGCACACCATCCGCACCTGTGACATGCGGATTATCGACACATGCTCGCCACAAGGTAGCCCATTCTTCTTCCGTGATGTCTTTGATGCTCACCAGAAGTTGGCAAAGCGCCGTCGCCATTTCACCGGATGACGCATCGGCAAACGCATTGATTGCGGCTCGTCGCATTTCGCCGTGGGTCTGTCGATTGTCAAGTAACGCTTTCGCTATCCGCGCAGCAAGCTTCTTTGGCTCTTCGAACTTGCCGGGAACGCCTTGAATCTTTCCCACAAGTCCATACGGATCAACCCCCAATCGGAGTGGCACCACCAGAACACCACGGCCTAGAGCCCAACCCATTTCTTGATCCGTCCATTTGCTGGAGTGAAAGTCAGGCGTGAGGAGAGCAGCGAGCGCGTGCATTGACTGAAGACCCAATTCTATTTCGTCTTGCCATTCAAGGCTCGGTTCGATGTCTTCGTGTGCTACAAAGGCATGAACCCCGCATAGCCACAGAGCATCTTTGAGCGATGTGGCCATGACTTTATGACTCGAAACATGGCTCACAAATAATCGAAACCGCCCAGCGCTCCAGAGACGGCGAACCTCAAGCTCGGACGGAGCTATTCGCTGGCCGTGCGGCGAAGCTCCTGGTGCAATGGGCGAGATAGTAACCTCATCGAGATGATCGTTGGGATATTGGCGATCGAAATGGCTCAGCTTCGCACCAACTTCCTTCTCGATGCTCGAAAGGTGTGGTTCAATAGAAGCAAAGATGTGCACTGGAACTTCCAAACGCAGCGCCCACGTATAGGTTCCGCCATTCCAGTTGTCGAAGTTAGTCTCGTCGAAATAGGCATGTGCGCTTTCGAGCAGATCGACGATTTCCCGCCGGTCTTGATGCCGGAACAGTTCCACAAGCGTTGCGACAACTTCGCCAATAGGCTTTGGAAATGTAGATTCACGCATAACAGTCCACTTCCTTTCTCACGTACCGACTGCGCCTCAAAATGAATTGAACCACACTAGCCCTGGCATTTGCTTCGGCTTACGCGCGCGATCGAGGCATTTCACGTTATGCGGGCACCATTTATACATCGGCCTCGTACCGGTGTATTTGGGGACCGGTCATCCTTACCTCCGTTTGGCGTCAGAACCATGAAAGTCCCATCGTTCTAATGGTACGCAGCGGCTGCCCAGTCGGTCCCCATAACCGCAGCCGGCTGCTCCGGACCTAGTTCGTGAACGAATTGGCTCGAAATCGTCCCGCCGTTGCGTCTAGTCTTCGCAGTAATCTTGTAAGATACGTCGCGATCAACGTGAGCAACACTCGATAGCACAAGTCGGTCGGTGCAGCGCGTGATCGCGACGTAGAACAAGCGCCGCTGCTCCCGCATCAACTCTGCGCGTATCGCCGGCGGCTCATCAGGATCAACGAACGGAATGACGCCTTCCATGCACCCGGCGATAATAACAGACTTGCACGTAAGCCCCTTCGATTTGTGCAGGCTCATAACACGAACAAAGTCACCGCTCTCCGGCATCTCCGGTTGGGTGATTCCGGTCGTCACCCTGTCTTTAAGCTCAGCGAGATCATTCGTGGCCGCTGCAGCGAGTATCGCCGGCTCGCGCAGGCCGGCAGCCCACTCCTGACCATCCGGAAAGAGCACGTCGACAATCTCTTCGATCGACAGGCCATTTAGCGCCGCCAAGCGCGCTTTGAGTTCATTATATCGTTCCGCAAGCTGGTTTGTGCGGGCTATCACGAGCGTCCCGGCGCATAGTCGCTCAAGCGCGGCGCGGGGTAATTCGCCACCGATCTGACAATGCTCTCGTAGAATCTGATATTGACCACTTCGCCACGTTGGACTTCCGGCCCCAAGCCACCAGCGGAGCGAGACACGATCATCAGGAGCGGCGGCCAGCGTCAGGAGGGTGAAGGCTTCCTGCGCCCGATCATCGAGAAGCGCCGCTTCGTGATAGAAACTATGTACGTTGACGCCTTCGGCCCGGAGCGCATCTCGAATACCGTAGCCAATGAGACGCCGCGGCGACAGAACCATGATGTCATCGGGCGCGTGACCGTCGTCGATCAACGAGCGAATGAAACGCGCCAACCCGGCAGCCTCCTGCGCGAGAGAGGCCCACTGAACGATGTGAACATCACCGACTGGATTGCCTGGCCGGGGATTCAACCGCGGAGGTGTGCCTGGTGGATGGTTATGCCGAATCAATTGATCTGCGAGCCGAACAACAAGCTGCGGACAACGCCGACATTCATCAAGCGTTTCGTCGTGCGTGCCTGGGCGCGTGGCGTGGAACTGAACTATCCCCTCAGGGTTTGCGTGACGGAACCTATAGATGGATTGATCAACATCGCCGACGACAGCTAGATTCCCATTCCGCGCGAGCAAATCCAGCAGCACTTGCTCGGCTTTGTTGAGGTCCTGATACTCATCGACAACGACGTGATCGTATCCGTTGAGCACAGCGCGTCCAGGGTTTCCGCGGAGATAGCGCAACGCTTCGGGAACAAGCTCACCAATCAAGATGGCCTCATGAAACGTCAGCCAGTGCACCAGTCGTGCCTGAAATGCCTGATCAACCGCGTTAAGCGCCCAGCCAGGTTCGTCGGCTTGGAGCCGAGCCCACGCGGCCTCAAAGGCGAGAATACGCTTTGTGCATTCTCTCCTGCCACCGAATGCGCCGGCATCGCAAATGTCTTGAATCATCGGCTCGGCCTCGAACCGGAGGCAACCGTAGCTTGAAAAGGTGACGAGCGGTCGCGGCACCCGACCAACGAAGTCGAATACATCGTCCTTTCCCAGCAAACTAAAGCAGAAGCTGTGAAGCGTGCCACAGCGAATGTCTGCGCATCCGGCTATGCCGAGATTATGTAAATCCTCCAGGAGACTACCCGCGGCGTTCCGAGTAAAAGTGACAGCGAGGATGCGACTCGCCTCGCACCCCTCTTCAAGTAGTCGAGCTACGCGACGCTTCATCGCGAATGACTTGCCGGTGCCCGGCCCTGCCATCACGCGGAGCGGATTGTGCGCGCACCGCGCGATCTCCAATGCTGTTCCGAGTAAGCCGTCGTTCCAAGCCATCCGAACCTCCCTGGGAGAAGTGACGAGAGGGACGCGATGAGGTTAGTTAACTCGCCGTGCTAATCAACAGCTTGCACCACGTCCCGTGGACAACCCGGGCCCGAAATGGGCCGGATTCGAGCAGCGAAAACAGCTATAAACTCGCGTCTTACGGACCGTTGAGTCAAGCGGAGTTGCGCCCGTCGGACTCTTTCGTAGCTTGCTGTTTCGAAATCGCGGTTGTGCCCTCGGCGGCGCGAAAGACATGGGTGCCGAGAGAGTGTGGCGGCCAACTTGTTTGATTTGTGATGCAGGCGGGTCCGCGAGCAATTCAGCTTCGAGCTCAAAAGGGCGATGCCCCTTCGGCATGTGCCCTTTGGAATCGCTGGTGGAACCTCTTTACGCGGATGGGCTTGGCACTGGACGCCAAGAGGTTGACCGCCAAAATGCGGACACCCGGCTGCATCGAGTCGGGCACGTAGAAATTCGCGTTCGACCTCGATGTATTAAACCGAATTCGGTGTATCTTCGTGCCTTCGCACTTGGTAGATGTACGTATGAATCTCGTTGGCAACTTTCGCCACGACCAGGAGGTCATCCACGCCAAAGGTCGTGGTGTTTCGCCAACGCTCGCCATCTTTATAACAACGGCTAAACGTCACGTTGTACATGGGGCGGCTGGTATTGCCGCTATCCACGACGTTGCGCCAAATCGCGGCGCGAATAGCACCATATCTGATCGTATGAACTGGGCGTTTCGCTGCTTTTTCCGATTTATTCTGAGCCATTGTTGGCTGGGTCACAGTACACCTCCGGTAATTTTGAGATAGATATCAGGTCAGGGCCGCCGCTAGGGCGTCAAGTTCTTCTGATGAGACACACGCAAGGCGTTCGCAAACCGGCACGAATTCAGTGATGCCGAATTGCTTGAGGAATCCGATACGTGGCTCGCGCGCCAAACCCCGTTCAGTCGCAATCCGCACGGCTTCGTCGTAGGTAGGCAATGCGGGTGCGATCGCGTCATGGTGTCGGATATCAGCCAGTCCTGTGAGGATCGTGACCACTTGAATCGTGGTTGGTGAAGATTGCCGCTTGAGAACAGCAAAAGTTGCGGTCGCGGCCATCATGGTTGCTCCTTTGGCACGGGCGCCGCTGTTGGCGCAGGGGACTGTCGGGACGTGCGCGATCGCGCCTTGAGGCCGTATTTGGCAACCTGAAACTCACGATCGCCGTCCATGAAACGTCGGGCCATTTCGCGCAGCAGGTCGGCTTCCGACACGTCCGCGCCGTACGCCTGCTTGTAAAACGTCTTATAGCGTTCCAGGTCTTGCGCAAACTCGTGACTGACCTCGACCGTCAATTTCGTTCGGGCCGTCACGTGGAATGCGGGTAGTGCGATTTCCGGCATGGGCGTCTCCATCAATCAGGGCACATACGGCGCGAGGATCATGTCTTTGTTCACCAGGACGCGCAGAGGCCAGCCTGGGCGGATCGTGATCGTCGGCTGCACATCGAGTTCGCGGTCGATGATCTTCTCGCCGATCCGATTGGCTTGTTGTGCAACCGAGTCGCCGATCACATCCTGGCCGTTGTTGCCAGTGCTGCTATTGGGATTGCGGGCCAGGTTGCCGGCATAGGCGAGTGCCGTGGACAGCGCCGTCGCTTCCGCCAGCTTGTCCAGGTGGTAATCAACCTGATCCTGCAAACCCGCCATTCCGGCTTCGTCGGTCCCCGGCATTCCGTCCAACACAATCGAGTTGCCATTGGGATAGATCAACCGTTGCCAAACGATCAGCGCCCGATTCTGGCCGTTGGTGACGAGACTCTGGTATTTGCCAAGCAGCTTCGATCCTTGAGGAATCAGCAGGTAGTTGCCCGTGACCGTATCGTAGACGTTCTCTGTTACCTGGCCGATCACTTCACCGGGCAAATCGGTGTTGATCGCCGTAACGAGAGCGCCGGGGATGACGCTGCCAGCCTTAAGTTCGTACTTTGAGATTGGATTCAGTAGCGGCTTGGATAGATACGGCTCGACGGCCGCCCCTTGAGTCAAAAAGTCTTCTTTCTCATGCTGATGGTTTTGAATTCCATCGCTTGCTTGGCCAATGCCGGGTCCGTTTCCGTCTTGTTCCCCGCCGCCAGCGTCCATCATGTCTGGGCGATGGCCATCGGGACCGACCATCGCCAGCGTTGGCATCGTCGTTGGCCCAGGCGTCGTTACAAAGGACGGCGTACCGGATTTTGCTCCGCCGAACAGCAGTGGAGAATCAAGGGCCGCTTGCTCTTCTTTCAGTTGTTGTTCGAGCAACTTTCGCCGCTGTTCGATGAGCTCGCGCATCGCCTGGGCAAAGGCTTGCTCCTGGGGAGACAATCCGCCAGGACGAGTCGCCGCATTCTCGCCCGCTTGGCCGGTCAATGTTTCGTACCCCACACCCTGGCCCAACCGATTCACGTCGAAGGTGTAATCGTTCGGCAAGTCTCTCACCGATTCGATCGGTCCGGATGGACGAATGGCGTTGTCATCGATCGGACCGTCTTTGCGGGGAGCGCTATGGTTCCCGAACCCGAACATCAGAACGATCAGGCCGAGCGAGGCGCCAAACACGCCGGCCAGCAGCACCGCTCGGCGACTGACCCGCGTAACCGCGGGCGGTGTACCGTGGATGTCGAGCCGTTCTGCGCCGTTTCCGGCAGGTGGCGTTGTTTGTCCCATGCCGCTGGTGTTGTTGGGAATCATTGCGGGTCTCCCGTCAGTTTTGCGCATCAGCGCGAACAATGGCCACGATCGTCTGCGGAGCTTGGCCAAGGCGTAATTCGGCCTTGTCGAACAGCCGATCTACGATGTACCAATCGCCCCTGACCCGGTAGTTCACGAGCTGCGCATCACCATTCCGCCCCAGGACGAATAGTGGCGGCGCTTCGGTTACGGTCACTTTCGGCGGGAACTGAATGTACGTCTTTTGGCCATCATCAAAGGCGCGGAACGGACACCACGGAGGTGTCGGCGTGTCCGGTTGTCGCAGGATCAGATAGTTGAAGTTGGCTGTGGACAGATCCAGCCCCGTAGCCACCGTGGCTTGCGCCACCGCCTGCTGAGCCGCAACTTGATTGCGGATCATCACGACATCACCAAACGGATAGTTCCAGGCGATCATCGTGTGGTAGATTCCCGAACCAATACTGGTCAGGTCCAGCGTATACATGCGCTGGTCGGTGGTGATGAGCAGATTCGTTTGCAAACCCGCTTTTCGGGGCTTGATCAGCAATAGCGTCTGCGATGTGTACCCGGAACCAGATTGCACGCTGTCCACGATCCACCGGACCGTGTCGCCAGCGGCGGCGGTTATGAGCTTTTCGCCTGGGCGCAGGGCGATCGTGGTGACGTAACCAGGCGAAGTGACCGCCGTGTAGACGATGCCCGGCGCGTAGTCGTAATACTGAATGGCGTTCAGGAAGCCATCCGATGTCGGTTGTGTCGTCGCGCCAGCTTTTGCCGCGGCGATGGCCGCGACGCCGGTTTGGGCCGCCGGCGCTTCGTTGCTCGCACCGATTGGTCGAAGCTGCGGACTCGGCACCGGCACTCTGACCTCGACGATCCTTGGCACGGACCCGAGATCGTCGGGAACAAACACAGCCGGCTTGAGTCGCGGGTCCGGCATCACCGGGACGCACGGCGTCTCGCACGAGTCGCAGCCACAGGCGGCGAGCGAGCCAATGATTAGAAAGCACAGTAACAAGGGCCTACGGTGATTCATGGCGTTTCTCCGTTGTCAGGATTGTTTGGATTGAGAGTTGCCGGATTCGGCGCAGCGCGCAATGTGTCGTCGCGCATGACCGCACCCGAAAATTCCTGGCTCCAGGTAAAATTGGTGATGTAGACCCCGATCGGGTTCTTGAAGGAATCCGCCTCATCGCGCGGGGGCATCAGCTTCACTTGAAACAGTCCCGTGTATTCCTCGCGCGAGCGGCGGAGGCCGTTGGAATAGGTCGTTTCGACCCACCGCACCTGAAACGTATCCGCGGCCTTTTGAAGAATGCTGCTGATTTCCACGGTGCGGGCAACCGCGCCCTCGCCGGGCAGACTCTTCATGCCACCGTCCGACGCGGCATATTCGTTCATCGCATTGACGGCTGGCCCCGCGAGAAACTGATACGCCTTTGTCCACTGCTCCCGCATGACCACGGGATCGAGCGGACGCTCGCGTACCAGACGCACGACTTCGCCGACGAAGTAGCCCACCTGCGCGGTTGCCGGCTGATATGTGTCACTGGCCAGCGTGATCCGTCCCGGCATTCCCGCCTTGTCCACTTCCACGACGTAGGTAGCGACTTGCTTTTTGACTCCCAGAACCACGGCACCGGTGGTGGAGATGAGCGCTAGCGTCATTGAAGCGAACGCAATGTAGCGCCAATTGAGGGCCTGCACGCGCGCCGAGCCGATCCGCTCATCCCAGGCCGCGGCAGCGCGAGCGTAGGGGTTGTGACTATCACCCAACCCACCGTTCTTGCCGTAACTCGTTGTCATGTTGGGAAAGCTCATGTCGGAGTCCCTCCGGTATTCGTTGGACCGCTTGTTCCGCTAGAAGGAGTAGTTGACCCAGGCACGCGGCCAGCCGCATTCGCGGCCGTCGTGCCACTGCCTGCTTGAGTTGCAATTGAACCAGGAACGGCCGATGCGACCGTGGCGCCAGTATTGTTTCCGGCGCTGCCACTGCTGCCGCTAATCCTTCGGACAACGGCAGTTCCCGCCGACGCGATGAGCGTGGTGCCTTTGGTCGGCACGACTGCCGCCATCTTCACGGCCATGACGGATGCGCGGGACCGACCGGCGGCTACGGTCGTGTTGTACGCCACGGCCGTTGTATTGAGTGCGGATCCCACGCCGAGGCTTGGCCCCCCGATAATCATGTCCGTTGCCAGGCGTGAAGCGACCAGCGACAGCACCATGAGAACCAGTGCAGCTAGCGCGATGCAGAACGCCTCGTAGGTTGTGACGGTCTGTCCCGCAGGCACCCTTAACGCTTGGAAGATGTTGTTGCCGATGCCAAGGACCAGCGTCAGCACCATCAGTCGTATTCCCGATCCGACCACCCATCCAAGCGGGCGCTCGGCGATGAAGGCCGTTTTGGAAAGGACGGCAAACGGGACGAGCACGAAGGCCGCCAGACTGCCGAATTTGAATGTCAGGAGCGCGACGACCACCTGGATCGTGATAACGCAGAAGGCGGCGATGATGGCGACCACGGCAATCGCCAGGAAAGCGATTTCGACAAAGTTCTTGAAGAACGCAACGGGTCCGGTCAGCCGGCCGATCTGGTCCATGAGCGGTTGTGCGGTTGTATAACCCAGGTATGCAATGTTCCCCGGCTGAGACGTGTAGTAACTGGGACCATCGAATCCCCCAGCCTTCAGGCCCAGGTCCATGAAGGACGACGCCAGCGTATCTGTAAGCGATTGCCAGTTCTCGATGATCCAAGCGAAGAAGCCGATGTAGACGATTTTTCTGGCAAAATGAGCGATCACATGGTCATCGCTCAGCGCCCACAGCGCCGCCGACCACATGATGCTCAGGATGATGAGGACGTTCAGAACCCAGGTGACATCGCCCTTAATGAGACCGAACCCGCTGTTGATCGCGTTGATGTACTGGTTGGCCACCTCATTGATGAGATCGGGGCCGTAATCCAGGGCTAAAATGTTCATCGCCATTGCGCTCACCTCCTTTGAGTCAACAAGGAAGCAAAGAAGCCGGCCTCTATTGGTCCGCCATCGGGAAGGCGTTCACCATAGAACTGGTGGGCTGCTGCGGGTTGCTCCAAACCCCGCGGACCGCCTGCTGCTGCTGCTGTGCATATGCCTGTTCGGCCTGGTCCTGGGCATCGCGCTCGACTTCGGCGCGGGCATCGGTGATTTCCTGGGCCTGGAGCGATTGGACTTGTGCCACCAGCGTCGCAACCTCCTCGTTGCCGGCCTGCATGGCGGAGGTGGCGCCGGACGCGGAATTGGAGTGATCCACATAGTCTTGAATGCGCTGCGCGGTCGGTTGCAGGTTCAGATACGTCTCGTTCTGAACGGTGCGGTTTTCGATCAGGACGTTGCGCTCTTCCTGATCCCAACCATTTTGCATCGACTGGAAAGCGGCATCCGTCATGTTGGCGTAATTGCTCAGATCGGATGGATATTGGCTGTTAAGTGTGTTGCCGGGATTGGCGGACGTGTAGGTTGTGCCGGCCTGGCCGAACACCTGCTGCCAGATGTTCATGCTTTGCAGGATTCCGGGTAACTGGGTGAAGTTCCAGCTTTTCACCATGGCCACTTCGTTGTTGACCTCTTGGTAAAGCTGGTCAACCATTTGCACATCGTCCGCCACCTGGAGCACCGCTTCGGCGAAGTTCGAAGGGTCAAAGACGATGTCCGCGAATGCGGCCGTGGGCACAAGCAGTGCGACCGTTGCAGCGACAATGAGAAGCCGTTTCTTTGAGCGTGTCATGGCAAATCTCCTATTTCTTATGTTCCTTCAAGATGAATCTTTTCCGAGCCTCAGTTCTGAAACGGATCGACGACTGTTTCTGTCGGCGGCGCCGGATTGTCCCATCCGTTGCGCACTCGCTCCCGTTCAGACTCCGCGTACGAAGATTCCGATTGCTGTTGGGCCAGCCTCTCGGTATTGAGCCGCGAGCGTGCGACTTTCAGAGATTGCAGCTTGGCCAGTTCCCCCGATGCCACCGCCAGCAGGTCGTCGTGGGCCTGAACCGCCGCCGTTTCGCCGGGCGCGGAGTTGGACGCATCGACGATTCCCTGTACCTGTTGGGTGGTCGTATCCATGTCCCTGTAGACCTGATTCTGTAATTGACGGCTCTCCACCAGCGCTTGGCGCTGGTTATCCGTCCAGGTCGATTCATCCGACTGGTACTGCGCCCAGGTAGCGCTGCTCATGTCCGCCGGATAGCGCGTGTCGAGTTGGTTGCCCGGATTCGGCGTGTCGTAGAGGCTGGAGTCCAGTTGCCCTTCCACGCCGGAAACGATCCCTGCGATGTTCGGCACGGCGCTCAGGTTGAGATGCTCCAATTCCTTGACTTCGTTCTCCACCTGCTGGACCACCGCGTCGATCTGCTCGCCAAGCTGAACCACCTGCATGACATGCTCAGCCAGGTTGCTGGGGTCTAAGACGATGTCGAAGAGAAAGGCATCGGCCCGACGGGCCGGGAGGAACACCATCGCGGTGCCGGCAGCAAGAAACGGGACAGCCAGAAGCCTACGTCGCCGCCACGGATGATTCGGAGCCATCCGGTTTGCCGTCGTACTGGGGGATAATTTGCTCATGGTCGTTCCTTTCAATGTTGAAGGTTTCCAGTCGCTCGGCCCAATGACCGAGGCCGCGTTCTTTCAAATAAGCCGCGGCAAAGCGCTCGCGGGAGTGCTCTTTCAGCACATTGTTGATCCGCGCCTGATCCTGCGGTGAACCCACAGCGCAAAAGGCTAGCGCCAGTTCGCCCAGGCCAAGCTCGAATAGCCGGTTGCCTTCGCGGCTTTGGTAGTAGTAGTCCTTTTTCGGGATCGACTGCTGGAGGATTTGCAGTTGGCGCTCGTTCAGGCCGAACGATTCGTAAACCTTCCGCGTGCGCTCCTCCATTGCGTTGCTGTTGGGCAGGAAGATGCGCGTCGGGCAGTTTTCGATGATCGCCGGCGCGATCGGGCTGTCGGCGATGTCCGAAAGGCTTTGCGTGGCGAAGATGACCGCCACGTTTTTTTTGCGTAATACCTTCAGCCATTCACGGATCTTGGCGGCAAAGAGCGATTCGGTCAGATACAGCCACGCCTCGTCAAGAATCATCAGGGTAGGCGAGCCATCGAAGCGCTTCTCCAACCGGCGGAACAGGTACGTCAGCACCGGCAACAGAGCCGAACGGCTGTGCATCAAGTGTTCCATCTCGAACGCCTGCCAGCGCGCACCGCGCTGGCCATCGTCGGTCAGGGTGTCTTGATTCGCATCGAGTAGACGGCCATGCGGACCATCCAGTGTGTAGCTCCGCATCGCCTGCCGTACATCGGCGTCCTGCACGAGACCCAGGAGCGTGCTGAGGGTGCGCTGGGGGCGCGGCATGGAAGCCAGGTTTGACAACGCCGCCCAAATCTCCTGCTTCCTTGCCGGGGTGACCTCTGCTTTTTCCCGGTGCAGCAGGTCCGACACCCATTCCTGTGACCAGGCCAGTTCCGATTCCTCGTCGATGCCGGCGAGCGGCTGGAAACAAATCTCTGCGCCTTCACCTCCCAAGTCGTAGAAGTCGCCGCCCATCGCCAGCGTCATGGCGCGGCAGCTTGCGCCTTTGTCGAAGATGTAAACGCGAGCGCCGGGATATCGGAGCCACTGACAGGCCAGCAGGTTCAAGAGCGTGGATTTGCCGGCGCCGGTAGGTCCGGCAATGATCGTGTGACCGACGTCCCCTTGATGCAGCGATAATCGGAAAGGCGTCGAGCCTTTCGTCCGGGTAACCAGCAGCGGCGGGCCATTCAAGTGGGCGCACCGCGCTGGCCCGGACCAGACGGCGCTGAGCGGGACGAGGTCACACACGTTCAGGGATGACATGAGCGGCCGGCGCACATCGGCGTAGGCGTGACCCGGCAGGCTGCCCATCCATGCCTGCACGGCGTTGAAATCTTCGATTTCGGAGACCAGGCCAACCCCATCCACGATTTGCTGAACTGCGCGCGCCTTTTCCGTCGCTGTCTGCTCATTTTCGTCCCATACCGTGACCGTGAGCGTGAAGTCACCAAACGAGCAGTGATCGCCGCCGAGTTCCTGCAAGGCGTCGTCCACGTCCTCCGACTTGTTCAAGCTGTCGGAATCCTCCAGCTTGCTTTCTTGCTTGGTGATCGCCTCTTTCAGCAAGGTCATCATTCCCTTGCGCTTGGCGAACCACTGGCGACGCAGCTTGTTCAGTTGACGTGTGGCATCCGTTTTATCCATCGGCAGGTAGCGTCCAATCCAGCGGTATTCGATCGGCAGTTCGTTCAGTCGATCAAGCAGGCATGGGAGCGTGCGGTTCACGTAGGCGCGGACCGAGACCGTCTTGAGGAAGAGCCGGCCAAGTCGGGGTGACAAGCCGCCGGTGAGGGGCCGGTCGGTAATCATTTCGTCGAGGTAGAACGGCACGTCCGGCACCGCCACCGTTAACTGCCGATCCGAAATGCACGAGTGCAGGTAGGTCAGTGTTTCGCCGTCGTCCAATGGATGCACTTCGGGCATGAACGAAGCCATCAAATTCACGATCTGCTCGACCTGGCCGAGGAAGTGATCGAAATGGGCGCGGTAAGAAACACGCCCGGTTCCATTGCTGTTCGGCCGCTCGATAAACAAATCTCCCAATCGCGTCATTCCTTCCGCTGGCGGCAGATAGGTGAAGGTGATGAAGCACTGGCTTTCAAAATGCAGGGCATCCGCGGTGAATGAATCCCGACGTTCCTGATCGACCAGCGCCGCAATTCCATTGGGAAACTCACTTGCGGGATAGACGTGAGCCAGACGCCTAGATGCCTCGACGTGCACGCACCAGTTTGAACCGAGCCGGCGAAGGACGTTGTTCATTCGCGCCCGTGCGGCGACCAGCTCGTAAGCCGTGGAACTGTCCAGGTCCGGGCCGCGGAAAGCGACCGTCTTCTGCAAGCTGCCGTCTTTGTTCAGGATCACGCCAGGTCCAATGAGCGTCGCCCACGGCAGATGGTCAGCCAGGCGTTGGGGATGCTTGCGATATTCGCCGAGGTTCCACATGAACATCTCTCCGAATCAGGAATCCAGGTGAGTCGGCTGGCGAACATGACGGCGGAAGATGTCAAACCAGTGCGGATCGCGCTTGCTCATCAGTACCGCTGTGGCGTGCAGCGCCGCTCCCGCCGGAAACCCCAGCCACCACAGGTGCAAACCCATACCGATAACCAAGGCCAATGTGCCGTTGAGGATCGCAAATGTCCGCGGCGCGCCGCCCATCAGAATCGGTTGGGTCAAAGCCACGTGCAGCGGGACTTCATAGCCTTCGACTTCTTCGGGTCGGGTCATGGCCACACCAACTTTCCGCCTACCAGCCGGCCCCGCCGTCGAAACCGAAGAAGGTCACGCCAAAGCTCGTGGCCGTGACCGCGATCGACACTCCCAGGAGCAGGCCCAGAATGCGCCGCAGCCCGCCGCCTTCGCTAAAGGCGAAGCCAAAACCGATCACCACGATCGACAGGATGCAAAGTGCCTTGGCCACAGGACCGGTGAAACTCGCCAGCACCTGGTTCAACGGACCTTCCCATGGAAGGGGCTGGCCCCCGTTGGCGGCGGCGGCGCGGGCCGTATGCGGCAATGACAGGAGCATCAGAGCTCCCGCGACGGCCGGCGTGAGAACGTTGCGCCGAATGCCGATAGAAATTTGAGTCTTCATGGAATAGCTCCTTGTTCCCCGCCATGCACGAGATCAATTGATCCATACCAGTGCAGTGAGCGGTATGGACAATACCTTACGCCGCCCTAACAGGCGGAGTCAAGAAAAATGTTCGCAAATTGTTTGGTATCGATTGAACAGCCCGACTGGGCCCCGATCTCAGGGTTTGTTCAGCATCGCGAAAAAGAATTGAAGGGATGAAGCAGGGGCGCTTCGTGGCGCAATTGCCGCGCCGTTGCCGATTAGAACATGTGGGGCGAGAGAGAGATTTTCCTGGGGGTTTATTCCTCGTCGCGCGAAGCCGATCCGATCCGTTGCCGGTGCTTGTGCGCCATTGCCGCGCGCGATTCCGTCCCGGCGTCAAGCCAGTAAAGGATCAACGCCTCGATCACACGCTTGGGGTTTGCCAAATGCGTGGCGCAGTCATCTTCAAAGGCTTCAAAGAGTTTCCTGTCGAAACGATAAGTCCGCTGCACCGACTTAGGATGTGGTTCCGGTTTCGAAGCGCCACGAGTTGAACGTGAAGTAACCATAGGGGAAGCATTCTAAAATGTCTGCGGTGGTATGCAAGATACCAAACAAATAAGTTTAAGTTATTCGCTGCCAAGTAATTAACCGCCGGTGGACGTTAGGATTGTCGCTGCCTCAGTCCGTTTTCGCTGACCGAGCCTTCATGCGAAAATATGTGGCTCTGGAGCACCCGGTTGCTTTGGTGAACCGCTTGATCCTTTCGTGCTCAGAGTTCAGTGCGGGCTCGTACTGAAGAGACAAGAACCATGCAAGTCGCTGATCCGGAAGAACCATCTGAAGCAAGCTCTTACGCCAGTCAGCAAGGCCGGCGCGTCGTAATTGGGAGCCTTTGCGGTAGTGACGCATGGATAGCGTCTTGATTGACGGCATGATTCGTGCGATGAAGCGATAGACTTCATGATCCTGAAACCATTCGCCCACCCGCCGATGGATTTCCGCGTTCGACGGCTCGAAATGCAAAATTATCGCGCGATCCTCCAATGCCCGCACGTTAGGATTGGCAGTGCGCCATTCATTGGCGATGAGAACGACACTGCTTGTGGTCGTGAAGGACGACGGAACGTCATTAGCGGTCAGCGTCAGGTTTGTCAGCCAAGTGAGCCGCTTGATTGGCTCGGTATTGCAGAGGGGCTTGAGAAGCCGAACGCAATCGGCATCGGCGTATAGTTTATCCAGATCGTCCAGCACGACCGGAAGATTGCGGTGCTCCCAAAGGTGCCGATACAGACCGTATGGCTGTATGTGCCCTTCAACATATAGAACCTGCCGCTGTCCTGCGTTATCTTTGCACTCAATAGATGATGCGACACCTAAGGCGTGCTTCACGCTTTCGCTTTTGCCTGTCCCGTGCCGCCCCAACAGAAGTACTAGCCCCAGTTCGCCCGTTGCAAACTTGGCCAAGTACAGGTCCAGATCCGAGTAGGTCGCAAGGGAGATGACCTCTTTCGGCATTTCGGCAGCTCTGTGTCGGATACTCATGCCATACCTTACTGGAGGGGGGCGCAGGTCGAAAACCGTGAGACTTTGAGACTGCCGCACATAACCGCTTGTCCCTTCATCCGTTCCAATTTCAATTTCAGTCTCACGGCTCCAACCCGGTGAGACTTATTTTTCACTTTCTTTGGCAGAGCCTGTCGGGACAGTCTGGGGCCGACAGTGTTTTCGGTACTCGTCTGGATCCAATCCCGCCGCCAATAGCGCTTTGGACCAGTTCCCAAACCGCCTCGTCGCAGCGCGGTACAAGGGCCGACTTTCGCGGTAAACTGCCTTTGCGTTCATCGTGCAGTGGTCGCGCAGGCGCACCAAAATGGCTTGAATCACGCTTTCCTTGGACCATCCCTGGGCCGGCTCACTCTGCGGAGGAATGAGTCCGCTACCTTGTGGGCTCTTCAATTCATTTGTTTGAATAAACGTGTGCGATCCATAAACCGCATCTTTTCTCTTTCGCTGGCGGTCGGCATGCTGGATCGGCATGAACAAACCACAGCACCCTGGCCCAGAGGAATGGCGTCAGATCATTGACGGGCAGCAGTCCAGC
>JBEKHH010000007.1:0-122335 GCA_050012375.1 Tepidisphaeraceae bacterium
GTGTTCACAACTTCACCTTACCCGGCGAGCGACGTTTTTTTTAGCTTTGGTTGCGGCTCTGCCGCGCTGTGCTCTTCGCGTCTTCGCGGTTGCATTTGGAATTCACTCCAAACCCGCACACCATCGCCGCCACGCATCCCGATACGCCGCCTCCATCTTCCTCGCGAATCCGGCCGCATCCATCAGCGGCGACTGTTTCATCTTCTGGCGAAGCGTCAGGCGCAGCTCTCCCAATCGCGATCGATCCCTCGCCAGTTCCCCGGCAATCTTCACAAATTCATCCTCACTGAGCGCAATCAACTCCCTCATACCCAGCGTGGACAAAATGCTCAATCCCGCCCGCCCCGACGCCGTCTTCCCCGCCAAGCTCACAACCGCCGCCCCCATCCACAGCGCATCGCAAGTCGTCGTGATCCCATTGTACGGCAGGGTATCCAGGCAAATGTCGATCACATCGTGCAGGCGCAGATAATCCAGCCGCGAGAGCCTATCCACGAACTCCACGCGCTGCGGCGAAATCCCCGCCTTCTGAAACATCCCCCGAAGTTTGTTTCGATGCCCCTGGCCCGAGGCAAGAATCAAAATCGTCGACCCCGGCGCCGCCTGCATCACGCGTGCCCACAGCCGCACCAGCGGCTCGTTATTCTTGCAGGGATTATTGATCGATCCAAACCGCACCGGCCCCGATTCCCGTTTCGCCGCCGCCGGAATATCACACAGCGCGTCGTAACAGCACCAGCAGTCCGCCAGCCGAATCGATTGCTCCCGATAGTAGGGCGTCGGCTTCTCGGGCGGGTCCATGAATCCATCGGTGATGCGATAATCCATCGCATCCAACCCCGTTCCCCCGGGATACGCCAGCCAGGCCACCTGCACCGGGGCCGGCTTGCGGGCAAACACCAGGAGGCGGTTCTGGGCCATGTGCATCCCCAGGTCCACCAGCACATCGATCCGGTCGCGGCGGATTTGCTCCGCGACATCGGCATCGGGGCAGCCCAGCACGTCGTGCCAGATCACCCGCGCCGACTTATGCCGCTCCGTTTCCCTGTCCGGCCTGACCACGCTGGCGTAGCAATGAATCTCGAATTCCTGGGGATCATGATTCGCCAGCAAGGGCACGACGAAGAACGATTCCGCCTGCGAATAAAAATTGGCCGAGACATATCCCACCCGCAACCGCCGCCGGGGCGACCGATCGTTTTCATGCGGCTTGATCGACGATCGTAGCGGGAGGGCATGCACCTCATTCCACCGCCGCTGTTCCCGATACAGCGACTCATCGTCGTATCCCGGATGAAATTGCAGCGTGTAGATCATATTGCTGTGAACGCGCGGATCGGACGGTCCCACCGCCAGCGCTCGACTGTAATAGGCGATCGCTTCCGGGATATTCCCGCAATCCTTGTGGGCGTTGGCCAGATTGTTCAGCGCATCCCGCATAGTCGGCCGAAGCCCGATGCAACGCTCGAACACCTTGATCGACTCATCCAATTGCCCGGTGTCGCGCAGCGCGATGCCGAGATTATTCAGCGCCTCCGGACTGTCGGGTTGCGACTGTAGCGATTTCCGCAGCGTCTCGATCGCCTCCTTTTGCTGCCCGCTCAATCGCAGGGCCGCGCCAAGATTCGACAGCGCCGGCGCAAAATCGGGCTTGATCGCCAGCGACGCCCGATACTCCGCCATCGCCGCGTCGATCCGCAACCGGCTCGACATCACAACCCCCAGCGAGTTATGCGCCTCCGCCGATTTCGGCTGGAGCGCCAACGCCCGCCGCAGACTCACCTCCGCCTCATCCAGCCGCCCCAGTCGTTGCAGCGTCGTTCCAAGATTCTGATGCGCCTCCGCCATCCCGGGCGTGATCGCCGTCGCCGCGCGGTATTCAGCAACCGCCTCCTCAAAACGCTCCTTCAGATACAGCATGTTCGCCACGTTGAAATGCGCCTTCGGATGCCGGGGGTTCAACTGCGTCGCCCTCCGATAGCTCGCCAGCGCCTCATCGAATCGATTCTTATCCGCATAAACCTGCCCCAGATTGTCGTGATAATCCGCCCCAGTCGGATTCAGGGCGATCGCCTTCCCGATCATCTCGATCGCCAGGTCGTGCCGCCGATGCTGAAATTGCACCAGCCCCAGCAGGTGCATCGCATCCGCATTCTTCGGCTGCTTGATGAGAATCCGGCGATACACCTCCTCGGCCTCGCGCAGCCGGCCCGCTTGATGATGCCTCAGTCCAGTTTGTATTTGCGGTTCGGGCGTCATTGGCTTTATTTCATTCTCGAGCTGGGTATGATCCCTAAATCCGTCGCCGAAGAAAAAAGGAGCAACCGCTTATGGTCCATCTTATCGGGTCGCTTTGCTTGCGCCGATCCGCCGCGCTGCTGGCCTTGTTCTTCGCAACAGCCGCCGCCGCCGCCGATCAGATCGTCCTGAACAACGGCGACCGCATCACCGGCACGATCGATTCCGCCGACGCCGGAAAGCTCATCATCGATTCGCCCATCGCCGGCAAGATTACCGTCGATCTCAAGGACGTGAAGACGCTCTCGACAGACGGTCCGATCAAAGTCCTATTCAATGACGGCTCGGTCCTCGACCAGCGTCTCGCCGAAGGGCCTGCGGGCGAGTTCACCACCGCGCCAGGCGGAAACTTGCCCCGGCAGACTTTCCCTATTTCCAAGGTTGGCAAGATAAACCCGCCCCCGGTCGTCTGGACCGGCTCGGTCGTCGTCAACGGTCTGCTCCTCCAGGGCGACACCACCGCGGAACAGTTGGGGGCCAGCATCAACCTGCAGCGCCGCAGCGACTTCGACCGCATCGACGCCGGCGCCGCCTATCTGTTCGGCGAGCAAAAGGTCAACGGCGTCCAATCCACCACCGCCGATAACTGGAACGCCCGCGGCGAATACGACTATTTCTTCACCAAGAGATTCTTCGGCTACGGCAATGCCCGCGTCGAGAAAGACCGCATTGAGCACCTCGATCTCCGCCTGACTCCCGGCGTCGGCGTCGGATACCAGATGTTCGAGCAGCCCGATTTCAACCTCAATTTCTCAGGCGGCCTTTCCTGGATCTACGAGGATTACAGCAATCTCTCCTCCCCCAATGAAAATATCTCAGTCCGCCTCGCTTACCACATAGACAAGACGCTTTGGGATTCCCGCGTAAAGTTGTTCAATGATGTTGTCTATTTCCCCTCGGTTCAGAACGTCAACGATTACCTGGTTCTCAGCACCACAGGCCTGCATCTGGCCATCACCAAGACCATGTTTTCCGAATTGAAGGCGGAGATTGATTACGATTCCCATCCCGCCCCGATGAGCCATCGCACCGACGCCAAATACATCCTGGGCGTAGGGTGGACGTTTTAGATCCAACCGGCGCCGCCGCCAGGATGCGGAAACCAGAAAGTGCGAAACCAGAATGCCGAAGGTCCCGGCGCGCCGGGACCTTCGGCATTCTGGTTTCGGATTTCTGGTTTCTTCCGCGTCTCTCTCACAACACCTGCACGCGCCGCCCAGCGCGACGCTTCCGGTTGATCATCTGCCGCCCCTTCTTCGTCCTCATCCGGGCCCGGAATCCGATCTTGCGGGCTCGCTTGACCTTGCTGATCTTGTGCGGGTAATGCATCGCGAATTCCTGTTTTGATCGATCCGAGGCTCTCTCATTGCCCGCGGGCCGACGCCGATTCGATCTTGAACACAACGGTCTGCAGCGCCTGATTTCCGCGGCTGTCCGTCGCCCGGATGGTCGCCTGATGCCCGCCCACCGTCAACCCTTTGAGCGAAAATTTCACCACCTCCGTCGGACTATCGAAGATCTTTTCCACCGGAAGCACCGACTGCCATTCATCCCCCGAATCCACCGTGTATTCCACATTCGCCACGGTGCTCGTCTTGTCCGCCGCCTGCAAGGAGATGTTCACCACATCGCCCTCCACCTTGCATTCCAGATCGCTGATCGTGGGGGGGGTGTTGTCCACGATGAAATAATCACTGACCCGGCTGGCCGTCTTTGCTTCCCCGGGCGGATTGGCCAGCGCATCCGAGGCCACGACCTTCACCTGGTATTGTCCATCCGCCACCGTTCGCGTGTCCCATTCATAGGTCGTGTCCTTCAACTTGTCCTTGAGCAGGATCCAGGGCCCATCCTGATCGAGGCGGAAATAAAGCGTATACATCAACGGATCGTTGTTGGGATCCGAACCGTCCCAGGTGATGGTCTGCACGCCCGTTCCGCCCGCGGCCTTGGCGCTGTCGCCGGCATGTCCCGCCGCCGCCCCTGCCGGCGCCGCCACACCGCCCGCCGATTCCGGTTGGGCCGCCTCATTTTGTCCGCCCTCGGTCCCGATCTTGATCGACTTCACCACCGGCACCAGGTTCGGCATCTGGTACGCCACATCCACGTGATCCACCAGCGCCGTTTTGAGCGGCTCGTGGGTCGTGAACGTCAGCCGATATTGCAGGAACCGAGCCGAAGGCGACGCAATCTTCAGGTATTGCGCCGCCTCAACATCCTCCGTCCATTTCGACCACCCCGGCGAATCCGCGTCCTTCACGTTCCCGCTCCGCGTGG
The DNA here is from genome assembly GCA_050012375.1 of Tepidisphaeraceae bacterium. Taxonomy (GTDB): domain Bacteria; phylum Planctomycetota; class Phycisphaerae; order Tepidisphaerales; family Tepidisphaeraceae; genus PALSA-1353. The sequence continues at coordinate 4,573 of JBEKHH010000007.1, forward strand.
ACACTTTCAGCTCCGTTCCCGCAGGCAAATGCCCGTGCAACTGCATGTTCCCGAACCGGCTCGTCTGCGTCGCATCCAGCACCGGGCTCAGATACTTGCCCGACGACGCGTATCCACCCGTCATCGCGGAGATTCCCCCGGTATTGGCCAGCCCCATGATGATCCGCCCGTCCTTCACCGGAAGAAGGCACATCACCTGCTTGGCATCCACCTTGGCCAGCACCACGGTCTCTTCCGACGCCGGTTTCACCTCGTAAATATTCCCTTCCTCCCCCGTGCCCACGAGCAGCGAATCGCCCTGGTGGATCATGCAGTAAATCACCGAGTTTTCCCGGAAGATTTCCGTCACGAACCCTTCGGGATCGATCTTGTAAATCGCGTTCCCCTCCGGAAGCTGCTGTTCCGAAGCATTGGGCGCACCACCGGCCGCCGGATTCGGATGAGCCAGCGGCATCGCCGGCACCAACGGATTTGGCCCAGGACTCGGCTGACCACCGCCCGGATTATCCCCACCTGGATTATCCCCGCCTGGATTATCCCCACCGGGATCATCCGTTCTGGTCGCCATTACGTCCATCATCTTGGGCAATCCCAGCATCGGGTAACGCATCGACGGCTGTTCCCCCGGCTTCAGCGGCGCCGGAGCTGGGTTCGCCGGGATCGGCGGGGGGGCGTTCTGCTCCTCCGGCCGGCCCGCCTTTTTCTGCTCCGCTTCCGCCGGATGCGGCGTCTGCCGTTCGCTCACTTCACCCGTCGCCGCGTACAGGTTCCCCGAATCATCCATCGCCAACGCCGTGATCTCCGACTCATTCGCGTTGTAAACGATGAACGGCTCCTTCGTCTTGCGGTTCAGCCGAATCACCAGCCCATTGGGGTCCGTCCCCAAATACAGCACGTCCTTCCCATCGCTGATCATGCTGGTGATGTTGTCCTCGCCGCTCTTATACAATTGTCCATGCGTGCCATCCGGCCTGATCTCAAACACCTGTCCGTTCGGACCCGTCGCCGCATAAATCTCCCCATCCGCCGTCTCTTGCAGCGCCCATACATACTGCACATCACCATCGGAAAAGAGTTCCTTGGGCTTATCCCCGGTTTTCTCGATCCGCAGCACCCGTCCCTTATCCCCTCCGGTCCCCACCAGAATCGAACCCTTCGCATCCACCAGGACAGACAGAATATTCACCGCGTTGTCGATCGTCGCGACCGTGCTGACTTTGTCCGCCTTCACCGCCAGCAAAATCCCCTTCGGACCCGTGCCGGCATAGATCGTGCCATCCGGCCCCTGCGCAAGGGCGTTAACGGTCGTAACATTCGGGTCCTGCTCCTGAATCGTCTTGATCGCGCGCGAAAGCTTCACATCCCCCAGGTTGGTGACCACGACATCCTGAAGCGTGCCGCCCTGAAAATCCGCCTCATTTGCCTGCACCCAATGCGACGTCGTCACCCCGCGCGCCGTGAGCGACAAAAACACAATCGCCGCCGCGCACCCAAACGCCAGCGCCCCACAGCGGCCCGCCGAGATCAGTCGGCAGGTCCTCCCCGCGCCCAAATCCCGCAAAAATCCTGTCATACATCATCCAATCTATTTACCCGGAACAATCTGACCCGGAGCAACTTGCTTCACTTCGTTCTTCGCACCCGGCTGTTCGCTCTCCGCTCTCGGCGACACTTCCACCTTGCCATGTCTCGAAACGCTGATGGTAAACTCCGCCGACCCGCTCATCACGAATCCCGCCGGTACGCTCTTCACCATCGAGGTCACAAACGGCGTTATATCGCTCCGCCCCGAATCCAACAGCATCTGCCGCCGGCTCGCCGGCAATCTTGGCATCGCCGTATGGCCCACCGCCACTCCATCCGCCTGCCGCACCAGCCGCAAATACACCGAATCATGCCGAATCCCCATCACATCCCGGATCACGCTGAACAACTCCCCGATTTTCGTCGCCGTGAACTTAAACGCATTGGCCGCCTGCTCGTCCTCCAGGTATCGCGTCCAATCCGAAACGATCAACTGATAGTCCCCATCCGGCAAATCGTGCGGAAGCTCCAGGTCCACGGGCAAAATCGCCTCCATCGCATGGAACGGCAGATACGAAATATAAGCCTTCACCGTCTCCCCGGGCTGATACTCCGTCCGCGGCACCATCACCGAAAGAATATCCGCCGACCGGGCCGCATTGGAAACCCGAATCGTCCCGGAAAGCTTCGCCAGCGACACGCGCTCAAACGGATTGTCCGCCGCCGCCATCAGCGGCAGCGAGATCTCACTCACGATCTCGCTCCCATCCCCGTTCACGCTGCTGTTGAGCATATGCACGCTCTGCCCGTTGGCGAATTGGGCCGTCACGTCGTAATCCACCGTGTGATACTGCGGTAAATTCTTCTCCCCCATCAGCACCATCGTCATCGCCGCCCCGGCGATCACCGGCGTAAGCTTCGGATGCAACGCCACCGAGAAATGATACGTCTCATCCAGCGAGCCATCGGCATACACGATCCGCAATTCCACCGGCGCCATCGGGGCCGTCTTCCCCACCACCCCCGCAACGCCCACCGTCTGATCCGTCAATAACGCCCCGCTTGTCTCCGAAATGAATCCCAGCTTGAAGCTCGTCTCCAGGTTCGACACGATCGCCGCGATCGAACCGCTCCCCATTGGCAAATCGATCGGTCCCTCATCGTTGAACGGATGGCCAAAACCAAAAATCCTGTCCCCTATCTTCTCCGTGCAAGTCCCAACCGCCGTCAAATCCATGTCCCCCGTCAGCAGCGGCACGGCCAAGACCGATCCCGGTTCCAGCTTGGGCATATTCGGCCCATTCAGCAGCCCGTTCCCGCTCCCCACCTGCATCGGCACCATCCCCGTCCCCTCAAACAGCGGAGCGATCTTCGCCAAGGCCCGCTCGCTCACGCCGCCAGCCATCAGCGGCGTCGCCAGCGGACGCATGCCGACGGCGCGCCCGCCCAGCATCGCCCGGTCCGTCTCTTCAAATCTCCCAGCCTTCACCGCCCGGCCCCAAGGCCGCTGCGGAACCTGATCCAAGCTCCACCGCGGAATCAATGCGCTCTGCGGCGACGCTCCATCCGCCCCAACATGCCCCAGCACATTCGCCACGGACGGCGAAACCGATTCATTCCCCGGAAGCGCCAGCATGTATTCAATCGGCTGCACGCCAGCCAGGCATTCCTTCGCGAACGGCCAACCAAACGCGAACGCCCCGGCCATCCGCGCCCGCCCGGTTTCGTCATACAGATAAATCGGCGACCCGCTCATCCCCGCGATCGGTCCGGTCTCCTTCAGAAAATCCTGCGGACACCGCACCAGGATCGCATCGTATTTCGGATTGAAGTTCTTCACCACGTCCACGACTTCAACGTCGAATTGCTCGATCTTCGTCCCGCGGAAAACGCTCAGGCCATACCCCTTCATGCCCGGCTTCACCTCCGACACGCGCATATACTTGGCCGGATCGAACAGCGTCGCCGGCGCGGCAGAATCCGCCAATCCCACGCGCGATCCAACAAACAGCAAAACAGCCAAGCCCAGCGCAGCCAGCTTTCGCATATAAATTTCGCCTGTCAAAGTCGCCTCAGGAACCAACCCTTTTCGGCCAATACTAGGTCTCAGCCCACGCCATCGCAAGCCGCGGTGTCGCTCAAAGATGATGAAGAAATCCCCTCATTCGGTCCCGGCGCGCCGGGAACATTCGGCATTCGGCAATCGCTTTCCAATTGACACCTTTCATGCACTCATTTATCGTCTTTCCGGTGCATTTGTGAATACCGAAGCCCGGGAACGTGCGGAGAAAATCCTCTCTTACACGTTCCAGAACCCCGACTTGCTGAAAGAGGCCCTCACCCACGCCTCCATCGCGGACAATCGGCTCCAGAGCAACGAGCGGATGGAGTTCCTCGGCGACGCCATCCTCGATCTCATCATCTGCGAAGCGCTCTACAAGCGCTTTCCCGAATACCTCGAAGGGGATCTCACCAAGATCAAATCCGCCGTCGTCTCCCGCAGGACCTGCGCCGAGGTCTCCAACGAGACCGGCTTGATCGATCTGCTCATCATCGGCAAAGGCATCAGCAGCCGCGAAGAAATGCCCAGCTCCCTCGCCGCCGCCGTCTACGAGTCCATCGTCGCCGCCATTTATCTCGACGGCGGATTCGACGTGGTAAAACAATACGTGCTTCGCACCATGTCCGCCAAGATCGAATCGATCGCCTCCAACACCCACCAGCAGAATTTCAAGGCCGTCTTGCAGCAGCACGCCCAGAAGAGCCTGGGCGCCCCGCCCATCTACGAGTTGTTGGATGAGAAGGGCCCCGATCACAGCAAATGTTTCGAGGTCTGCGTCGTGATTGAAAGTCGCCGGTTCACAAGTGCCTGGGGCCCCAACAAAAAAATGGCCGAGCAAAAAGCCGCGCTATTGGCCCTCGAAGAGCTAGGCGTATTCGATCCCAACGAAATGAACGAACCCATGCCCGAAATCGCCGAAGAAACCCCAAACGAAGACGATTCCCCCGTTTAGCCGCGTCGGCCGCCCGCACTGAACTTGTCGAAATGCGACGCGTCGGCGACTATTTCCTTATCCCCAAATCCGCGGAAGTAAACAGCGACTCCAGCACATAACCCGCCGACTCGATATTCTCCCTCGCCCCCTCCAACCGATCGATCACCGCCACGATCCGATCGATCTTCGCCCCCGCATCCCTCAAGGTCTTGGCCGCCTCCAGCACCTGCCCCCCGGTGGTCAGCACATCCTCCACAATCAGCACCGTCTCCCCGGCATTGAGCACTCCTTCGACTTGCTTGCTCGTGCCATAATCCTTCTTCTGATTCCGCACAAACACGCAAGGTTTCCCGCAAGCCATCGCCGTCGCCGCCGCCAGCGGCACCGCCCCCAACTCCGCCCCCGCGATCCGATCCACCTTCGCCGTCACCTTCGCGGCAAACAGCTTCCCCAGCTCCACCAAAACATCGGGCTGGGTTTCGAACCGATATTTATCCAGATAATAATTGCTCTTCCGCCCGCTTCGCAGAGTAAACTCCCCGCGCAAAAGAGAAACCTCGGCAATCCGCTGTGCAAGCTGTTCCCGCGTCATATCAGCCATGATCCGATTGCTCGGCCCCGGCGTCAATGAGCGAATTCAAATGCCACCGCGAAGACGCGAAGAGTGCGAAGGCAGACGCGAAGAAATTCATTGGCTGATTTCTTCGCGCCGTCTTCGCACTCTTCGCGTCTTCGCGGTGGCATTTCGCCTTCACCAACCCCGAGTCGGCGTCGCAGCCGGGAAAAGCACGCCATTGCCCGGATATCCACAGACCCCGTAGATCGCCCCGCAAGGACCGCACCCTTGCCACCATCCCGACGTCGAAGCGGAATGATAGTAATACCGATCGTAATCATCCCCAAAGCGCTGGGGCCGCGAGATCACCAACGACAAATCCCCATCGAAATACCGCGGCCCCACCGAAGCCACCGTCGGCCCAACGATCTCAATCGCCGCCGATCCCGTCGCCCTCGGCGTCTGGGGCCGATTCGCCGGCGCCAAAATCCGCCACGTTCGCTCGCTGAGCAAATCCTCAATCTCAAACAATCCCCGCAAATCGCCATCGTTCTGCAACCCGCCGATTGTCTCACCCGTCCTCACCGAAACTATCCGCCCGCCGACTCGAAGCGTGTTTTCGACCATCTGAACGCTGCCGAAGATCACCACATCCGCATCCACCGATTTCCCCTGCGCGATCGCGGCATTCGCATCCGCCGGCACAATCCCCGCCACGATGACCGCCGAGATCCCCGAACCCTTCTGCAATCCGCTCGCCAATCCCTCCTGGAGCGCATGTCCGATCCATTCATGCCCCGCTTCGCCGATCACATCGAAGGGAAGAATCGCCACCTTCACCGCCGGCCGCGTGGCAGCCCCATCGCCAAACACTGCCGCAGGAATCCCCGCCGCCAGGAAAAACGCCAGGATTGCTCGCAACATGTCCGCCATCATAACAACGCTCCCCCGCCTTAAATCGCCAAATTCCCCCCAACCAACCGCCCCTTCCCACCAACCGAATGTCGGCCAGGAGATTTATTCCATCCCTGACGGTATTTTACCCCAAATATTTAGCGGCGGTGCGCAGCACCGCGGGTTCCATACCCCAGATCAGAAAGGCCCCCAAAATGCTCCTAGCCGAATTCAGCATCTGGCCCATGGACAAAGGCGAAAGCGTCAGCCCGTACGTCGCCCGCTGCCTCGACATCATCGATCGCAGCGGCCTGGCCTACAAACTCGGTCCCCTCGGCACCTGCCTCGAAGGCGAATGGCCCGAGGTAATGGCCGTCATTCAAAAATGCTACGAAGACCTCGCCAAGGACTGCACGCGCATCACCTGCACGGCAAAGATGGACTGGCGAAAGGGCCACAAAGGCCGACTGCAAACCAAGGTTGATTCGGTGGAGCAAAAGCTAGGACGCCCCTTGCGCAAATAACCCAAACCGCAACTTCCCAAGGCGAATCATGGCCAAGCGAAGCGCCGCATACACGGCCGAACTCTTAAATCTCCTGACAGATCTCCTGCGTCAATTGCGCGCCAGGATCAGAAAATCCCCGCCGCTTTTCGTCGTCGAAATCAAAAACGACTTCTCGCCGCACCCGGATTTCCTGCAAATCCTCATGACCGGAATCGCCGGCCCCAATCGAGCCTACGTTCGTCTCGGAAGCGGCCCGGAAATCGGCGACATCATCGCCTTCGCCGATGACCTCCCGGCCATCAACAAAGGCATCGCCGCCCTGCGCGAAGTAACTCCGGCCATCTTCAAACTCATCGATCTCCTGCGCAGCGCCAACAAAAGCCCACGTCGCCGCGGTGGGGCCGCATCCCCGGTAAAAATGAGCCCCGACCAACAACTGACAATGGTCGCTCCCCTGGTCTGCACCCTGGTTGAGATCGCAAAGAAAAACCACCCGCGCTCCCGTTCCCTCCCAAAGATCATCGCCGGCCCAATCGTCTATCACCCGCTCGGCCAAGGCCGGCTCGAATTCCCCACCGGGACCAAGCTTCCCCGCGACATGACGAATCCGGAATTATGGCAGCAAATCGAAACGAATCTAAACCGCAACCAACCCGTCATGCGTCTTTTGGAAATCCCCGTTCTTCAAGCAGCCGCCAGCGTAGCCAAGCAGATGCGCGACTCGTTAAAAGCCACAAAACCCCGCCCCGTTTAGCCGCGACCCGAAGGGGAGCGCGTCTTCGCCCACGCAACCGCACCAAAAAATAAAGAGGACGCCATTCGGCGGTGCACGGATCGACGGAACTCGCCGAAATCAGATGAGAATGAGAATGAACGCAGATAAAAATCGGTGCAATTGCTGAACATATGACATGCCTGGCGCAACAAAAGCGGGGACGCATTTCCGCGTCCCCGTTTCTCTCCCGCTCCGCCAAGCCGGGCACCCACCCTCTCTCCGGCCACATCCGAACGCTTCTGCGAATCCGAGGCACTCGCCAATCGCGTTCGCCCCAAATCGCAGATGCCTTCGGAACTCAAGACAACATATATCGCTTCAAAAGAAAAAAATCAAGCCGGAAATTCAGCCGACAGCTATTTTAGCCCTCAGTTATTTAGCGGACACCGCCCCGACGTGCGCTTGCCGCAAATCGGCGGCAGCAAACTGTCCGGCTCGGCGGTCATCAATAGAAACGCGGTGAGAACTTTGACGATCAACTCCGGCTGGCTCCGAACCGAAAGCTTCCCGTGCAGACGATCCATGTGTGCGTGCACCGTATGCGGCGACAACTCCAGCCGGCGCGCAATCTCCGACTCCCTCTGATCCTCGAGCATGGCTTGCACAACCTGAACTTCGCGGTGCGAAAGCTTCAACTTCTCGGCCAGTCGCTCCCACGCGGCTTCGTTTAGAAATGACGACAATGAGGATGGATCAGCCATTCGCCCATCTCGGTTAATCAGATCTTAACAAATCCCATCGTCCGACGCGAATACCAGCACGATGCTGATACGTGGTTATTGCAGGAGCGGGAATATTCGGAATCATTCGCCGAGTTTCTTGTCACCTATCGGTCGTTTCTAAGCACTTATATTGGGATATGATAGATGCCAGAGCAATGCGTGCGACCGAATGCCCTGATACCGAGTTGGTGGCCCAAAGCCTGGCAGGTCACCGGGACGCTTTCCGTCAGATTGTCGAGCGCTATCAAACCCTGATTTGTTCCCTGGCGTACAGTGCCACCGGCAGCCTCGGCCGGAGCGAGGACCTGGCCCAGGAGACATTCGTGACGGCCTGGAGGCAATTGGCGGACCTGCGCCAGCCGTCGAAGCTGCGGCCCTGGTTGTGCACCATCGTTCGTTTTCTCATCGGCAAGGAGATCAGGCGCCAAGGACGTGAGCCGACCCACACCGCCGAACCGTTGGAAGCGGTGGGCGAAGTGGCTGCACCGGAACCACTCCCGCCCGACCAAGTGATCAGCCAAGAGGAAAAGGCGATTCTCTGGCGCTCACTGGAATCCATCCCGAAAGTCTATCGCGAACCTCTGGTCTTGTTTTACCGCGAGCATCAGTCCGTGGAAAAGGTCGCCGCCGAATTGGAACTGACTGAAGACGCAGTCAAGCAGCGGCTCTCGCGCGGGCGCAACCTTCTGCGCGAGCAAATGTTGGCCTTTGTGGAGGGGGCGCTGGCCAAAACTTCTCCGGGCAAGGCTTTTACGGTTGGTGTGGTGGCGGCCCTGCCGCTGCTGGCAACTTCGGCCAAAGCTGTGACCGCGGGCGCTGCCGTCAAGGGCGCATCAACGGGTAAGGCCGCAACCGGGTTGGGAGCATTAGTGGAGGCAATTCTTATGACAAGCACCACAAAAATCATCATTGCCGCGGTGGTCGTTGTTGCCGCGGTCGCCACTTTTCTTGTAATGCAAAATCAACCGCCGGTTGTAAGTCAAAATCCCGCTCCGGCAGCAACCCAAAACAGCCAGGCTCCGGCTACGATGCGTCTCTCCAGCATCCATATCCGGGGTCAAATGCGCACGCCGCCGGGCGACAACTTCAGCTTTATCATGCCCGAGGCGGATTTCGTCACCATCGACTTATGGAAGCAGTTGGAGCCCAAGTTGAAATGGCGGGTCGAGAAGCCGGGACGCGTGGCGGTCATGGACGGCCAATCGACGGCGCTATACCTCAAAGACGCCAAAGTTGTGAACAAGTTGCCGCAGCCGGCGGCAGACGCTTTTGATACCGACTGGCTCCACACGATTGCGGACTTGAGCAATTCGATCACCAGCGAAATCAGGAGCGCCCGCGTCAAGGGCTGGCAAGTGGATACCGCCGAAGAACATGCCAAGGACGGCCGGGCCGAATCCGTGGTGACGATCCAGAGCAAAGCCGGACTGCCTGACAATAACTATGAGAAGAATAAGTTTTTCGATACCGCGGACCTGCGCCGGGTGTACCGGTTTGATGCGCAGACAAAGCAGTTAGAAGCGGTGCAAGTTTATCTGGAAGCCAAGTCCGGCGAGGTGCTGATCTTCCAGACCAGCCAGATTGACTACAACCAGCCCATCGATCCCGCGGTGTTTCATCTTGATCTGCCGGCGGACGTGAGTTGGTACAAGGAGCCGCAAAGACTGCCGGACAATGCGAAATACGCCGCCATGACGCCGCAGCAGGCCGCCCGCGCCTTCTTCGAAGCTTGCGGACGTAAAGATTGGACTGAGGCCCAAAAGTTCTATCCAATGCCACTGGATGATCGCCTGAAACAGCTCCTCGGCGGTCTTGAGATCGTCAACCTGGGCGACGCCTTCAGCTCCCCACCGTACCCGGGTTGGTTCGTGCCTTACGAAATCAAGTTTCCCTATTACGATTTCAAACTTCCACTTCAAAAGGCCATCAAGAAGCAAAACCTGGCCGTGAGGAAGGATAATCCGGCGGGCCGATGGCAAGTTGATGGCGGGCTCTGATCGCCGTTTGATTTCGCCAGACCGGAATCCAACCCGAACGGCCGACGGAAGACAATTCCTGGGGACGCCGAAATCGGGTCACTCTTGAATTCCTCTCTTGGGCCTGCTTGCGGTGCGGATATACCCCGGATTAACTTGCCACAGCCAGATTTCCCGATAACCTAATCGACGAACGGATTTGCATCACACGAGGTTTCACGGATGGGACGGCACGCTCTCCTTACCTTTGTCATTTGTTTGCTGGCGGCATTGGCGACGGCTCGGGCCGATCTTGTCACTGATATTGATTCGGTCTTGCACGACAAGCTCCTCAATCGAGCGGCCGTCGGCATCGACATTGTGCGCTTCGGCTCTTCAGCCAGCGACGTCTCCACCATCTATCGCACCGATCCAACTCTGCCGCTGGTCCCGGCCAGCAATCTGAAAGTGATAACCACCTCCGCCGCGCTCGAGCAACTGGGTCCGGATTTCAAATTCCGCACGCTGCTGCTGTATCACGATGGTGATTTGGTGCTGATCGGCGACGGCGATCCAACTTTCGGCGATGCCGAATTGCTGAAAAAAGTCGGCTGGGATGTGGACACCGTTTTCAAAACCTGGGCCGCGGGACTTGCCAGGAATTTCCATGCGGCTCGTGATTTGCTTATCGACGATAGCATTTTCGACGAGGAATTCCTACATCCCAATTGGCCGGCCGATCAGACCCAGAAGCGTTACGTCGCCGAGATCGCCGGTCTGAATCTCAACGCCAATTGCGTGGACGTTTACGTTCGCCCCGGTGGATTCGGCCGGCTGGTTGATTTCTGGACCGATCCCGCGACTCGCTACTTCTCGATCAAAAACAGTTGCGTCACCAGCGACGACAACGCCGTCTGGCTTTCGCGCCAGCCGGGTACGAACGACCTGATCCTTCGCGGCACGGCTCGCTCGGCCAACGTGGTGCCCGTCTGGGTCACCATTCACGACCCGCCGATGTACACCGGCGCCCTGTTGGCCGAAACGCTCAAATCGGCCGGCATTTCCCTGTCGGGCACGGTCAAGCGCGATCGCACCGCCCGCCAGGCTTATCTCGCCGCACTGACGAATCATGATGCAACCTGGACGCTCCTGGCCGTTCACGAAACTCCGCTGCTCAGCGTCATCGACCGCGCCAACAAGGACAGCATGAATCTCTACGCCGAATGCCTCTGCAAGCGCCTGGGTTTCGCCAAATCGGGTGCCGGCACCTGGCAAGCCGGCACGGCGGCGGTGGGGGGGTTCCTGAATTCGCTGAACATTCCCCCGTCGCAGTACACGCTGGACGATGGCTGTGGATTGTCGAAGAACAATACGATCAGCTCCCACCTGATGGTGACCGTGCTGACTCACGATTATTTCGGAGGGAATTCCGCGGCGTGGCTGGCGTCCCTGTCCGTCGCCGGCGAGGACGGCACTCTGGCCGAGCGATTTCACGGCTCGGATCTTCGCGGCCGGGTCATCGCCAAGAGCGGCTATGTCAACGGAGTCAGTTGTCTCAGCGGATATCTGCACGCCAAGGACGACAATTGGTATTGCTTCAGCATCATGTTCAACGGCATACCCGAGGGCAGCAACAGCGGCGCGAAATTCCTACAGGAGCGCATCGTTCGCGCCGTGGACCAACACGCCCTGGCCGTCGCCCAGGCTCGCGCCAATTGACCCGCGCTTGCACAGTCCCAATGAATAATCTCTAGCCCGGGAAATCAAGCTTCACCGCCCGCGAGTACGCTCGAGAGCGCGGAGAACGCGGAGAAAAAGCAGGGTTTCACCGGCTGTCGTGCGGCGCATTCTGCAAGATCGATTTCTCAGCGTTCTCCGCGTTCTCTAGCGAAGCGAGCGGTTAAAAATCTGTTTAGAAGTTCCTATTTCCCCTCGACCAGTTCGTAAAACCCCGTGGTGTCGCGCTTGAGGTAGCCCTTGTCGGCCAACTCTTCCCAGATCTCTTTGCCAAACCCCGACGGCGGCTGGATGGAGACGATCACGCTCTTTGCGCCGCCGCTGAGCGGACCATGGCCGACCTTGGAATCATCGTCCAGGCGCGTGAGCTTCATTCGTTTCTTGAACGCCTTGAGCGCTTTCTTCAATTGATCGTCAGTGCTGGGCATGGCGTGCTCCTTGGAAATCTTTGCAACGGAATTGTACCGGCGTTCAGCGGGAAGTGCATCTCGCCTGGGTGCAGGAAGCGGACGGGCTCGGTCGCCTCAGTGGGATCGAATGGGCCACGATCGTCGAAGAAATTGTTTGGTGACGTTGGCTCGAATCTTGTCATTCGGTGATAAAATCGAGCTGTCCTCGCACCTTCTGGGATGTCGTGATGACTCAGGTATTGGAATATGCCACGCCGCCGCGGCCGTTGATAAATCGCAAGATGATCGCGGCCCTGATGCTGGTACTGGGCACCGCCATCTATGCGGCCCTCTGCTGGCCCGCGATGCATCAGCGTGGCTATCCACCGTTGGACCATTTCTGGAGCGGGATGACCTACTTGTGGGTTTTTCCAATTCCGCTCTTCACGCTGATTTGTCCACACGGGAAATTCTCCCGTCGGGTGCTCGTTCTGTATGCGCTAATCAGCGCCTATATTGACGGGTGTACGGTCGTGATGATTGTTCCACATCTGTTCGATCCGTTTGAAGGAATCCCGATGTTGGTCTTTTTCGGACCGATTCACCTGATTGGCATTGGCGCCATCGCTTGGATCAGCCGTTTCATTTTCAGGGCCTTGGGGATTGAATCGGAATCGGAGTCGCCGGCGAAAATGGAGGGGCGTACCGCTGGCCGAATTGTTGCCGTCCTGGCGATCCTGGGGGCGGCGGCCGCGTTTCCATATGTCTTTCGCTTATGCGCCAAAGCAATAGATATACACGAGGGTGCGGCGCGGGCCGACGCGCTTTGGACGGATCACACCGCCTATATCCTGTCTGTCAATTCCTGGATGATTCCGCATCAGGCGGGAAATTATGACATCTATAGCTTTTTCGACGCCAGCTCGGGATTGCCGTTGCGACACGAAATGGGCCATGAATATGAGCTGGGTTACAAGGCCCGCATCCAGGAGCTGCTGTCCAGCCGCGGCGTTCCGTCCTGGTCACATAAGCATCAACTCGTTTCCGACGCCGATCTGTTGGGAATGTTTAACGCCAAGGACATGACGCTGGTGACGGCATATCCGCATGACATTTCCCCCAACGTGGTGCTGATGCATGGGGGCACCATGTACCGATGGGGTGGGTCCTTCAGTTCTGGCTCGAATTCGCTCGAGGTCGAAACGCGGTGCGGCGGGAATTTCGGCGACTCAAACTATTTCGGCGACGCAGCCACTGGCCGTCTCGCGAAGTATCCTGGCGTAACTTTCGTGCGCGGCGGCAACCATTGGATTGCGGCCGTTTCTGAAGACGGGTGGCTTCTGAGCGCCGCCATGAAATCACCATGATTTTGCCCGAGAGAGCTAGAGGGGCCGCGAATTTCAAAGTCGAGCCGTTTTTCTTTATTCAGGGACCACCTCCCTGAATGAGCCGTCGAACTGAAGTTCTTCAAATGCCGAGCCGTTTGGCGATCTGGCTTTGCCAATTCCTGAAAGAAATAACCTGTTCACTTCATCAGCCAGCGTTCGGGCCATTGCCTGACTGCTCGGCGTCGTGAAATCCAGCGAATCAATACCACCTTGAGGCCCCCTCGTGGAGCGTACAATCTCGGCACTGGGGGCAGGGAAACTTCTACGGCTTTTCCTCGATCAGCTTCGTTTGCCAGTCCTGAGCCGTGTGGAAGACGTGCAGGATATGAACCTCTCTATCATCGAAATTGTAGACGGCAACATGGCCGTGCCCGCTGGCTTTCCGTCTGATGACGACGTAGTGCAAATCGGGACGCGTGCTGACCGTCTTGCCCCTGGCGTAGCTGTTGGCCAGGTCGGCGATGCTTTCTTTGAGATACCGGAGATACGCGTCGGCATGGGTTACGCCGTAACGTTCAGCGTTCCACCGCCAAACGCCATCGAGTTCATCAATCGCCGTCGGGGAGCGAATAATCGTCAGCCGGGATTTTCCCGAAGCCATTCCGCCCTGCGTTTCGCGAGCTCCGCGTCTGCTTGCTCCGCCGTGTAGGAATTCCCAGCCTTGATCTCTGCTTCCGCCTTGTCGATGTGGGCGAGCCGTTCGGGCGTGAAAAGGTGGTCGAGGTTTTCGGTGTCTTCGTGAAGATCGTGGCTCAAAACCGTGGCGATGTATTCGTCAACGGTCGAAAACCCGGCTTCCGTCGCTCGGCGTTGGACCTGTTTGTAAAGCTGATCGTCGAGTTGGACTTTGTACATGGGCAATCTTCCTGAACGGCTGTTCCATATTATAACGGCATTACAGGCCGATTGTCATTGAGAAATTGGCCCTTGGCGTTCCACGATAGGACCGGAACAGGTACGTCGCGCGGCGCGAACCGGCGAAGTGATTCCGGCAACGCCGCTGATCGAAGTCGCCAGGAAACACAGGGATTTTCTGAAGATTGTCGGCGTTTGGCAGCCTCCGTCTTGCTCAGTGCGGCCACCCCCGATATTCTTTCAAAAAGAAGTTCCCGTAGCTCAATTGGAAAAGGTGAGTGCCGAAATTCCTCGGAAAAACGGGGGGTTTCGTGTCAAGGTGGACATGTGGTGGACACGGCGGGGCCGCTGACCGACGTGAACCGCCATCAACCGGCTAAAACTGATTCGGAACTGGCCACGCTGATTGCAGTCTGGTCGGAATTGCCGGATTCAATTCGGGCGGCCATCGTAGCGATGGTGCGGGCGATTCTGGACAATCAAACCGGCCAATTCTGAGCGATCATTTAGCCGACACGGCGGAAGCGGCAGACGCGCTCTTAATTTTTGCGACGAAATCCCGGACCACACGGATAAAATTGTCGAATGTTTTTTCTATTTCTGCCGCCTTCAAATCTCGGGAGAGGACATCTGAATATCCGGCTTTCGGTGTCACCCCCGGAACAAGGGAAGCGACGGCCTTCACATAATCGATTGCGATATTCTCCGGTAGGTTCAGAGTGTCAAATTGCTGAAGCGTCCACCCTGTATATAGAGCACCACCTGTATTAAGCACAAATAGCGTCACGTTTTGCTTGCTGCCCGCTGGGTCAGGAAATTGGATCGAAACGCTGCTGGCTCGCCAAACGGCAATCGCGCCAATTTCATCGGCGAATTTCAGCAGGCGTCGGTATGTTGTTTTGGTTGCTTCATCTTCAATTTCCTCAAAAAACTCATCCTCGGACAACGTCCTTCGCCTGCCGCCCGATGGAGTGGACTCCTTTTCTTCAATGTCAACCGATACCTCCGCTTTTCCAGTCGTCTGCACTCGAACAACGGCTCGAACGATTTCTAGCGAATTGGCGACAAGCTGTGGAATGACGATCCGCGAACCGTTTTGCATTGGATTTTCGTATATTTGCATCTCAATCATTCGAAAGCTGAACAGGCTTCGCGGGTGCCTGTGAAGGGAACCGAGCATCGCTTCAATATTCTCGTGAATGCCATCACCTACAACGAGGAGAAGGAATCTTCCCGTTTCGAGTGTCCGGTTAACTTCATCGTGAAACTGCTCCTCGGAAAGCGTTTCTTTGGGACATTCCGACGCAACGTATTGGTGAAGTGAACGCCCTCCATCAAGCGGAGTTGGTTTCAACCCGTCACGAATGCCCTGCTCCAAATCCTCATAGTCATATTTGCTGAGCCGACCCGCGTAATCGAGAATCTGAGCGACGACTTCCCTCGTTGCTTGTGGATTTCGCCAAAGTTTCGTCTCGACGATTGCCAGTTTTCCCCTGGGAGAAATAAATAGGTTGTCGATCCCATCTATCTCACGTCCCAGGGACACTAATGGCGCAAAATCCGGATCGATTTCGTTGACGGGAAGCAAATCAGGATTCGCGTGCAACGCAATTTGCAAGAATTCTTCGCCAATCGCTTTGTCGGCGAAATCCACGCGGGTGAGTTTTACAGCCCGGTTTGATAGATCGATTATACAAGGCGTAGCACCGCGTCGCATGAAATCCTCCTCTGTGAATGCCTCTGGTAATCATGGAATTGCCGGACAGATGATTTAGCCGGGCGTGGTCGGGCCAATCTCAGTCTAGTCGTTTAGCCATTGCCCTTTGTATTCCCAAAACAACTTTATCAATCGCGCTCCACCATTCGGACTGTTTCTGTGAAATTGCCTTTAACGGCGGCTCTGCATCGTCGCTGTAGATAACTTCCTCCCATTCGTTTTTTCCAGACTTTGATCGATAATGATTGCGCGACGCTCCTGGAATCAGTCGAACCAATGTATCGAAGTAATCAGTCCAAATACTATCTGGCAGCTTTAGCAGCCTGCAGCGCCTCGACAACCAAAAGACCTGCGTCCAGTATCCCTCGAAGTCGAATCCTCCCAAAGTGAAAAATACATCCTTGTCGTTGTCGAAATATTTCAACAGTGGTCCACTTTGCATCCATTCGACGGCGAGGTGATGACTCGGGGCCTCTTCATGAACTCGTTTTACAAACGCCACCTCTGCCGGGTCAACATTTTCTTGGAGCTTTCGATAGAATTCATCTTCAGTGATAGTAAAGCGCTTTGCTGTGCGTGGCGAATCCTCCGGCGGCGTACTGACTTCAATGCGGTTGTCGCCTTTAAGTTCGATAACGGCGCGGACCACCTCGCGCGTCCGTGCAACGATTCGCGGCTGAACGAAGATAGGATCGTTCTTGCTGGGGTCGAGTCGAAAAATCGCCATCTCGATTAAACGGAGCGTGAAGCCCAATTGCGGCTGACCTTGTAGAAAATCAGCCATTGCCTCAACGCCCTCCTGTATTCCGTCACCGATCGCCAACAGCAAAAATTTTCCTCGGCGCAAATTTTGACTGATAGCGTCATGAAAGTGCTTTGGATTCACCTCAAGCCCGCGTGCTTTCATGCGTTCTATTAGGCCGCCGGATAAACCCGTGGCATCTGCAATCGCAGAATCTAAATCTTCATATCCCATCGTTGAAAGCCCTGCGGCATAATCTATGAGTTGGGATACGACTTCCCGCCGCGATTGTGGATTGCGCCACAGTTTTGTTTCGACAACCGTCAATAGCCCTTCCGCATTCACGCAAAGAACGTCCACAGGCCCGGCACCTGATTCAACCTCTCGCGCAACGGGAACCGATCCCTTGAAGGCCGGTTCGAGTTCCTCAAACGGAATTAGCTCGGGGTGTGAAAAAAGCAGTTCCTGAATCCAGTCCTCGTCGTGGAAATCATCGCCGAAGGCTGCTCGGTGTAAGGTGACAACCTTGCTGTCTTGAATAAGTACCGGAGTCGCATATTGGCGTTCGCTCATGAAAACATCGTATCCGATCAGACATCGGCAATGGAGTATTTGCCGAAGCAGGCTAACTGGAATCGCCGCTTAGGCTGCCAAAAACAGAACGGGTAATCATGGACATTGATCGTCAATTTGGAAGCGTCGGAGAATAGCTGATTCTCGACAACGAATTCCTCCGCCGCCGTCGCCAGCGTTTTGGGCGCGCTCGGCGGCGGAGTTTCGATAGACCTTTTAAGTATAAGAAAGAGGAATGGCTTAACGCTTTGATTTATACGAACCGCGACGGACAGTTTCTGTCCGAGAACGGACAATTTGTGGCTTTCGACGGCCAAAAACCGCTTGCAATATTGGCCGAATAGTGACAGGGTGCTGGTAGATCACGACCAAAAAAGTGGGGGTAAAATGGCCGAAAATGGACAAACATTGCGAGCGGAGAATAATCGGGTCGCCACGAAGCGTGGGCTTCCAGTTTACCGCGTCAATCCCAGCATACCGCCGTCGAACGGCCTGGCGACACGACAGAAGCGTTTCGAGGTGCCTGGCGGCAAAGCCGCCGTCATCGTGGACAACGGCACCGGCGAAATCAAAGGCATCGGCGGCATGGGCTTTTGGTGGCAGGAGGATGTAGACGCAGACCGATTCGTAAAAGTGTTTCTGGACGGCATCAAGCAAGCCTGCGGACTTTCTAAATCCGGGATGGCCGTCTTTGGACTGGTTTACAGCCAGATCCGGGAAAAGCACGGCAATGACAAGATCGAACTGAGCCAATACATGGCACAGGATCGCGGCCTGAACGAACGCACCTTTCGCCGGGGCCTGCGGGAGTTGCTGGAAAAGGAATTTCTGTATCGCAGCACCAGCGACGGGGTTTTCTTCATCAACATCCGGTTCATGTTCAACGGCGACCGTCTCGCCTTCGTGCGGACGTACCATTTAAAGGGTGCGAGCCGTCAGCAGGAATTGCCGCTAGGCGATGCTCCCGCGTTGGCCGCCCCATTCCTGGGGGAGCCGACCGGCAACTGATCGCCGCGTCGTCGTAATTGCGGAAAACCGCAAAATCGTATTTCAGATGGGATTCACATTGGGTGTGGCATCAATCGGCATGGTGTCCGATTCCTCCGGGAATTGCTTCTCAAGAAGCTCTCGCACCGCATCCGCCATCTTGGTGCCCTTTTCCGCACATTGGCTTTTAATTCGCTTGTGCAGGCCCAGCGGCACGTCGATGGTAAGCCGCTTCATGGGCTGGCCCGCATTCTTGTCGTTAATCCATTCATCCGGCGATAGCCGTGTGGGCGATCCGGCAGGTTTGGAACGGAAGCTCACTTTCTTCATGCCCCAAACTCCAAAACTTCGTTTACGAGCGCGGTAAGCTCATCCCCCGCCTGGCTGTCGGGCGAAGTCTCGAAAACGCTCTGGCCATGCCCCGCCGACTCGGCAAATGCCACTCGCTGACAGATAGCGGTTTTTAACACCGGCACCGGGTATTCAGCCAAGGCATCCACCACGTCCCGGCCCAAAGCCGTATTTACGATTTTACGATTAATTACAAACGCCGATTTGAGGCCGGGCTTGAATACCATCGCCTCCTGCAACAGGTCCACGATTTCTTTCGCGGCCCACACGTCATACGGCGAGGGCTGCACTGGTATCAATACAACATCGCTGGCCATGATGGCTGACCGGGCGACTTCGTACACCCGTGGCGGCCCATCAATCAGGACATGCTCATACCCTTGTGCCAACGCGGGCAATTCCTTGTGGATGGATGGCCGGGGCAATCCGGCAACGGGGAACAACGGATCGCTACTTCGGGATGCTGCCCAATCGAGTGCGGAACCTTGCGGGTCGGCATCGACCAGCAGCACCTTTTTCTTACGTCGGGCCAGTGCATCCGCGATGTGAACCGCCAGCGTCGTTTTGCCGGCGCCGCCCTTCTGATTCAGGAGTCCGATGATCATATTTTCACCGTGAAATTTGCGATTGGGCGGAATTGCGATTTCACGGTTATCACGAATTGCGGAAGTGCGCAAATACAGAATTGCAGATTTACGATTTTTAGGGATTTCCCGGGGAAATTCCTCCTTAGCAGTGCTAAGGGAAGATGTCTGTCGAACATATGCAACTTTCTGAATAGCACTTCCGCAATCGCATGGGGGGTTACTGAGCGATGCGTTTACGAGTCCGGCCACGGTGTTACCACGCCACAAATCGTTAGGCATTCCATGAAAGAATCTGCTGTCCCAAGGCAATAAGGGATGGGCGGATCGCGCGCGCTGTTGCACGTGCCCACTTTAACGATTTGTAAAGCAGTTCTGGGTTACACTGGCAAATGCTACGCATCATCCAAAACAATTCCGCCGCCGGGGCCATGAGCTATTACAGCACGGCGGACTATTACAGCGAGGGACAAGAGCTACTCGGACAGTGGCGCGGGCACGGTGCCGAGCGTCTTGGGCTGGCCGGTGGCATCGACAAGGCGACGTGGGACGCCCTGTGCGACAACCGTGATCCGACGACCGGCTTGCCTCTCACTGCCCGGCGCAATCAAGAACGAACGGTGGGCTACGACTTTAACTTCCATGTCCCAAAAAGCGTATCCGTGCTCTACGGTCTGACGCGGGACGAGCGGATTCTGGATGCGTTCCAAACCTCCGTCGATGAGACGATGCGGGACATTGAACGGGAAATGAAAACCCGCGTGCGGGTGAACGCTAAGAATGAGGAACGCACGACCGGCAACATGGCCTGGGGCGAGTTCACGCATTTCACGTCACGGCCAGTGGATGGCGTACCCGATCCCCACCTCCATGCCCATTGCTTCGTTTTCAACGCGACGTTCGACGAAAACGAAAACCGCTGGAAGGCGGGCCAGTTCCGGGAACTCAAGCGTGATGCCCCTTTCTTTGAGGCGGCGTTTCACTCTCGGTTTGCTCGGCGTGTCGAAGAATTGGGATTGCCGGTTGAACGCACGAAAACCGGCTGGGAGTTGCAGGGTATCCCCAAATCCGTCGTCCGGACTTTTTCACGCCGGACGGCGCAGATTGAGCAAACCGCAAAAGAGGCGGGCATTACCGACCCGGCGGAAAAAGACACGCTGGGGGCCAGGACACGGGATAGCAAAAAGAAGGATATGCCATTCGCGGATTTACAGCGGGAATGGCGGTCCCGTCTCTCTGGCGATGATCAGGACGCGATTGGTAGGGTCGCCGCAAACATCGGCGGTCAGGCGATTCCGGAAGATCCCGCATTGGCGAAAGACGCCGTGACTTTTGCCGCCGATCATTGCTTTGAACGCAATTCAGTGGTGCCGGAGCGGGTTGTTTTGGCGAAGGCGCTCAAGCATGGGGTAGGGAAGGCGAGTTTTGAATCGGTGGATTCGGCATTTCGGAAACACGATCTGGTTTTCGGTGAACGGGATGGCCGGAAGCTGGTGACTTCGGAAGACGTGCTGCTGGAAGAAACGCGGATGCTGAAATTTGCCCGCGATGGCCGTGGCACCTGCCAGCGACTTGGCAACGGGCCGCATTACTTCAACGATGCCAAGCTCAACGCCGGGCAACGTCGGGCGGTCGAGCATGTGCTTAATTCATCGGATCGGGTGATCATCATCAATGGTGCTGCCGGCGTCGGCAAAACCACCATGATGCGTGAGGCGGTGGACGCAATCGAAGCGGGTGGAAGCAAAGTCTTCGCGTTTGCACCCTCCGCCGACGCCAGCCGGGGCGTCTTGGCCAGTGAGGGATTTGAGAATGCGGACACGGTTGCCCGGCTGCTGGTCGATGAAAAACTCCAGCAAAGCATCAAAGATCAGGTCATCTGGATTGATGAGGCTGGGCTGATTGGAACCAAAACGATTGGCCAGGTCTTCGACTTAGCCGACAAACTCGATGCCCGCGTGATTCTCTCCGGCGACCGTAGGCAGCACGGATCGGTCGAACATGGCGCGGCGTTGCGTTTGTTGGAAACTGAGGCCGGATGCCTTCCCGCTGAAATCCGGGACATTCAGCGGCAAAAAGGCGAATACAAGCAGGCGGTGCAATCGCTGAGCGATGGTCGCACCGAAAAGGGATTCCAGCAACTCGACCGTTTGGGCTGGGTCAAAGAGGTTCCCGCAAGCGAACGATATAAGGCCCTGGCCGACGATTACGTTGCAACCGTTGCCGCCGGGAAATCCGCTCTGGTTGTCAGCCCCACTCATGCCGAAGGCGAACGCATTACGGGTCATATCCGCGAATCACTGAAGGATTTGGGGCGGGTGAATTCAGATGAACGCGAGGTTTCGATTCTGGAAAGATCGAACCTGACGCAAGCCGAGCGTGGCGACGCGGTGAATTATGCTCCCGGCGACGTGCTGGTATTTCAGCAGAATGGTAAGGGATATCGCAAGGGCGAGCGTATCGTTGCCGGGAATGGCGCGTTGCCGCTGGATCAGGCGAGCAAATTTCAGAAGTACCGCACTCGAACCATTACCATTGCTGAGGGCGATCTCCTCCGCGTCACGCAAAACGGAAAAACCGCCGATGGCAAGCACCGGCTCAATAATGGCGCGCAATACAAGGTGGAAGGATTCACCCGGCAAGGCGACATCCGGCTCAACAATGGGTGGACCATCGACAAAAACTTCGGGCATCTGGATTATGGGTATGTCGTCACCAGTCACGCGAGTCAGGGCAAGACGGTGGATCGGGTGTTCATCGGTCAATCGTCCGAATCGTTCCCCGCTTCGTCACGGGAGCAATTCTATGTGTCCGTTTCGCGTGCCCGGCAACAGGCGACGATTTACACCGATGACAAGGAATCGCTGCTTGATGCCGTCAGCCGTTCCGATGATCGGATGACGGCGACCGAGTTCGTGGCCGACCGCGAGTATCGGGAACGGGTTGCCCATCTCCATCGGATGGCGGCTCGGGCGCCCGAACGGAATGAACGCGAACGCACGCCGACACGCGAGGTGATCGAGTATGACAGATAAGTTTCTGCATCATCGCCCCGTTCGCGTGCTTGACGACAGATTTGATTCAGGCTCGTCTGCGGATTCCGGCAGCGTCGATGATTTTCATTCGTTTGGCTGGCTGCGGGGCATTCGGGAGCGGGCCACGATGCTCGAATTGCGCAAGAAATCCGGCGATGTCATGGCGATTGGCTATAGCTGGATTGAGCGTGTGGAATTCAATCCAACCGACGGGATCACATTGCACGTTCATGGCGACAAGATTCGCATTAAAGGCCGAAATCTCAACGCCGAAGCTCGGCCCGAAGTGCGATTGTTTCAAGGAATCGCCCGTCATCGTGTGGCCTGGGTGCAGGAAGCGGACAGGCCCAGCACCCTGAACGGTGATGAGCGGGCCACGATTGTCGAGGAAATTGCTTGGTGACGCGGGTGCGAATCTTATCACTTTGATTCGTCGGGAAAGAAGACCCTTGGCAAGCACGGAATTCTACAATGTGTTTACCCGAGTGCTCGGCATGCCTCACCCATTCTCTTCTCGGCAGTTAAGCTTATGTGAAAGCGCATGGATCGCTTTTCGAACGCGAGTCGTGTCACCATGATGGCGTTCGTCAAACCGTTCACCGCTTCGCTCAGCCAAGCCCGAAATCATGCTGGAAAGCTTCAGCACTTCACCCGCAATGTTCTTCGGAACTGACCGCGCGCACCATTCCTCAACCGCAGCCAATGACGCGCCAGTCAGCTCGGGCAACCGGTCATTTTGATTGACGACGCTTAGTAACGCTCGCTCGGCCTCAATTTTTTTTAGAAACGCCTTCATTCAGCATCTCCTCTATTTTCATGGCCCATCGGCTCAACTCTGGCAATCGCCTTATGCATTTTTCAAGACTACCGTTAGGGATCGGACTCCTCAAGCCCCGTGTTGAGGCGCGCCTGCACTCGCAGAGTAAATTGTAGATACGTTTCGAAATCGGAAAACGAGGAGTCTCAATAAGAAACGGACTCACTCTGGAAAACATAAATCGTGCTTGCAGCGTCGGCAATGCCGCCATTGCAATATCTCTACAAGCCATTCCAAGCAAGCCGAATTCATAGGTCGGTGAGCGTGATCGCGAGAGCAGTTCTTTAATAGCTCCATCCAAGACTATACGCAAAGACGAGACCTCTTCGCGACCTCCGGTATACGGCGCGGGTCTGCCAAGCTGCTCAAGAAGCCCTCGCCCCTTCGGAATAAATACCGGAACGGCTTCACAATACAGATGCCACGCAAAGAGAGTGCCTCGTTTGAAAAGAGATCTAAGCCTGTCACGGGAATATACGGACCAGTCGTTCGGGAATTGCGTGGCCTCATTGGGCGCAGCAATTACCAATACATCCACGTCCGATCCCGGGTCAACTTCGCATCGAACGATCGACCCAAAAATGTATATTTCAGTTGTAATCATCGCTTGGAAAACCGACGAACGAGGACTGTTACAAATAGGCCAGTCAACAGTAGGCGAATCGCGGTGACCGCTCCGAAAAAGAAGGGAGTGAAATCCACACCTTTGTATGTCCCCCATAACAGGGTAAAGGCATCAGAGAAGACGCCCCTAAATGGCCTGCCTTGAACGGCGCCCCAGACGACAACAACAAGATACACCAACATTAGGAGCCGAAGTAATTTGGGAAGCGATTCCCCATGTCCCCAGACAAAATCAGTAATCTTAAACCATGCGTAATTGGCCACGCTTTGGGCGCGTGCAACACCGCGATATTTGCGTCGATAGTACGATTGTCGCGAAAACGCTGCGTTGTACAGGTGCGTCTTGGTCGCCTGCAACTCGGCGAGAATCGCCGCGTTCACACCCTTGGAATCCCCGACCTGAGCGTAATTAACCCGTAGCGCGCGAGCGAGTTCAAGCGCGACGTTTTCATAACCCGGCATATTCCGCTGAATGATACTCTCGTGAACAACGGTATTTGAAAAACGGCAATAACTGAAATCACAGCCTTCAAACGAGCTGCCCCGTAAGTTCGAATTCCGGAAAACCGCTCCCGTAAAATTGCAGTTGTCAAATTTGCAGTCCCTGAAATAACAATCTTCGAAAATAACGTACTTAAACTGTAGGTCTTTGAAAACGCCACCCTTGCAACTCACAGTCTCAAAGATATGACGGTCAAAACTGACGCCATTTAGGACCGACGGCATCGCCACATCCGTAAATCTCGGTCTCGTTGCCACGGGAAAACTTGGCACTGGTGCATCAATCATAAAATGATCGCTCCTTCACAAGAGACGCCCGCAACATTTTACCTGTTCGCCAAATCCTGATCCAATTTGGCTTTAGAGCTTGTGACAGCAGACTCCGCGGCCGTTAATGAGCCGTCGCACAGATGTCCTTCCGATGCGGAGACGCTTGGCAATCTGGCTTTTGCTGATTCCCGAATGAAACAGCCTGTTCACTTCATCCGCAAGTAATTTCACCGTCGCGGGCCTGCCGTGCGGCTTGCCGTTCTTTCTGGCCTCGGCGATGCCCGCCTTGACGCGATCCCGAAGGATGTCCCGCTCGTATTGAGCAAACACCGCCAGCATCCCCGCCATTGCCTGGCCGCTCGGCGTCGTGAAATCCAACGAATCATTCAGCGACACAAAATTCACGCCGACAGCGTGTAATTCCTTCAACGTCGTTACGAGGTCGAGCAACGATCGGCCCCAACGGTCGAGCTTCCAGACCAGGACAATATCAACCTCCCGTCGTATCGCGGCCCGCAGAACGTCATTGCGGGCCGGTCGATCCTTGGCTCCGCTTCCGACTTCCTCAATCTGCATGGCAACCGTCCAGCCCCGTCGCTCGGCATATTCCCGCATCGCCGAAATTTGCAATGGCAATGTCTGCTGGTCGTGAGTCGAAACGCGTGCATACAGCCCGACGCGTAAACGGTCGCTCACCCCCTGGCCAAAAACCTCCCCCTGATTTCCGGTCATCACCCCTCGACAAATCAACTGCTTGCAAAAATCCCTTTACACCGGCCAAAAACTATAGTTTATGGTCAGGTCAGGGCGTATCACGATTCAGCGAAGGGGACAAGAGAATTTCTAGCCGCATGGAAAACCTGCTCACGATTACACTGGAAGCCCACAACGACGACCTTAATCATCACCGCCACTATGAAATCACGGTTGGCCGGGATTTGCTCGACGATTGGACGCTAAGCATTCGCTACGGTCGCGTCGGCGGCGGATATCAAACGCAAAAGTTTGCCGGGAAAGACGAGGATCACATTCGGGCCATTGTCCGCGAACGC
Organism: Tepidisphaeraceae bacterium; assembly: GCA_050012375.1. Lineage (GTDB taxonomy): Bacteria > Planctomycetota > Phycisphaerae > Tepidisphaerales > Tepidisphaeraceae > PALSA-1353. The sequence goes on from JBEKHH010000007.1 coordinate 30,123, forward strand.
CTGCGGCGTCGGCGTTCGGCCCCAAAACGAATCGGATGTGCGTACCGGGTCACGATATTCGATACCGTTGCGGAATTCGACGCATCTGCCTGGCTACCGGATGATTCGATTGTCTTTCTTCCTGAACCATCTTTTTCCATGCCCCCGATGGCGGACAAAATTGCTTTCAGCGGAGCGAAGCGGGGTCAAGGTGGAACCGTCGGAGAAGGGGACCCGTGTACGCACGGGGTAGCACCTTGAGGCCGATTCGTGGAGCGTACAATGTCGGAATTGGGGGCAGGGAAATCTTTGTATCCCAGCCGTTAGGGCTGTTCTGGAACAATACCGAACGCACCACCATCTGCGAGCCGGTATACGCGGAAGTCGCTATCCAGAGTAAACACGTCCCGATCACCCAACGTTTCCGCTATTGACACGAGCGAGGCATCTGCAAGGTCCATCGGGACATTCTGATAACGGTTCATCAACACCGCCATCTGCCTGCGTTCGATGTCGCTGTGCTCGTGCAATCGAACAATGCCCCGGTTTAGCAAAGCCCAAAGGTGCTCTTGTAGTGGGAATCCGCCAATGCGTCCGACAAGGTACATCGCTTCGACGAAACATGCCCAGGTCGAAATGACCGGCACCGTAGCGGCTTCCAATATGGCCTGACAACGTGCGTGAGTCGGTTGGTTCCGGTCGCAGAGGGACACGAGCGGCCCCGCGTCAATGAGCATTAAAGCACCAGCCCCTGCTTGCGGAATTTTTCAATCAACGCATCGCCGAAGGCGTTGGCCTTGGCAGCATTTGGCGGCTTGACTTGCAGGGCGTCCCCTTCCGCCAGCCAGCGGCGAATTTCATTCAGCATCGAAGGGACCGCACCGCGATCATCGGAAAGCACGGTCACGCGGACACGCTGACCGGCAAACTGGTCGGGATGCCGGATCAGCTCTTCCCACTGCCCTTCGACTTGATTTAGTTGGTTGGAATTTGCGGCCATATCGGGATTGTAACATGGGAATTTCATCCTTGCAGCAGGTTTTTTAGCAGAAAAACGACCCGAACAGGCACACGGCATTTCACGCCGTCCGGAGATTTGCCGGTCTATTCAGGTCGATTGCGGATTTTCAGTGAAAGATTTATGCCTCTCGACGCAATATGTTTGTAGCGTGTTCTGCGGCCACAGGCCGCATTCGACAATCAAATACAATCAATGCACGCGCGGTCAGGACGTATATACCCGCGCGAAAACTTTACGGGAGTTCCAATGTCAACAGTTTTGATTCACAATCGCGGGCCAGATCATCCGCCGCAGTTGCTTACGCTCGCAATGATTCGGCAGCACTATTTGCCGATTGCCGCTCGCACGATTTTCCGGATGATTTCTTCGGGGCGATTTCCGAAGGCCGATATCGGTATCGGTGGTAAAATACGCCTGTGGAAGCGTGAGACGATAGAGGCATGGATCGCCGCGAACGCGGGGTAATGACCTTCCTGCGTTCGCTACGACTTTTCCGAAAGCAGGAATATTATGAATTCCGTTCAGACCGAAGGCCGCTGGCTTGAAGTGCAAAAACGGATCAAGGTGATTCGTCACGGCGAGCACGGCGTCCGACGTGTAGAGCTGACAAACTGGTATGGTCGTCTAAAGATGAATGGTCGTTGGACATGGTTCAAGCTGTTCACAGATCGACGGGCATCGCAGCAGCGATGGAATGAAATCGTCCGCGATCAGGAATTGCGGCAGGCGGGCGTGATTACGCCGCAAATGGACTCGGCGCAACGACCGCTTGCGGACCATTTGGCCGAATACTTTGCCGATTTGAAGCGCCGCACATCGGGCGAGCATTGCCGTATCACTGAAAATATGCTCAACCGGCTGGTAGGCGGTGCGGGATGGAAGGCACTTTCCGAGATTGATGAACCGAGTACCCAAAAGATTCTCGCCAACCTGCAAGGCGAGAGGAACTACACTGTTGCCCACGTCAATAAATTTCTGACAAAACTGAAATCGTTCCTGCACTGGTGCGTGCCTGATCGGCTGCCGTTCAATCCCCTGCGAAAGCTCAAGAAGGGCAATGAGCGAAAAGCTCTCAAGCGGCGGGCAAAACGCCCGCTGACTCCGCACGAGGTATTGAGCCTCTTGCAAAAGGTGTCGTCGCGTCGCCGCTTGAAATACGCCATCGCCATTTATGCTGGTCTGAGACGAAACGAAGCGGCGAAGCTGACCTGGGGCGATCTCAAGTTCAACGCTGTCATTCCGCATATTGTGCTTCGTGCGGAAACGACAAAAACAGGCCAAGCGGCGACATTGCCGCTGCACCCGTATCTGGTGAATGAATTGCGCGAATTGACGCCTGGAATGCCTGGGGCACCAGTTTTTGACAGCATTCCCGACAAGAGAACCATCAAGCAAGACCTATTGGCGGCAAAGATCGAACCTTCGGACGAACATGGGCGTCGGGCCGGTTATCACGGTCTGCGGTACACGTTCGCATCCCTGCTGGATGAAACCGGATGCAGTCACGGAACCCGCCGCGCACTGATGCGGCACGGTGGGGGTGATATGACTGACGGCTACACTGTTGCCAGGCTGTCGGAAATGTACGAGGCGGTCAAGCGGTTGCCGTCACCGCTCGATGCGAAATCTGTCACGATAGTAAAGACTGGAACCGCCGATAGCGTTCTTCCCGATCCCAAACAGGTGGACACGTGGTGGACACGCGATGCACTTGCACCGACATTCACCGGCGCGAACGGGCGAAGTGATTCTGGCATGCCGAATACGAGAAATCGCCGGAAAATACAGGGTTTTTCTGATGATCGGCGGTCTGCGGCGGTGTCCGTCTTGCTGAATGCGGGTACCCCCGATATTCTTTCAAAATCAGGTTCCCGTAGCTCAATTGGATAGAGCGTCGGCCTCCGGAGCCGAAGGTTGAAGGTTCGAGCCCCTCCGGGAACGTTTGGCAGATCAAGGCCACGACAAAACTGTGGCCCGACATCTCTTTTATCTCTAACTCTGTCCAATCATCCTGCCCTCTTCAGTTAATCCCGTTGAGAACCAATAAACGCCAATCCGGCAACCTCGCGACGATCTATATCCCTCTTTCCAAACCTCAGTCCCCATTTCGGCGATTCCTCTCGCTCCTCGATTTGCGCCACGCCCTTCCCGATCTGCGACACAATGCCGCCGGCCCAGGCGTGGGGCGGACTCGGGGGTGGGCAACTGAATATCGGCTCATGTCCCCTTCAGCTATTTTTCTCGCGATTTAGATCGCTTCCCGGCGGAATTGACTTGCCGGAACTCCGAAACGATGTATCGTGAAGATCATCGCCGCACGATGGAGGTGAGGCGCGGAAGCAACGGGGAATCCCGAAAAATTGCGTCCTGGATTGCACCATGAAATCTCGCCAATTTTTGTGCTTGATTGGCCTGTCTGTCGCGTGGGGGTTTACAGCAGCGGTGTGGGGCCAAACGTACTACGTAAGCCCGACCGGCAGCGATAGCAACAGCGGCACTTCGCCCAGATCGCCGTGGCAAACTCTGGCGAAAGTGGACTCGACTACCTTTGCGCCCGGTTCACAGATTCTTTTCCGGGATGGAGGCAACTGGTACGGACAGCGACTCACCGTCAGTTCCAGCGGAACGCCAACAGACCCGATCACCTACGGCTCGTATGGCAGCGGCGCAAATCCGACGTTCTGGGGAAGCGTGGTTCTGCCGGCCAAGTTGTTTTTGGCGATCGCCCCGGACACTTATTTCCTTCCCACGACCACGCCGGTGAACGCGTTCCTGATCAACCATCAATTCACGGACAATGCCAGCCTTGTCAGCGGCCAGACGACCGACGCGGGGAACATCAGCTACGTCGAGAACACGCCGAACAGCAACTACTATGACCCCGACGGCCCCGAGCCCGGCCTTTATGTCAACACCGGCGCACCCATCAAATCCAGCGACGTTTACACGGCTGCCATCCTGCAAAATGTCGTCTACGACAACGGCCAAAGCAACCTGGTGTTCAAGAACCTGACGGTGAAAGAATCGGCCGCGTACAATGGGGGCTATGGATACTATATTTTTAAGGGATCGAACGTACAGTTGCTGAACTCCACGGTAATCGCCGCGGGCAAACACGGCGTTGGCGTTATCGACAGCACGGGTTTTCTCGGCCAAGGCCTGACCGCCAGTTACTTGATGCCCGACCAGGGGTACGGCGGCGCGTCAGCGTTCGTAAGCTTTGCCGACCAAACCGTGTCGAACACGACCGCACAGTGGATCAATGACACGTTTACCAATCCCAACGGGCCGTACCAGGCGTTCCTCACCCATAACGTCCCCAGCTCGACCGATCCCACGCCGATTGCCAGCCTGCTGGTTCAAAATCTCGTGACCAACGCGGATCCGGCAATGTCTATCTACACCTCTGGCAGCGAACAGGTAAATATTATCGGCGGTCAAGTGACGAATGGGGACGTTCAGCTCGGCGGAAACAATACAACCGTGAACGGCATGCTTCTCACCGGCGCCAACGCGGCAGTTGAGGTTAGCAGCAGCGGTGCAACGGGCAACGTGATCGAAAACACGGTTATTAACGGCGCCACGCCAACTTGGCAAACGGGTGGTCACGGGGGCGCGATCGACGACAGCGGGCAAGGCACGATTATCCGCTTCAATACGATTGTGCTTGGGGCAACGACCAGTCCATATGGGGCTGCCATCGGCCTGGGAAGCAACACGACCAACACGCAGATCTACGGGAATATCATCGACACGCCATATGCTGCGTTCCTCCAATACGACTCTGGGACTCCCGCAATCAATGCGTTCGACAACCTTTTCGCCGGCACCAGCAACCCCCAGGTCATTTTCTTCGACTTCAGTAGCCCTGATGCTCCCATCACCGCTTGGCCGACGACGATCAGCGCCAGCGAGATGTTCGGCAATCCGACTTTTTTGGATCCGAGCGTGACTTTGTCTCGCTTTCTGATTCGCTTATTAAGCGCGGATGGCGTTGTAATTCAGAATGACTCCGTCGCCGCTTTCGTCTATGACCCCGCGACAGGCCAGTACGTGATGTACGGTGAGTACAGCAACATTTCCCCGGCCGAGCTGGCGAGCCTCGAAGGCGTCGCGGTGCCGGAGCCCGGCGCGCTGGGGTTGCTCGCAATCATGGCGCTCCTGATGCGACGCAAGCGGGGCCATCGCTGATTCAATTGATGTCGGCGGGTTCCAATTCTTTTCCGCCCACCGTGATCCGAACGGGATGTCCGAACCATCCGTGCTGGGTTCCGCTGTGGGCCTTTTCCAGCACGGCGATGACCTGTGCCATGTTGCCATCGGCCGCGACCCAGCCGTTGGCTATGTCAGGGAAATCGACCGAGCAATTCGCACACTTCTTGCCGCTGTCGAAACGAATCGGGCACCAAAACGACTCGACATTGCGGAGCATCTCCGATCCCAGCGACCAGACGCCCGTCATCCAGTCGCAATAGAGGCACCAAATCAAATCGTGTCCGATCAGGCCGTTGAACTTGTGGCGCGATACGTTCACCCACTCCTCATCTTTATATCGCGGGAAATTCACGAGCCAACTCAGAGGTGGATAGATCAGCACTTCGGCCAATCGAATCAGCGTAAACAAGGGCGTGACAATTGCCGTGAGCCAAAGCGACGCATAGTTCCGCCAGGGGCCGACGATTCGATTGACCAGTTCCACGATTCGCGGCCGCGGACCCAGCTTGCGGTGGGCGAATTCATGCGCCGCGGTCCATATCAGCACGGAAGCAACTTGTCCGGCGATCGCGCCAATCAATCCAGACCAGCCCGCGACGATCGGTCCGGCGATGAGCGGCGCAACCGTGAAATAAGCGACCACCCAATCCAAGGCGGGGGCGTGGCAAAGAGCGGCCGAAAATCGTTTGCCCGCATTGCCCAGGCGCGGAATCAAGTGCAACAACGCCGCCGCCGCGAGAAGGGCGACGATTACGCTCCCGGTCACCGCCAGGAAGTGAAGCAGAATATTCATAACGATCGCCTGCTTTCAGCGAGGAATTCCGATGGCTTGCTACATCGACCACGGCTCGGCATGCACGTCGGTTTCGTCGGACCAACGATTTTGCAGCCGAATGATTTCTGACTGGATGTCCTTCGGCAGCGGCTTGATGATCTTCACCGCGTCGAGGAACGCGCGCAGGTTTTCCGGCCGGCTGGTGGCGCCCACGGTGGCGCGCACCTGCGGGAATCCGTAGGCAAATCGCACGCAAAACTCCGGCCAGGTCTTGCAACCCGATCGTTCGTACAGCGGGGCGACTTCGACGGCCCGCTGGCGCAGATAATCCTTCCACGCGGCGCCGGGAACGTCGCGCAGCCGATGAACGTCGCCGCCGGAAACCGTCCGCATCGCCACGATCGGCTCGTTGCGCTCCAAGAGCAAATCCCACAATTCGTTGGATGCGAATCGCTGCAGCGGATTGAGATAGAAGATGTATCCGTCTACTACGCCCGTCGGATATCCGGCCCGCAGCGCCTTCAGCGGCGTGTTGCTAGTCCAGGGAAAGACCTCAAACACGAACCGGTTGACCAGCCCTTCCTCGCGTAGCTTCCGGAAATCATCGTAACATTTCCCGCCCGAGACAAACTCCTCCGCCAATTTCCCGCCCAGGCACAACTGGCCGATATCCATGTGATCCACGCCGAGCGGCTCGATGTTCTGCCGAATCGTCTGGCGCAACTCTTCGATGCTGCTCCACCCGATCTTGAAGATCATCCGCGGCACCCGTTTCCGGTCTTCGTCAAACGCCGCCCGCAGAACCTTCAGCGCATCGCCATACTGATGGCTGGCGTGAAACCAAACCCCGGCATCCATTGCGGCGCGGGCCATCTTCACGCGATCGGCAAACGGAATCTTGTCATCGCCAAGCCGCGTGGTGCCGTAAACGAATTTAGATAAATCGGTCAGCCGACCGGCCGGCTGCTGGGAAGATGATGTTGGCATGGCGCGATAGGATAGTGCGGGCGAGAAGAACGGTCCATTCGGCGGCTACGGCCGAGTCGATTTTTCACTCGCCGGCGCGGCCGCTGAATCGAGCGGCGGATTTCTCGTTTCGGATTTCACTGCCCGGGATTTATTTCGCGGCCGGATCGGCGTACAGAATCCCCCGGCCATTGGTCCCCAAATAGACGCGCCCGTAAATCCTCGAGTCGCCGCTGATGGAATGCGGCCAGCCGTATTGATGCGCCTCGTCGCTGATTCTTATCCAGCTTGATCCGCCGTCATCCGAGCGGAAGACGCCGAAAGCCGCGCCGACTCTTCCCGCGAGGAAAATGGCCGGATCGGTCTTCCCCGGCGGGGGGGCGCCGAATCCAATCGCGTTGGCCTGCTCCACATCGGCCATCTTCGTAAAGCTCGCGCCATCGTCCGTGGAATGGAGCAGCCCGCCATCCTCCGCCGGGAAGAATATCTCCCCATTGGCCGGCGAGACGCGCACTCGGCTAACCGGCCTGGGCAGGCCCTTGGCCACCGCCTTGAAATTCACGCCGCGATTGGCGCTGACGTAGAACGTTCCGCCTTGCTGATCCGCCGCATAAAACCGATTGGAGTCGCCCGGGTCGGAGATCACGACGACTTTTTCACCCAGCCCGCGGCAAGGCAACCAATGCGCGCCCATGTCGGTGCTGTAGGATGCCGGCGCATGGTCCGCCGCCCAGACCAGCGTGGCGCCGTCGGCGGATATTGCAATGGCGCCCGCCTCGGCGGATTTCGGCTCCGCGGCAAACGGCTTCCAGGTCGCCCCGATGTCCGTGGAATAGGCCCCGTGCGCCGCGCCGCTGTTACCCACGCGAACGATCAGCGATGGATCGCCCGCCGATTCATCGATTCCGCTCGTCGTGCTGAAGATCGGATTGCTCATCATTCCGCTCGGCGGGGAAGTTGAAAAATCGTCGTGCCGAAAGCCGCACACGTCGCCCAGCGCGCTGATCAAATGCGGGCCAACCGGCGGGCTCAGCAGATCGATCACCGCGGTCTCCTCAATGCCCTGAGCGGCGACCGACCAGTGCGTCGTGCGATTGGAATCCATCTCCGAGATATCGTCGCAGCCCCAGACCGTCGCGCCGGTGATGTACAACACGTGGTTGGAATCGAACGGATCGATCTCCACGCTTCCGAGCCACCACCCGAATCTCGGAATCGGATCGCCCCATTTCAAGTACGGCGACAGCGAAGGATCGCGCACGGAAAGATCGCCAACGGATTTCCAGGAGTTGCCGCGATCGAGGCTGCGGAAGATATCGTCGCTCGGCTTCCAATGGTCCATGGTCGCGACCATGATCGTCTGAGGATGCTGCGCATCCACCGTCAGCCCGGCGTATCCGAATTTTGAATCGTCCAACCCGGTGGATGTGAGGGGCGTGATGTTTGTCCACGAGCCGCCCGCGGTGTCGTATCGGTAAACGGCCCCATTGGTGACCCCGTTGGGGCCGGGGGTGTTCGTATAACTGACGTACATCATCCCCTCGGCACTGAGCACCGCGTGCTGGGGCATCAAACCCACCGGCTGGCCCGGCACGGCCGACCACGTCTTTGCCCCGTCCAGGCTTCGGTACAGCGGAATGTTTCCCTCCTCGGCCCCCGCGTAAATCGTTGGGACCGGCGATCCCGGGACGCCTGAGCGCGGATCAAACACCACGAACCCGATGCCCAAGCCGTCCGGAGTTCCCTGGATGGGAAAGCTCTTCACCTCGCTCCATGTAACGCCGCGATCCGTGCTGGTCCACAGGCCGTTATGACGCGAGCCGAAAAACAGCACGCTGCCATCGTGCGGATCGACCGCCAGACGCTCGCCGATGGACCGCCCGTCCTCGTTGCCGCCCATCTTGAAGGGCATCGGCGTGCTGTGCCAACTGCGGCCCTGGTCGCCGGAGCGCAGGATCGAACCGTTTCCCACCGAACCGCTGGTGTACGTCCCCGCGGCAATGTAAACCCGATTGGCATCGGACGGATCAACCGCCAGGCTTTCGATGCCATAATCATTCCACCGCCCAATGCCCGCCCAGTCGATGAGCGGCAGCCAGGTTTTGCGCTGCGAATCCCATCGATACGCGCCGCCCATGTCCGCGCGAATGTAAGCCAGCCCTGCCTGGGCCGGATCGAATTCGATCCCCGGCATGAACCCGCCGGCGACGATGGCCACGTTTCGCCAGAGGTAAGGCTCCGATCGCGGCGGGGGGGTTTGATCGGCTTTTGCAGCGCAGACGACAGCAGTCTCAGCGCAGAGCGCGCAAAACAAACCGAAAAGTCGTGGCCAAAAACCTAAGCGCGACCCGTCCTTGCGCGCGCGCACGCGCATGTTACAAATCAAGCCAGTAGATGGCGGGAACTGCTGCGCAAGAGTCGGGCCGCTACCCATCGTAGTTCAAGCTCTTTCCAAGATTAGTAACGAGTGTAGTAAAGTCCGTGGCGCCGATCACGTCAACTCCGTCGAGATCAGATTCGAAATTTGTTGAATTCGTTGCGTATCCCAAGTTGATGATAAAGTCTGTGAATGAACCGCCAGAGACATCACCTTGTGGCGGCCCACTGCCCGTGACATCAAACGTCGCGTCGAAAACGTCCCCGACAAGAAAGCCAACTTTTAACGTATAGATTCCCGTAACGGCGGAACCGCTGTTTTCGACGCCTTGCACGGAAATGACCATGGTATCGCCATTGATCCAGCCAGATACTGGAATATCAAGCTGGTCGGGATTTGAGGGGTCAATTTGTGCGCCGCTCATGAGTGAATTCCCAACGGTCCCATCAGGATTGCCCGAAATGTCTTTCAATGATACCGAGAAATTTGATGCGAGGGCAATCGGCCCGCCGAAATCCAATGCTTCGTAGATCGGTTGCCCGGTCCGGTCTTCAACGCCGGGGATCCGATCAAAGCCTACGTTTAGCGGCAGTGGAATCGCGTAGTAATTTAGGTTGAGGTTTTTCTGGACTGAGGCTGCTGAAACGAGTTGAGGAGCATCGGGGGAGCTTCCATATATGGCTAAAGTTTCGGTTCCTATGCCTGAACTGGGTGAATAGCCCGCTGCCAATACGGGATCGCCAGCCGAATCAAAAGCCGTGGCGAGGGCAGGCAGTGGATTGTTACTTGGCTGGACAGAATAAAGATATGGGTAGAACAAGGCCTCCTGCGCTCCGGTCGAGCCGCTGATCCAGGTTCCCGTTGCCGTTCCCATCCCCCCCTCATATGTGTCTTGCGGTGAATCATTTAAGAGGATATCACCGTTTGCATTGACCGCCATGCTTGTTGGGATGGCGTCGGTAACCCATAGTTGACCGTTGCCGTTCGGTCCCCACGTCGTCGTGGCCCCCGTGGAGGTCAGACGAGTTAGCGCACACCCGATATTGGTTCCCAGTGCCATGTCTCCCCCGATGATCACGTCGCCATTGCTGTCCAAGCCTATACCAAGCAGGGGGCTGGTCAGGAACGGAGCTGACTGCCGGCCCCACTGCCATGCGCTTCCCTCTGGTGCGGTAATGGGAGCGGAGCCTCCCGTCCCAAAGCCAGATGTATTCAAGGCTCCGTTCGGCTCAATTTCGTATACGCTAACAGAAATCCCACTGACTTGGTCGACATAAGCAGTAAGATAAATCCCATTACTGTTCGCGGCGACTGACGTAAAAGCGCCATCCCAGCCCGAAGGGGAAAGGGAGTAGAGCAGCCCCGGATTGCCCGAACCCCCATATCTGGAGTCGAGTACCCCGTTGTTGAAGGCCCAGACGGCTGGCTGCCCGAGAGGGCTAGAAATATTATCGGCCAAGGGGTTATTGGGGTTAGCAGTAATGGTCCCAGCGACGTACGCTTCGTACGTGCCGCCGCTATTTGCGACCGGATCGACCGCAATGCCATAGGCCTCGTCAGCATTTTCTTGCAAAGTATCTGATCCATTTAACGTCGTCCCGTTGGCATTCAACTGGCATTCGGCGCCTGTATACGTTGAAGGTGTATCCCATATGAGATTTATATTTCCACCAGGGTCGATAGCAATTCCCAAGGGCGTTACAACGCCGCTTGACACCGGGGACAATGTCCCCGGATTAATAATCGAATAGCCGGAGCCCGCAGTGAGGCAAACCGTGGCATCATCATTGAAACCGCCGAAGTTCTGGTCCAACTCCAATCCACCAGCGCCATTTGACTTGAAAGCGGCGACGATAAGATCCGTGGTACGCGTAACAGGGAAGTCCGCAGTATTTGCTTCAAATGCCACGATCACATCGCCATTGGGCGCCAATGCAGAAACCTGATAATTATCCGTGGGCTGGGTGCCGTTGGGAACTGAGAATTCCCCATACCAATTTGGCGCGAGCGGCGATCCGCTCAGCAGCACTCTTCTTTCCATCCCCTCAATTGCTACGGGCACAGTCCGACGAGAAGCATTCACAAGACGGCTTCCAAACCATCGACGCAAAGATTTTCGCATGACCTGCTCCTTCCGCTGAAGCAGTTGGATGCGCCCCTGTCGCGCAAATTTCATCAACAGGAATCATCAGCCAGTGGGAAACCCTCGTATCCCAAGAGTGCCGGCCTTTGATTGCCGCACCACTGCAAGACGACCATCCTAGACAATCGATCGCGACGCAACAATAAGGAGACGGCTAATTCAACATGAAGATTCCACTTAAGCGGCCATGAGGAGAATTCCTACTGAATCAGGGAATGACAAAATCCACCGCGCTTCCGTCCGGGGCTCTTATTGAACCAAGAACCTTCGCCGCCTGGTCCACGTCGCTACGGGATACCCAGTCGTTGCCGGGACCCGATGCCTTAACTTCTATTCCGTCCGACGCTGTCCGTGGATTGAAAAGGGCGATCGATGATAATGGCTTGCCATCGTACATGGCTTGGGCAACCGCGTCGTCGAGCGACTTTTTCATGTCGGATGTGTATCGCTGGACGAAAGGACAAAACAGCTTTCGTCCATTGTCGTATGAATAAACCATCGCCCTGACCGCGATTTTTCCGTCGTGATCGAAGGGCGGAGTCTTGTAAATACTGTCCATGAACCAAGTTTGGCCGTCATCCACAGTGTAAAAAGCCTTGTCGCCCCTGGCTCGCGGTTGGGGCCATTGGGTATAGACCAGGTAACCCCCCGCAAATGCCACCATCAAAATTGCGAACATCAGAAACGCGGACTTCTTCTCATTGATTATCTCGCGCAGGCCAGTCGTCGCTCGGTAGCTGCCCATTTTGTACGCGGCGAGATCGCCCGTGCCTTCGCTGAAATCGACGCCATGACCCTGAGGCCGTAGTGGTCGGGAGGCCAGGGTTTCTACGGGATTGCCGTGTCGATATCGCTGCCATCTGGGGACTGTGCCGCGGCAAAAACCTTGGAGGCATTGGCCACGTCCATGCTGGAGACCCACTGATGGCCCGGACCAGGAAGCTTGACCTCCGTTCCATGCGTGATCTCCGGGGAACCGAAGAGATCAACCGAGGACAACGGTTTGCCGTCTTGAGTGGCCTTTGCGACGGCGTCATCTAGCTTTTTCTTTGTCTCCGTATTGTACCGCTGTAGGAACGGACAGAATGTCTTGCTTCCATGATCGTAAGTATAGACCATTGCCCGAACCGCTGTTTGCCCATTGTACTCGTACGGGGCCACTCTATAGACACTATCCGCAAACCAAGTCTTTCCATCATCAACAGTATAGTACGCCTTCGTTATTTTTAGGGGTCCGGTTGGCCACTGAGTATACGCCATATAGGCGCCGGCGAGAACTATCAAGGTAATCGCACCGATGATTGAAGCCGACTTTTTTTGATTTAGCGTTCCGCGCAAACCCATCTTCACTCCGCAACCGCAAACCCTGCATGGCGATCCGGTCAGGCCATGCGAATGTCCGGGGCCGTCCAGTTAGAACAGCTCAATTAGGCGGGATAATGGCGTTGCAGCAGATTTCCCTCGCCACGACACATCCTACTCCAAGTAGCCGATTTTCGACATGGCCGTCCAGAAACAAGATGTTTACAGCCGAGTTATTTAAGTGCCGAAACCGCATGTTGCAACAATACATGCTGTATTGTTGGCCTTGATACAGCGGTAAGGACCAGTCGCAGTTGTCGTACTTCAAACCGCTGAGCGTAACAGGCGCTCCGCCGCTCCACGCCCCGCCATCCACGGCGTTGGTGCCGCCAAGAGCTATTTGTTTGCCGTAGCCGTTTGCATTGTAGGAGCTTCCCGGGGTGGGGTACGCATAGCAGTCGCCCCAATCGCGAGTCCAGTCATCCAACGATGTGTCCACAGGATAGTTTTCCTGGCCAATGAATCCAGGATTAGTGCTCAGATTTACCGAATTATCCCAGACCATGGCTACGTTAGCGGATTGATGAATGCTGCCGAGCACGCGCTGCCATTGGTAGCTGTGCGACTGCGGCGTACCCGGTTCATTCGTTCTACCCTTACCTATATTTGTTTGGGTACCGGTCCATGATGACCAATCCCACGTCTCCGGTGTGGAGACAAAAAGGCGTATGTTACCGACATAGTCGCTTTCCCTTGGGACCCGAGGAAGATCCGGAACGTCTACATCATGAAAAATAGCGGAAAAGTCGATCGCCTGATTTGATTCATCGGGAGGAATAGATCCCGAATATGGGCCAACCGCCGCGACCGCAGTATTCGGGTATGGAGACGGCTTCATGCCCGCCAACAAACTCAGCGTATCACACCAGGTCCAACCGTTATGCTCATAAAAGTTCTGCTGCCAAGTGTCCGGAGGCTGATCAATGTCATACTCGGCGTCGCCATATGGCAGACATCCGTTGTTCTCCGCGGCGTATTCCTGCACCAAGTTTCCAATGTTGCGCAGGTTCGACGCGCAATAAACAAGATTCGCCTGTTGTCTGGCCTTTTGCAGCGCCGGAAGCAAAACGGAGATCAAGAGCGCGATGATCCCGATCACCACCAGGAGTTCAACCAGGGTAAAGCCCCTCGTAAAGCGCTTGCTGTTCATGGGACGCTCCTCGACGTGTTTGGTCCGCAAACAAGGTACACGTGTCATACTCCAACTCGGTTTCAACTAAATCTATTCCGCTCGTCCACCAAACAAATGTTCAATTCGATCGTTTCGGCGTCGTCGTCGATTCCCGGACGATCAACCGCTCCTCCAACTTTCGGCAAACAGGTTTCGACGGCTCTTCGCCGCTCATCTCCTCTAGCAATATCTGAGCCGCCGCCTCGCCCATGGCCGCCGACGGCACGTCCACCGCGGTCAGCGAGGGCACCGACAGGCTGATCACCGGCTCGTTATTAAAGCAAACCAGGCTGAAATCCTCGGGAACCGAAAGACCCAGATCGTGGGCCGTCCTCAGCAATGAAAGCGCCCCATAGTGCGAATAAGCCAGCACCGCCGTCGCCTTTCCTTCCATCACGGTCCGGCGAAGGAACGGCTCATAATACGAATCCCACGGCAACAAGCCGGACAAGCTGGGAACCACCACCCTGGGGATCTGGAATTGCAATTCGCGGGCCGCCTGCGCAAAGGCATCGCGACGCGTGAAGACGCTCGGTTGGGTCGCATCAACCGACGGATGGTCCAGATAGGCGATTCGCCGATGGCCCAGTTCAACCAAATGCCGTAGAGCCGTTCGGGTCCCGCCGGCGTCGTCGGGGACGACTTGCGAGCCTCGGCCAGCCACCACGCCGTCCAGGCTGACATACGGAATGTCGCTGCCGTCGAGTGCATCGAGATCGCTCAAGCTGGTCGGACCGACGGCCACCACTCCATCCACCCGCAGCGGCGGAAGTTGAAACGGCCCGTGACGCAGGCTCATGAATTGCACGCAGATTTCGTAGCCCGACTGGTCCAGCACCTTGGCCAATGCCCCAACGGCTTCTTCCAGCGGACCGACGCGGTCGGACCAGATCCCGGCCACGCCGAGGACCGCCACTAAATTTGTTTTGCTCACGGTGAGATTTCGCGCGGCAATGCTGGGGCGATAATTCAATTCCTGTGCGACTTTTAGAATCTTGTCGCGCACGGCCGTCGAAACCGAGAACCGGCCTTGCTTGGAATTGTTCAGGACCCGGCTGACGGTCGATTGACTGACCGAACACCGCCGGGCCACCGCCATGAGGTTGCTGCCAGCCCTTGCCATACTGATGGGCCGCTTGCCCTGCTTTCGGCAAGCGGTTGCTGAACGATTATACGCAGGAGGGGCCGTTTGATGCAAGGTTATTATATCAGAAAAATCGAATTTCGCTAATGCTGGCCCGACTATCGCCCGGCAAGCCCGTAATTTGGATGCGCACCGCCCGGACGCCCCTGGTTTGGAATTTCAAGCGGTGCCGCCCGCCGGAGAAGGAATTGACCCTTTGATCGCTCAGGGTCTGCCAGTGCGATCCGTCTGATGATCCCTTCACAAGATAGCGATATCCGGCCTGGTCCTGGCCCCAAAGAATCTCGGCCCCGCTCAGGTCCTTGGGTTCGTTGAAGGTGATTTGCCACCATTGGTTGGGCGACTGATCGGCGGCGTTCCATTGGGTGTAATCGTTGCCGTCAATCGCGCGGTAGGGCTGGAAATTCCGCCAGCTTTGCTCGGTGGACGACGCCATCGCCACCCCATCCATCGTTTGCGTCGTCAATAGCAGTTCCTTCAATCGGTCGATGCTGATCGGCGTTTGGGGATCGAATCGCTCCGAGGCGGCATATTTCAGCAAGCTGCCGAGCAACTGCCGTGGCGCGGGTTTGTCGCTCATCGCCGGCAAATCGCTGGCGCAAATCAGCAGCCGCCCCGGCCCGACCCTCAATTCAAAAATCAATCCCAGCCGGTGCACGCGCTCCAGGTTGTCGATCACCTGAACGTTCGGCCGATATCCGCCGGGCAGCTCGTCGAGAATCAGCGGCCGGCTTTGCAGGGCGATGTCGAACCACTGCCAATCCGAATGGAATTCCGTCGGAAAATCCGCCAGGGCGGGATTTGCAGGATCGCACAGCAGCCCCATGGTGCCGGGTTTGTTGTGAAACATCGGCCAGCACCAGAAATCCGTGGCAAATCCGCCGCCAACGGTGTGCAGCAACGGCCGTCTGTTGTCGGCGATCAGCAGCACTCTCCCGCCGCCCGCCAGCGCCGCCGTGGCCGCGTCGTCCAGCGTCCGCGCGATCGTCACGCCCGCCGGCGCCGAAACATCAACCGGCTTGGGATAGACCCAGATCGGATAACTCGTTTTGATCGAAGTTCCCTCCAGCGCCAGCGCGAACGTCAATTTCGCCGGCGCCGGCGAATTGGACAGCGCCGCTGTAATCGTCCCCAGCGACCGCAGCCCGCCCTGCTCGATATTCGTTGCCGGCAATTTTCCCGACGCAATGGTTTGCCCCAATGGGCCGGCCAGCGCCCAATCCAGCACGGCTCCCGGCAAATTCGCTTCGCCGTAAGCCGCTACCTGAATCCGTGCGCTGAATGTTTCGTTGCCGGCCCAGGCATATTTTTCGAATCGCGCCAGCAGAACCACGGGCGCGCAGAATTCCCGCCATTTCTCGGGGGAAATGATGCCCTTGGAATCCATGAAAGCATCCAGCATCCCGACCAACGCCGTTCCCTGGCCCGGAAAATCCTGAAGGTCCAGGAGTTGAAATCCGCCGAAATGAGGCGTTCGCAAAGCGGCTTCGATGTCCTCCCGGTAACAGATCGCCGCCAGCGCCCCGGAGGCGCGGAAAAAATCGTCGGCCTGATCGAGCATTCCCGCCGATTTCAGCCGCTCGCGGAAATGCTCGAAATTGTCCGCACGGGTCACGCCGGTGTACTTCTCGATTTCCTCGAAGCGCGGATAAACCGTCCACTGTCCTACCTCGTGACCGACGACCGGCTTGGGGATTCCCGCGATCGATTGCGAATAATCGACATCCGTGCCTGCCGGGCCGTACTGGATGTGCGCGTCGTTCGAGTCGATGTCGGCAAAACTCCCGCGCACCGGCAGGGGCTTGGCGTTTGGCGAGGCTTTGGCCTTTTGGGTAATCAGAAAATCATCCCCCGGCGGCAGGATCGGGTCCCACGCGAATGCGTTGGAACCTTGAGCGTATAGATGCCGCCCGTCCACGCTCCGTAAATCCTTGATCAATGAGGCGATCGCCGCCCGGCTGCCGCGGTTTTCGTTGCCCATCGTGAACATCACGAACGAAGGATGATTCCCGTAGAATTTCAGGATCCGCTTTGCTTCCGGCTCCATTACCTGCCTGACGTGCTCGTCGAAATCGCCCCAGAAGGGGAGTTCCGGCTGCATGTACATCCCCAACTCGTCGGCCGCCTCGAACGCCGCCTCCGGTGGAACCCAGGTGTGACATCGATTCTGATTGATTCCGTAATCCTGGCAAATCCGCAGATATCCGAGCCAACCCTTCACATCCATCGGCGGATAGCCGGTCAACGGAAAGACACAGGCGTTGTGCTTGCCGCGGAGAAATGTCGTGCGGCCGTTGATCGTGAACTGCGGGCCGGCGGCGGCGAAATCGCGCAGGCCGAACGTGATCTTCCGCTCATCGGCAATGCCGTCCCCGCTCAGACTTGCCGTCAGCGCCATCAAATTCGGGTGAAATTCATCCCACAGCGCGGCGGTGGCCCCCAGCGGAACGTTCAATTCAACCGACCCCCCGGCCGCCGTCCACGTGACATCGGCGTCCTGCGATGCGCCTGCCACGCCTGGACCGGTTACGGCGATGTGCACGGCGCCCTTTCCCGCCTGGCCCGTCGCGTTGCCGATGTCGATGCGCACCTTCGCCGAGCGCTGCCGCACGTTCGCATATGCCTGAACATCGTCCAGCCAGACCGGGTCCGTCGCCTGAAGCTCGATTCGGCCGATGATGCCGTTCCAGTTTGTTTGCGTGTTGTCGGACCACTGATGGGCTTCGGTCTGAATGGGAAGCCGGGTGTTGTCCACCACGATCGTCAGTTGATGCCGCCCCGGCTCAAGGGCGCCCAGGACGAATTCCTGCGGCGTACAGAAAAAATTGCCGGCGCCGACCGCTTGGCCGTCCACCCAAAGCTGCGTGTATTTCGTGCGCTCCAGAAACAGCGTGATCCGCTTGCCGCGCCATTGCTTGGGAACCTCGACGTCCCGCTGATACCACGCCGGCCCCTCGAAGCGAAAGGCCCGCGTCAACTGTCCGTCCCATCCCGGCCCACTGGATTGGCCCTTGTGGTTCGTCTCGGTTGTGCCCGGCAATTCGATCTGGTCGTTCAGCTTCAGCCTTGGCAAAACGCCTGGCGAAGCCGCGGCGGGGGGACCGTTCAATTCAAACCGCCAGTTCCCGGCCAGCGAAAGGACCTCCGCCGCCGCGCGGTTCCAGCCCAGGAAGATCAAGCTGATCAGAACAACGCTCCCAATGAAGCGCCCCAAGCCGTTGATCATCTTGAATTCTGCTCCGATCTATTCTGCTATCGGCCGTGCCCGTGCCGCGGCCTTTGTTTGCCTACCGGTTTCGTCACCGCCGCGACGCTTGGAAGGGCGATCGAACCGGTCTTCTGTTTCGTGGTCGTCGTCGTGGTGGATGTGGAAGTTGTCACCGCCGGCGCGGCCGTCAACAACTCCACGCTCGGCAGCGCGGGAATCGAAATCGAGTCGCCGAGGCGTGTCACAAACTCGGTGAAATCCGAGCCGCTGACCGTGCCCTGGCCTTCGTAGTCCAGGTACCAATCGCTCGAATTCGTTTGCGTGCCCAGCTCTGTGACCAGCGATGTAAAGTCGCCGCCGTTGACCGTGCCCAGGCCCTGGAAATCACCATACAAACGCCAGAACGTGAAGTTCTGATTGGCGGACATATTCAAGCCCTGGCCGCTGGTGACGCCGCCGGCCGAGACGATCAATTCATACGCCCCATCCGGCAATGAGCCGCCGATGTAGCTCGGGTCCGTGAACGTCAACACCCAGGTGGTGCCGCCGTCGGGAGAATTGAGGTTGAAGTTTGTGATGGGCGTCGGTGATCCGCCTGTTTGCGAAAGCAAATTGAGCGTGATGGCGCCAGCGCTGAGCGTTACCGCTTCGTTGAAGGTCACGGTGAGCGAATCGACCATCGCGCGCTGGACATTGCCATCGTTGACTTGGAAGGCCGAAACGATCGGGGCCGTCGCGGCGGTGACGCTGGCGTTGTTGCTGGCGCTGCCCAAGGCGGCCGTGACGGTGTACGTGCCGGGCGTCGAGCCGAGCGTGGCCAGGCCCGTAGTGCTGATCGAGTTGCCGTTGCCCGTGCCGGTGATCGACCAGCCGAACGTCGGCGAGCTGATGGCATTGCCGAATTGATCGGTGGCATTGGCAGAGAACTGCTGAGTTGAGCCGGTGGCGACGGTGGCCGATGATGGCGTGACGATCACGCCGGTGGGCGTCTGTTGCACGGTGACGGCCACGGAACTCGTGGTGAACAATCCGCCGGAGTCGGAGATGGTGACGGTGAAGTTGTAGCTGCCGGCCTGCGTGAAATTCGCGGTGATGTTCTTGGCGGCGTCGGTGCCGTTGGTGTTGCCGGAATAGCTGACGGAGGCCGGACCGGTGGCAGCCCAGGTGTAAGTCAGGCCTGTGTCGCTGCCGTTTTCCGATCCGAGCGCGCTGAGGGCCGTGGAAGTCCCGGTGACGGGATTCGGCGTGGCGGCGGCGGGCGTCGCGACCGTGGGGCCGGAGGTCTCATTCACATTGTTGAACGTAGCAGTCGTGAGTTGTGAATTGAAATCCGCGCTGGCAGCCAATCCCACGTTGGCCGTCGTGGGCATTGCGGCGATGGCGACGGTCGAGCCCAGTTGCGTCCAGGTGACGCCGTCAGAACTGTAGTAGCCGCTGAAATTGCCGCCATTGCGGACGATCTCGAGATACTCCGAACCGACCGGCACGCTGCCGAGTGAGACGGCGGTCACGCCGCCGCCCGTGGTCGCGCGATACTCGAACTCCAGACTATTGCTCGCTGTTTGCACCATTGCGACGAACGGATCGTTGTCGTCGGTGCTGCTGCGGATCATGACGCCCGCCTCCGGCGTGCCGTTGCCGCCATCGGCATTGGTCAGTCTGAGAAGCTGCGCGGAAACGATCGCATTGCCGCTGATCGGCTCGGAGGCGAAGTTGAATTGGTCGTTGGTGGCGGCCGTTATCGTCCCGCTTGCCGAGCCCAGTGAGGGCGTGGCTGTGAAGGTGAAGTTTGTCGAACTGACGACGGATAAGACGGGGAAGGTTCCGTCGTAGCCTGTCGGCGTAGCGCCGGAAATGGTCACAAGATCGCCGACATTAAACCCGTTTGGCGAGGCCGTAACCACACTCGCGAGGCCGATTCCCCTCGGCTCCGTTATGGAGACAACGGAAACGGAATTGCCGGTAATGCCCGCGCCGCCGCCGTCCACGATCCATTGGTTGTCCACCGTGCCGTTGGAGAGCGTGGTTGAACTGTCGGACCAGCCTGCGTCGCCGGGGGTGTAGATGTCGGTATCGACCCAGTTGGCCGGCAGGCTGCTGGCGGGGGTGCCGACAATAACGCCGCGACCGTTGACGCCGATGTAGACGCGTCCAAAGGTCTCGGGATCGGCGGCCATGGTGTCGATGATGCCGCCCCATTGATGGCTGGTGTCGTTGATGAGAGTCCAGGTCAACCCGCCGTCGTCGGATCGGTAGAATCCCCTGAATGTACCTACGGTGCCGTAGGAATAGATTGCCGGGACGGTTTGCCCGGGAGCGGGGGCGCCGAGAGCGAAAATGCTCGTCGGCGTGATTCCGGTCGAGACTTCGGTGAAACTGGCCCCGTCGTTGGTGGAATGATAGATCCCGCCGCTGGCCGAGATCCACAGGTCGCCCGTGACGAAGGGATTGACCGCCATGGAGCCGCTGCTGGGCGCGAAACTGGTTTCTATCGTAAACGTGGCCCCGCTGTTGCTGCTGAAATAAACCTTGCCGTTGGCGTAATAGTAGAAATCGCTGGGATTGAGGTAGTCGGCCATGACGGTGCCGCCCTTCGCCGGGCTGCCGCCCGAGGCTGTCCATGTCGCGCCGTTGTTGGTGGAATAGAACGGCGCCTTGCCCGAGGGCGCCCAGACGATGGTCATGCTCGAACCGCCGGTAGAGGAGACCGCGACGTTCCCGCCGCTGGCGCCGCTGGGTTTGGACGAGAATTCAGTCCACGACGCGCCATCATTGGTTGAATAAGCGCCATCCTCGCTTCCGGTGGTTCCCACAATCACGTCGTCGCTGGCATTGGTCGCGGCGGAACTGATGCTATCCATGGTGCCAATCGAGCCGCCGGGGATAATGGCCCCGTTTACGGGCGAAGAAGTCATCGTCGTGAAGGCAAATCCGTTCACGTCTCCAACGGCGGTAAACAGCGGCACGCCCGATGTCGCGCCGTTCAGCCCCAGCACGGCGGTGAAATCGATTCCGTCGTCCAGGAAATACCAACTGTTGGCTGCCGTCAGCGTTGAACTGCTGTTGCCGGTCAGCGTGGTCCATAATCCCTGGCCGGTGCCGTACACAATGTGCGCGGGATTGAAAGGATCGATCGCGGTCGTGGCGGCCCAGTTGCCGATTCCATCGGTGAAGGCGGCCATATATGGAGCATCGGCCGTATTGCGCGTGGCGGTGCCGCCGTAGAGAGCGACCCAGGTTGGGGTGGCGGCATTGGCGTTGGTCGTGCGGTAAATCAAGTCGCCCGTGCTGTAGTGGTCGAACGTGGTGACGACGATTGTGCCGGGATTTTCCGCGTCCACGCCCAGCCCGACGTAGCCGCTGGTGGTGGGCGGCGTGATGTTGACCCATGTGGACGTGCCGAGGTTATATTGCCAAACGCCGCCGGCAGTGGAAATAGTTCCTTCGGGCGGCACCTGGTTGGAATAGGTCAGGTACATCATCCCGTCATTCGACGAGTCGAACGCGAGGCGCATGGGATACTGCGACGCGCTTCCGCCGGTGTTGCCGACCTGGGTCCAGGTCCCTCCCGCGCCGGTAGTGGTTTCGTAGAGATTGCTCCCGGTGGAATTGGAGTCCAGCCCCACGAAGATCGTCTGGTCGGGGTTTCCCACCGTTCCGCCGTATGGATCGAACGCGACAAAAGTGATCTCGTTGCCGGTCGCGATGCCGGTGAGCTTTGTGAATGAGACGCCCGCGTTGGTGCTCTCCCAGACTCCGTTGGTGGCATTCGAGCCGATCAGAACGATATTGCTGTCGAACGGATCGACCGCGATGCGCTCTCCGGTCCCTCGGGCCGGTCCGTTGCCGTTGGATGAGAAGCCGGGAATGCTATTGTCGATCCCCCAGCTCTGGCCGGCGTTCGTGGAATAGAGCACGGCGCCGCCAACCAGCGCATAAATATTATTTGAGTTTTCCGGATCGATCGCGAAGCCGAGCACCTGCATGTTGCTCGATGTCGTGCCGTTGCCGGAGTTGCTGGTGCTGTTGCCGACGAAGTCGAGCAAAGCCTGCCAGTTGTTTCCGCCGTTGGTGCTTTTATACAGCCCGCCGATGTCCGTGCGGGCGTACATGACCCCATTGTTGTTGGGATCGAAGAAGACGCCGTCAACGAAGCCTCCGGCTCCGATCGCGGCGTTCTGCCAGGTATAGGATGTCGAACTCAGAAGCAGCCGCCGCTCCAACGGCTCGACACATCCCACGTGGCGGTTGCGATTCCTCAGCGATTGAAGTTTAGAATTCCCGCCGGAACCCAGCCTCCGCTTCGCTTTCATGCAACCTCCGTTTACACACCCCGGACAAATAGGCCGCGCGCCGAGGCAGGTACGCCAAGGCATCCACTATACCGCACTTTTCCTATTCATCAAGCGTTTTCTGACCGGAGGAATGGCATTTTCTAGCATAAACCAGCTACCCGGACACCCCCATTGGGCTCCGCCGCCGCTCAACTAGCGGCCGTGGCCATGCGACGGCTTCCTTTTGCTCACCTGGTGCGTCGTGGCTGCGACACTCGCAATTACGCTTGAGCCCTTGGTCTGCGGCGCAGTCGTCGTGGTGGTAGTGGAGGTTGTCACCGCCGCGGCCGCCAGCAACTCCACGCTCGGCAGCGCGGGAATCGAAATCGATTCGCCGAGGCGTGTCACAAACTCGGTGAAATCCGAGCCGCTGACCGTGCCCTGGCCTTCGTAGTCTAGGTACCAATCGCTCGAATTCGTTTGCGTGCCCAGCTCTGTGACCAGCGATGTAAAGTCGCCGCCGTTGACCGTGCCCAGGCCCTCGAAATCACCGTACAAACGCCAGAACGTGAAGTCCTGATCGGCCGCCATATTCAAGCCCTGGCCGCTGGTGACGCCGCCGGCTGAGACGATCAATTCATACGCTCCATCCGGCAGCGAGCCGCCGATGTAGCTGGGATCGGTGAAGGTCAAGACAAATGTCGTGCTCGATCCGCTGCCGGGGGTGAGGGTGAAGTTCGTGATGGGCGTCGGTGATCCGCCCGTTTGCGAGAGCAAGTCGAGCGCAATCGCGCCGCCGCTGAGCGTCACCGCTTCGTTGAAGGTCACGGTGAGCGAATCGACCATCGCGCGCTGGACGTTGCCATCGTTGACTTGGAAGTTGGTGACGACCGGGGCAGTGCTTACGTTCACATTGCTGAACGTGGCGCTGGTGAGCTGCGAATTGTAATTTGCGGTGGCGGCCAGTCCCACGTTGGCGGTCGTGGGCATTGCGGCGATGGCGACGGTCGAGCCCACTTGCGTCCAGGTGACGCCGTCAGAACTGTAGTAGCCGCTGAAGTTGCTGCCGTTGCGGACGATCTCGACATATTCCGAACCGACCGGCACGCTGCCGAGCGATACCGACGAAACGCCGCCGCCGGTGGTTGTGCGATATTCGAACACCAGACTATTGCTCGCGGTTTGCACCATTGCCACGAACGGATCGTTGTCGTCCGTGCTGCTGCGGATCATGACGCCCGCCACCGGCGTGCCGTTGCCCTCGTCGGCATTGGTCAGGCTGAGAAGCTGCGCGGAAACGATCGCGCTGCCGCTGATCGGCTCGTAGGTGAAGTTAAACTGATCGTTCGTTGACGCGGTGATGGTTCCGCTCGCCGCGGCCATTCCTGGAACGTCGAGATACGTGAAGGTCGTAGAGTTGATGATGGATGAAACGGCAAACGTGCCGTCATAGCCGGCAGGAGTTGCCCCGGAAATGGTTACGTCATCGCCGACATGGAGGCCATTCGGCGCGGCGGTAACGGCGGTCACGTAAAACTGCTTCGTGGACAGAGTCGTGTCGGTTAAGGACGTGATCGACAGGGAGTTTCCCGTGAGGCCCGCGCCTCCGCCGTCCAGAATCCACTGGTTGTTCGTCGTGCCGTTGGAGAGCGTGGTTGAGCTGGTTGACCAGCCCGGGTTGCCGGGGGTGTTGATGTCGGTATCGACCCAATTGGCGGGCAGGCTGTTGGCGGGATTGCCCATGATGATGCCCCGGCCGTTGATGCCGATGTACACGCGGCCGAAGACGTTTGGATCGGCCGCCATCGTTTCTAGAAGTCCGCCCCATTGCTCGCTGGTATTATTAAGCTGTGTCCAGGTCGAGCCGCCGTCATCGGAGCGGTAGACGCCGAGGAAATTGCTGATCGTGCCGAAGACATAGATCGCCGGTACGGTTTGCCCGGGGGCGGGCGCGCCCAAGGCCATGACGCCGTTAGTCGAAGTGAGGGTTGAACTCACTTTCGTGAAACCGGCTCCGAAATTGGTGGAATGAAAAAGCCCTCCGGAAGCAGCGATCCAAAGATCGCCTGTAACAAACGGATTGACCGCCATGGTGCCGCCGCTGGCCGCTAAGGCTGTCTCTAAAGTGAATGAGACCCCGCCGTTGTTGCTGAAGTAAATGTCGCTGCCGACGTGATAGTAGAAATCGCTGGCATTGAGGCGGTCGGCGATGATCTGGCCGTTGGCAGCCATTCCACCGCCCGAGGCAGTCCAGGTCGTGCCGTCGTTGGTGGAATAGTAGGGGGCCTGTCCCGACTGAGACCAAACGATCGTGGAACCATTGGCCGAGACCGCGACGGTGTCGGTTCCATAGCTATTGCCCGTCCCGGGACTGGTGGGGAACACCTGGAACGTTTGGCCGTCGTTGGTGGAATAGACGCCGTAATAAGTCCCGCTGCTGGAGTCCGGACTGCCGACGATGGCGATGACATTGTCCGCTGCATCGACGCTGTTGGCGCTGCCGAATGGCGCGGCGTCGCCCTGAGCGGGGGATGACGTGAGCGTGGTGTGGGCGAATCCGAAAATGTCTCCCATGGCGCTGAACAATGGAACACCCGCCGCTCCCGCCGCCACGCCGCCAACGGCTGTGAATTCAATCCCGGTGTCTGGGAAGTACCAACTGTTTGTTTCCGTCAACTGAGTGTTGGTGCCGTTATTGCTGGCGTTGTTGGTGGCCCAGATTCCCTGGCCGGTGCCGTACATAAGCTGGTTCGAATTGAACGGATTGATTGCCACAGCCGCCGCCCAGTTGCTGATGCCGTCGCCGGAAAACTGCTCGTAGGGAGCATTGGAGTAATTTCGGGTCGTGTCGAAGCCGTTGTATCCGTAGTTTGCCGCGGTGGAGTAGTCGTAGATTTCGGTCCAGGTCGGCGTGCCGGCGTTGGCATTGATCGTGCGCCAGATCTGATCGGGACCGGAGTAATAATCGAAGGAGGTGACGACGACGGTGTTGGGATTCTCCGGATCGGCCGCGATGCCGTCGTAGCCGAAGCTTCCACTGGTTGCTTTTGGAGAGATATTGGCCCACGCGCCGGTGCTGGGCTGATATCGATACACGCCGCCGTTGGTGATATTCGAATTAGGTGCTTCGCCGTTGGCGTAGCCAAGGTACAAATAGCCGCCGGAAAGCACGGCATGACCCGGAAGGTATTTAGTTGGCCCGGTTCCGCTGGCGATCGTGACCTGCGCCCAACTCGTGCCTCCGTTGGTCGTCTTATAGAGATTGGTGCCCGTGCTCGTGGAGTCGATGCCGACGTAGATGGTCTGGCTCGGATTGCCGGGCGTGCCGCTGCTGGGATCGAAGAGAACGAATGTGGTGCTGGTCGGACTGAAGGCGCTGGTGCTGATGCGTGTGAATGACTGACCCGCGTTGGTGCTCTCCCACAATCCCGCGTTGTCGGTTCCCAGGAAGACGATGTTGCTGTCGTTCGGATCGACCTGGATCTGCTCGCCATCCCCGCGGCCGTTGGAGTTGCCCCCGACATAGAAGCTCAGATTGGTCTGTCCCCATGTCTGGCCACCGTTGGTGGAATAGAACACCGCTCCGTTGGTCCCGGAGTATTCGCCGACGTCAGCATAAATGTTATTGGAATTCTCAGGATCGATGGCAAAGCTCCGAGTTCCGATCAATTGCTGCTGGGTCCCGTTGCCCGAAGTGCCGGTGCTGTTGCCGACGAAATCAAGGAGCTGCGTCCAGTTTTGGCCGTCATTGGTAGTCTTATATAGCCCGCCGATATCCGTGCGGGCGTAGATGACGTTCTGATTGTGCGGATCGTAGAAGATCCCATCGACGAATCCCCCCGCGCCGATCGCTACGTTTTGCCAGGTATACGTCGAACTCAGCAGGAGCCGCCGCTCCAGAAGCTCGACACACCCGATGTCTCGGCGTCCTCGAGTTGGCAGCTGGTGATTTTTGGAATTCCCGCCGCGACGCTGCCTCCGCTTCGCACTCATGAGGCCTCCGCAATCCACCCCGAACAAATAACGGCCTTGGCGGAACCACATTCCCGCCACTCCAGCCGCCCAGTATACGGCCATTTATCTTTGCATCAAGCGTTTTCTGAAAGTAGGATGCGTCTTTGGCGTTAAAAAGATCGGCATACCCCTATACTGAACGAGTTTATGACCTTTATACCACGCCCCTTCTTGCGCATCCGACGGTTTTCAAGTACGCTGCTCGCCGCTGGAGCTCTGTTGTTGGGAATGACATCCTGCGCCCCGAGCGGCGCAGGCGGATCGAGAGACACAATGATGAACCGGTTTTCGCTGGATGACGACGGCGTTGTAATTTCAGTGGACGGGAAATGGTTGAGACTCCAGGTCGTGTCCGATGACATCATTCGGGTCACTTTTTCAAGCGATCGGCAGTTCTTCGCTCGGCCCAGTCTTGATGTCCTGCGCCCGCGCAGCCTCCGCCCCAGCGTCCAATCCACCTCCGACGAACTGGTCCTCTCAACGGCGAAGCTGAGAGCGAAAGTCAACTTCGCCAGCGGCAACATCACTTTCACCGATGCCCAGGGCAAAGTTCTACTGGCCGAAAAGGCGCGGGACCTTGCCGCCGCCAACGTCCAGGGCCAGGACACCTTCCACGTGCAACAGCAATGGCAACCCCTCGCTGATGAATCCCTTTACGGACTCGGCGAAAACCAACTCGGCCTGACCGACATCAAAGGTTACGATCTGGACCTCTGGCAACATAACGGGACGATCATCGTTCCCCTGCTGGTCTCCAGCCGGGGTTACGGTATTTTCTGGGACAATCCGTCCTTCACGCGCTTCGGCGATCTTCGGCCGTTTTCGCCCATGCCCGCCCAATGCCTGCTTGATGCCAACGGAAAACCCGGCGCGCTTACCGCCTCCTACTTCTCCGATTCCGGATTTCAGGATCAATTGCTGACGCGGCCGGAGACTCGTGTTTATGTCGAACGGCATCGGCCATCCGATCCTCCCGCCACCCATCCGGATATGCCGCTAAGACGCCTGCCGCCCGATCAGGGCAGCATCCGCTGGGAAGGCAGCATCCTTCCCACGGTCACCGGCGATTATCAGTTTCAGGCGTTCTCCGATGGCGAGATCAAGGTGTGGATCGACGGACAACTGGTCATGAACCACTGGCGGCAAAGTTGGCTGCCCTGGAAAGACCTCGCAAGAGTTCACCTCCAGGCCAACCGCCCATGCCCGATCAAGGTTGAGTGGTCACGGCAACACGGCACGACCATCGACCTTCGGTGGAAGCCTCCGGCTCCCGAGGCCGGCGGCGGGACCTCGCTCTGGTCGGAAGTCGGCGAGGGCGTCGATTATTATTTCCTCAATGGTCCCCGCATCGATGATGTCGTATCCGGCTATCGGCAACTGACCGGCCGCGCGCCAATGATGCCCCTCTGGATATTCGGACTCTGGCAATCGCGCCAGCGCTACGAAACCGCCGATGCCAGTCTTGACGTCATCGACGGGTTTCGTTCCCGCCATATTCCATTCGACAACATCGTGCAGGACTGGCGATATTGGCGGGAAGGCGAGTGGGGCTCGCATCAGTTTGATCCGGAAAGATTCCCCGACCCCGACGGATGGATCAAAGCCATCCATCAGAAGCACGCCCGGCTCATGATTTCCGTCTGGGGAAAGTTCAATCCCGACACGGAAAATTTCCGCGAGATGCAATCGCAAGGGTTTCTCTATCCCCTCAAGCAGGACGTGAGAGACTGGCTCGGCTCCAGCTACACCTTCTTCGACGCGTTCAACCCCAAAGCCCGGCAGCTTTTCTGGCAGCAGATGAAATCCGCCCTATTCGACAAGGGGGCCGATGCCTGGTGGCTCGACGCCACCGAGCCCGACCTGCTGCCGCAGCCGACTCTCGACGGCCAGCGATCGCACATGAATCCGACCTTCCTCGGCCCCGGTTCGCGCGTGCTCAACGCCTATTCGCTCATGGAATGTGAAGCCGTCTACGACGGACAGCGCGCCGCCAGCCCCAATCAGCGCGTCTTCATCCTCACGCGCTCCGGATTTGCCGGCCAGCAGCGATACGCCGCGGCGAGTTGGTCCGGCGACACCAGCTCCAATTGGACCGCCATGCAAAAACAAATTCCCGCCGGCATCGGATTTTGCATTTCCGGCGTGCCGTATTGGACGATGGACGTCGGCGGCTTTTCGGTTGAGGATCGATTCAGCGATCCCGATCCCGCGCCCGAGGACTGGGAAGAATGGTGCGAACTGGCTACGCGATGGTTCGAATTCGGCGCCTTCTGTCCCATGCTGCGCGTCCACGGCGAATTTCCCTATCGCGAGATGTGGGAATTCGGCGGAGATTCCAGCCCGGCGTTCGCCGCTCAACTCAAGTTCGATCGCCTGCGCTATCGCCTGCTTCCCTACATCTATTCCCTGGCCGGCTCCGTCACCCTGCACAATGACACGATGATGCGCGGCCTGGTGATGGATTTCCCCGACGACGCCGCGGCCCGAAAGATCACCGACCAATTCATGTTTGGCCCGGCCCTGCTCGTCAACCCCGTGACCGCATACCGCGCCCGCAGCCGCCAGGTTTATCTGCCCAGTGGAACATCCTGGTACGATTTCTGGTCCGGCGCCAACCTGGACGGCGGCCAGACCGTCAATGCCGATGCCCCTTATGATTCCATTCCGCTGTACGTTCGCGCCGGCTCGATCATCCCCATCGGCCCTGAAATCCAATACACCGCAGAAAAACCGGCCGACCCGATCACGCTATATGTTTACGAGGGCGCCGACGCGGACTTCACTCTTTATGAGGACGACGGCCTCACCTATGCCTGCGAGAAGGGCGAATTCTCGGTGATTCCAATCCACTGGAACGACGCGGACAAGAAACTGACCATCGGCAAACGGCAGGGATCGTTCGCGGGCATGCTCGCGACGCGGACGTTCAACGTCGTTTTGGTTTCCACGCAGAAGCCGACAGGCTTCAGCTTCTCGCCATCGCCGCAGAAAACCGCGCGTTACGCCGGCCAGGCGATCGACATCCGCTGAGACGGCGAAGCGTTATTCCGCGGTATCCGACGGCGGCGGCAGGAGGCTGTCGATGTCTCCGGCGTCGGCAGAGCCCTCAAAATCCATCAGGAAATGAATGCTTTTCATTCGCTTTTCTCCGATGCGGCGGCGCAAAAGCCCGCGCGCCCGCCGCACGCTCGTTCGCCGCGACACGTGGATCAGCACGATGTCCCGATTCTTCAGCCGGTCGATCGCTTCAATGAATGAATCCAAGTGCAAATGCCGCCCGACCTTCGCCTTCTGCTTGTGATCCGCGTCGAAAAACGTGCATTCGGTAATCAGCACCTCCGCCCCCTGCACATCCGGATGGTCGAAAACTTCTCCCATCGTCGTGTCGCCCAGGTACGCCACCAGCGGAACTTCCACGCGATATTGAATCTCCACGCCCCGGTTTTTCATCGCCACCAGTTCGGGACCTGCCAGGCCCATGTACTGCGGCAGCAGCTTTTCCCGAACGCTGACCAGTGAGTATCCGAGGCTCGGGCCGCCGTGATGCGTGGCGAAGCAGCGGATGATAAAATCGCGCCGGACCTCGTGCACGTCGCCCGGCGAAAGCCCGATGAGCGTGTAGGGGGTCGCCTGCCGCTCCACGTCCCGCCAGCAGCGCAGCACCGCATCCACCGGCCCCTCGAGTTCGCGCGGCAGCAGGATCGTGCCCGGCTTCATTCCCTGAAACGAGCGCTGCGAAAGGTAGTAGGGGAGTCCCGCGATGTGATCCATGTGCCCATGCGTCACGCACACGATGTCGCTCGTCAGCGCGAAGTAGGGCGATCGGCCGATGTCGAAGCAAACGTTCAACTCCGGTATCTGCACCAGCGTCTCTTCGCCGGCCACGCTGTAGCCCACGACGTGGATTTGTCCCAGCGGGAGCCTGGCGAATTTCTGGACGAGAAATGATTTATCCGTCATACCACACGCATCGTCGTTCGCCTTCAAAACCTGATTTGACGGTCCTTGATCTGGTGCTCCTCAAGATATCTCGCCAACATGGAAATATAGCCCGTTTTTATCACCGGCAGGTTCTCCAGCCCCAGCCGGCGCCGCACCGCATCCACGACGCTTGCGCCGGGGCCTTCGATTTCCACGTATGCGCCCAGGTACGGCAATTCGTCCAGATCCACTTCGCACTCTCCCAGCTTCCACGATTCGCGGCGCTTCTCGAACGACAGCGTAAGGTGATATCCCAGGTTCTCAAATAGCCTGCCCACGGCCTGAGGGTCGTCGGCCGAAAACTCCGTCTCCTCGCGCATCTTGAATTGGCCCTGCTGAATGGGGCCTTTCAGGGTGATGAGGCATTTGCTTTTGCCGCTTTCATCCACCGCCACGCGAATTCGCAAACCCTTGTCGGCTGATTGAAGGGACCGCGCGGGCGTGTCGAAAAAGCTATTGGTCTCCAGGTCCTTTCCGCGCCGCTGCGCCCCGGCCGCCTCGAGCTTTTGTCGAACCGCCGACAGGTCCGGCACTTTTATTTTCGCTTCAATTTCGGTGCTCATGCGGTCGTTTCCATCGCAATTTTCCCTCTCCCCGCAGTACCGGCAACGTTTTTGATCTTTCGCGTAAGCTCTTTAATTTCAAAGTCAGATTGAACCGCAGAGCACGCTGAGGCCGCGGAGACGGACGCAGAGAAGAGCGCGCCTGAAGGTCTTCTCCGCGTTTGTCTCTGCGATCTCTGTGTGCTCTGCGGTTCAATTTCAACCTGGAAAAGCCGAAGAATTATGGATTTACAATAAAGACTGAAAATGTTGCCGGAGTACCGGGGAGAGGGGAAAGAGCCGAGTGATAACAATAAAAGCTGGATCATCCCTGCGCTCTCATTTCACCACAAAGCTCACCAGCTTCTTCGGCACGTAAATCCGCTTGACAAGAGTCTTACCCTCCAGCCATGGCTTGACGCTGGCTACGCCTTGCGCAGCTTCGAGCACCTGTTCCTCGGCGGCATCCGCCGGAACTATGACGGTGCCGCGCAGTTTGCCGTTCACCTGCACCGCCAACTCCAGCGTGGATTCCACCAGCTTGGCCGGATCATATTTCGGCCATGGATGGCGCGCCAGGCTGGCATCGTGGCCGAGGCGGCTCCAAATCTCCTCGGCGAGATGCGGCGCCAGCGGAGCCAGCAGCAGCGTGAAAGTTTCCGCCAGTTCCCTCGGCGTCCCGGCGCCAAGCCGCCCGATTTCGTTATTCAATTTGATCAGCTCCGCGATGGCCGTGTTGAAACGGAGCGATTCGATGTCCTCGGCGACTTTCTTGATCGCGCGGTGCATTTGCCGATCGAGCTCGTCGGGAATCTTGTCATTGGTGATGTTCGCCGGTTTGCCGGCTTCGTCGTCTCCGACCAGATTGCGATAAACGCCGCTGAGAAACCGCGACATTCCGACGATGTCGCGCGTGTTCCACGGCTTCTGCGCCTCCAGCGGTCCCATGTACATCTCGTACAGCCGGAACGTATCCGCTCCGGAGTCGCCCACGACCTCGTCGGGAGTGACGACATTTCCGCGGCTCTTGCTCATCTTGTAGCTGCGCGAATCGACTCGAATGCCGGGATCGGATTTTCTAACCCAACCGTCCTTGGTTCGTTCGACCTCCGCCTCCTCGATCCGGCGCGGGAAAACTTTTTCCCCGGTGGATTTGATCTTGGCCTCGGCTGTGTCGCTGGCGGCGTCGTACGCCATTTCCACATCCGCGGCGCTGACCGGCTGTTTGTCGGCGGTCTCGAACAGGGTGTACTCCGGCTCGCCTAAAATCGTTCCCTGGTTCACCAGCCTGCGAAATGGCTCCGGCGTCGAGACGTGGCCCAGATCGTAAAGCACCTTGTGCCAGAACCGCGCGTAAAGCAGATGCAGCACCGCATGCTCCGCGCCACCAACGTACAGGTCCACCGGCATCCAGTACCGCTCCTTCGCCGGATCGACGAACCGCTTCGCATTGTGCGGATCGATATACCGCAGGTAATACCAGCAACTCCCCGCCCATTGCGGCATCGTGTTGGTTTCGCGCACGGCCGGCCGGCCATCCACGATGACCTTGATCCAATCCCTGGCTTTACTGAGCGGCGGCTCCAGCGTGCCGGTGGGGCGGAAGTCCGACATCTCCGGCAAGGTTACCGGAAGCTGATCCTCCGGCACCGCCAGCGGATTGCCCAACTCATCCAGAATGATCGGAAACGGCTCGCCCCAATAGCGCTGCCGGCTGAAAATCCAGTCCCGCAGCTTGTATTTCACCGAACGCCTGCCGGTCCCTTCGGCGGTCAAAACCTTCGTCATGCGCTCCTGGGCCTCGGGCGTCGCAAGACCTTCTATCGCCAGGCTGTTCACCGCGATGCCTGGTTCCTCCAGCGCCCGACCGGCGGGGGGGGGCGAACCATCCGCGGGCTTCACCACCGTCCTGATCGGCAGCTTGAATTTCGTGGCGAATTCAAAGTCCCGCTGATCGTGCGCCGGCACCGCCATGATCGCCCCCGTCCCGTAGCCCATCAGCACATAATCCGCGATCCAGATCGGAATCTTCTCATCGTTGACCGGGTTGATCGCATATGCCCCGGTGAACACGCCGGTCTTGTCCTTGGTCTCGGCCAACCGCTCGCGCTCCGAGCGAGTGGCGACGGCCTGGCAATACGCTTCAACGGCCCGGCGGTTCTCCGGCGAAGTGATGCGCCCAACCAGCTCATGCTCCGGCGACAGAACCATGTACGTCGCGCCATAGAGCGTGTCCGGCCGAGTCGTGTACACCGTGACGCTGAGTTCCTCGTCTTCCGCGGCCCCGGCGGGGGGGATGCTTGATGGATCGATCTCGAATTCCACCTCCGCGCCGATGCTTTTGCCGATCCAGTTTCGCTGCATCTCTTTCAGCGATTCCGGCCAATGCAATGTCTGCAAATCGTCCAGCAGCCGATCCGCATACGCGCTGATGCGCAGCACCCATTGCCGCATCGGCTGTCTGACCACGGGGAATCCGCCCACTTCGCTCTTGCCGTCGATGACCTCCTCATTGGCCAGCACCGTGCCCAGGCCCGGGCACCAGTTCACCGCCGCGTCGTCCATGTACGCCAGACGCTGGCCGTCGATCACCTCGCGCTGCTCGCTTTCATCGAGTTCGCGCCAAAGCCGTTCGATCCGCATCTCCCCCATGAGCGCTTCCATCCCCTCCTGCGTCGGGTTGAGATGCACCGACCCATCCGGCCCGACAACAAGGTTCTCATTCAGCAATTCGTTGATGAGATGGCTGATCGGCTTGGCTTTGTTTTCCACCGGGTCGAAATAGCTGTTGAACAGTTGCAGGAATATCCACTGCGTCCATCGGTAATACGATGGATCGGTCGTGTCGATTTCGCGTTCCCAGTCGTAGCTCAACCCCAGCATCTGAATCTGCCGGCGAAAGTTGGCGATGTTCTGCTCCGTGGTGATGCGCGGATGAACGTTCTGCTTGATGGCGTACTGCTCCGCCGGAAGGCCGAAGGCATCCCATCCCATCGGATGCAGGACGTTGTACCCCTTCATGCGAAGATAGCGGGCGGATATATCGGTGGCCGTGTATCCCTCCGGATGCCCGACGTGCAATCCCGCCCCGCTGGGGTATGGGAACATGTCCAGGATATATGCCTTGGGCATCTTGCCCGCCTCGGCGGGGTCAAGGGTGCGAAATGTGCGCTTCTGGAGCCAGAACTGCTGCCATTTCTTCTCGATGGCGGTGAAGTTGTAGGGCATGGGAGGGAATATAACGCCAAGTGCGGGGCGTTTATAGGATTGCCTATTGCCAATTGCCTATTGCGTCTGTGGTTCCCCCCCCAATAGGCAATGGGAAATAGGCAATAGGCAATCCTCCCCGCATTTACCCCCTTTCTTTCCCATTTTATTTCAATTCCCCAGCCCATCGTTCCGATAACCCTATTGGAACAGTTCCTAGCCAGGAAAGTGAAGGAGGCGTCCTATGCTGACCTTGTCGCAAGGCATCCCGAAAGGGGATGCCCAAATCGATGACGGAATCGAACGTCGCCGCGGGCTGCGTATCAGCCAGGCCCGGCCCATCAAGGTCTTCGAGCCCACCGCCACGCGATATTTCGGCGGACAAACGCTGGACGTCAGCTCCACCGGTCTTCGACTCGAGCTTCCCGCGTCCATGTGCGTCCGACCCGGAAAACTGCTCAGTGTTCACGTCGGGCTAAGCGAAACCGGCCAACCCCTGGCCAATCGCCGCCAGATGATTCCCGCTCGCGTCATTTGGGTGAACCGCTCGTCGCAAAGCAGCGCCCGGACGATCTCGGCCGGCGTGGAATTCCTCGCCACCATCGCCGCTCAACGCGACGCGGCCTAAAGCGAAAAAACCCGAAGCCCGAAACCAGAAACCAGAATCAAATCCGAAACCCGAAGGACTGAAACCGACCTTCGTTTCGGGTTTCAGCCATTCGGGCTTGATTCGCCATTCTGGTTTCGCACTTTAGGATTTCCGTCTTTCCGGCTACATTCCCCCCATGCCCGAGAAGATCATCCGCGATCCGGTGCATGATGTCATCGCATTCCACCTCGAGCGCCCGATGGACGCGATGCTCTTTCGCCTTGTCGGCGCCGCCGAAATCCAGCGCTTGCGCCGCATCCGCCAACTCGGCCTGGCCTCCCTCGTCTATCCCGGAGCGGATCATTCGCGATACAGCCATAGCCTCGGCGTCATGGAAACCGCCCGGCGCATGCTCGACCATCTCGGCCGATCCGTTGCCATCGACGAAGCCGACGCCACGGCTTGCCTGGCGGCCGCGCTCCTTCACGACCTCGGCCACGGCCCGCTCAGCCACGTCTTCGAATACATTGGCAACGTCCCCCACGAGAAGCTCACCGTCCTGATCATTCAGGATCCCCAGAGCGAAGTTCACCGCAGCCTGGCCGAGCATGACCGCGCGCTCCCCGAAAGGGTTGCCCGTCTTCTCCAGCCAACCTCCGCGCGGAATTTTTTCCATGACATCCTCTCCAGCCAGCTCGACGCCGATCGCTTTGATTATCTCCTCCGCGACAATCTCATGACCGGCAGCCAGTACGGCGGCTTCGATCTGCGCTGGCTCCTGCATTCCCTGACTGTCGATCAGGCCGGCTCGCGGCTTGCCGTCACCAGCAAAGGCGTCAGCGCCGCCGAGGCGTATCTGCAATCGCGCTATCACATGTACCGCAACGTTTATTTCCACAAGGTCGTCCGCACCGCCGAGGGAATGCTCAGGCTCGCCCTGCGGCGGGCCACGTGGCTGGCCAATGACAATCGCCTCCCTTTTCCCAGCCGCCAGGACATCGCCTTCAAAGCCCTGGTGGGGGGCCAATTGGACCTGCGCGATTTCGCCGAATTGGATGATGTCTCCCTGCTTCATTGCCTCAAGCTCTGGACCCGCGCCCCGGACGCCACGCTTGCCAGGCTCTGCCACGGCTTGCTGAACCGCCGGCTCTACAAAACCATCGACCTGAGCGCCTTGGATAATCCCACAGACCTGCGAAACGCCCTCGAGCGCGCCGCATCCGCCGTCTCCGCCGCCGGCGGCGACCCTGAATACGATCTGTTTTACGATGAGCCCAGCGACGCCCCCTACGAGATCTACGACGGCCAAAATCCGGATACGGACATTCTCGTTCAAGACCCGAGTGGTCGCCTGGCATCCTTCGCGGCCATATCGCCACTGATGCAGGCGTTCAGCAGACAATTGATGTTCCGCCGCCTGCACGTCTCGCCGGAATATCGCTCTAATGTGGAGTCGGCAATAAGACGATTATTAACAGACAGTTAAGACAAGCGGTTTTTTCGGCTTTCGGGCCGGAAACTGTACAATCGCGGGGCGATCGCCA
Source organism: Tepidisphaeraceae bacterium (assembly GCA_050012375.1). Lineage (GTDB taxonomy): Bacteria > Planctomycetota > Phycisphaerae > Tepidisphaerales > Tepidisphaeraceae > PALSA-1353. Next base: position 66,635 of record JBEKHH010000007.1, read on the forward strand.
GACACAATCCAAATGAATGACAAATGTCTCTCGCCCCTTCAGTTCGCCATGGGTATCGGTCTGATCCTGATTTCAGCAGGGTCCGCCTCAGCCCAATTCACAGACAAAGTTACGACCACTCCGGTCCTGATCCAGGACGGTTTTGGGCCGGCCGGTGACAATCTCCCCTATGGGGGACAGGAGTATTGCTCCCCGACAGCGGCGTCCATCTCCCTTGGTTATCTTGGCGTCAATGGCTTCAACCAGATTGCCCCCACCAAACCCACCACGGCCGATGAGCTGAATCTCGATCGCATCATGGGCGGGTTGATGAGCACCAGCGCCACCACCGGCACGGCCTACGTTTCAAACATCACCAGCGCGATTGACACTTATCTCGATGCCAAAGGCATCAGCCCTTCCAACTACGCCCTCACCACGCTCAGCTCTCCGACGATGAGCCAATTGACCAACCTCGATCAACCGGGGACCGTCGTCGATTTCATTTGCGGCTACTATGATCCTTCCGGCAGTTCGTATGTGCGCAACGGCGGCCATTGCGTGGCGCTGCTCGATCAGGGTGTGACGGCGGGGGGCCAAATTTTTCCCAGTACTCTGGTGATTAACAATCCATGTCCCGGCGCCTTTGAGCCCAGCGCCGACCTGGCCTCAGATTCACTTCAGTCTCTGAGCACCGTGCCCACGACGCCAAGCCTCAGCGCCTTTGGTTCGCTGATGTTGGATCCCAATCAGTTCCCCGGATTTTGGGGGACGACTCGCGCGGTAGTCGAAACCGCCATCGCCCTGACGGTGAATCCGAGCGAGGAATCGGCGAAAAGCCCGGCCCTGGCAACCTGGACATGGAACGCTCCACAGACGCTGAATCCCAGCGGCGGATCGCTGACGGTGTCGGCGCCGATCCGATCGTCGGGGTCCTACGGTTTGGTCCTCGCTTCGCCCGGCGCCGTGGAGCTTGAAAACACCGATGCGTCCACCGGCGTCAACACCGTGACCGCCGGCACGTTGTCCAGCGACATCGACGCGGGCACGCCCTTTGGCAGCGGCGCGATCAGCCTGTCCGCCGGGACTCTACAGTTATCGCCCGCTTCCGGCTCGTCCAACGTCATCCTATCCGCCGCCAACTCATCCGGAAGCCAACTGACATACAGTTCAGGCTGCGTCCTGGCCCTCAACCGCGACGGCAACAATTCTCTCGCCTTTGAGATCGGTGGAAACACCAATGGCTCAACCGCAAACCTCCTTCGCACGGGAAATGGCACGCTCGTGATCGCGCCCGCCGGCGGCGCCGCCGATCTTGGCTCTTCCGAGCAATTCATCGTCAACGGCTCGGGCGGGAATCTTCCCTCAGTCACCCACGGAATTGTCAGCCCCAGCATCGTCGCACAAAACAGCGATGCCAACTCTTCCGGTGATTTCCTTACCTATGGCAAAAGCGGATTTGCCAAGGCGGCGTACACCCAAGCCAGCGTCACTCCGATTACTTCCACGACGGCCAGCACGGTATTCGACGCGCAGATTCCGCAAACCGTCCCGGCCAATACCACCGCGTCGGTTTATGCCATCAAAGTGGGGCCAGTGACAATCGGCGGCGGAAGCTCCAGCACTCTGAATGTCGGGCCGCAATCCGCCGGCCAGGCGGGCGTCATCCTCAATGGCGGGGCGATCAGCACCACCAACCTCAACTTCGCTTCCGCCGAGGGATTGATCTACGCCAGCGCCGCCGGGGGAACGATTAACTCCATCATTAAGGGAAGCGGAGGCCTGACCACCTTCGGACCCGGCCCGCTCACCCTTACCGGCGCCAATACCTTCACCGGAGCAACCCACATCAATTCCGGGACTCTGGTGGCCGCCAACACTTCCGGATCGGTCACCGGGACGGGCCCCGTCCTCGTCGCACAAAACGCAACCCTGCAAATCAACGCTCCCTCGGCCGCCGCCGGCGGTTCCGGCGGAACCACCGTCAGCTCCGGCGCAACCGTCCTCCTCGACGGCGGCACGCTCAAAGGCCCGTCAACTTTCAACGCCGGTTCTTTTCTCTTCGGCGACGGCACGATTGCCGGCACGACAACCGTCTCCGCAACCATCGGCGGAAGCGCCACGGATTTCGCCGCCAATCCATTCAACGGCGTCGAAGACATCGCCTTCACCGGTCCCGTGACCATGAACAGCTCGACGATTTATGATTGGCGTCTGAGCGCCTTGGACTCCGCGCCCGCCGACGCCGGCTCAGACTGGAGCCTGCTCGATTTCACCTCCAATTCCACCGTGAACATGGGCACATCTTCCAGTCCCATCAATGTCACCCTGGATCTCGGCCCCAGCGTCCCCGATGCCGACAGCGGCAACCCATTCTGGTCCACCTCACATCAATGGGACGCCGCCTACGATCCGGACGGCTTCAACAACCTCTGGTATAATTGGAATTTCCCCACGTACGCTCGGGGATATTTTTCTCTATCGTATAGTCCGAGCGTCGAGAACCTATACGTCGATTACACCGCAAACACCACCGCGACAATTCCAGTTCCCGAACCCGCCGCGATGAGCATCTTCGCGCTCGCAGCGTTGCTAATGCCGCGCCCGCGGCGACCCGGCATCCCGCGAGCCTGAACCAGATCATTTTCAGAGCCAATTCAGCGGCCTGCCGACTTTAGTCGGCAGGTCCTCATCGGCCGGGTTCTCAATCCCACCAAGAAATCGACTCGAAGAACCGGCCCTGGTTTTCGCTGGATTTCATCACCCTACCACGTCCTATAATGCATGTTATGTTAAGTTGTGACAATAGTTTACGTTTCGGCTGCAAATCTGGCGCAGCCCCCGGCAATGCCCCGTCGTGACGCCGAATTCATCTTGGCCTTCGCTTGCAAGAGGAGTAAAACTTAAGTGCGGAAGCTCCCGCCAATTTTCAAAGGAGGCCACCAATGAATCGTTTTTTTGCCGGCATGTTGATATCGGGAATCCTCGTGCGGGTTTGCGTCCCCGCCTTTGGCCAGATGTCCCCTGACGAAGCGCTCCAACGGCTGAAGGACCGGGAAGCGGCGGCGACCCAGCCGAGCATCGCGGATCTGCTTGAAAAGATATCAAACCTGCAAAGAGACAAGGTCGATCTCCAGCGCCAGCTCGACGCAGCCAATGCACAGATTAAGGCATTGCAGGATCAGATCGCGGCCGCCGCAGCCGCGCCACCCGCGACAGCGGATAAATCGAATTCGGATAACGGTCCGCTCGCGGGCACCCCTTGGCACCGAATCAAAATTGGCATGACGGAGGAAGAGGCCAACGCCATAAAGAACACGAAGCCCTTTGGCATCTACGCGACTACAAAATCCGAAGGACGGAACGTAAAGGTGGTCCAATGGTCCAGACTGAGCGACGACACGCTCCTTTGTACCATCACCTACACCGACGGAAGAATTTCTGCGATAGATTATTGAAAAAATCGGCGTCCGGCTTCGGCTTCCTTTTCGATTTCCGTCTCCGCGCCTTTTTGGGCATGGAAACCACCCATTACCAGTATTAAATTACAAAAGAGTTACACGCGGCTGGCGTTCGCGGGCAGGCGGCTTAAAATCGGCCTTGGAGAGAACCCTTCACTTTTCTTTTCCACGGAGAGACCCATGAAAAGCTCAACGATCCTTTTGTCGTTCGCCTTGGCGATCCTCGGTTTATTGACCCTCGGAAGGGTGGTGCCCGCGCAATCCGCCGTCCCCCGCTCGGCCGTCGGTCACTGGGAGTATGCCACCCTGGGCATGAATGAGATCACCACAATTGGCAGCGCCAATGCCGCGTGGAAGGAACCGGGCGCCGACTCGATCCCGGAAGAGGTTGACGGCGCTGAGGGCTCCTACCAGGGAAACAACACCATGCTGAAGCTCGCGAAGCATCTCACCGGCAAAGACGCGCCTGCGGGATTCCCTGGGTGTGAAATCGCGACCATCCTGAATTGGGCCGGCTCAAAGGGGTGGCAACTCGTATCAGTCAATGCACAGAAAAATGAGCTTGGCACGAATTGGGTTTACATTTTCGAGCGCCCCGCGCCGTGAACTTCACCGGCAAAAAAACGTCGGCGAACTCGCCCGCCGGAGAACACTGAAAGGACCACGTCATGGAGATTTCTGATTTTCCGATCGAGCTGCGCGCCGCAGCTTTGATCGCGGCGTCGAACCTGATCGTTTCTTACGGGTTAAAACCTTCTTCGCTCGGCCCGATCGAGGGTCTTTCGACTCAGGGCCAGGCGGTGACCCCTGAGAAGCAAATTGCTCTTCGGGCGGTGAAGATTCTGCTCGCCGCGCAGGCCGAAGGTCTATTTACTGCTCGCGACACAAAACGTCGACGTCGGAAGTCCGCATCTTGACGACGACTATTTTCTTCGTCCTGGCGCTGCGCACACAGTGATCCGAGAACCGCCCGAGGTCCTCAATCTCGGCAAGCGCCAGCCGGGTCGGCGGAATTAAAGACGATATGACGAAAACGAATCGCGTCCTCTCTAATCTCCCCAAAAATCCTCAGTTCTGTGCAGTATTGCTCCCCTTCCGGTTTGATATAATTCCGCCCCATGCCCACTTCAACCCCCACCTCCAAAACCCATCGTGTCGTCATTCTCCTGCAATTCTCCCAGGCCTTGCCGTTACCCGGCGGAGCTTCGGCTACGGGCAATGGCTCCGCTCAGCTCAATATCGACGACGTGCCAAACGATATTGGCCTGGATCAGCTATCCCAGGTGGTAAAGGCCCTTGCCGATTCCTTCCGACAGGGAGGATTTCAAGTGACTCGCGTTAGCCTCACGATTTAGCGCAAATAAAAATGCGACCCCGATGTAATCGGGACCTACGGCCGCGAAGACGCGAAGATCGCCAAGACAGACGCGAAGAAATGCAATTGTCGCCACAGATGAAAATCAGATGCACACAGATGAAAATGTGAATTGATTTTTATCTGTGTACATCCGCCTTTCATCTGTGGCCAAAACTCTTCTCCGCGTTTCCCTCTGTGTCTCCGCGCCCTCGAGCGTACTCGCGGGCGGTGAATCGTGAATTTCCCGAGCCTAGGATTGTGGCGCCAACGTCCGCAGGTAATTCACTACAGTCCAGCGATCTTCGCTCGAGAGCAGTCTCTGATGAGCCGGCATGGGCGAGTGACCTTCGCTGATCTTCCAGAACAACGCGCCGTCGCTCAACTCGCCCAGGGCCGGGCTGGTCAAGTCGCTCGGCCTCACCGTCAAACTCACCGCTGCGGGCCCATCCCCTTTGCCCGTATCGCCGTGACAGTAAACACAGTTCTGAGCATACAAAGTCCGCCCGGCCGCGATTGACTCGGCCGTCGCCGCCACAGGATTGTGTTGGGCCGCGGCCGCGGGCGGAACAGCGCTGGCTGTCTGCCCTCCGCCATTACCTGCCGGAGAACTGCTGCACGCAACCAGCAGGCCTAGGCACAGTGCCGCGGCACTCCGTCGCCCATTCGCCGCTCGAAACAGTTGCCATGTCATGGATCGCCTCCATCGCCGAGGATTGTTGGTCCGGGATTTTCCGGTTGCACCTTTGCCGGCGAACGCCCGCCGGCGAATGCCGTCGGCATTTTCGCATAGTGTCAAGTCTTCCGAAAGGGCGAACACCGGCCAAGCAAGATTTCCGGTGTAGCTCTCAGTTGCGGACCTTCTTTAGTCCGATCTGAAACCCGCTTGAAGAAAGGGTCTCGCGCAGAGGCGCAAAGGCGCAGAGTCCGACCACTTTGCGCCTCTCCGCCTTTGCGTGAGACTCTTTCCTTGAGTCATCCCAGCCCACGCTGATAAGTTGGACCCAGGATTTCCGACCGATTCCGCTTTCCCCCCTCCAGAAAAATCTCCGAATTTTATGCTTGCAATCCGGAATGGAGTTAGGTATTAGTTTGGTTTGAACGGATAACGCAAAATCACGTGCAACATCGCAGCCGATTCCGCGCGGGCTCGATTTGGCTCGCGCTGGCCGGGAGACGCTATCATGTCCGCCGATTTCCATGGCACGACAGCTTTCCGACAAATGTCCCACCTCTCCCGAAGCCCGATCGGTCTTTTGCGTCTTATCTACTGCTCCACTTTCAACTTATCGACTCTCTGGCGAAGCGCCCCCCTCCCCCCTGTGGGACATTCTGGGATCGGGGGGGACAGTGACAATATGAGCCACGGTTTTGAAATCGGGTGGTCAGCCCCCCGCCGCGTTCTATTGCTTCCGGATGACCAGACAACCCGCCAGCATGTCGTGCAACGCCTGCTTTTGCTGCGTCCAGCCCGCCATCATGAAGCCGATCATCAGCGTCATGTAGGAAATGAACTTCCCGAAGTACCGGCCGGTCGCTTGGCCGAAGCCGACGCGCTGCCCTTGCATGTTCGTCACGATGATGCCCAGGGCCAATTTGCCGACCGTGGCCTGATATTGCGAGGATTCCATCAGGGCGAAATAGAGCCATCGCAGCACGAATCCGCCGGAGAACAGCCCCATCATTGGGAAGAAGATTACGGGCGAAAACGCGCGCGGGCCGGGGGCGAACATTCCCATTCCCACGACGAATTGCAGGATGCGTTCAACCACGGCCAGGATGATGTAATCGATGATCGCCGCCGCAAAGCGCATCCAGAAACCGGCGTAGACGATGTATCCAATCGGGCCGGACGGAGAGAAATAGTTGAGGGAAGCGTTTGCGCCGGCCAGGTTGGCGACCGCGGCAGCGCCCGTGACGGAGGCCGTGCCGGCGGCCGTTGCCTGCATCGCCGCCATCAGCGCCGCCACGCCCGATGCCGGGCGCCAATCGGGCATGTTTTCCGTCCAGACCAGATCGGTTGGCCGCACGTGCCCCTGTCGGAGCATGTCGATCAGCACCTCGATCGTCACCGGACCGAATTGCCGATTGTCTTGTGCGTAATACCATTCGTTGCCGGGCACGCGATCCTCCGCAATGATTTTCGCGGAGTATAACCGAGACTCAGCCGCTGACGAGCGACACGACCGCCAGCGGCCCGCCGAAGCCGGCAGCGATGGCGAGGCTCCGATGAATCGGCCTTTGCACGGCTGATGAGCAGAAGTGCAAACCCTCGGTCGCCAGCGGCTGCGTGGATCGCACGTTGGGCGGAACGGCGCCGTGCAAATGGCACAGACAATTGATCGCCACCGACACCAGTCCGGCCGCGCCCAAACTGTGGCCAAGGGCCCCTTTGTGCGAATAGAGAATCGGCTGGGACGCGGAGGGCAAGCCCTTCCGCTCGCCGGCGATGGATTGGATCGCGGCCAGTTCCACCGGGTCGCTGACGATGGTTCCCGTGGCGTGGGCGTGGATCAGGTCGAGATTGCTGCAACCGACGCGCCGAAGCATTTGCCGCAGGGCCTTGCCCGCCGGATCGCCGCCGGTCAGATGCGTTCCATCCCCGCCGATCGCCCAGCGCTCGATTCGCGCCAGCGGCCGGGCTGGCGCGTCGATCGATGATTCCAGGCAAACGGCGGCGGCGGCTTCGCTGATGATAAAACCCTTCCGCGTTCGATCGAACGGCCGGCATCCATGCCCTTCCGGCGCCAGCACGCCGAGCCGCTGAAAGCTGGAGACGAACAGCGGATGGACCGATGCCTCCACGGCGACGATCAGCGCCCGCCGCGCTTCGCCCAATTCGATCGCCATCGCCGCCCGCAGCAGCGCGTGCAATCCGCTGGAACAGGCGGATGAAACCGTCATGCGCGGACCGCTTCCAAATCTCAGCTTTTGGCTAAGCTCGCAATCGATGTGTGAGAGCCCCTGATGCAGATCGCCGTGATGCAGGTCCGGGACTTTGACTTGCATCCACGATTCGATCGAGCCTTTGCTCGTTCCGACAAACAGGGCCGAATCGGATTTGCCGCAATCGGGTTGTGACCACCCTGCCTGCGCCAGCGCCTCCGCGGCCGCCGCCGCGGCCATCGGCACGGCGCGATCCGGCCCGGCAAAGCCAGCCACGCGGGCATGGTCGGAAATCGACCGCCCCGCCAGCAGCGCGTCCCAGGTTCGGCCGGCGGTTGCGCCCAGGACCGAAACCAGCCCGATGCCCGTGATCGCCGCGGGGAAATGCATCACGGGTTCCATTGCCGCTCGAGGTCGATGCATTCCGAGCGCCGCTGGATGTGGCGGAATAACTTGTAGTATCCGATCACGGCGTGCCTGGCGATCGGATCATCCACGACGTTGTCGATCGAGTATCCGGTGAAAGAGAGAATCCGCTCCAGCGGTCGCTGGACGATGACATGCTCGATATCCGTGTCCGGCCGGCGCCCAAGGCGAATGCCCGAAAGCCCCAGCCCGTCCATCTGGCTCATACCGCGATGATTCTAGTCTGGAATCCGCACGCGAGCGCAATGTGGCTTTGGTTCAGCTTTCCGGCCGATCCAGGGGGGCGGGAGAAGGCGGCGGCGCGGACCCCGACAGGGACGCAACAATGCGCTGCGTGTGCACGTGGCAATTCTCGATGAAGATGGCGTATCTCTCCTGCGTTCCGCCCACGGCCGTGCCCGCAAGGTAAACTCCCGGCACATTTGTTTGCATCGTTGTCGGATCGAAGACCGGCGCTTGCCCTGGCCCCTTCAATTCGACCCCGGCCAGCCGGCACAGCGTCATGTCCGCCTCATATCCGATGAGAAGCAGCACGAAATCGGCGGGGACATCGATGATTCGACCGTTCTCGCCCGCCAGAAACGCCTCGCCGGGGCGGATCTCCTTCAGCGTCGTATTGAAATGTGCTTTCAGTTTCCCGGATTTGATCAGGCCGTTCATCTCGGGCCAGAGCCAGTATTTGATGCGGGCCGAGTCGAACTGCGTCTTGCGATAGCTCATCGAGACGCGCGCTCCCACGTAATGGGATCGCAGGGCCGCTTCGACCGCGGAATTGCGCCCACCCACGATCAGCAGATCCTTCTGAAAATACTGGTGAGGGTCCTGGAAATAATGGCTCACGTGCGGCAGATCATGGCCGGGGACGTCCAAGGGGCGGGGACGTTCCGTGCCGCCAGTGGCGAGGACGAGTTTTCTCACGCGATATTTGGCTTCGCCGCCCCCCCGCCGGGTGGTGAGCAAGAACTCATCGCCGCCGCGATGAATGTCGATCACCGGCTCGTACGTGTTGATCTTCAGATCAAACTGGACGACGACCGACCGCAGGTAAGCCAGGTATTGTTCTCGCGTACACTTGGTCTGATCGGGCGTGAATAGGGGAACGCCGGCGATCGCGATTCGTTCATTGGAGCTGAAGAATCGCGTCTGCGGCGCGAACCATGAGATGGTGTAGCCGATTTGGCGCGCGTCAAAATGCAGATAGTCGATGCCCACCTTCTTCAAGGCGACGGCCAATTCGATCCCAATCGGCCCGGCCCCAATGATCGCGACTTCGGCGGAGATGATCGACATGGGGGTATTCTAGGGCCCAAAACCAAAATGCAACCGCGTCAGCGGCTGCATTCTATCATGCGATCGACCGTCCCCCATCGAGGCGGAGGATTTGCCCGGTGATGTAATTGGCGCCGGTGCACAGGAAATGCACGGCGGCGGCGACGTCCTGCGGCGTTCCAGCCCGGCCCAGGGGGACACGGCGAAGATATTGCTCCCGTTTCTCCGATGACAGATCCGCCGGCCATTCCACCACTCCCGGCGCGATCCCGTTGACTCGCACGCCCGGAGCCAGTTCGCGGGCCAGTCCCAGCGTCAGGTTCCACAGCCCCGCTTTGCTGGCACAGTAAGATAGGTATCCCGGCATCGGCCGCTCGGCCAACAAATCGAGCATGTTCACCACGCACCCCCCCGCCGATTTGAGCATTGGCGCAAAATGCCGGCAAAGCAGCAGCGGAGATTCGACGTGGATCGCCCACAGTCGCCGTGTCTGCGACAAATCGCCCGGGGCGTCCGCCTCATAAAGCGATGCGTTGTTGACGAGCACGTCGAGCCGTTGAAAGCTTGTCGAGAATTGGGCATTGATCGCTTCGACGGCGGCGGCTGGATCGCATAAATCCGCGCGGATCGCGACGCAGCGCCGGGATTTGCCTTCGATCTCGCGGGCCAAATCTTTGGCTGCCTGGGCGTTGTTCAAGAACGTCAGCGCGATATCGAACCCCGCATCGGCCAGGTGAAGAGCGATGGTCCGCCCGACGCGGATTGCGCCTCCGCTAATCAGAGCCACGCGAGGTGGATTGGTTTGGCTCATGGTTCCTTATTGATTCTTCGGCATGACAATACTCCGCTTTGCCAACATAATACTACCGCATCATGCATCATATTCATCGATGCGGGCCGTTGCTCCTGGTATTGCTGGTCGGCTTTGCCCGATCCATTTCCATCGCTCAGGGGCCGGGTGCGTGGTGTCCTGACAATGGCGATGGGACGTACAAAAATCCGATTCTCTTCGCCGATTATTCAGACCCCGATGTCATTCGCGTCGGCGATGATTTCTATCTGACGGCTTCGAGCTTCAGTTGTTTCCCCGGGTTGCCAATCCTGCATTCCAGGGACTTGGTCAACTGGACGATCATCGGCCACGCGATCGACAAATACCCCATCGTTCGTTTCAAGACGCCGGTTCACGGCTGCGGGGTTTGGGCGCCGGCGATTCGTTTTCACGACGGACAGTTCTACATATTCTTCGGCGATCCTGACTACGGCATCTTTATGGCCAAGGCCCCAAATCCCGCCGGCCCCTGGGACCCCCTCGTTCGCGTGAAAGATTCCAAAGGTTGGATCGACACCTGTCCCTTCTGGGACGACGACGGCAAGGTGTATCTCGTTCACGCGTTTTCCGGCTCGCGCGCGGGCATCAGCAATGTGCTGGACATCAACCGAATGAGCCCTGATGGAACGCAACTCCTCGACCAGGGTACGCGCGTCTTCGACGGCAAGGATGGCAACTACACCACCCTCGAAGGCCCCAAGCTCTACAAGCGCAACGGCTATTACTACATCATGGCCCCCGGCGGCGGGGTTGGCGGCGGATATCAAATCGTTCTCCGGTCAAAGAATATTTACGGCCCGTACGATTCCCACGTCGTCCTGCGGCAAGGCAAAACAAATATCAACGGACCCCACCAGGGCGGATGGGTCCAAACCCAGACCGGGCAGAGTTGGTTCATCCATTTTCAGCAATACCTGCCCTATGGCCGAGTTGTTCACCTCCAGCCGGTTCAGTGGGTCGATGATTGGCCGATCATGGGCGATGCCGGTGAACCGGTGATGTCTCATCCCAAGCCGGATGTCGGCAAAAACTGGCCTATCGCCGTCCCCCAGACCAGCGATGAATTCAATCAGCCGACGCTCGGCCTGCAATGGCAATGGTGGGCCGATTTCCAGGATGACTGGATTTCATTAACCGAGCGACCTGGGTTTTTGCGGATGAAGGCCGTTGCGACGCCGGCGGTGCTGTTTGACCGCCCAAATCTCCTGCTCCAGAAATTCCCCGCGGAGGCTTTCACGGTGACGGCTCGCCTCGAGCTTGCGAAGCTGGAGGATGGCGATCGGGCCGGGCTTGTGGTCGCGGGATTGTCGACAGGCGCCCTACAGGTCGAGAAGGATCCCGCCGGCCTGAAGATCATCCGCACGACTTTTATCGCCCATCGCCCCACCCATTGGCGTGGCGATCCCCTCCCCGGCTCGGATGACGAAAACGAGTCCCGAACGATTCCGGGCCAGTCGGTTTTCCTTCGGGTCAAGGTCAATCCAGGCGGCAACTGCGTTTTTAGCTACAGCCCTGACAACGAGCGGTTTACAGAAATCGGGCCGGCGTTTACAGCCGCCAACGATTTATGGATCGGCGCCAAAGTCGGTCTTTTTTGCAATGCTCCGGTCGGCAAATCCTCCAAAGGCTTTGCGGACGTCGATTGGTTTCGATTTGGAAATTGACGTGCAACATTACCTCTTGGACCGGTTTTTTGGGTTTCCCGCGCCCCCGGCAATTCCGGATTCGCTGATTCCCGCCCAATGTTTGATAACGATTGACGTTATTAACGAGTAGCGATATGATCCTTGGCGCAGCATGATTCGCGGGTTCAAATGCAAGGAGACGGAGCGGATATTCCGTCGTGAGGGCACAAAGCGTTTCCGCTCCATCGAAAAGCTGGCGTTACGGAAACTGCTGCTCATCGAGGGCGCCGAACGAATCGAAGACCTTCGGATTCCGCCGGGCAATCGGCTCGAGAAACTCGGCGGCGACAGAAGCGGACAATTCGGCATCCGTATCAACCGTCAGTGGCGAATCTGTTTTCGCTTGGACAAAGCCGGCGCCTGGGACGTGGAAATCGTGGACTATCATTGACCCGGAGCATCAATATGCGAAGAAAACTCAAGCCGATCCATCCCGGCGAAATTTTGCTGGAGGAATTCCTCAAGCCGATGGGGATATCGCAGTATCGCCTGGCTCGGAGCATCAGCGTTCCTCCCCGGCGAATTAATGAAATCGTTCACGGCAAAAGATCCATCACCGCGGACACCGCCCTGCGCTTTTCGCTATTCTTTGGCCTGTCCGACCGTTATTGGATGAATCTGCAATCCTGGTACGACCTGGAAGTTGAAAGGGACCGCTTGGGCCACCGCCTCAAGCGCGAGGTCTCCGCTTTCGCCGCCTAAGGGGCCGAACCTAGCAGCTTCCGTGGTTTCTCAGCCCAATTGAATTTCCAACGCCGTCAAATTGGAATGGTTTTTGCGGAAACTATACCTGTTTCACGGCATGATTGTTGATAACATCCGTTACGGCAATCCGAAAGCAGTGGAGCTAAGGCGAAGTGAGGTAATCGGTCATGCGGGTACAAAGAAGAAAAAGAACTGCCCGCCCCGCCGGGGCGCGGGCATCCAACAAAAAGGCGCGGATTGAAGTCGTCGATCATTCGCACGCGCGCTGGCCGGCGGTGCTGAAGCTGATTGGCCGTCTGGGCGATCGAAATACCCTGCTACTCGACGAAGACGGCTGGCTCTCGGCGCGGCAGAGCGTGCTGGCGGCATTCGTCGGGGATAAGCCTGCGGGCTACCTGATCTTCCATATTCATCCGCTGGGTGACGGCCGCGTGGAGGCGCGCCTTGATGCTGCGGGCTTCAGTTCGGCCGAAGTAAACCGGCTCCTGAGCACGGCTCTGTCCCACACCGCCACGCAGCATGCCAGGAAACTGAAATGCGTCCGCTTCAAGGGGCTGAAGATCAAGACGGATGGCCGGCGATGACGGAGGCGAAGAAAATGCCGAATGCCGAATGCCAAATGCCGAATGTAAAGACAGGCACCTCGCCTTTCATTCGGCATTTGGCATTTGGCATTCGGCATTCTACGATATTTCGAGCGGCCCATGATCGTCTTCCCCTGCCATATTTGCCGGACCTCCCTGTCGGCGGAGGCGGCCCAGGCGGGACAATTGCTGAGATGTCCGGTCTGCCGCACGACGCTGCGCGTGCCGGTGCCCGAGACGGTGGCGGCAGGCGCTGCCCCCGGCGGCGGCCCCGTGATCACGGCTGGGATTAGCGCCGCCATCGGGCCGCAACGCCCCCCCGGCAGCCCGCGGTTTTCCGGTAAAAGGTACGGCTTTAACTGTGGTTATTGTTCCAGCCGCCTCGAAGCCACCGAATCCATGGCCGCGCAGGAGGGTCAGTGTCCGACCTGCGGCAACCAGATCACCATTCCGATCCTCGACCGCTACAACCGCCTGATCGACCCCAAGACGCGGCAGATCATCAAACAAGACCCGCATCCGGTCCACGCCTACGCCGCCGCCGGCGCCCGCGCGCCCAAGATCCATCGCGCAAGCGACGGCAAACAATTCATCGTCTGCCCCCGCTGCTCCGCCAGCAGCCCGATCACCTACAACAATTGCAAGAACTGCGGCATGCCGTTCACGATGGAAGGAACCACCGTCGATGCCATCGGCGCCAGCAACGGCTTTTGCGTCGCGGCGCTGGTGCTGGGGATCATCGGCCTGCCGACATCGCCATTCGTCATTCCGTCCCTGCTGGCCATTATCTTCGGCATCGTTGGCATGAGACAGGTCGCCAGCGTCGAGTCGCCCAACCGGGGAGGCCGTGGGATGGCCATCGCCGGAATCATCTGCGGGGCCATCGGCTGCCTTATCGCGGCGATCTACTTCCTTGCTCGATTCTAGAATCGCGGCACAACAACGGGATTGGCGGCGTCGCCATAGCGCTCAATCCCGACGCCGTAAACGGTGGACAGGATCTCCGGCCGCAAGACCGCGTCGGCGCTTCCTGATGCCGCCAGCAAGCCATCATGCAGGAGCATCAGCCGATCCGCATGCGCCCCCGCGATGTTCAGCTCGTGCGATGCCAGCAGCACCGCAAGATTCCTTTTGCTGGCCAGGTCGCGCAGAAGCCGCCATAGATCGATCTGGTGTTTGAGATCGAGAAATGTGTTGGGTTCATCGAGCAGCAAGGCGGCGGGCTCCTGCGTCAGACAGCGGCCGATGTAAACACGCTGGCGCTGTCCGCCGGACATCTGGTCCATCGGCCGGTCCAGCAAGTCTTCCAGCCCCAGGAGTCTGGCCACGTCGAGGGTGACGCGCTGGTCAGCGCTGGATTCCAATCCAAACGCCCCCCAATACGGGGCGCGTCCGAGCCGAAGGGTTTCGGCGACGGTTTGGCCCGGTTCGTGGCGAGGCGATTGCGGCAAATAGGCCACGAGGCGCGCCAGTTCGCGCGGCCGCCAGGCCCGGATATTTTTTCCTCGCCAGGAAATTTCCCCCGTCGCCTGAACGTGTCCCAGCAGCGCCTTGATCAGCGCGCTTTTCCCGCTGCCGTTGGGCCCGATCAGCCCCACCACTTGTCCCGAATCCAGCGACACGGATACCCCGCGCAAGGCGATGCGAGCGCCGTATGCGTGCCCCACGTCTTTCGCTTGCAGCAGCATTATGCCCGCAGCTTTTTGATGCGCGTCTGGACGTCTTTGTAATTGAACTCCCACTGCGCGACCTTGCTGTAGTGGGAAATGGCTTCGGGCTTGAGGCCCTTTTTCTCCAGAACACGCGCGCGCCAATAGTACATTTCCTTCGACCGATCGTCGCCCTGAAGCTGGTAATCCTTGATCAGTTGTCCGAGCGTGTCGTCGGCCTCGTCATTAAAACCCGCCTGGAAGAACGCCAGGCCAAGCAAAATGCCGGCATCGACGCGGAATTTCGGATCGCTTCGCGCCTGCTGCAAAACAGGTATGGCGTCCTGGAATCGGTTCAGCCTGAACAGTCGTTTGCCGATCTCAATGCGCCAGCGCATGTCCGTTGGGTACGCATCGGCCGCCAGTTCATATTCTTTCAATTCAAATTCAAGCTGTTCGCGGCTGAACTGCGCATAATCATTGCGAAGCTCTTCGTTCTTCGGGTCCTGCATCAGCGCTTCGCGCTTGCCGCGTTCCACGCGGCTGAGCTGCTTCATGTTGATCGCGCCGATGCGCTGGCGATAACGGAACTGCTTGGTTTTGTCGAACCATTCCTGCAACAATTCGACCGCCTTGCTCTCGAACTCGGGATGCTCCGTCTTCTCCAGCGCGTCCACCAGGCGCATCGCCTTGCCGGGATCGTGGGGTTCGGCTTTGTAGTCACTTTCGGCCTGCGCGATGATCGCCTGCTGGGCATCCAAATCCGCGAAATCCTTGTCGCCGGTGAGCAGCAGCGCCTGCTTCTGCATGTCCTTAATCTGGTCGCGGAAGCTTCCGCCCTTGGAGTAGCCGGCCGATTCCATCGTGTCCATCGCCCCGAGGTTCTTCAATTCCGTCGCCAGGTCCATGTCAAGGGGGCGGAGCATCAGCGCGTATTGGCACGCGTCCGCCGCCAGCCGCCATTGCTTCAGGCCCTTGTAGACATCCCGAAGGACGATGAATTTGTTGAAATCCGGCTTCTTGGCGTCCGCATTGGCCTTTTGAAAGATTTGGCCGATCCAAAGCACGGTATCCCAATAGCCCCCGCGATAGGCGCTTTGCAGCAGCGACTGCATGTGATCGGTGGTTCCCGGATCGAACGACATCAACTTCTCGGCGTTGATCATGTTGACCTTGTCGTCGCTGGTGGGCCGCTTGAGCTTCATCGCTTCAAGGAACCCGATGGCCTTCCCGCCGCTGGCCTTCCGTTTCATCGCAATGTCGCGCAGTTCCTGATGGGCTTCGATGGCATCGGGGTCGAGTTCGAAGCCACTGAGGTACATCGAGATGGCGTACTCGAAATTCCCCGTCCCGGCGACGGTGCGGCCCCGGTCGAAAAAGACCTTCGCCTTGGCCCGGTCTTCTGGGGGTACCTCTTTATATCCTTCCGGAACTTCAGCCACGGGCCATTCCCTTCAAGTCCACCCCTGTGCAGATAGGCAGCCATGCAGGCCGAGGGGGGTCAGCTTCATTGACCTTCAAGGTTGTAATCCGCAAATTATGCGAGTCCGGTTGAACCTGTCAACCAATTGATCTACTGTCTATGGCCGCTGATGTTATGCGTTTTCGGTCTCTGATTCGAGCCTCGTAATGTTTGATGATTTAAGAATTATTTCTTATCCCGATCCGCGCCTTCGGCGCGTCAGCGTTCCCGTTGACAATTTCGGGGATAAACTAGGCGCTCTGGTGCGCCGCATGTTTGAACTCATGCGCGAAGCTCACGGCGTGGGTCTGGCGGCTGCGCAGGTGGGGCACAACATCCGGCTGTTTATCGTCAGCCCCACCCAAAACCCCGAGGATGATCGCGTTTACGTCAATCCCACCCTCTTCGATGCCGAGGGAGAAGAAACCAGTCAGGAAGGCTGCCTCAGCCTCCCCAACATCAACGTCGATGTGGTCCGCGCCAAGTCCGTGAAAATCCGAGCGCAGGACGCCGCCGGCAACCTGATCGAGCAAGCCGAAACCGATTATGTCGCCCGCATCTGGCAACACGAGCTGGACCATCTCAACGGAATCCTCCTGGTCGATCACATGGGCCCGACCGCCAAGATGGAAAATCGCAAGATTTTGAAGGAGTTGGAAGAGAAATATGTGGCCGAAAATCGCGACCAACCCCGCCGAAGAGTTAAATAGCTCACCCCATGCGAATCATTTTCACCGGCAGCGGGCAGTTTGGCGTTCCGACGTTGGCCGCGCTCCTGGAGGCGCGTCAGGAAATCGTTGCGGTCCGCTCGCAGCCCGACCGCCCGGCCGGCCGGGGCCGCAAACTCACTCCGACCGCGATCGCGCAATTTGCACTGGATCGTTCGCTGCCCCTGGTTCGCACGGACAACATCAATGCCCAGCCTCTTCCTCCCGCCGATCTGATGATCGTCATCGCTTTCGGCCAAAAGATCGCCCCGGCCGTGGCGGACCATCCCCGGCTCGGCAGCGTGAATCTGCACGCGTCGCTCCTCCCCAAATTTCGAGGAGCGGCGCCGATCAACTGGGCCATCCTCCGCGGCGAAACGGAGACCGGAAACTCCGTCATCCGTCTGGCGCAGACAATGGACGCCGGCAACATCCTGGCTCAGTCGCCGTTGCCGATCGCGGAATTGGAAACCGCCGGCGAATTGCACGACCGCCTGGCAACCGACGGAGCCCGGCTGATGTTTCGGACCATCGAAGACCTGCAAGCCGGCCGAGTCACGGAAATCGCCCAGGACGATACGCATGCGACGCCGGCCTCCAGGCTTTCGCGTCAGTTCGCGGTGATCGATTGGAGGTCCGCCGCGGTTGAAATTTCCCGAAAGATTCGCGGTCTATATCCCTGGCCAGGCTGCCGCGTTCGTCTGCTCGATGTCGCCGGCGTTGAACGCGCCCGCCTGACTCTCGTCCGCGCTCGCCCCGCCGAGGGCGAAGGCCCGCACCGGCCACCCGGCGAAATCACGACCGGCGGCGCCGTCACCTGCGCCGACGGAGCCATTGATCTCGTCGAGATCCAACCTGACAATAAACGCTCGATGGCCCTGTCCGATTATCGTCGCGGAAATCCTTGGATGCCCGGAATGAAACTGGAATCGATTTGACCGAACTTTTTCCGCTCGGGCCTCGCTCGTCCGCGCCCGCCGTCATCGAGTAGAATGAGGTGCGCTGGCCAAAGGACCGCCTCGATGATGACCGCCCAATTTCCAAATCCATCTTGTTGGGCGTTAATCATTGCCGTTGTTTTTTTTCTGGCAAATCCCCCCGCCCGGGCGGATGTCGACGATGCCGCGATTCCGCATATGGTGCAAAAGGACGCGAGGTATGCACTATTTGTTGATGGTGCGCCATACTTGATCCTCGCAGCGCAGGTGAATAATTCCAGCGCGTGGCCGGCCACGTTGCCCAGGGTCTGGCCCGCGATGGAATTCACGCACGTCAACACGGTCGAAATCCCGGTCTATTGGGAACAGTTTGAACCTCAGCAAGGACGGTTCGATTATTCGCTGGTGGATACGCTCCTTGGCCAGGCCCGCGAGCACAAAGTCCATTTGGTGCTGCTGTGGTTCGGCACGTGGAAAAATGGCAGCAACCACTACATGCCGCGATGGATGAAGCTCGATCCGAATCGATATCCCAACATGATCGGCCCGGATGGCAAGGAGGTGGACTCGCCAAGTCCGCTGGCGAAGGAGACTCTCGAGGCGGATATCACGGCGTTCTCGGCGCTCATGCGACACCTCAAGGAAGCCGATTCGCAGCACACGGTCCTGATGGTGCAGGTGGAGAACGAGCCGGGCGCCTGGGGCTGCGTGCGCGATTATTCCACCGCCGCGCAGCGGCTCTTTGAGAGTCCCGTGCCGACCGATGTATTGGTAGCCATGAACAGGACCGGCGTCCCGCAGCCGGCCAATTGGAAGGATGCCTTCGGCGACGACGCCGATGAATATTTTCAGGTCTGGTGCGTCTCGAAATACATTGGCCAGGTCGCCGCGGCCGGCAAGGCGGTCTATCCACTGCCGATGTACGTCAACGCGTCGCTGCGCGACCCTTTGAAGCCGGGGCATCCGCCAAAATACGAAGTTGGAGGACCGAACGACAACGTCTTTCCGATTTGGAAAGCGGAAGCCCCTGCCATCGACCTGCTGGCCCCGGATATCTACCAGCGTGAATCGGCCCACTATCTGAAGGCGCTCGATTTCTATCACCGCCCGGACAATCCACTGTTCATTCCCGAGACGATCGGCCAAGGCGCATACGCTCGCTTCCTCTTTGCCGCACTGGGCCGTGGGGCCATCGGATTTTCCCCGTTCGGTTTGGATTACACGCGAAATTTCGATTTTCCGCCGGGCGCCGGCATGACGCCCCAAGAGGCGTTTGCTCCGATCGCTCTGGATTATGAGTTGATCGGCCCGATGATGCGCGACATCGCGCGGCTCAATTTTGAAGGCAAGGTCCAGACGTCGGTGGACGAGCGCAATCCGCCGGACCTGCCGCTCGGGGCGACGCCGCCACCGCCCAAGCCGGAATCGACGGCAGACCCGGAGAATCCGCGACTAGAGCCGCCGGATGAAGTTCTGCACTTTGGAGCGTGGGATGCGCCCATTTGGCATCGGCCGATGAGGCGCGGGTTTGGCCCAGCCACGCGGCCTGCAGCTCCGCTTCAACCCAATGGGCGCGCGCTCGTCGCACAACTCGGCGATAATCAGTTCCTCGTTACGGGATTGTATTGCCGCGTCGGCTTTCTCCCCGCCGGACCGGCCGCGGGAAAACCGTGGCAATATCTCAGCGTGGAAGAAGGCCGATATGAAACCGGCGTGTTTAAGCCAAACCGAATCCTCAACGGCGACCAGACCGACTGGGGCCTTATTTTCACCTCCACGCCGACGGTCTTGCGCGTCACCCTGTACAGGCGGTAGGTCTCGGGTCTGACTCAAATCAAGCGGGAACCAGTTGAACGCTCGCGATTTTGCTCTCATTCAGCTCGACGGCAAACGGCTTCCGGGATGGAAGCCGAATCTTGTCCGTAAGCGAAAGCCCTCGGAGCCCCGCGATCCTCGGGATTGGGCGCTGGCCGAACAGATCGTCAATGGGGTGGTCAAGTCCCTTTTGTCGTTGCAGCGCGATATTCAGCATTACTCCGGCAAATCCGCCGCGCAGATCGATCCGCTGGTCGCCAAGATTCTGGCCGTCGCAATATATCAACTGAAGTTTCTCGATCGGATTCCTGCGCCGGTGGCGGTCGATGAGGCGGTGGAACAGACCAAGCGGTTCGGCCGGCCTCGTTCGGCTGGATTCGTCAATGCGGTTTTGCGGAATGTGGGTCGCCAGCCGCCTCCGCCCATTCCCGATGTTGAGAGCGATCCGGAAGGATACGCTCAGTTTGTTCTATCCCATCCGCCGGAGCTTTTTCGCCGCCTGGTCGCGCTGCTGGGCAATGAACGGGCACTGGCGTTCTGTCGCCATGACAACGCCGAACCGCCGACGATTGTTCGATTGTTCAAAGGCATCGAGCCATCGGCGCTGAAGGCGCCAGGCGTTGAAATTCTGCCGCATCATGAGCCCGGCTTGTTCGTCGTCCGCGAGGCTCGACGCGCGGTTCTGGCTCAATGGGCCAGTGAGGGTCTGGCTCAGGTGCAGGATGCGACGGCGGCGGGCGTTGTCGAGCAGATGCGGATTTCTCCGGGCCAGCGCGTGCTGGACCGATGCGCCGGATTGGGCACCAAAACCATGCAGATCCAGGAGCGCGTCGGGCCGAGCGGCCAGGTCTTGGCCGTCGATCCGTCCGAGTTCCGCTGCGCCACCCTGATGAAAATGCTGAAGCCTCGCCACATTTCCAACGTGAACGTCCTTCAGGTTGGAAAGCTGGCCCCAGTCGCCGCGGAGATTCCCGGCTCCTTCGACCGAATCCTGATCGACGTCCCGTGCAGCAACAGCGGCGTCCTGGCCCGCCGACCCGAGGCCCGCTACGCCTCCGGGCTGGATTGTCTCCTGAAAATTCAGCGGGACATCCTCGATGACAGCCTTCCCTGGCTGGGGAGCGACGGTCTGCTGGTTTATAGCACCTGTAGCGTCTGGCCGGAAGAAAATGAGCTTCAGATTAAGCAATTCATGGACCGCCACTCGGGCCTGGACCTGATCCTTCAAGACTCGATCCTCCCCAGTTCCTCCGACCCCCAGAGTTATCACGACGGCGGGTACTTGGCGGTGTTAGAAAAGAGATTCTAAACCCCCGCTCCCCGACCTTCCGATGAACTGATTGGGCGCTTGAAGATGAACTATTTCCTGGTCATCAGTTGTGTCTTATGTGGCTGGGCCATGTTGCGGCTCATGGGTTCGGAGCGGGCACAAATGGTGCAGGACTTGGAACGGCGCCTCCGCCAGAAGCCCAGGAGTGCGCCGGCGGCCAAGCCCAAGAATTGACTTGTCGCCGTCACCCGACATAGGCTACGCATAGCGTAACGCTTGGCATTTCCGGTCCACAGCGCGAGGGTCCGATGGAGAAACGAAGCGTCCCGACGTTCACCTGGATTTTCGCAATTGCGTTCCTCGCGGTGGTTGCCGCGCTGGCGGTGGGCATCTCCTTGCTGCGGCATCCCCCGGCCGATGGTTCTTCCCTCGCCACCGGAGCCGCGCTCCTCGCCGCCGGTTACCTCGGTCTGATCGCGATCCTAGTGACCCTCCCCATCGCCCTGAATCTTGTCGCGGCTCGCGAAGACAACCTTCGGCATCAGACCGCGTTCATGACGGCGCTGGGCGATCGCCTGGAGGGAATCTCGATCTTGATGAATCTGATGAGCGAGCAGCAACTCCTCAGCGACCGCGCCAAGGCGGTGGCGTTCCGCGAGAAGGATCACGATGCGGTCCATCGCGCCGTCGTGGAGGAAATCGCCCGTCACAATTGGGACGCCGCCCATGTCCTGGCCAACGATATCGAACGGCAATTCGGCTACAAGCAGCAGGCCGACGAGTTCCGCGCGGAAATCGCCAGCAAACGCACGGAGGCTCAGCGCAAGCAATTGGCCGAGCTTTTGGCGCCGGTCGATCGCCACATCAAGTCTGAGGCCTGGGGTACGGCCCTGCAGGAAGCCCAGCAGATCATGGAACAATTCCCCGACGACGAGCACGTCAAGCGTCTTCCCGAGGAGATCGAATCGCGCCGGCAATTGCGAAAACGCCAGCTCCGCGAAAGCTGGCAGGATGCCATCGACCGTCACGACGTGGACGGCAGCATCGAAATCCTCAAAAAGCTGGATATGTACCTGACCCCCGCCGAAGCGGATTCCATGCAGGAAATCGCCCGCAACGTCTTTAAGGAAAAACGCGAAGCGCTGCGCATCCGCTTCGCCCAGGCGGTCAAGGAGCAGCGAATCGCCGATGCCGTTCGCCTCGGCGAGGAGATCATGAACGATTTCCCCAACACGCGCATGGCCCAGGAAGTCCGCGACATGATGACCACCCTGCGGCAACGGATGCAGGAGCCGCATGCATCCGCGACGTGAATGACCCCATCACGCAATTGAGATATTTCCTTTGCCGCGGTTCGTTGGTCGCGGACGCGCCTTCAAGGTATACTCCCCGCAACCAATTTAAGAGGAGAATATTGCAATGGATGCCCTCTCCCTGCCGCGGGCCGCTTGGGCTTTGGGTATCGGTTTGGGCATTGGGGTCGCGACCAACGCGGTCAGCGCCCAGGTATCGACCCGCGTGACCGTCCTCGCTGATACACCGCTGCAATACGCAAACAGCTCCGTGGAGGCGACGATGCCAGCCACCGGGCTGGGGCTGCACACTTCCGTTTACGCAAATCAATGGGGAAACGCGTCTCTGCCCGGATTGATCAAGGCATCGGGCGTGCAGATGCTGCGGTATCCAGGGGGTAGTTACGCAGATCTATACAATTGGTCAACCGGGACGGGAAATGCCGGGGCGTATATTGCCGCGCATTCGGATATCGGGAACTTCATCCACGTGATGGATGAATCCCACACGACGGGGATGGTGACGATCAACTACGGCTCGAATACGACCGACACGATCGGTGGACAGCCGCAGGAGGCGGCAGCGTGCGTGGCCTACGCCAACGCCAATCCGAGCATTTATCGCGGCGCCGCCGATGTGGTACTCGGGACGGATGCGGCAGGTATCAAATGGTACACCGCAGGGTATTGGGCAAAACTTCGATCCTCGACCCCCGGCGAGTATCAGTCGTGGGCTACCGCGGTCGGTGATTACAATCCCAGCTTTTCATTTTTGGCGATTCACCATCCTGCCGCGGTTCATGTGAAATATTGGGAAATCGGTAACGAAGTCGGCGGCAATGGCTACAGCGGCATCCAGTGGGAATATGACTTGCACGCGCGGTATAAGAATGGGAACTCCAAAGACAATGCCGGTCGGAAGCAAAATCCGCTACTCTCTCCTGCCGCGTATGCACACAATTTCATTCAGTTTGCCAGGTTGATGAAGTCAGTGGACCCCACCATCAAGATCGGCGCTGGATTTGCCGCGTTCCCGAATAACAGCGGCGACAGCATATTGCTTCAAATCGCCGGCGATTACATCGACTTCGGAATCATCCACTGGTATCCCAATGGGGCCAACGCCAGCGACCCGGTTGGATCGCTTCCCGGCGCGGTGATATCGGGCCCCTTCTCCCTGAGCCAATTGGTAAGCAACCTTCGCAAAAGTGCCCGAATCTACGCCTACAAGGGGGCCAACGATTTCGAGATCAACATCACGGAGTTCAATTACGCGGCCCAAAACCCTTCCATGGTTTCCTATGCCCTGTTTGCCGCCGACGCCTACGTGACGGGGTTTGAAAATGGCGTGCGCAACATGGACTTGCTGGAAATGATCGGCCGACCCTACCTTGGCGACGGCCCGCCTCAGCCGGCTGGAGAATACTACGGCATTCAAATGGTGAGCCGTTTTGCTTCCACGGGCGATCAGTTCGTGTCCACCGTGTGCCGCGATCCGAAGCTGCGTGTCCATGCTGTCAAGCGACCGGACGGCACCGTGGCTCTGTTGTTCGTCAACGACGGCTCGGCATCGGACATGTCTCAGGATCGCCGGATCACGGCGACCCTGATGGGAGTGCCATCGGTTGCCAAACACGGCACGCTTTACCTCTTTGGCGTTGGGAACATCACCGGTTCAACGATCCGCGCCCCCACGGCTCAGAAGCTCAACGGGCTTGGCAACCCATTTACTCTGACCATTCCGCAGCAGACGATCGGCGTATTGGTTCTTTCCGAAGCGGCGCCGCTGCCGACGATGCTGTTCAGTATTTCCACTTTATTGATTGGGCGTCGTCTGCGACCCCCACTTTATTGAAATGCCTGTTCCCAATAGACCCTTAAAATCCGAGAAGAATCCACCCGAGCGCAGAACATTCCTCGGGCGCTATGCCTGGATCATCATCAAGAACGTCGTGGGATGGGTGCTGATGCTCTCGGCCATCGCGGTGGGAGGCGTTTTCCCGATCCCGCTGGGCACGCCCATGTTCGTGATCGGCTTCGCCATGATTACTTTGCCCGGCAAACGCCGCATCACCAGCGGCGCGCTTCGTGGCATCCCCATCAAGCTGCACACCCGCAGGGCCCTGATGTGGCGGTTGGCGGTTTCGTTGCTGCTGCCTCCGGCGGTCGTCTGGTTCCTGGCGCTTCAGCGCCATCCGATTGTCCATCCGTCCCGCATGGGCCTGTGGCGCTTGTGCGCCCTCTATGCCGTCGCCATTGTCGGTGCGTGGGTCCTCACCCTGCTCCTGCTGCTGGCGATCAATGCGATACTGAGGATTATGCCGAGGGTCCGGCGTCGCGTGCGGCCGTGGCTGCGGAGTCACGGAATCAACCTGCTTCCCCCAAGGCGGAAGTCCCGAAACCCCGCGCGCCCGCATGCGCTGGACGATCAACATATCCTGGAATTCGGCCGCGACAATACGTTTCGCCGGGGACGCGGGAAAAACTGCTCTTGAATCCGCCAAGCAAGACGGCTCAGCCCTGCGTCATCGGTTCGGCCGCCTCGGCTGCCGCCACAGGCGTTGGCTGCCTGCCTTCCAGAATCCATAGAATATTCCGAAGATAAACAAACGACCCAAACGCCTGCCCCAACAAGCCGATCGGATCCCGCCGCCACAGGAAATACGCCAAGAGCAGCAGCGAACCGACGAGGCTCATCCACCAGAACATCGGCGGCACGATGCTGGAGCCTTTGCGCTCGCTGGCGATCCACTGGACAACCATCCGGCCAGTGAACAACACCTGTCCGAACAGTCCAACGCCGAGCCAGATGAGAACGCTCCTTGACGCCGTGCCCAGATAGGGTGCGATGCCCCCGCTTGCGCCAGCGCGGTAAAGCTGGTCGGACAATTGCTCCGCGGTCACTTTGTCCGTTGCTCCGCCGGGATGCCAGATGAAATATTGATACCGCCCCGCCGCGTCTCGCTGCAAATAGACCTGCGCCTTGGTATCGGCCAGCTTGATGTCCGCGTGAACGGCGTTGGCAATCGCCGGATGTTGCCGGAACAAAACGAACGCGACGGCGCACAGGATTGCGACGAAGAGAATCTCGCCCAGAACCAGATAAGACCGTGCCATTGGCGCCTCCATCGCAAGGGCCTGGGATTATCGCCGATGCCCCGGCGTGCAACTACCCCCGTGACCGCATCATTTCCGCGGCGGCCTCCGTGGACGGCTTGGGGACAAACGTCGCCACGAACGCGCGGCTTTCCGCCGGCGGCAGCGGCACGTATTTGCCGCTGGCGGCGGCGATCAGTTTCCCCGATTCGTCCGTGGCCTCGGCCGATGTCACGATCAATCGCGCGCGGCTGGACTCCACGCGGGCCCGGCAGACCAGCGCCGCCCCGATCCTGGCGCTTTGCCGAAACCGCACGTTTATCTCGCCGCAAACACAGAATCGCTTGCCGTGCCATGATGCGGCCCAGACCATCGCCTCATCCAGGACGGTGGCGATCGCTCCGCCGTGCACGATGCCCTCGAATCCAACGTGCTCGACGGCCGGGTCATACCGCGTCTCAACGACGCCGCTGGCGGGATCGACGTACAAATTCAGGCGTAATCCGCGAGCGTTGGCAGGCCCGCACACCAGGCAGCCGGAGGTGTGTGGCAATTCCAGGGGCATGTCAAATTTCAGGTGGAAATCGGCCCAACCGCGGCTTCAAGCAGGGCGGCGGCAGCTTCCTCGGCTTCCTGCTTCATCTTGTATAGCGCGTAGAGGCTGTTGAAGCCCACGTAGAAATATCCCCCGGCGAAAATCCCCAAAAACGGCACCGCCTGCAAACAGAAATTGTAATAAATGCTTATGAATATCCAGCACGACATGTAGCAGCCGAACGCAATTTCGATAATCGGCAAGCTCAATTGCCGCAGCGTCCAAACGCTGGTGCTGTGCCAGGTGCGCTTGGCTAGGCCGGTCACACCGTATTTCTGCGTCCGGACGAACTCGCTTGGCTTGCGGCGAATGGCGCCCCAGATCGCCTCCACCACGGCCTTGGCGTTATTCAGGCTGATACCCACGCCCAGGGCCATCAAAACCGGCATGTACAACAGCGCCTTCCACCCCGCCAAGCGCCCCAGCAACTCGCGCTGCCCGAAAATGAAAAACGTGCTCGCCGAGCACGTCGCCAGGATGAACAGGCTCAAACTGAACAGCCCTTGGCCCCAGGTGTGGGCGTGCGCTTTCAGAGGGCTGTAAAAGCTCAAGAACGCCGGATACATCAGCACGGTCAGCAGCACCATCAGCACGTACACAATCGTGTTGGTCAAATGGAAAAACGCCTCGGTCTTGATGCGAAGCGGAAGGTGCTTGGAACGCAAGACCTTCGGCAGCAGCTTGATGGCGGTCTGCACGCTTCCCTTGGTCCACCGATGCGCCTGCTGCTTGAATCCGATCATTTCCGGCGGCAACTCCGCCGGAGCGCAGAACTGCGGCAGATACACGAATTGCCAACCCTTCATCTGCGCCCGATAGCTCAGATCGAGATCCTCCGTCAGGGTGTCGTGCTCCCATCCGCCGGCATCGTCGATCGTCTTTCGCCGCCAAACGCCGGCCGTCCCGTTGAAATGCATGAACCGCCCGCTGCGGTTTCGAGCCGTGTGTTCGATGACGAAATGCCCGTCCAGAAAAATCGCCTGGCTCTTGGTCAGCAGCGACGCGTCGCGATTCAGATGGTCCCATCGAACCTGCACCAGGCCGACCTTTTCGTCGGTGAAATAATCCATGACGTTGTACAGGATGTCGCGCGGGGGCAGGAAATCCGCGTCGAAAATCGCGATGAATTCACCCGTCGCCTGATCCAGCCCTTCCGCCAGCGCCCCCGCCTTGTATCCCTTGCGGTTATCCCGGTGAAGGTATTTAACGGGAAAGCCCTTGGCAACCCATTTCTCGCACGCCTCCCGGGCAATCCGGGCCGAATCGTCCGTGCTGTCGTCCAAAACCTGAATCTCGAACTTCTCGCGCGGATAGTCGATCTGGCAAGTCGCCTCGATGATTCGCTCGGCCACCAGGTTTTCGTTGTACATCGGAAGCTGCACCGTCACGTGCGGCAATTCATTGAACTGGCTCTTGGGCTGATAGTTTTCATGCCGGTGCTTGAGATACAGGTAGACCAGGATGTAACGATGGAAGCCGTAGATCGCCACGACCGTCAAAACGGAAATGTAAAAGAAAACCACCAGGTCGTCTGAAATGCGATCGAGCATAAGGACTTTTTGGGCCGGTTCCCTTTTCCGTCGTCCCTTCCAGCTCGACGGCAGCGCGATTGTAGACCATTTACCAAATTTGTGTCAATGTTGGATCCGATTGAAATCGCGGAGGCGGGGCGCGCAGGTCCTCATTCCGCGGGCGACGGCGCCGCTTCGGCCGGTTTTTCCTCCGCCGGAGCCGGAGACGCCTCGGACTTGGCCTTTTTCAGGGCTTGCGACGCGAATTGGTGTCGTCGTTCGGCGCGCTTTCGCCGGCGTCCGGCACTGCGCCGAATCGTCCCGCGCGGGGCCGCTTGCTCCGTCAAAAGCTGCAACAGGACCAAACTTCCCCCATCGCCGATGCGAAAATCGCTGAGCTTGATGATGCGCGTGTAGCCGCCCGGTCGATCGGCAAAATTCGGCGCGATTTCCTCGAAAAGCTTTTGCACCACCGTTTTGCCGGTGAATTCCTGCTCGTCATCGGTCAACCGCCGGTCCTGCAGAATCGAGATCACCCGGCGACGGGCATTCAGCGTTCCCGTCCGCGCCAGCGTGATCAGCTTTTCCGCCATCGCCTTCACTTCCTGCGCCTTCGGCAACGTCGTTCGCACCTTTCCATGCTCGAAAAGGCTCTGAACCAGATTGCGCCGCATCGCCGTGCGGTGTTCGGTGTCGCGGCTGAGCTGGCGACCGAATAACCTGTGACTGCTCATATTTTCCTCATTCGCTGGTGGAGGTGTCGGCCGCCCCGCTGGTGTGGGCTTCCTCGCCTTCGCCGTTGTCATCCAGCATCGTCGCCGCCGCCTGCTGCGGCGCCGCCGTATCCAGGTCCATTCCCAGGCTCAGGCCCAGGTCCGCCAGCTTTCGTTTCACTTCACGCAAGCTGGTCTTGCCGAAGCTGCGGACTTTCAGCAAATCCGAATCCGTCTTGCGCACCAGGTCGCGCACGGTCGCGATTTTGGCCGATTCCAGGCAGTTGTTCGCCCGCACCGAGAGGTCCAGTTCCTGGATCGTCATATTCAGCTTCTGCTGAAGGTCGGGATCGATCATCGCCTTGTTCGCATCGCGCAGCGCCGCGATCGCGTCGTCATTGGCGGTCTCGCTGCCCAACTCGAAATATTGCACGAATGGATTGAGATGTTTGCGGAGAATCTTGCTGGCTTCCACGAGCGCCATCTCCGGCGTGATCGTGCCGTTGGTCCAGATCTCCAGGATCAACCGGTCATAGTCCGTCTTCTGCCCGACGCGGGCATCCTCGGTGCTGTAGCGCACGCGCGTCACCGGGGAATAAATGCTGTCCACGGAAATCAGGCCGATCTCCTGCTCCTCCGTATCCTCGATATTATCCGCGGCGGTGACGTAACCTCGGCCCTTTGAGACCGTCAGGGTCATCTCGAACAGGTTGCCCTCGGTCAGCGTGGCGATCAAGTGGTCCTTGTTGACGATGGTGATCGCCGGATCGGCCTCAATCATGCCGGCGGTGATTGGCCCCGGCTTGTTGGCCGTGAGCTTCATCTCCTTGGTGTCGTCGCTGTCGAGCTTCACCACCAGGCTCTTGACGTTGAGGATGATGTCGGTGACATCCTCCATCACGCCGGGAAGACTGGAGAATTCGTGCTCGGCGCCCTTGAGGCGAATATGCGTCACCGCAGCGCCTTCCAGGGAAGAGAGCAAAATGCGCCGCAGGCTGTTGCCGACGGTCGTGCCGAAGCCGCGCTCGAAGGGCTCGGCAACAAATTTCGCATACGTATCGGTTGACACCTGCTCGTCGCGAACGACGCGCGACGGCAATTCCAAACCACGCCAACGCATTCTCATAAAAAGTTTCTCCTGCAACTGCGCTTCCCGCCGGATCGCCGAAGTTTGCCGCCCCAACCGTTAGGGGCCATCTTTCTTCCGCCTCGCCGTCGAGATGCTTTGATAATTTGTCTCTGGTTCTCTCGCGCTGTATCCACCAACCGCTTCTTACACTCGCCGCTTTTTCGGCGGCCGGCAACCGTTGTGGGGCAACGGCGTCACGTCTTCAATGCCGGTGATCTTCAATCCGGCGTTCTGGAGGTTCAAAATCGCCTGCTCGCGCCCGGCGCCGGGGCCTTTGACCTTCACTTCCACCTCCATCATCCCGGCCTTCTTGGCGATCTGGGCCGCATTTTCCGCGGCACGGCCGGCTGCGTAGGGCGTGCTCTTGCGCGCGCCCTTGAAAAATCCCCCTTTGCCGGCCGACGCCCACGCGATCGTCTCCCCGTTGGGATCCGTAATCGTCACGATCGTGTTGTTGAACGTCGCCTTGATGTGCACAACCCCGCGCGTAACGCCCTTGCGCACCTTTTTCTTCTTGCCCGCCTTCACGCCGGTCTGGGCTTTGGCCTGTTCGCTCATGAATGCTCCGATTGGTCATTTGTCACTTGTCATTTGTCACTTGTCATTTGCGGGGATCCATCTCTTTCAAACAAATGACAAGTGACAAACGACCAATGACAATCTTCTACTTACCCAATTCCTTTACGCCCTTCTTGCCGGCAACCGTCTTGCGCGGACCCTTGCGCGTCCGCGCGTTGGAGCGCGTGCGCTGACCGCGCACCGGCAACGATCGCCGATGACGAGTGCCCCGATAGCTGCCAATGTCCCGCAGACGCGCAATGTTCTGAGTGATGACCCGCCGCAGCACGCCTTCAACCAGGTGATCCCGATCGATGATCCCGATGATCTTGGCCAGTTCCTCTTCAGTGAGTTCCTTGGCCCGGCGTTGCCCGTCAATTCCGGCCTCGCGCAGGATGGCCCGGCTGTTGGTTCGGCCAATCCCGAACAAATAAGTCAGACTGATCCAGATCGGTTTGTCCGGTGGAATGTCGACGCCTGAAATGCGCGGCATGGGTTAACCTTGCTTCTGCTTGTGTTTTGTATTGCTGCAAATCACTCGCACGACGCCCTTGCGGCGCACGATCTTACAGTTCTCGCAAATCCGCCTTACGCTGGCTCTAACTTTCATTGCAGCATCACCTTGGGTCAAGCCGGCTTTCGACCGGCGAATCAGGAATCATAGCACAACGCTCATCATCGCTCAAGTTCCCGTGTGCGCCACCGGCGAATCGGCCAGCGGAGGCCGGCCGTCGGTGAGGATGTCCACGCCGGAATCCGTGATCGCCACCGTGTGCTCGAAATGCGCCGCCGGCATCCGGTCCACCGTAAAGACCGTCCAGCCGTCCCGGTAAAGATCCACTTCCCGCCGCCCGGCCACGACCATCGGCTCCACCGCCAGGGTCATGCCTCGACGGAGCACGAAATCGCCGCTGAGCTGCTCGGCGGTCACGAAATTCGGCACCTTCGGCTCCTCGTGCATTCCGCGCCCTATCCCATGTCCGACGAATTCCCGCACCACGTTGTATCCGTGCTTCTCGACGAAGTGCTGGATCAGCCGGGCGATGTCCGACCACCGTCGCCCCGGCCGCATGTTCGTCAGGGCCAGCCCCAGCGACTTCTTGGTCACATCCAGCAGCCGCTGAAGGGCCGGGCTGATCTTTCCAACCCCGACAGTCGTGGCCGTGTCGGCGCAATAGCCGTCCAGCGACAACGCCACGTCCAGCGTGACGATGTCCCCTTCCTTCAGTGTTCGCGGACCCGGTACCCCGTGCACCACCTCTTCGTTGATGCTGATGCAGGTATGGCCGGGAAAACCTTCGTTCGGCCGATAAGTGGGGTAATTCTTTGATAGTGCCGTCGCGCCCGCTTTATCCAGTTCCGACTTGGCCAGGTCATCCAGCCACTGCGTGGTAACCCCCGCCACGGCGGCCTCGCGCATCTTGGCCAGGATTTCACAGCCAAGCTGCCCCGCGCGCCGCATGCGTTCAATCTCAAAGCGGCTTTTGATGATAATTGGCATGGAATCCGTCAAAACCCGAAACCAGAATAGTCACTGGTCATTTGTCATTGGTCTTTTGCAAAAGGCATTCACAAATGACCAATGACCAATGACAAATGACTACTCTGATTTCACCTAATACTGTCTTCCCTTAATCCTCTTTCCCTTGCCGCCGCCGCCGCCGCTGAGGAAACCACTGTAGTTCCGCATCAGCAGGTTCGCCTCGATGCGCTGGATCATGTCCAGGGCGACGCTCACCACGATCAGCAGGCCCGTGCCGCCGAGAAACGCTGATATGCGCGGATCAATCCCCAGGGTGGTGGTGACCATCACCGGCACGACGGCAATCACGCACAAAAACGCGGCGCCCACGTACGTGATCCGCATCATGACCTTTTCCAGGTAGTCGGCCGTCCGTTTGCCCGGGCGCAGGCCGGGAATAAAACTCCCAAAATCCCGAAGCTGAGTGGCCATTTCCTTCGGCTGGAACTGCACCGTCGTCCAGAAATAGGCGAAGAAATAAATCATCGCCGCCTCGGTGATCAGGTAGATGAACCTCCCGCGCCGGAATTCGTCGTTTAACCAAATCAGCACGTAATGAAGCCAGCCTCCGGTGACTTGCGAAGCCGCCCAGCCGAGGGCAACGCCCGGAAAAAGCATCAGCGACTGTGCGAAGATGATCGGCATGACGCCGCCGTGATTCACGCGCAACGGCAAATACTGCCGCTGCCCGCCGTACACACGACGGCCGCGGGTGTGCTTGGCCTGCTGGATCGTGATGCGGCGCTGCGCCTGGGTAATCAGAATCGACCCCGCCACCACAAACACGAAGCACGCCGCCAGGAAGATGATTTTACCCGGCGTGATTTGCTTCACGCCGCTGGTCTGTCCCGTGAGCGTCGTCTGACGGGCCAATTCGGCTATCGCTCCGGGCATGCGGGCGACGATGCCTGCCAAAATCACCAGGCTCACCCCATTTCCCAGCCCGTATTCATCGATCTGCTCCCCCAGCCACATCAAGAAGATGCTTCCCGCGGTCAAAGCCAGCAGCCCCATCAACCAGAATTGAAACGCATAATGACGCTGGAAAAGCGGCTGCACCATCGGCGTGCCGCTGGGACCGGATCGCATGAAATTCAGCAGGAAGACCGCCTGGATCATGCACAACGGAACGGTCACGTACCGGCTCCATTCCTGAATCTTCTTCCGCCCGGATTCCCCTTCCTTCTGCAATTTTTCCAAGGCCGGAACCACCGTCGTCAATAACTGAAATATGATGGACGACGAGATGTACGGCATGATTCCCAGGCTGAAAATCGAGCTTTGCTGCAAGCTTCCGCCGGAAAACAGCGACACGTAGCTCGCCAGCCGCCCCGCCGCGCTGGAGTCGTCCTGGTTTTTGGCGATCTCCTGCATCGCGCGTTGATCCACGCCCGGCAACGGCACCCAAAAGCCAATCCGGTAAATCAACAGCATCAAAAATGTGAACAGCACCTTATTCCGCAGTTCAGGCACCCGGAAGATGTTCAAAAACGACCTGATCATGCTTCAGAATCCTTCGGACAATCCATGGGTTTTCATCCCGGCTCCCAATGATGGCATGGGGAGAGGGAAAATACTTCTATTGGGCGGCCGGCGCGGGCGCTTCCCGCTTGGCATCCGGCCCTTTAGCTTCCGGTGCCTTGGCATCCTGCCCTTTGGCTTCCGGCGCTTTGGCATCCTGTCCTTTGGCTTCCGGCGCCGGCTTGGCTTCGGCGGGCTCCTCGGTCACGGTTTTCTTCTTCACCGGCTCGCGCGGCACGAATTTCTTCTTGGGCTTGGGAAATTCAAACGACTGGCCTTTGGTGTCTTGAGCGACGCCGCCGGCGGCAACGATCTTGGCAAGTGCACTGCGGCTGTACCACCCGGCCACCACCGTCAGCTTCTTGCTTAGCTCGCCATCGCCGAGAATTTTCACCGGCTGCGAATTATCCGGCACCAGCCCCGCCTCCTGCAATGCCTCCGCATCCACCACCGCGCCCTCGTCAAATCCGTTCAGATCGGACAAGTTGACAATGTGAAACCGCCGCGCAAAGTCGTAGTTGCTGAACCCGCGCTTGGGAAATCGACGGAAGATCGGAGTCTGGCCGCCCTCGTGGCCTCGCTTGATATACGTTCCGACGCGGGCCTTGGCGCCCTTGGTTCCCCGCCCCGAGGTCTTGCCGTGCCCGCTGCTCTCCCCGCGACCCTTGCGGGTGCGCTTCGTGTTCCGCGGCGTCACCGCCGTGATGTTATGAATCATGCTCATACGTTAAACCAATCCATTCCCGCTCATCCAAAGCCCACGGCGCTGGCGCGGCCAAGGCGCAGCCGCAGGCCGGCGCCATCGTTCACGCCGAGACCAACTCGCCGGCGCCCTTTTCCAGTTTCACTCCTCGGCTCTGCTCAACCTGGTCCACGTTCTGAAGTTGCTTTAGCGCCGCCATCGTTGCCTTCACGAGATTCTTGGGGCTCGTCGAGCCATAGGCCTTGGTCAGGATGTCCGTGATTCCCACGAGTTCGACACAGGGCCGCACGCTCTTGCCCGCAGACACGCCGGTGCCCGGCCGAGCCGGAACAAGCACCACGGTGCTGGCGCCATTGGTGCCTTTGACAATATGCGGAATCGTGGTCCCCTTCAGATTCACCCGAAACATCTGTTTGCGAGCGTCCTTGGTCGCCTTCTCGACAGCCGGCGGCACTTCGTTGGCCTTGCCGTAACCGATCCCGACGTTTCCCTTGCGGTCGCCGGCGACGACCAGCGCTCCAAAGCTGAATGTTCTTCCGCCCTTGACGACCTTTGAGCAACGATAGATCCGCACGACCGACGATTCCACGCCGCTTTCATCTCCCCCGCGATCGCGTGATCCGCCGCGCGACCTGCCGCCACCTTCCTGGCGGCCTCCACGACCGCCACGATGCTGCTGGCCGCCGCCGCCACCACGCCCTTCGTGTCCCCTTGCCGGCGGCGCCGAGCCCTCTTTCGGACCGGCGGCTGGGGCGGCGGCTTGCGCGGCGGCGGGGGCTGGCGCAACCGGCTCAGTTGTCCGCGGCGCACCTGTGCTTTGGTCACTCCCGCTTTGCTGCTCTGATTCGGCCATAATTCACTCGCTCACGTCAGAATTTTAATCCGCCCTTGCGGGCCGCCTCGGCCAGCGCTTTGACCCGGCCATGATACCGTCGCCCGCCCCGATCGAAGCACACGGCGGAAATTCCCGCCGCCTTCGCCCTGGCGGCGATCTCCATCCCGACCTTCTGCGCCGCCGCGATGTTTCCGCCGGTTTTCAACTCCGGCCCGCGCACTTGAGCGCTGGTGCTCGCCGCCGCCGCCAGCGTACGCCCCGCGTAATCGTCGATCACTTGAGCGTAAATATGCTTGTCGCTGCGAAACACGCTCAGCCGCGGACGCTCCGCGGAGCCAAACACGTTGGAGCGCACGGACCGTTTCCGCCGCTCGAAACGCGCCTGTTTCTTTTTGTTCTTGTCAGCCATCGCTTGCTCGTCCTTACTTCGTCGCCGCCCCGGCGCCTGCAAACGCCTTGCCCGGCTTGATCTTCACGACTTCGCCTTCATATCGCACGCCCTTGCCCTTGTAGGGTTCGGGCTTGCGCACGCGGCGAACGTCGCTGGCGAATTGGCCAACCAACTGCTTGTCCGGACCCGTCACGTGCACCTTGGCGCCTTCGATGGTCACCTCCACGCCTTCCGGAATCGGCACGCTAATCGTATTGGCATATCCAACCGACATCACCAGCGATTTTCCCTTCATCTCCGCCTTGTAGCCAACGCCCTGGACTTCCAGCGTCTTCTTGTATCCGTTGACGACCCCCTCAACCATGTTCGCCAGCAGCGACCGCGTCAGGCCGTGCAGCGCCTTGCTTTGCCGCTCATCATCGGGCCGAGTGACGATCAATTCCTTCTTGGTCGAGTCCAGCGCAACCTTGATCAAGGGATGGATGCGCTGCTCCAGCTTTCCCTTGGGTCCTTCAACCCGAACCAGGTGATCCTGCACCGTCACCTTGGCGGCTCCGATGGGCACCGGTTTTTTTCCAATACGGCTCATGGAATTCCTTTGTCATTGGTCATTGGTCATTTGTCATTTGCAAATGCGCTCAACAAATGACCAGTGACAAATGACAATTCTCTCAACTAACCGTGCACAATAATTCTCCGCCCACGTTCTCCTGTCTTGCCTTGCGATCGCTCATGACGCCCTTGCTCGTGCTGACCACGGCGATTCCCATGCCGTTCAGCACCTTGGGCAGATCGTCCACGGCGCGATAAATCCGCCGGCCCGGCTTGGATTGCCGGTCGAGTTCGTGAATCACCTTTTCGCCGCTCATCGAATATTTGAGCTTGACGCGAAGCTGGCCCTGCCGGCCGTCGTCGATAACGTCGAACTCTTCGATGTAGCCCTCCTCCTTCAGCACATGGGCAATCCCGTTGCAAATCTTGCTGCGGGGAATGAGCACCACTTTTCGCCCGACGCGATTGGCGTTGCGAATTCGCGTCAGCATGTCCGCGATGGGATCTTGATTGTTCATCGCTCTTTTCTTCCTGCTTTGTGTCCTGTCCTTCGAGAACCGCTTTGCATCTACCAGCTCGCTTTCTTGAGGCCGGGGATCTTGCCGGCCAGCGCCAATTCCCGAAGCATGATCCGCGAGACTTTGAACTTCCGCAGCACGCCCCGCGACCGGCCAGTCAACTGACAGCGGTTGTGCGAACGCGTCGGGCTGGAATCGCGCGGAAGCTTTGCCAATGCGGCGTAGTTCTTCTGCTTCTTGAGTTGCCGCCGCTTTTCGGCATATTTCTTCACCAGCGCCTCACGACGCTTCTGCTTGAAAACCCACGCCGTTGTGGCCATACGTCCTCTCCGATCGGTTACTTTCCGTCCTTCGCGTCGGTGCGGAAGGGGAAACCAAACTGTTTGAGCAATTCCCGGCCCTGTTCCGGATTCGCCGCGGTCGTCACCATCGAGATGTTCATCCCCTGCTGGAACGTCACCTCCGCCGCGTTGATTTCCGGAAAAACCGTCTGCTCCGTGAATCCGAAATTAAAATTGCCCTTCTTGTCGAACCCGTCCGGCGACAACCCGCGAAAGTCCCGCACCCGCGGGATCGCCAGCGTGATCAGCCGATCCAGGAATTCGTACATCCGGCTGCCACGCAGAGTCACCTTCAATCCCGTCTCCTGACCCTCGCGAACCTTGAAATTCGCCACGCTCTTCTTCGCCTTGCAGCGCACCGGCCTTTGCCCGGCGATCACGCCGAGTTCCTTTTCCGCCTGCTCGATCTTGCCCTTCTCGCCGGCGGTGGCCAACTTGCCCACTCCCATCGAGATGACGATCTTCTCCAGCCGCGGCACGGCCAGAGAATTCTTGTGGCCAAACTTCTCCTTCAAGCCCGGCACAACCTTCTCGCGGAATTGCGTGAGCAGCCGCGGGATCGGCGCCGGTTCCTGCGGACCGGTATCTGCCTCCTCCTGAGCCGCCGCCGACGGCCGCTTGGGCTTCTGCTGCTTGCCGCCACCCTTGGCCTGGGCTTCGCCTTTGGCGCGGTCGCCTTTGGCGTGCTCGCCTTTGCCCGGCCCGTCGCCCCCTTCGCCTTTCTGGCCTTTGCCGTGCTTTTGCTTGTCCTCTTTCTTTTCCGACATACTTGCCTCTAGTGATCTGCTTTCTTTACTTCCTGCCGACGGTTCCCATATCCGTGCCGCTTCCGACGGCGATTTTATGTTTCTTCCCATCGCGCATTTCAAACCGCAATCGCGCGCCTTTGCCGGTCGTCGGGTCAATCGGCATGACGTTGCTGATGTGAATCGGCGCATCCTTCTGAATGCGGCCGCCCTGCGGGTTTCTCTGCGACGGCCGAACGTGCTTCCAAACCCGATTCACGCCTTCGACCACCACG
The DNA here is from genome assembly GCA_050012375.1 of Tepidisphaeraceae bacterium. Lineage (GTDB taxonomy): Bacteria > Planctomycetota > Phycisphaerae > Tepidisphaerales > Tepidisphaeraceae > PALSA-1353. Next base: position 103,955 of record JBEKHH010000007.1, read on the forward strand.
CGGTCCCGCCCGGTCAGCACGCGCAGCACACGCCCCGACTGGCCCTTGTCGGCGCCCGCTATCACCATCACCTGATCGCCCGATTTAATATGTCGCGGCATATCCAAGCCTTCTCGTCTCTTACACCACTTCCGCCGCAAGCGACACGATCTTCATGAAGTTCTTGTCGCGCAGCTCGCGGGCCACGGCGCCGAAAATGCGCGTGCCCCGCGGATTGTTTTCCTTGTCGATCACCACCGCGGCGTTGCGGTCGAAACGCACATAGCTGCCGTCGGTGCGCCGCGTCGGATGTCTCGTGCGAACCACCACGCAGCGGATGATTTCGCCCTGCTTGATCTCGCCGGTCGGCTGCGCCTTCTTCACCGCGCAGATAATCACGTCGCCGACGTGCGCCACCTTCCGCTTGAACTTGCCCTTGCTGCTGCTGCCTCGCAGCACCTTGATGCACATCGCCTGGCGGGCGCCGGTGTTGTCGGCGATGTCTATATAAGTCTGTTGCTGAATCATGGATCACTCAATTACTGTCATTGGTCATTGGTCCTTTGTCATTTGTAAAAAGGCATCTGCAAATGACCAATGACAACTGACAAATTACCAACCTTCATCTTTCTTCCGGCGCTTTGCCGGTCATGACTTCCTCGGCCGACACCAGCACCGCCCGCTCCGGCGCCTTCTGCACGATCCGCAGCAGACGATGATGCTTGGTCTTGCTCAGCGGCCGGCACTCGGTGAGCTCCACCGTGTCGCCTTCCTTGGCTTCGTTCTTCTCATCGTGAGCGTGCAATACGGTTCGCCGCTTTAGATATTTTCCGTATTTCGCGTGCCGCATCTGGTAGTTCACCACGACCTTGATCGTTTTGTGACCTTTGTCCGAAGCCACAACGCCAATGATCTTGCGAAGCTGCGATCGATCGGGAGTCGGGAGGGTTGTCGTTTGGGGCATAATGATCTCGCTAGCTTATTTCGCGGCTGTCGATTCGGCGGACGCCGGTTTGCCCGCCTCCAATTTTGCCGCTTCCAGCTCGCGCTGATGCAGCACCGTCTTCAGACGCGCTATCGCCTTGCGGGCCTTTCCCAACTGGCTCGGATCCTCCAGCTTTTCCGTCACCGACTGGGTTCGCAGCGTAAACAGATGTTTCTGCTGCTCGGCCAATTCGAGGCGAATGTGATCCGTTTCCTTCAGCCGAATTTCCTTCATCTTCATGACGTTCCATTCCTACGCGACGGCGCGCCTGCGATGCACGAACCGGCAGGCAATCGGCATCTTGTGGGCCACGCGAGCCAGCGCCCGCTTGGCCGTCACTTCATCCACGCCGGTGATTTCAAACATCATCGTGCCCGGCTTCACCACCGCACACCAATATTCCGGATCGCCCTTGCCCTTGCCCATGCGCGTTTCCAGCGGCTTACCCGATACAGGCTTGTGCGGAAAAATCCGAATGAACACGCGCCCCTCGCGGCGGAGGAAATGGCTGCACGCCACACGCCCGGCTTCGATCTGCCTAGCCGTGATCCATGCCGCCTTGAGCGCCTGCAACCCGTACTCGCCGAACGCCACCGTGTTCCCGCGGGTCGCATTCCCTTTCATTTTGCCGCGATGGCTTTTGCGGAATTTCACCCGCTTGGGCATCATGGGCATAGCACACCTCGTTTACCGTCGGCCGCGACGCGGCGCGCCGCCGGGTCGAATGTCCGTTTCCAAAACTTCTTCCCCGTACATGCCGCGATAAATCCACACTTTCACGCCGATCGCGCCATACGTGGTGAATGCCGTTGCCTGGCCGTAATTCACATCGGCCTGGAGGGTCGTCAGCGGCACGGAGCCGGTGGTCGCCTTTTCGCTGCGGGCGATTTCCGCCCCGCCCAGCCGGCCCGATACGCTGATGCGGATCCCCTTGGCCCCCGCCTGCATCGTCGCGTCCATGCGCATTTTCAATACGCGCCGGAAGCTGGCGCGCTTCTTTAGTTGTTCGGCAATGGCCTCAGCCACCAACTGTGCATTCAAGTCCGGATTCTTGATCTCGATCACCTTGATCGGCGCGACCTTGCGTTTGATCAGGTCCTCAAGCTCCTCGCGGAGCTTGTCCACCTCGGCGCCCTTTGGACCGATCACCAGGCCCGGCCGGGCGGTCTTGATCGTGACGGTGACTTCTTCGCGCGTGCGCTCGATTAGGATGTCGCTGACGGCCGCGAACGGCGGTCTGCGGTTCAACCTTTCATCGATATGTTTGCGAACCCTGAAGTCCTCGCCCAAAAAGTCGCCAAACGCGGATTTCGGCGCGTACCACCGGCTCTTCCAGTCCTCGGTGATCCCGGTGCGAAACCCAATTGGATTGACCTTTTGACCCATAAACGTCCCTCGCTATTTCCGCCGGGCCTTCTCGTTGTCCTTACGCTCATCCAGCGTCACGATCAGATGGCTGGTGCGCTTGAGGATCGAATAGGCCTTGCCGCGATCCTTCGGCTGAAATCGCTTGATCACCGGACCCGGATCGACCCAGCACTTCGCCACGTACAGCGCGTTGCGCGAGCGGACATCCCGCTCCGCCGCATTGGCAACCGCCGAGCGGACGACCTTCTCGATCATCCCGCTGGCCCGCTGCTTGGCGAATCGCAGCAGGGTGATGGCGTCATCGACGTCCCGGCCGCGGATCAGATTCATCAGCAGCCGCGCTTTCCGCGGCGCGATCCGCGCGAAACGATGTTTGGCTTCAAATGGCATGGGCAATTCCTCGCTTCATGTCGATGGCGCGGGCGCCGGCGCGGTCCCTGCCGCCGCTGCCGCTGCCGCCAAAGCCTTCTTGCCGCTGTGGCCCTTGAAAATCCGCGTCGGCGAGAACTCGCCCAGCTTGTGCCCAACCATGTCTTCCTGGATGAACACCTTCAAAAACTTGTTCCCGTTATGCACCTCAAACGTGTGGCCCACGAATTCCGGAATGATGGTGCACATCCGCGCCCACGTCTTGATGGGCTGCTTGGCCCGGTTCTCATTCAGCTTCGACACCTTGCGGAACAATTTCTCGTCCACGTAAGGGCCTTTCTTGGCGCTTCGACTCATTGCTGCTCCGTCTGGTTCGCGAAATCCGAAACCAGAAATCCGAATGACGAAACAAATTCGAATGACGAAATCAGGACGCTTCGCCCTTTCGTCATTCTGGTTTCGGATTTGGTTCGGATTTCGGGTTTCGTCATTCTGGTTTTCCTACAAATTCACGGTCTGCGGCCGCTGCTGATGGGTTCCAAACTTTCTTCGCCGCAGGATTAATTTCTCGCTGTTCTTCCGGGGGCTACGGGTGATGCCGCCCTTGGCCGGCACGCCGGTTTTGCTCACCGGATGCCGCCCGCCGTTGCTGCGACCCTCCCCGCCGCCCAGCGGATGGTCAATCGGGTTCATCGCCTTGGCCCGCGTGTGGGGACGAATCCCCATGTTTCGGCTGCGGCCCGCCTTGCCGATGCTCACGTTGATCCAATCCAGATTCCCCAGTTGTCCGATGGTTGCCCGACACGCGCTTCGCACCCGCCTCATTTCCCCCGACGGCAGAATAATCACCGCCCATTCCCCTTCGCGCGCCCCCAGCCTCCCCACGCCGCCGGCCGAGCGAACCAGCTTGCCCCCCTGACCGGGATTCATCTCAATATTGTTGATCTCCAGCCCCGTCGGAATATTCGCCAGCGGAAGACAGTTGCCAATTTCCGGCGGCGCATCCGGTCCGCTCACCACCTTTGCCCCCGGCAACAGCCCGTTCGGACACAAAATGTAGGACTGGGTCCCGTCCGCGTATTTGATCAACGCGATATTCACGCTCCGGTTGGGGTCGTACTCGATCGCTTCGACATTGGCGACCATGCCGTCCTTGGATTGTCGCTTGAAATCGATGATGCGATACATCCGCTTGTTGCCGCCGCCGCGGTGTTTGGCGGTGATGACCCCGTGATGGTTCCGTCCACTGGAGCGAATGCGCTTGGTCAACAACGACTTTTCCGGTTCTTTGTTCGAAACGGACGACTTGTAATCCAGCACCGACCCCGCTCGGCGGCCCGCTGATGTCGGATTGTAATAGTTAATGGCCATCTTCCATTCTCTCAGTCTGCTAGTACAACTCGATCCTGGAATCCTCATCCAGCGTCACAATCGCCCGCTTCCAATTGCTGGTCGTGGCCATCTTGAACCGCGACCGCCGCGGCTTGCCCTTGCGGTTCATCGTGCGAACATCGATCACTTTCACGTTGTAAATCGCCTGGACGGCCTGGCGGATTTCCGTCTTGTTCGCGCCGCGCGCCACCTGAAACGCGTACACGTTCCGCGACTCCTGCAAATGTGTGCTCTTCTCCGTGACCAGCGGCTTGATGATGACGTTCGTGTGATCCATGATTTTTGCTTATGCCAGGATCTGCTCCAAACCCGCCCGCGTCAAAAGCAGCGTGCGATTCTTGAGAATTTCCCAGGCGTTGAGCTGCGCCACAGTCGTCAGCGTCGTTCGATCCAGATTGCGCGCCGATCGCACCAGGTTTTCATCCCGGCCGTGAATCGCCAGCAAACAGCTCCGATCGATCCCCAGCGCCTTGTAAACCTGAGCCATGTGCTTTGTCTTGGGTTCCGGCAGCTTGATTTCATTGACGACGCGGACGTCGTTGCTCTGTAGTTTCATCAGGATCGCGCTATTCCGCGCCAGCCGGCGCAATTGCTTTGGAATCGCCTGACGCCAATCCTTCGGCCGCTTTTGCTTGGCATGTCCGCCGCCTTTTTTGATCGGATTGCGTATGCCGCCCGTGCGCGCGTTGCCCGTTCCTTTTTGGCGAAACACCTTTCGCGTCGCCCCGGCCACTTCGCCCCGCGCCAGCGTCTGCACCGTCCCCTGCCGCTGGTTTGTGTGGTACGCCACGATCGCCTGCTTCAGGACGTTCTTGCGGACCGTACCCCCGAGCTTGGCCTCGTCCACCTGGAGGCTTTCCAGCTTCCGGCCGGTCTGATCAAATACCGGGACTTCGATCATGGCTGTGCTTCTTTCACTTTTGCGGTGACGGCCTTGCGAACAAAAAGGAGGCCGCCGTTGGGTCCAGGCAAAGCTCCTTTGATCAGCAGAAGATGGTTTTCCTTATCGACCTTCACCAGCGGATGGTTTCGCGCCGTGACGCTGTCCATGCCCATGTGGCCGGCCATGCGCACGCCCTTTTTGGGCTTGCCGCATTGACCGCGCCACGTCGCGCGCGACGCGATCGATCCGGGCGAACGGTGCTTGCGTTCGGTTCCGTGCGATCCCGGCTGCCCGCCGAAATGGTGCCGCTTCATCACGCCCGCAAACCCTTTGCCCTTGCTCGTCCCGATCACGTCCACGAACTGCACTTCGCTGAACAATTCCACGCCCACCTGCGCGCCGGCCGTCAAGGTCGTCGCTTCCTTCAGGCGGATTTCACGAAAATGCCGCTGCGGCCCGACGTTCGCCTTGGCGGCATGCCCCATCAGCGGAAACGTGCTCAGCTTCGGCTTACAGTCGCCAAAGCCGAGCTGCACGGCGTTGTAACCGTCGCTCTGCATGGTCTTCACCTGCGTGACGTGACACGGGCCGGCCCGCACGACGGTGACCGGCACCACCGCGCCCTTCACATCGTACACGCGGGTCATGCCCACTTTCGTGCCCAATAGTGCTGGCGTCATATGCTCCGTCCGTCAACTTTCCAGACACAACCACGCTCGTGACACGCGGCCCGGTTTCGGGCAAACGGGTTCTTGGATGAACCCCACGGTCCTTGCTGCGAAAAACGCCCCTTTTAATCAGGGGCGTTATATAACGACAAAATTAAGCCTTGATCTTCACAAATACACCCGCCGGCACGACGAGGCGATTCAGCGCCTCCACCGTCCTGGCGGTCGGTTCGAAGATGTCAATCACTCGCTTGTGCGTGCGCATCTCGAATTGCTCGCGACTCTTTTTGTCAATATGCGGACTCCGCAAAACGGTATACCGCTCAATCCGCGTCGGAACCGGGATCGGGCCGCAAACCCGCGCGTTTGTCCGCTTGGCGTGCTCGACAATCTCGCGCGCCGAAGCGTCCAATGCCCGATGGTCATACGCTTCCATTCGAATCCGAATCCGATCGCCTTGCATGATTCCGCGCTTCCGATTGATCCCCGTTTGCCGCAAGTCAAGCCCGCAACGGGGGAAAGAGGAAACAATCTACTGATGCCCAAAACGATGTCAAGCCCGCCGCTGGCGCTATTTTGTCCGCGCCGCCGTGCCAATTCTTGCAACCGCCAATCATTCTATTGTAGCTTTCCGCCCATGGCCCGAACCGACCTGCGCTTGGCCTGCCTCTGCGGCGGGATCGTCCTGGCCGCCTTCCTCGTCGTAAATCCCTTCGCCCCAATGCCCTTTGATGACGACTGGTCCTACGCCTTCTCCGTCCGGGAATTGCTTCGCAACGGCCATCTGGTTTACAACGGTTGGAGCGCCCCGCTGATCATTACGCACGTCTGCTGGGCCGCCCTCTTCGCCAAAATATTCGGCTACTCGTTCGTCGTGCTGCGATTCAGCACTTTGCCGCTGGTAATGGGTTGCGGCTTCCTCGCCTATCTCCTGGCCCGCAGCGCCGATTTGCCCCCCGCCTGGGCGTTTTTTTTCTTCCTTTTGTTGTGCCTCTCCCCGCTTTTCCTGCCGCTGGCGCTTTCCTTCATGACCGATGCTCCCGCCCTCTTCTATACCCTGTTGTGTCTCTACGCCTTCGTGCGCACCGCCCAATCGCAACGGGCGCCCATCTGTTGCGCCTGGCTCGCGGGCGGCATCGTATTCGGCATCATTGGCGGCATGGGCCGGCAGACGGTCTGGGTCGTGCCGCTGTCGGTCGTTCCCTATCTCCTATTGCGTCGCCGCCGCCAAGCTTGGTTCCTCGCCGCCGCGGCGGTCGGATGGATGCTTGTTGTTGCCGATATCTGTTTCAGCCTGCGATGGTTTGACCGCCAACCGTGGGTCTATCTCGACCCCCCGATCCTTCTCGGGCTGCGCCAAAGCCTCCGCCAGCCGGGGATTGCCTTCAACAATCTGGTGATGGTTTGCTTTACAACGGTCATGCTCGTTCTCCCCGCCGCCCTGCCGTTTGCTTCGGCATCCATGGCCAGATTGTGGCGTCTGCGAAACACGTGGCGCGGCGCGCTCACCGCCGTCACCATCTGCCTGCTCTCTCTGGGGATTGCGCTGCATCCGTCCTTTGGAATGGCGCCATGGCTCTTCAACGTTATCTCCGTCCATGGAGTCATCGGGAACCTGGAACTCTCGGGCCACCGCCCGGTCGCGCTGCCCCTTCCGGCTCGTGGTTGCATCTCTGCACTCGTTCTGGCGAGCTGCTATTTTCTGCTCGCCAGGATCATCGAGTTCGCCTTCGAGCCAGGCGCTTGCTTGGCTCGCATGCGCGGCTTCTTCGCCCAGCCGTCGCCCGCTCTCCCAATTCTCGCGATTTTCGGCTCGGTTTATTTCGCACTGATGTTTCTTCGATCCGGCCAGGAAGACATCGTCTTTGACCGCTATTGCCTGCCGCTCATTCCCTGTCTGGCCATTCCCCTTCTCCGGCTATACAAGCCCCGGGCAATCGCCTGGTCCCTGCTGGCGATCTATATCGCTTACGGCCTGGCATCCACGCAGGACAATCTCGCCCTGGCCGCCGCCCGCCGCGCAGCCGTCAATCGCCTCGAAGCCGCTGGCGTGCCCTCCACCGAGATCGCCGCCGGGTTTGAATATGATTTTTACACTCAGCTCGAACAAGCGGGCCACGTCAACCGATATGGAATCCGCAATCCCCCCAATGCATTCAACGAATTCCAGGGCTACACACCCGCCCTGAAATGCCGCTACCGCGTGGAGTACGCCCCCGATGCCGACACGCTCCCGTCCCCTTTCGGCTCAATCGATTACGCGTCCTGGCTCCCGCCCTTCCACCGCCGGGTTTTCATCGATCAATTCAAGCATCCCTGGTGGCTCGATCCCAACCGAAAGAGCAAAACCCCCGATCCGATGAGCTACGAATCGTTTTACGATTGACAGAACGCTGGCTGTGAAATGTTACTTTTTCAGAATTGATTAGTGTACGCTAGTTTTTCAACTCGCCGTAAGCGATTTTGTAGAATATGCTTGTGATTGGCCGGTGCAAACGCTGCTTTTGGGATAGATGTGGCGCGCCTCATTTTTATGATTATTGCTGCCCTGTGCGTGGCGCATGGTCATTCATAGAAAATCGCTCACGAGCCGCTTCATTCCTCGCCGAACAGAATTACGATTAAGTGTTTCGGTCGAGTGTGGCCACTTCGGCGTCAGGTCCTACCTGGATACAATAATGAGGCCGCAAAAAGGAATCCGGATGCCCATTCGCGATGATAACTCCACGAGGATACGTTTGCCGAGGAACTACGAACGGAACCCAGACGTGGATCGTCTCATTTGGGCGGCCCAAATCAGCGTCAACGGAATCGACCGGGCGTTGGATAGTGGCATAGACGTGAACGCCCAGGACAGTTACGGCTTCACCGCCCTGTTTGCCCTCGTCGAGATGGGAAAATGCGAAACCATCGCCCACCTGATTCGCCGAGGAGCGGCGATCAACCATAAAACCCTTCGGCCGGGGACCACTCCATTGCATTATGCCGCGAAGCGCAGCTGTAAAGAGGTCAGCCTCCTGCTCGACCACGGGGCCGATCCGAACATTCAAGACAGGCACGGAAGAACGCCGCTCCATTTCGCAGCCTATTTCGGCAACCCGAACCTTCTGCCTTTCCGGGTCACGAATCGAGATCAGGATGTAGCTCGACCGGACGAGGATGCCTCGCTCCACGGATTCCCTGTCTCGGACGATGAATTCCATCCCTGTAATTCTAAGCCTGCCGGGATAACGCTGCGAAATACGCTCGGGGTGATTGGGCTGAGCCTCTCGGCGGGCGCGGTCCTTGCGCCGGTCGTCGAATGCTTCATCGTCACATTTCACTGGTGAGACACGTCCCCGGCCGGGCTACTTCAACTCCTCCAAAATCGCCGCCTTCACGTTCGCCGGCACCGCGGCGTACCTCAGCGGCTCCATCACCGAGCTGGCCCGGCCTTGGCTCATCGAGCGCAATTCCGTCGTGTACCCGAACATTTCGCTCAGCGGCACTTCCGCTTCCACGATCCGAATGTTGCCGCGCTGATCGCTGTTGACGATCATCCCCCGCCGGCGATTCAGATCGCCCGTGACGTTGCCGACCCACTCCTCCGGCGTCGTCACGACCACCTTCATAATCGGCTCCAGCAGGGTCAGTCCGGCCTTCAGGCAGGCTTCCTTGAACGCGACCTGTCCCGCCAACTCGAACGCGATTTGCGAGCTGTCAACCGGGTGATAGCTGCCATCCACTAATGTCACCTTAATGTTGATCAGGGGATAATTGGCCAGCACGCCGGTCTTGGCGGCCATGCGGGCGCCGTATTCCACCGAGGGAATGAATTCCTTGGGGATCGAGCCGCCGAAGACCTTGTTCTCAAACGCGAAGCCGTCTTTCCAGCCCCACTTCTTGAGTTTGTCCGGTTCCACGCCGACGCCGTTGAAAGGCTCGATGTTGATCGAGCAATCGCCGAACTGACCGCGCCCGCCCGACTGCTTCACGTGCCTGCCGCGAACGTTCATCGCCCGGCCGGTAATTGTCTCTTTGTACGCGACTTTCGGCCTGCCGACGTTGACTTCCACGTTGTGATCGCGGGTCAGACGGTTGCGGAGGATCTCCAGGTGCAGCTCGCCCATGCCGGCGATGATGGTCTGGCCCGTTTCCTCATCGTAACTCGCCTGGAACGTCGGGTCCTCCCGCTTGAGGGTCGTCAATGCTTCGCCCAGCTTTTGTTTGTCCGCCGCAGTCTTCGGCTCGATCGACATGCTGATGACCGGCTCGGGGAAGGTGGGCCGTTCCAGGATGATCGGATGATCCGGATCGCAAAGCGTATCCCCGGTCAGCGCGTCCCTCACCCCGATGCACGCGACGATATCGCCCGGTTCGGCCACGTCGATCGGATTGCGGTCCGCCGCGTGCATCTGGAACATCCGGCTGATGTTCTCCCGCTTGTTGCGGTTGCTGTTGAGCACGCGGTTGCCCTTTTCCAGCGTGCCGCTGTAGATGCGAACGTATGTCAAATCCCCGTGCTGGTCGTTGACGATCTTGAACACCAATCCGCAGAACGGCTCGTTCGGGTCGGGATGCCGCTCGATAATCTTGCCGGCCGTTTTCACGTCGTGCCCCTGGATCGCGGGAAGGTCGATCGGGGACGGGAGGTAATCGATGACTCCATCCAGCAGGCGCTGAACTCCCACGTATTTCAATGCCGACCCGGTGAAGACCGGATGCAACTTAAAGTTGATGGTGGCGGCGCGCAAAGCCTTGCGCAGTTCCTGCTCGGTCGGCTCCTCGCTGGCGAGATATTTCGCCATCAGGTGATCGTCGGTCTCCGCCACCTTTTCGATCAGATCGTGCCGCCATTTTTCGTAGCGCTGTTTCTCCTCCGCTGGAATGGGCTTTTCGACGATGGTATTGCCGCGGTCCTTGTCGTCGCCGACGATATAGTAGATCGCCACCCCGCGCAGCAGGTCGATTATCCCCTTGAACGTGCCGGCCTGGCCGATGGGAATCTGCACGGCCACGGCGGGCGCGCCCAGGCGCTCGCGGATGGAATTAAAGCTGAAGTCAAAATCCGCCCCCACCTTGTCCATCTTGTTGACGAAGCAGAGCCGTGGAACGTTGTATTTGGTCGCCTGCCTCCAGACCGTTTCCGATTGCGCCTCGACGCCTTCCTTGCCGTCGAACACCGCGACCGCGCCGTCCAGCACCCGCAGCGAACGCTCCACCTCGGCCGTGAAATCCACGTGGCCGGGTGTGTCGATCAGGTTTATCGTGTAGCGCTGGCCGTTGCGGTCCCAGGGACAGGTGGTGGCCGCGGAGTTGATGGTGATGCCCCGCTTCTGCTCTTCCTCGTCGAAGTCCATGACCGCCGTGCCTTCGTGGACTTCACCCATTTTGTGGATCTTGCCCGTGTAATAGAGAACGCGCTCCGAGACGGTTGTCTTCCCGGCATCGATGTGGGCGGCAATGCCGATATTGCGGATCTTGGTCAGGTCGCGAGCCATAACAATCCTTGGCCGTTTCTCGTCAAAAGGACATCGAAGGTAGGCCGCGACGGCGGCCAAAGTTTCGCTCCTGCCGCATCGAGCCGGTCGAAAGAGCGGAGTAATGTAATCGCCGCCCATCAATCGTCAAGCGGCACTACCTTCCACACAATTTTGACATAAGAACCTCCCGTGCAAAACCTCAGATTGACCGGCGCAAATGTGATGCGATAAATTTTCTCATATTCCTCGTTTACCGCTCGATTTCACTTAACCAACCAGCTATCACAGGCCGATAAGTCCAAAAGCCGGCATAAGCCTCATATTCGGCTTAAACGGGCAGGAATCAAATAATAGTCGAACCGAACCATCCGGGTAGCCCCGTGGATGACCCAATCGGCTCCCCCGGAGGCTCGGCTCCCCTCGTGAACTATTTCTCGTGGCGAGCTCAGCCAGGCAATCCCAGCCAGCCCAACGGTCGTATTACTCATGAAGGAACTCATGAGAAGAGCTGTGATAATCGCTGAGATCGTTTTCCTGATCGGGTGGTTCGCCTATCCGTATCTGAGCAACGCCAATTCCCCATCCGATTCGGTCTCCCACGCCGCTGTCCAAGGCTCGGTCGGCCATTTCTCATTGCTGAATTCCCCCCCCTTCCGCCAGATCCATGGCCGCGAGGGCTTCTGGCGCTTGGGGGAAGACCAGGCGGGTGTCTGGTGGTTCGTTTCACCGTCGGGACAACGGGAGTTTCTCAACACCGTCACCACGGTTCAACCGGAGCAATCCGGCCGCGAGCGAGGCGCGGTGGGCTTTGTGTCCTCGAACTGGGACGGCAAGTATCAGGATGCCGACCTCAACTCCTGGGCGCGGGCAACCGTCAAGCGGGTCGAGGACTACGGCTTCAAGGGCCTCGGCGCCTGGTGCAATCCGGCGTTTCATCGCTTCGACGTGCCCATGAGCCAGGACCTCAACCTCTGGGCATGGGTCAACGACGACTCCAAGCGCTTTTATTCACCCGGCTGGGCCGAAGGCGCCGAGCAGGCCGTAAAAGCCCAGGTGCTTCCGCTGAGGGACAACCGCTCTCTGGTGGGCTATTTTCTGGATAACGAATTGGAATGGGGCGACGGCTTCTCCGGGCCGGACGCTTATTTCGACAATCTGCCCAACACCGATCCCAATCGTCAGCAGGTCCTACAAACCATCCATTGGGTCTGGCCGGAACTGCATGATTTCAATCTCGCCTGGGGCGTCAACCTGACGAATTGGTCGCAGTTGGAAAGCTGGCCCGCGTTGCCCCGGGAGGAATCCCGCGCGTATGACCGCCTCAGCAACGCCTGGCTCTCTCACCTGGCCCTGAACTATTTCCGTTACACGACCGCCCTGGTCCGTCGCTATGACCCAAACCATCTGATCCTCGGCGTGCGGTTCAAAGGGTTTGCTCCCGAGGAAGTGGTATCCGCTTCGCGTGATTACACCGATGCCCAGTCGCTGAACTATTACGTCAGCGACGCCCAGCTCGACGCGGAGATGTTTCGCATGATGTATCTCCGCTCCAACCAGCCCATCGTCATCAGCGAATATTCCTTCCATTCCCTGGATGGCCGCAGCGGAAATCGCGACTCCGTCGGGTTCTCCGGCCAGGTTTCCGACCAACAGGCCCGAGCCGACGGCTACCGCCTCATGACCACGCGACTGGCGCGCGTTCCCTACATCGTCGGCGCCGACTGGTTCCAATGGTGCGACGAGCCGCCCACCGGACGCAGCAGCGACGGCGAAGACGTCAACTTCGGCGTCGTCGATGTACACGACAAGCCTTACGAGCTGCTGGTTGGCGCCGTCCGCCAGACCGCCCCAACCCTCAACCCGCTCCACGCCCGCAGCGGCTCCGATCCCCAATCGGACCTCTGGCGGGAAAGCTATTCCGTCAGACCGGTCATGCACGTCCCCTACCTCGCCGCGGCTCCGGCCCTCGACGGAAACTTGACCGGATGGACCAGCGCCGCCCGCCTGGACGGCATCCACGGCGAACAGACCGTCGATCTCGATCGGCTCAAGCTCCGAACGCCCGACGCTTTTCTTGGTTGGACCCGCGACGGGTTGTACCTGGCGTTGCAGGTCTTCGACCGTCACATCGAAAGCGCCCCGGCAACGGCGTGGTGGTGGACCCGCGATAACATCGAGTTCTTCATCTCCACGCGCCCCGTTCCCCCCGACCAGGACGGCTATGACGTCAACTGTCACCAGTTCTTCGTCGTCCCCCGCGATCCCGCCGCCGACAATGCCGCGGTCGTCGGGCAGTGGCACCGCGACGGCGACGCCCTGAAGGACAACGTGATCCCGCAGCCCTTGATCCGCAACACCGTGAAAATCCTCCCCGATCGCTACGTCGTCGAGATGTTCATTCCCGCAAAGGCCCTGCACGGCTACGATCCCCAGCACCAGCGCAGGCTGGCATTCAATCTCGACGTTCGCGATTTCACCACCGCGACCAGCTTCTTCTGGTCCGCTCCGAAGTCCGCTCGCACGGAGCTTCGGCCCAACACCTGGGGCACGCTCTACCTCGACCCGCCCCCCAGCAGCATCATCGCCCGCGCGGCTCAGTCCCCGTCCGAATCGATTGTCACCCACAGATAACATGGCAATCGCATGTTGACTTGCTTATCCCCTCTCCCCAACAGCTTTTGACGATCACCGTAACCCCACGGTTCATCACTCTTTCAATCCAATATTTAACCGCGGAGCACGCGGAGATCGCTGAGAAGAACCGAGAAAAAACTCGTTCTTGCGTTTCTTCTCCGCGTCTGTCTCTGCGGTCTCAGCGCACTCTGCGGTTCAATTAAACCGTGAAATGAGGGAGCTCGCGCGATTGCTGAACAGTGTGGCAGATGTATTTATCCCACTTCGATGTGAATAATCATACGGAACCACGCGCCTGGCCATGCCAAAGCTCGATGATCGAATCCTCCAAATCGGCCACGAGATTTTCGCCCGCGTGAGCGCGCTGAGCGCCTTCCCATCCCCGCTGGCCAGGATCGACGACGCATTGATGAACCTGGCCATGCGCGACGAGGCCGTCAAATCGCAGCTTTTCCGCTTCGTTGATTGTCTACCCACGCTCGTCACTTCCGCGGCCGTCGCCGCTCACCTGCGACAGTACCTTCAGCCCATCGCCGCCCGGCTGTCGCTGCCTTTGCGATGGGCCCTGAGCGACGCGCCTGTCTCGCCGCTGATCGCCGCCGCCGCCAATTTCAACGTCCGCCGCATGGCCCGCAAATTCATCGCCGCACCCGACCTGAATCGCACCGTCGATGCCATCGCCCGCCTCCGCAAGCGCCGGCTGGCCTTCACCCTCGATCTGCTTGGCGAAGCCGTCATCTCCGAATCCGAAGCCGACCAATACCAGCGGCGATATCTCGAACTCGCGCAATCGCTGGCCCAGCGCCTCGCGGCGTTCCCGGAAGATCACCTCATCGACCGCGACGCCGCCGGGCCCATCCCCCGCGCCAACATTTCCCTCAAGCTTTCCGCGCTCTACAGCCAATTCGATCCGCTGAATCCCCGCGGAACCACCGATGCCGTATTGCGCCGCCTTCGCCCCGTTCTCCGCACCGCTCGCCGGAGCGGCGCATTCGTGAACCTGGATATAGAGCAATCCTTATTCAAGGACCTCACGATCCAGATCTTCAAAACCGTCCTGATGGAAGACGAATTTCACGACTGGGCCGACGTCGGCATCGCGATCCAGGCGTATCTCCGCTCCACGCTGGACGACCTGAAATTTCTCGCCGAATGGTCCGCTCGCCGCGGCACTTCGGTTGCCATCCGGCTCGTCAAAGGCGCTTACTGGGATTTCGAGACCGTCATCGCCGCCCAGAACGGCTGGCCCGTCCCCGTCTACACCGACAAGGCCGCCACGGATGCCAATTTCGAATCCTCCGCCGCGTTCCTGATCGAGCAGCGCCACCTTCTCCGCCCCGCCATCGCCAGCCACAACATCCGAAGCATTGCCGCCGCCCTCGCCCTCGCCGAGCAGTCCGGCGCACGCCCCGCCGAAATAGAATTCCAGATGCTCTTCGGCATGGCCGACCCCATCAAAGCCGTGCTGATCGAGATGAATCAACGCGTCCGGGTATACGCGCCGGTCGGCGAACTGCTGCCTGGCATGGCCTACCTCGTCCGCCGTCTTTTGGAAAACGCTTCCAACGAATCCTTTTTACGGGCCGGCTTCACCGAGCACGCGCCCGAGGAGCAATTGCTCATGAACCCCGTTCTACGCATGCGTCCGCCCTCATCCGCGCCACGGCCGGCTGCCGCATTTGCCAATGCACCCCCGTCCGATTTTTCGCGCGAAACAATTCGCCTCGCGATGTCCCGGGCCATCGATGCCTTCGCCGCCCAGCCCCGCGCGGATTACCCGCTGCTCATCGCCGGCCGGCGCATCACCACCGGACGATGGATCGAATCGTTGAATCCCTCGCACCAATCCCGCATCGTCGGCCGCTGCGCCTGCGCCTCTCCGCAGCATGCCGATCAGGCCGTCGCCGCGGCGAAATCCGCCTTCATCGCTTGGCGCGATGTCCCCGCCGACGATCGCGCCGCCCTGCTCGATCGCGTGGCCGCAATCCTCCAGCGCGATCGCTTCGATCTGGCCACGATCGAAATCGCCGAATGCGCCAAGCCTTGGCGCGACGCCGACGCCGAGATCGTCGAAGCCATCGACTTCTGCCGTTACTACGCCTGGCAGATGCGCCGGCTCTCCTCCCCGCAGGGCGTCGATCTACCCGGCGAACAGAACCAATGGCTGTATGAATCCCGCGGCCCCGCCGTTGTGATCGCCCCGTGGAATTTTCCCCTGGCGATCCTCACCGGCATGGCCGCCGCCGCCGTCGTCGCCGGCAATCCCGTCATTCTCAAACCCGCCGAGCAATCGCCGGTGATCGCCTGCCGTTTGGCCCTTGCCTTTGAAGAGGCCGGCGCCCCCGCTGGCGTCGTGAATTACCTCCCCGGCATCGGCGAGGAAATCGGCCCGGCCCTGATCGCTCATCGCGACCTCGCCCTGATCGCCTTCACCGGCTCGCGGGCCGTGGGACTTTCGATCAACCACTTGGCCGCCGAGCCCCGCCCCGGCCAGGACCACGTCAAGCGGGTGATCATCGAGATGGGCGGGAAAAACGCGATCATTGTGGATGACGATGCCGATCTCGATGAAGCGATTGCGGGCGTCGTCGCCAGCGCCTTCGGGTATTCCGGCCAGAAATGTTCCGCCTGCTCCCGCGTCGTCGTCCTCGCCGGCGTTTATGATGCCCTGCTCGCCCGCCTGGTCCAGGCCGTCGCCAGCCTCAAGATCGCTCCCGCGGAAGACCCCGCCTGCGGCGTCGGACCGGTCATTGACGCCCAGGCGCTCGGTCGCATTCAAGCCGCGATCGAGCGCGGCAAGCGCGACGCCCGCCTCGTCTTTGCCGGTGATGTTGGTCCCCTTGCCGCCGAAGGGTACTTCGTCGCCCCACATGTCTTCGCCGAGGTCCCGCCGGACAGCCCGCTGGCGACCGAGGAAATTTTTGGCCCGGTCCTTTCCGTGATGAAGGCGGACGATTTAGACCACGCGCTGGCGATCGCCAATGGCGTTCAATACGCCCTGACCGGCGGAATATTTTCCCGCAGCCCCGCCAACATCCAACGCGCACGCCGTGAATTCCGTGTCGGCAATCTTTACATCAACCGGAAGATCACCGGCGCCCTGGTCGGCCGCCAGCCGTTCGGCGGATTCAAGCTGTCCGGCGGCGGCACGCAAGCCGGCGGCCCGGACTATCTCCGTCATTTTCTTCTCCCGCGCTGCATCACCGAAAACACGCTCCGCCACGGGTTTCCCGCCGATGTTCGACCGGGGGAATAAAAAAAAAGCCCACGCCATGGCAATGCGTGGGCTTGTTCTCATTGTGCGCTCTCGTTTTCGTCGCGATCCTTATCGATGGCGGCCGCCGCCCCCGTGTCCGCCACCGCTGAAGTGCGCCGCCCCTCCGCCGCCGACGTATCCATGGCCCCATCCGCCACGATATCCGCCACGATATCCGCCATGGTAATAGGGCCCAAATCCCCCGTAGAGGTAGATGGACGGGTACGGATAATAGTACGGATAATAGTAGGGATAACCGTAGTCGTAATACCCGGCGGACGGATAGACGTACGTCGTCTGCGGGTCTACGTACGGCTGCGATGCGTAGGGATATGCCTGTGGGGCAGCCGTGGTGGCAGCCGTGTCAGTTTCATTTGGCGCAGCCGTCGCGCTGGGACCGTATGTCACCTGCGGAAGATTGCTCGGCGGCTGCGGAAGCGCCGCGTCCAACTGCCCTCCCAGCGTGTCCTCGATCTTGAACAGGTCGGTGACCGGCCCGGTGACTTGCAACGTCGCCAGTACGCGTCCCGATCCCACGTCCATCGCCTGGCCGGTCACGCGCAATTGCTCGTCCGAGAGCTGATAGCTGCCGAACACCACGATCGACGCGCCGGCGTCCCTCGCGGCTTTCACGGCGTCGGCCGAATCCATATTGGCCAGCGGTTGATTCAGCGCCACCGCTTGCGCGCCGGGATAAGCCGTCGCATTGGAGATCAGGTTTTCCTGAATCGCCGCCCCGACCCAACCTTGGCTGCCGGCATCACCGATTTGCTTGAAGGGAACTATCAGCACCCTGGTAAGCGGCGCTGACGGGACCGTCGTCGGCTGAGCCATCGCCAAGGATCCCCCGAGAAAGATCACGGCTGCGAGAAGAATGAGCCTTTTCATAGTGCGCGCCTGTAATGCTCGACTACATTATACGCGAGCTATAGCACAAGACCCCGCAGAAGCCCGATTTATCCCCCCATTTTGCCCAGAAAACCGGCGATTTGACCAAGCCTGTGCCATAACGGCAGCCGCAATAGGGCTTTGCCCCGCCCATACGCGGGTGCGTGACACCTCCCGCAAAGAATTTCCCCCTCCCCCTGTACTCGGGGGGAGGGTTGGGGTGGGGGGGCGAACGTCGATTGGCCCACGAAACCCCCACCCTGACCGTCCCCCGGAGTACCAGGGGAGGGGAAGAAGAGGCCTTGCCGAATGTGTCACGCCCCGCCCGCACGCTCAATCAGCCGTCCAGGTCCCGCCCGGTTCCCGAACGGGGATTCTGGCTCCATCCTTTCCCGCCGCCGCCAAAATCCGCTCCAACGGCTCGTGCATCGGCTCATGGCTCAAGCGAAATGTGCTGTGATGCACCGGCAACACAAAATCCGCCCGGACGTGATTGG
>JBEKHH010000008.1:0-119274 GCA_050012375.1 Tepidisphaeraceae bacterium
GACCTCGTCGAGCAGCCGCAACCAGGTGCCGTTCCTCGGCAGCGTGCCGCTGGCGGGGGCGCTGTTCCGCAGCAAGACCGACGCCACCCAGCGCCAGGAGATGATCATCCTGCTCACGCCCCACATCATTAAGGATGATTCCGCTTACAGCAAAGCCGGCGAAGAGGAGATGAAGGAGGCGGAAAAGCTTCGGGTCGGCGTGCGAAAGGGAATGATGTGGTTCGGCCGCGAGCGGCTCGCCGAATCCGCCTACGAAAATGCCGTCGCGGAAATGAACAAACCACATCCCGATTTCGATAGGGCGCTGTGGCATCTGAACTGCGCGATCAATCTCAATCCCAAGTTTCTCGAAGCGATCGAGATGAAGGAAAGCATCACCGGCAAGCAGGTGGCGGACGTGGACAATTCGGCGATCCGCTTGTTCGTTCGCCGCCAGATCATGGCGGAAATGCCGCTTCCGTCCACCGCCGCCGTGCCAGCCGCTGTGGCTGCCACCCGGCCGTCTGTCGCCGATGCCGCGACGAGGCCCTCGCCAACCCCGGCCACGAAGCCCTCGTCTGCCGGCGAGGGAGGAGCTTTTGCCAAGCCGGTGGCGGCAGCGCCCGTCGAGCCGGACGACGCTCAATCGACAACGGGCAAATAGGAGGGCGCGATGACAGGGAATTTCGGAGTAACGATGCGGAAATCCTGCTTGCTTGGTTTTCTGATGCTTGGGCTGCTCGCCTCCTGTTCCGATTCACAGGCGCCCTCGCAGCAGCAGGTTGCGCTGAAGCAGTGGAATGACGCGCGCTCCGCCGTCTTGGTCGGCTTGGCCGTCGATCAGTATGACAACGCCAATTTTGAGCGCAGCCGCGCCACCGTGGACGAGGCCATCGGCCTTTCGCCCGACAGCGCGGCAGCACATCTGCTCTCCGCCAAGTTGTACATCGAGGCAGGCCAGCTTGAAGTGGCCGAGCGGGAATTGGCCCTGGCCCGCCATGCCGATCCGAACAGCGCCGACGCCGACTATCTCTCCGGAGTCATCTATCAGCGCTGGCAGCAGCCCCAACGCGCCTTGGAGTTTTATCAGCACGCCTGCGACAAATCGCCTGCGGAATTGGCGTTCGTGATGGCCAAGGCCGAGATGCTGGTCGCCATGGATCGCCGGGACGAAGCCCTGACGATGCTCCAGGCCAAGGTCACCTATTTCGAGCACAGCGGCGTGATCCGCGACGAGGTCGGCCTGCTGCTCATGCAGAAGGGGCAGTATCCCCAGGCCATCGAGATGCTCCGCCGCGCCAGCATACTCGCCCCCGATGATCTGACGATTAAAGAACACCTGGCCCGAGCGCTGTTTGGCGGGCAACTGTATGCCGAATCGGCAGGCATTCTTTCAGAATTGGTCGCCAACGAAAAGTTCAATCACCGTCCCGATCTGCTGAGCATGCTGGGTGAGTGCCAACTGCAAAGCGGTCGCGCCGGCGATGCCGTTGGGAACTTCCAGCTTGCTTCGGAAATGATTCCCGATTCCGTGGGAGTGTGGCTTGGCATGGCCAGGGCGCAACTGCAACTCAACAACCTGCGCCGCGCCGATTTGGCCCTGCGGCGGTGCCTGGCGATTGACCCCAACAACAGCCAGGCCTATCTGCTGCTCGGATATCTCCGTCTTCGCCAGTCGCGCTTCGATGAGGCGCATGAGGCGTTCGCCCGCGCCAGCCGCCTCTATCCGGCCGACACCGTGGCCCTCTGCATGGTCGGATTGACGCTGGACAAACTCGGCCGCGGCCAGGAGGCGGCCGCCTATTACCAACAGGCGCTCCGGATCAAGCCCGACGACGAAATGGCCACCCGGCTCATGGCGCGTCTGGTGGTACACGAATAAACGGTGGAGGGAGTCGCAGTGCGCTTCGGGAAGATTCTATCCATCCTCATGATCGCGCTGCTCGGCGGCGGAGCGCTCTGTTCAATCGTCTCCATTCCCTCGGCCTGGCACACCGGGCATTGGGAAATCGGCCTCCTCGGCGCGGTGCTGTTCGTCACCGGCGGGGCGGCGGGGCTGCTGGCGATCACCAGCTTCCGCAGAAACTGCCGCGTGCTGATCGAGGCCATTCACCGCATGACCACGCAGGGGACGCTTCACCTCCTCAACACCGACAACCACGAAATTCGTCCGCTGGTCACCGCCGTCAACGAAATGGTCGAAGCCGCGGAGCTTTGCATGTCCGAGGCGGTGCTGAAGATGAAGGAGCTGGAAATCCAGCTCAAGGTCGCCACCTCCGAGCGGCAACATGCACAGGCGATTATTTACAGCATTTCCGACGCGGTGCTGGTCACCGACACGTTTGACGAGTTGGTCCTCGCCAACGAAGCCGCCGCCCGAACGTTCCAGTTTGATCTGGACCATTGCCGCCGCGCCCCGGTCGATCAGATCGTGAAGGATGAAAAACTCGCCGAGCTGATTCGCGACATGCGGCAAAGCAACAGCAAAAGCGGCCGGCGCATCGTCGAGCACAAGATCAAAGGCCCGGGAGAGGAACGCATCTTCAAAGTCACGCTCTCGGCGGTGGCGGACAACAACGACGCCCCCGCCGGCGTCGTTGCCGTGCTCCACGACATGACGCGCGAGAAGGAAGTCGCCGAATTGAAGAACGACTTCGTTTCCAGCGTCAGCCACGAACTGCGCACGCCGCTGGCCAGCATCAAGGCGTACGTCGAGATGCTGATCGACGGTGAGGCCGATGACGAAAAAACCACGCGTGAGTTTTATGAGGTCATTCAGAACGAGGCCAACCGGCTCAGCCGGCTGATCGACAACATTTTGAATATTTCGCGGATCGAATCGGGCCTGGTGCAGATCAACAAGCAGCCACAGAGCCTGACGATCATTCTCAAAGAGGCCCTGGAGGTCATTGCCCCGCAGGCGCGTTTGAAGCAGATCACGCTCGTCGAGCAATTGACGCCCGTTTTTTATCAGACCAGCGCCGACCGCGACATGCTTTATCAGGCCGTGCTCAATCTCCTGAGCAATGCCGTCAAATACACCCCGGAAAGAGGGATCATTACGGTCCAGACCGCCGTCGATGAAGCCAAACGGAAGGTTATCGCGCGGATTAGTGATACCGGAGTTGGAATTCCCCCCAAGGACCTGCCGTTTGTGTTCGATAAATTCTATAGGGCCGAGTCCAACAACCACATGGCCAAGGGAACGGGGTTGGGACTGTCTCTGGTCAAGCACATTATCGAGACGGTTCATCGCGGAAGGATTTTTGTGGAGAGCCACGTGGGCAAAGGGAGTTGCTTCGGCTTCCAACTGGACCTGTGCGATTAGGCGTGAATTCTCGGTGAAGTGAGGAGCCTGATGTCAGCGAAGAAGATCCTGGTTGCCGACGATGAAAGCCACATCCTCCACGTGGTGTCGCTGAAGCTGCGCAACGCGGGCTTTGAGGTAGTGACCGCCGCGGATGGTCAGGAAGCCCTCGAGCTTGCGATCAGCGAACGTCCGGACCTGCTGATTACGGACTACCACATGCCGCAGCTTTCCGGACTTGAACTGTGCCGGAAACTCAAGCAGGACCCGATCACCGCGAAGATTCCGACAATCATGCTCACCGCCCGGGGATACGACCTGGATCTGAAGGATACGCAGGATAGCGGAATCCTGCGCATGTTGAGCAAGCCCTTCAGCCCGAGGGCGCTATTGACGACGGTCAATGAAGTGTTGCTTGAAGCCGCCGCCTGAAAGTTCGGCAGTTAGTGACCCTATGACGTTACAGACGCAATATCGTCCAGCACCCGCCGGCGGCGATCCCTTGGGCGTTCCCGCCGCCGTTCTGGACAATCTCGCCGCGCGCTTCCGTTCCTGCGGATTGTTTGTGGTGCTGCTTCATACCGACGGCTCGGTGGCCTATCACGATCCACAGGCCGCGCTCTTCTTCCAACGCTACGTCCTGCCGCTTTTGCAATATGGCGATCCGACGGAGCCCGAACTTCGGGCCAAGCTCCTCAAGGTCACGGCCACTTCGCCGGTCACGGTCTGGAACAATTTTCCCGGCGTGATCCTGGCGACGGCGCCTTGCGTTCAACGCCGGCAACTTTGCGGCGTTCTCGCGCTTGCCGGCAGGGCCGGGGTCTTCAATCACGCCGAGGAAATCCTTCGCGTTTGCAGCCGGCTCGGCCTCGATGGCGCGTGGCTTCATCAGCAGGCCGAGGAATTGGCCGCCTACGGCGAAGAGGACATTCAACGGCAAGCCCGACTGATGCTCGGGACGTTCAAAGACCAGCTTAGCCTCGGCAGCCTGGAGGGCGAAATGAATTCCCTCTCCGGACATTTGGCCGACGCCTACGAGGAACTGAGCCTGGTCTACCAGATCAGCAGCGGGATGCGCATCAACCGCCCGGCGCACGATTTCTTCAAGCAGGCGTGCCTCGAGGCCCTGGAAGTCATGGGCGTGCAGGGAATGGGCGTCGCTCTCCACGGGGAGAACATCCACCATCAGGAACCGGTGCTTTACGGGCCGCTCAGTCTCCCGCCGGACAGCGTTCATCGACTGGCCGAGCAATTGATCCCCGTGCTCTGCCGGCACAAGGGCCCTCTGCTGATTAACGATCTGGCCAACGACAAGGAATTCAACTGGCTCGCCAAGCATGTTCGCCAGCTCATGGCCGTCCCGCTTCAGCGAGAGGAAGTCATCCTCGGCTGTCTCTTCACCCTCGGAAAGATCAGCGGTGATTTCGACTCGCAGGACAGCAAGCTGCTCAACTCCATCGGCAATGAATCGGCGATCTATCTCGAAAACGCCATGCTCTTCGACGATGCGCACGGCCTGATGATGGGCTTGCTGCACAGCCTGACCAGCGCGGTCGACGCCAAGGACGCCTACACCTGCGGCCACAGCGAACGCGTCGCCGTTCTGGCTCGACAGTTAGCCCTCGAGGCCGGCATGAGCGAAGCCTTCGCCGAGCGCGTTTACATGACCGGGCTGCTCCACGACGTCGGCAAGATCGGCGTCCCCGAATTCGTTTTGCAGAAGACCGGCAGGCTGACGCCCGAAGAGTTCGAGCAGATGAAGAAGCACCCGGAGATCGGCGCCAGAATCCTCAGCGACATCAAGCAGATCAGCGACGTGATCCCCGGCGTGCTGCATCATCACGAACGGTATGGCGGGCAGGGTTATCCCTACGGCCTGGTCGGGGAAGACATTCCGCTGATGGGACGAATCATCTGTCTGGCCGACTCTTTCGACGCCATGACTTCCAACCGCACTTACCGCAAGGCGATGCCTTTGGAAGTCGCCATGACCGAAATCCGCCGCTGCTCCGGAACTCAGTTTGATCCGGGCCTCACCGAGGCATTTCTGCGCATCGCCGCGGACAAGTTCAGGGAACTTCTGGCCGACCATTCCACCCGCGCCCGGCAGTTGATGGATTCGCAGCCCAGCCTCCGCTGCGCGTGAAGCGGAGAATTGCATGAGCGTCAAGTGTGAGGAATACAGCCAGGTCTGCGTCATCGAGGTTCAGGGCGACCTTCTCGCCGATACCGCCGCTGCCGCCAAGAAGGCCCTCGAAGAACACGTCGAACAGCGCCAGATCGTGGATTTCGTGGTCGATTTCCAGAAATGCCGGTTTATCGACAGCGACGGGCTTGAATCGCTGCTCTGGATGAAACGCCGGTGCGAGGACCTCTTCGGCCGAATCAAGCTCGTCAATCTTGACGAGAATTGCAAGAAAATCCTGGAGATCACCCGTCTGGACCATCACTTTGAATGCCAGGCGGATTTGCCGACCGCCCTGAAAACCATGCGGTAAACGATGCGGTAAACGATCCGGTAAACCATGCGGTGATGAACCATGATCGCAACGCTCGAGCGCAAGCCTCTGGGACAACTCCTTCTGGCAAAGGGCCTCATCCAGCAGGAACAGCTCGACCGCGCACTGGAAGAACAGGATCGCGGCGGACATCAGAAACTCCTTGGCGAGGTGCTGGTCGAACTCCACATCTGCACCGAAGACCAGATCACCGAATCCCTGGCCCAGGCTTACGCCGTTCCCTATGCCCGCGTCTCCCCCAAAATCGCCGATCCCAAGGTCATTCAAGTTCTTCCCAAGGAATTCCTGGAAAAGCACCAGACGCTGCCCCTTTATCTCGTCGCCGGCGTCCTCACCGTTGCCGTCTCCGAGCCGGCCAACGTCTTCCTGCTGGAAGAAATCGAGCGTCTCAGCGGATATCAGGTCCAGGTCGTGGCCGCGACCGGGCGCGATATCAAAAGCACGCTTCAGGCCTACCTTCCCAATGACAAAGTTTTCGTCATTGATGACATTATCGAAGATGTTCAGCCGGAGGAGTTCTCCCTCATCGAGCAGCCGGTTCAGGACATCGTCAACCTCGAAGCCGCCGCCGGCGATTCGCCCGTTGTCAAGCTCGTCAATTACATCATCTATACCGCGGTGAAGGAGGGGGCCAGCGACATTCACGTCGAACCGGGCGACGGGTCGCTGCGCATTCGCTATCGCGTGGATGGCTGCCTGACGGAAAAGCTGCGCCCCCCGCACCAGATGCACGCCGCCGTCGCCAGCCGAATCAAAATCATGGCCAGCCTGGACATTTCCGAGCGCCGACTGCCGCAGGATGGCGGCATCCACGTGCTGATGGACAAGCGGCCCATCGACCTCCGCGTCAGCACCATGCCCGGAAAATACGGAGAAAAGGTCGCCATCCGCATCATCGATAACGAGAAGGCTTCGGTCCATCTCGAAAAGCTCGGCTTCGGATACGACACGCTGAAGGGCTGGCGGAAACTGATCAATCATCCCAACGGCATCATTCTGGTCACCGGTCCGACCGGTTCAGGAAAAAGCACCACGCTCTACGCGTCGCTTCAGGAACTCAACCGCGGCGACGTCAACATCTGCACCGTCGAAGACCCCATCGAATACGCGCTGAACGGCGTGAATCAATTCCAGGTGAATGAAAAAGCCGGCTTCACGTTTGCCACCGCCCTGCGCGCCCTGTTGCGACAAGACCCGGACATCCTGATGGTCGGCGAGATTCGCGACACCGACACCGCCAAACTCGCCACGCAGGCCGCCCTCACCGGGCACCTGGTCCTCAGCACGCTCCATACCAATGACGCCCCCGGCGCCATCACCCGGCTGTACAACATCGGCATCGAACCGTATCTCGTCGGTGCAACGGTCGTCGGCGTCATGGCCCAGCGGCTGGTTCGCAAGCTCTGCCAGAATTGCAAGGAACCCTACGCCCCCAGCGTCAACGAGAAGCGCCAGATCGAACGCGTCAGCGGAAGCGTTGACACGCTGTTCAAGGCCCGCGGGTGCCAGCAGTGCCGTAATCTCGGCTACAACGGCCGAATCGGAATTTACGAGCTGATCGTCCCCGACGACGCCTTGATCGAGTGCATCAGCCAGGGCGCCACGCTGAACGATCTGCGCGACATGGCCAAGAAGCAGGGCATGATCAGTCTTCGCAGCGACGGAATCGAGAAAGTGAAGGCCGGGATTACCACCCTGGAGGAGATTTATCGTGTTACCACCTAAAGGAAACCAGAAACCCGAAACCAGAATGCCGAAGGTCCCGGCGCGCCGGTGGACGAATCAAGCCCAAAACCAGAAACCAGAAACGAAGATCGCTTCGTCATTCGGTCATTCGGATTTGATTCGTCCACCGGCGCGCCGGGACCTTCGGCATTCTGGTTTCTGGTTTCTGGTTTAATCCATGGCCACTTTCGCATATTCCGCCCGAGATCAAACCGGCGTGGCCGTCAACGGCACGCTCGCGGCTGAATCCATCGAAAGGGCCGGACAAATGATCCGTGCCGAGGGGAAGTATCCGACGACCATCAGGCCCACAGGCCCTTCCGCCGAAGTCGGTTCGTTGCGCCCGCGCGGATCGCGGCTGTCGCGCAAAGACCTTATCCACATCGCCACGCAATTGGCGATCATGATCGACACCGGCGTCACCCTCAGCGACGCCCTCGATTGCATTGCCGGGCAGGCGGATAAGCCCAACGTCAAGAGAATCGTCCGGGACATCTGCCAGGAAGTGAAGGCCGGCGTTGATTTCAGCACGGCGCTGGAGCGTCATCCCCGCGCTTTCCCGAAATTGTTCGTATCCCTGATCTCCGCCAGCGAACAAAGCGGCATGATGGCCAAGCTGCTCCAGCGGGCCACCAATTATTTGCGCGACGAGCACGACACCATTCGCCGCGTCCGTGGCGCGCTGACCTATCCGGCGATCATGCTTGGATTCGCCATCAGCACCACCACGTTCCTGCTGGCTTTTGTGCTGCCCCGGTTCACCGCCATCTACGCATCCAAAAAAGCCGCTCTCCCCGTGCCCACGAAGATTCTGATGGCCGTCAGCAACTTCATCTGCACGCAATGGCCGCTGATTCTCGCGGCCGTCGGCACCGCGGTTTTCGGCGTCGTCATGATCCTCCGCACCCGGAGCGGCAAGCGCCTGTTCCATTACCTGCAACTCAACGTTCCTCTCCTGGGACCGCTGTTCCGCAAGCTGTATCTCTCTCGCGGATTGAGAATGATCGGCACGATGGCCGGCGCGGGCGTCAGCCTCGTCGATTGCGTCAAAACCGCCGGGGAACTGTGCGACAATTCCTATTTCAAGGATCTCTGGAGCGAAGTCTCGCAACAGATTCAGGCCGGAAAGCAGTTCTCCGACCCTTTGTTCCGCAACTGGCTCGTGCCGCGCTCGGTCTCTCAGATGCTCTACAGCGCCGAGCGCAGCGGCAAGCTGGCGCAGGTCATGGAGCAGGTATCCGGCTTCGCCGAAGAGGAGTTGAAGCAAACCATCTTGGATATGACCCGCTACATCGAGCCGATCATGATCCTGATCATGGGCGCGATCATCGGCTCGGTGGTTCTGGCGCTGATGCTCCCGATCTTCACGATCAGCAAAGTCATCGTGCGGTAGCCTTGTAGCAGGGGCACCTTGTTCATGATGCGTTTACCCACGCACAATCGGCCGTATTCGGCCGATATCATTCAGCCGCACCCGCGGCTTGGTTTCAATTCACTCGGCCTGTATTTGATAGATAGCCGGACGATACCGCGGCGGAGGAATCGGCTTCCCGTCGGCGCGGGCGGCCTCAAGCCAGGCGGCTTGAGCCAACTGCGCCTCGGACAGTGCTTCGACCGCTGTCTTGCCGAACGCCGAACACGCCTCAAGGTCCGGGATATCGGCAATATATCCTTTGTCTTCCTCGCCATAGAAAATGTTGATGTGATAGTCGCGCATCAGTTGTCCGGACATGTTCCCATGGCCCCGAATTATCCCGGCGTCACCGGCCAACACAACCGTAGGATGCAACGCAACCTCACACCAACGGCCGCGGGCGGATCAGCCGATCCAGCGTCGGCGTCAGCAGCACAATCACCAGCAGGGCGATGTACGGTCCCATCGACACCGACGCGTAAAGCTGCAACACCGCCGACAGCAATCCCAACCCAATCGCGAAAATCGCCCGGCCACGCCGCGTGATGGGGCGCAATCCGGGCGCCGTCGCCAGATAGAACAACGTCAGCAGCAGCGGCGAAGCGAATATCTCGTAATTCACGAACGTCAGCGCCGTTGGCCAGCCCAGATAATGGCTGCGGAATGCCAGCCAATGCCATTGTGCCCCCAGGTCCGTGATATAAACCGGGACCGGCAGGACCAGCAGCCCGGCCATTGCCGCCAGCGTCCCCAGCAGCGGAATCCGAAAATCGATCAATCCCTGATAAAGCAAAAATAATCCTCCCGCGATAACGGCGAGGGCGCTGCCGTTGCCGATCGCGCCGCTGTGGCCGGCGATGATCAGATTCTCCAGCGGCGGCATCTGGTCCCGGATCAGCATCTGCATGGTCAGCGACGCCCGCTCCGGCCGTTGCTGCGCCGACGTGTATGCCAGCAGCACGTCTCCCACCGGCTCGACGCGCAGCGAATCAAATCCCGACGCCGCCCTGCGATTGATCCACGGACCTTGCTCTGAAGTCCCCAGTTCAGTGGGTTCGGCATCCAGCAAATCGCCCGTAAACATTCGGTCCAGACGCAGCACGTACTGCGGTATCAACAGTTCGTGAAACAGGACAAACATCAGGAGGATCGTCACGACCGGCGGAGGAACGCGCTGCGACCCCAATCCCCCCAGCAGCCAGCTCAATAATGCCGCCGTCACCCCAGCCGCGGGCAGGATCGGCCAGACCGCCTGCCCGTTCATCGGCGCGGTCGTGAAAAGATGCGCCGGCAACATCAGCGACACGATGATCGCCAGCCACAGACAGTGCCACATCCGCACCTGCCGTCCGTGCCAGCCCACCCGCCGAAGAATCGCCATCGTCGCCAGCGCGCTGGCGACCACGACCGCGGTCGTTCCCGCCGTTCGCCAGCCAAACACCAGCAATCCCGCCGTAAACGGAAACAGCGTCGAAAGGATTTGCAGCGTCAGGAAGGTCCCCACCCCGATTCCGCTGTGCAGCGGCGACGGCCGGGGCCTCACGAGAGTCGGCGCGAACTCAGACATGGCATCAGCGTAACTCAGAAAATCTGAAATCTGAAATTTGAAATCGGATTTCAGTCGCTCGATTTTGATTTCATTGGGATTTCCCTTCGACTCGCTCAGGGCGTGAACTTGTCGAACGCTGGTTTCTGATTTCCCTGATCGCGTCCAAAATCGGCAATCGCGACGGGCACACATGCGCGCAGACCCCGCATTCGATGCACGCTCCGAGTCCCGCTCGCTCCGCCAGGCTCACATCCCGGCGCTGCGCCCCCTCCAGGACAGAGGCCGGATGCACCAGCGTCGGACACGCGTCCATGCACCAGGCGCAGCGGATGCACGGCTCGGGGATCACAGCCAGTTCCGGGCCGGTCAGGTGGATCGTCAATTCCCCGCCGCCGATGACCGCATCAATTCTCAGCCGCAGATCGCGCAGCAAATCGCCGCCGCGAACCACAAAGCCCTCCTCCCAGCTCGAAATCTTTTCCAGCACATATTGCAAGGGAGTTCCGACAGCCACGTCGAGGTAATGCGATCGCCCTCGCAGATGGTCGTGGACCGCCAGGGGGTTGCTCAGCATTGCCAAACCCCGCGCCGCCTGCCCGATCGCCCATGCCGTCGCCGCATCCACCATCAGCACGCCCTGAGTCGTCGGGAGATTTCCGGGCCTCAGCCGCCGCTTCGTCAGGCTATAAACCATCAGCGTCGGATCCGCTTGCGGATAGTCATTGGCCAGTTCGACAACCTCCAGCTTCGCCAGGCGCGCCGCTTCCCAGCAAGGCGCCGCCCAAGCCGGATGAGCGTCCGCCTCCACCGCCAGAATGGAACGGCTCGCGCCCGTGATCCTGCCCAGCAGGGCCGTTCCCTCCGCCACACAATCCCCGAATCGCGCCACGAGGGTCCCATTGAGCCGCATGCTCGCGTCGGAATCGAGCACCGTACATACGACCGTGTCGATCGGCCTTGAAAGGGCCTGGTTCAATTGCCCGATCAGATCGGGACTGGCATGGCGGTCCGCCCAGATGCCGGCGCGGCGAATGCGCTCGATCCACGTCACCAGCGCCGAGGGATC
The DNA here is from genome assembly GCA_050012375.1 of Tepidisphaeraceae bacterium. Taxonomy (GTDB): domain Bacteria; phylum Planctomycetota; class Phycisphaerae; order Tepidisphaerales; family Tepidisphaeraceae; genus PALSA-1353. The sequence continues at coordinate 11,560 of JBEKHH010000008.1, forward strand.
CGCTTCGCGCAAATCTTCCGCCTCATCGTGGAAACTCTCCCCCGCGCCGGCGTGATCGACGACCATCTCAACGGCCAGGGTCGGGCGACCGTTGCTCAGCCTGATCGGCCTGACATTTTCCAGCACCCCATCCGCCGGCGCCAAAGTCACGTGCGACGATTCGGCCGCGCGTACCGCCAAAACTTGTCCCCTTCGCACAGCGGTGCCCGCCGGCAGGACTTTCGCTTCCCCGCCGATTCGGGCGCTCACCGGCACCAGCAGCCGATCCGGCAACGGGAGCTTGGAAAACTCCGGCGGCTGCTCGGGCCAGAGCGCCATCTCCTTGTTCGGTCTCGGTTCACATTTGCCCGGCATGGCGAGGGCCGATCCTCAGCGTTGAGATAGTCTCTAAATCCCCGCCAGTTGAATCCCATTTTTCCGGCACATCGCCTTCAGCGCGTCCACCGCCATCTTGAATAGCGCCGGACCGCTGAATCCGCTGAATTGCCCCGCGGCCTTCAGATGCGGCTCCAGGCTCAAAAATCCGCTGTAGCCGCTCTTGTTCAAATCCACCAGAATCGGCTCCAGATGTCCATCCCCGCTGCCCGCGAGCACCGCCCGGTCTCCCTTGGCCTTCACATCCTTGATGTGAATATGAATGGTATACTCCTTGAGCGACGGCCAAGCCTCCAGCGGATTCTGTTTCACCTGCACGAAGTTCCCAAAATCAAACGCAGCCCTGAATTTGGGGGAATCAACCGCCTTCAAAAGATCCAGGCAATTCTTGCCGCTGGCCCCGTAAGTCTCCTTTTCGTTTTCGTGCACCAGCGTCACGTTGCGGCTTTTGACATATTCAACCTTCGCCCGCATCCGGCGAATGACTTCATCGCGATGCTTGCCGATGTCCCCGCCCTCCTCGGCAGGGTAATAGCTGAAGATCCGGATCATCGGCGCCTCGAAAAACTCGGCCGACTCCACCGCGATCTTGAACCTCTCGAAGTGCTTTTCCCAGGGCTGGTTGATCTTCACTTTCCCAATCGGCGAACCGATGCAGGCCACGCCCATTCCGTTGGCCTTCAGCTTCGACTTGACCTCGATTCTGACGGATTTATCGAAGTCGAGGACATTTTTCCCATACACGCCGCGTAGCTCAAAATGGGTGACTCCATTTTCCTTGCAGCATTTGATCTGCTCATCCAATTCCGGGGCGATTTCGTCCGCAAATCCACACAACTTCATCACGATGGATACTCCTTTAAGATTCCGGACCAATCGTCGGCGGGGAAAGAAAGAGAGTCAAGCGAGCGGATGACACGATATTCGGAAAGAAGTAGAATAGTCGCGCCGCGTGGTCGTCGAATAGGAGAAATGTCATGGTGGACGAAAAGCTCATCGAGCGCGCCGGTCAACTGCTTTTGAAAGCCGCGCCGCCGGGATCGGGAGTTTACCTATTTGGTTCACAGTCGCGTAGGAATGCCCGTCCGGATAGTGACCTGGACTTCTTGGTCGTGGAGCCTGAACTGACGGATCAGCATGCCGAAATGGTTCGGTTGCGGGATGTGCTTCGGCCGCTGCGGGTAGCCGCAGACGTGGTGGTGACAGACCAGCGAGTGTTCGACGAATGGCGCAATACCCCGAACAACATCCTCTACGAAGCTGCTCGTCAGGGGAGGGCGTTGCATGAAGTGGAATGAACAGAGGGATCTGCTATTGAGCAAGGCGGCGGAGGATGATAGTGCGATGGCTATCCTGGCCAGGACCGGAGGCACATCTGACGCAATCATTGGATTTCATGCTCAGCAGGCGGTGGAGAAGTACCTAAAAGCGCTCCTGTGCCACTTACAGGTGAGCTATGACAGAACACATGATCTGGTCGTGTTGTTAGACGCGCTGACTGACGCGGGGTGCGCGGTGCCGACCGAAGTGGACAACTGCAAATATCTCCAGCCCTACGCGGTTCAGTTTCGGTATGACGACATACCGGCCGGCGCCCGGAATTCCCTGGACCGTGTCCGGGCGCAGCAGGATGTGGAGGCGGCAAAACGGTGGGTTACTAGGCTGATAGCGCGAGGTGTTCACAATCCGTGAGCATCATAGAGTTTTCGGGCCGGTCGTGGAAACGCGAATTTCTCTTTCTTTTGCGCCAGCATGTTGGCGCTTTGACCATGTTGAAGCTTGGACGCGGGCAAAGGGAAAAGCCATGTCAAAACCCAACGTAGTAGTTTTTTGCACAGACTCGAAACGTCGCCCTTGGGTGTGGAAACAATTCCAAGCAGGTCAACTACGCCAGGGCTGGGCGCCGCCAGGCTCGTCACTGATGAATGGCGATTCCGTTGTACCCTTATTGACGTGGGAACGTCGATATGCTGATGGGGCGCGAAAACATTGGAAGGATCGCGAGGACTTGCTGCCAGCAAGCAAAACCCAAACGAGATATCGAATTCTTCGTTTGATGACCGGGCTTACACGCGGCGATTTGGTCCTTGTTCCAAAGATGCCTTCAGATAGAGAGTTCACCATCGCCGAAATGTCGCGAGGATATGAGTTCGATGACAGTCATTATGACACGCCCAGCGGTCCCGGGAAGGATTTGGGCCATGTGTTGCCTGTCAACCCGAAGAGCCTGATTACATTCCGCTATGATTCCAGTTCCGACGCAAAAATTATCGCAGGAAAATTCAGGAACTACCGCTCCGCCGTTACGCCCGTTCGAAAGCAAGTCTATTCAGACGCCATAACTCGTCTATACGCAAATCGAGCCGTAGAGGGCAACGCCACCCAATCGAAGTTCATCGAAGCGATCCATGTAATCCTTTCCAAAGCCAGGGGCCAAGGATTTAGGGTCTCTCCGGCTGTGCGACGCGCCGTCGAAAAACGCGCGATGACGTTGGCGACGAAGCACTTTGAGAATCAGGGCTACCAAGTCGAGGATGTTCACACCCGCGAGTCTTACGATCTATCCTGCACGAAGGGCGCGGAAAATCTATTGGTCGAAGTGAAGGGAAGTCAGACCGATGGGGCCGAAATCTTACTGACGCCCAATGAGGTCGCCGTCGCACGAAAAAATGCTCCAAAAACGGCGTTGATAGTGTTCCATTCGATAGAGGTAAGCACAGCCGGAATCGCAAGTGGCGGCGTTAAAGTTTTGATCCATCCTTGGAAGCCGAGGGACGAGCAGTTAACGGCATTAGTCTATTCGTGTCGAATTACCACTTGAAAGACGAGGATCGGCGGCGTTTTTTGGGGGCAGCTTGGGGGGGAGGGATTGGCGCGCGACGACCGCAAGATGGCAATCCTCCGGTTCTGTTGGAGGATTTGAGAATGCTAGAGCGGAGGCGAAAATAATCCGGGACCAGCGATCGGCCCTCGGCAGCGAGGTTATCGCGTGTGACGCATCGCGGGCTTGCGCGCCAGTTTCATTTTCCTATCTCATCCGTAAGATCAAGCCCTCACAATGGAATCAACGAGTCATTACGAGCAGGAGCGCCGCCAGAAACTCGCCAAACTTCGCGATTTGGGAATCGATCCCTTCGGGCAGCGCACAGACGGCATCCAACCGCTGGCCCACATCAAGTCGCTGTACAAGCCGGAGATGGGCCACGACGGCGGCCCGCAGGTCGTCGGCGCGGGCCGGGTCATGCTCAAACGCGACATGGGTAAGCTCAGCTTCCTCACCCTGCGAGATGAATCCGGCGATTTGCAACTGGCCCTCGACAAAAAACGCCTGAGCGAACGCGACTGGCAGGTGCGCGACCTGATCGACCTCGGCGATCTGCTGGTGGTTTCCGGCAAACTCGGCCAGACCAACAAAGGCGAAACCACGATCTGGGCCGATTCCATTGCGATGGCCGCCAAGGCCCTGCTGCCGCCTCCGGCCAAGTGGGAAGGCCTCAGCGATGTCGAACTTCGCTATCGCCAGCGCTACGTCGATCTCTGGGCCAATCCCCAAGTGATGCGCATCTTGAAGCTCCGCATCCGCGTCGTCGATGAAATCCGCCGGTTCCTGACGAATAAGGGATTCCTCGAAGTGGAAACCCCGATGATGCAGCCGCTGGCCGGCGGGGCGGCGGCCAAGCCTTTCGTCACGCATCACAAAGCCCTGGATATCCCGCTGTATCTCCGCGTCGCCCCGGAACTGTATTTGAAGCGATTGCTCGTCGGCGGGTTCACCAAGGTGTTCGAATTGAACCGCAATTTCCGGAACGAAGGCATCAGTCCGCGCCACAACCCCGAATTCACGATGCTGGAAATCTACGAAGCCTTCGGAAGCTGGGAGACGATGGCTGATTTGATCGAGGAAATGATTACCACAGTCTGCCAAAATATTTTCGGCACGCTGCAGATCGAGCATCCAAATGGACGCAAGGTCAATTTGAATCGCCCCTGGCGGCGCGTGCGGATGACGGAAATAGTTGAGCAAGTGACCGATTGGAAATTTGATAAGAAGCCTGTGACAGACCCCGATATCCTTGAAGCTTTGAAAGCGGAATACGAGATCTCTGCTCGTTTGCCAAGTAACGTAATTGAAGACATCATTGCTCGTTCCCGAAATCCCAAGGTAATTGGCAAGTTACTTCGAAAACTTGTTTCGCTCGACGCAAAGAAGGCACTATTGGAGGTTCAACTTTTCTCGTATAAATCCCCAGCTGAACAGCTCGTCGAGGTATATGAGAAGTTCGTCGAACCAAAGCTCATTGATCCTTGTTTTGTGACGCACATCCCTTCAGTCATCATCCCGCTGGCCCGCGAAAACAAAGACGACCCATACTTCGCCGACGTTTACGAGCTGGCGATCAACGGCGTTGAAATCTCGCCCGGCTACACCGAATTAAACGACCCGGATACCCAGGCCAGGCATTTCGCCCATCAGGTCGGCGACACCGACGAGCAGCAGAAAGTCGATGAAGATTTCCTGAATGCCTTGCGTCACGGCATGCCGCCGGCGGGGGGGCTGGGGCTGGGGATCGATCGGCTGGTGATGATGTTGACCGGGGCGGAGAGCATTCGGGATGTGATTCTTTTCCCCCTGATGAAGCCGCAGGAAAAATAATGAATCAACACTTTTACCGCAGAGATCGCGGAGATCGCCGAGGAAGAGTAAGGTGCAGCTAATATCTCAATATGAATTCTTTCTCTGCGGTCTCCGCGATCTCCGCGGTTAAATCAGAATTGTTAACCTAAATGCCCGCCATCCCAATCATCCTCTGGTGCATCGTCGCCCTCGCCCCGATTGCCACCATCTTCGCGCTGATCCGAATCCTCACCGGCCCCCGGCTCATCTCCAAGCTGATGTTCCGCTATCTCGTCAAGCGCCGCATCGCCTGGGTCTCGCTCGTCGCGGTCATGCTCTGCACTGCCATGGTGCTGATCGTCATCAGCGTCATGGGCGGCTGGCTTCGCATGTTTCGTCAGACCAATCACGCCCTCATCGGCGACCTCATTGTCTATCGCGGATCGCTCGACGGCTTCAGCCATTACCAGGACATGATCGCCGACATCAGCCAAATTCCCGGCGTGAAGGCCGTCACTCCAACGGTTCACACGGTCGGACTGGCCGAGATCGGAGTGGGGCACACGCCCAATCCCATTCGCACTCCCGTCGAAGTCATGGGCTTGGATATCAAGCAGATCGGCCAGGTGAACGGCTTTGTGAATAGCCTGCATCTTCAGCCTGAAGTCTTGCGGGCCAAATCGAAGCAATATGCCGAGGAGGCCGGGAAGGATCATGATGCCGGCGCGGGCGCCGCCGATGCACTGATGGGCGACGGGCTTGGGAATCTTGAAGCCGACAAGGCCAAGACATTCCAGGCCAAGGCTGATTCCTTTCCCTCCTGGCAAAAGCCTCTGCCGGATGACGTCTATCGAGCCGAGCTTCCCAATTCAAAAACCGACCCGGCGCGGTTCGGCGGGATCATCGTCGGATCGGGCGTCATCGGCCTGCGGGGCAGCGATCCGCGCGAGGATTTCATCTATCGCGCCTGGGTCAAGCTGACGCTCCTGAAAATCTCGGGGGATCTCTCGGGCGTCGATCTTCAGGACAAAGCCTCGACCAATTATTACTGGCTCATCGACGACAGCCGCACCGGCGTCTTTCAGGCCGACCAGAATTTCGTCTATCTCCCGTTCGACGTGCTCCAAAACCAACTGAACATGGGCGCCAGCGCCTACACCGACGCCGCCACCGGTCGGCAGGAGACGGAGCCTGCCCGTTGCACCGAAATCCTCATCAGCGTCAAACCCGGCGTCGATCCGTACGCGGTAAAGCCCCAAATCGCCGATGCCGTGAATGCCGTGCTACAGAAGTTTGATTTGTACTATCCCGAGCCGGGTCAGGTTCGCATTGAAACTTGGGATGAGAAGCAGCAGGATTTCCTCAACGCCGTCGAGCACGAAAAATCCCTGCTCGTCATCCTTTTCGCCATCATCAGCGTCGTCGCCATCTTTTTGGTTTTCTGTATTTTCTTCATGATCGTCATGGAAAAGACGCGCGACATCGGCATCGTCAAAAGCGTCGGCGCCACCAGTTCCAGCATCGCCGGGATCTTTCTGGGCTATGGTCTGACCATTGGTCTTCTCGGCGGTGGAATGGGCTTGCTGTTGGCCTATCTCGTCGTTCACAACATCAACCAACTCCACGCGTGGATGGGCACACATTTCGGCATCCAAATCTGGAACGCCAAAACGTATCTGTTCGACACCATTCCCAATACGATGGACGCTCACGATGTAGTGGTGATCGTTTCCGTGGCGATCCTTTCGTCCGTTCTGGGCGCGCTCGTTCCCGCCATCCGCGCCGCGAGGATGAACCCGGTCGAAGCCCTGCGCTGGGAATAAAGCCGTCAATAGCAGATGTCCGCCATTGCCGACAAAATCTCCTCCCCTCAGGCCGCCAAAGGCGCGGCGATTCTGATCGCCAGCGGCGTGCGGAAAACGTTCCGCATGGGCGACAGCGAGATTCAGGTTCTTTCCAAAGTGGACCTCACCGTTGCCGCCGGCGAATTCATCGCCATCGAAGGCCGCAGCGGCTCGGGCAAAAGCACGCTCCTGCATCTCCTCGGCGCCCTGGACGAATGCAACGCCGGCGTCGTCACCTACGACGGTCGCGACATCGCCAAACTTTCCTCCTCCCGCCGCGCGTTCCTGCGAAACACGCAATTCGGCTTCGTTTTCCAGTTCTATCACCTGCTTCCCGAGCTGAACGTGCTGGAGAACACGCTGCTGTCGGCGATGATCGAAAACAGCCTGCTCGCCTTCCGCGCCAAAAAATCGCATCTGCGAAGCCGAGCCAAGGAACTTCTCACCCAAATGGGTCTGGAGCACCGCCTTCGTCATCGTCCGCAGCACCTCAGCGGCGGAGAGCGCCAGCGGGTCGCCATCGCTCGCGCGCTGATGAACCAGCCCCGCGTTCTTTTCGCCGACGAACCCACCGGCAACCTCGATGCCGACACCGGCCGCCAAATCATGGGCGTTCTGGAACGACTCCATCAGCAAGCAGGCCAAACCATCGTGATGGTCACCCACGACCGCAGTCTGGCATGCAAAGCCGACCGGGTTCTGGTGCTCGAAGGCGGAATATTGCGGGAAGCGGAAGGATGAATGCCGAATGCCGATTGCCAAATGCCGAATGAAATGCTCATCCCAAATTCGGCATTTGGCAATCGGCATTCGGCATTCTATCATCCCCCTATGCCCCTCAAGATCTGGATTGATGGCAAATTCTACGACAAGGAGGACGCCAAGATCAGCGTGTACGACCACGGTCTGCTCTACGGCGACGGCGTTTTCGAGGGCATCCGCGTTTACCGCGGCAAAATCTTCGAATGCGACGCCCATCTCCGCCGGCTTTTCGATTCCGCCCGCGGCATTCGCCTCATTCCCCCTCGATCGCCCCAGCAACTCAAAGCCGCGATGGAGGAAACCGTCAGGATCAACAACTTCTCCGATTGCTATATTCGCCTGGTCATCACCCGTGGCGTCGGCTACTTGGGCCTGAATCCCAGCAAATGTCCCACACCCTCGGTTTTCGTCATTGCCGATACGATCGAGCTTTATCCGCCCGAAATGTACGAAAAAGGGATGTACATCATCACTTCAACGGTGGTGCGCACCCATCCCAATTCCCTTTCGCCGCGAATCAAGAGCCTCAACTATCTCAACAACATCCTGGCCAAGATCGAAGCCGCCGACGCCGACGTGCCCGAGGCGGTGCTGTTGAATCAGGAAGGCAACGTCGCCGAATGCACCGGCGACAACATCTTCATCGTTCGCCACGGGCAGGTTCAGACCCCCACAACGGCCGACGGCATTCTCGAAGGCGTGACTCGGCAGGTGATGATCGACCTTTGCAAGAAGCTGTCGATTCCCTGTTTCGAGAAGACCCTTCAGCGCCACGATTTATATATCGCGGATGAATGTTTCCTCACCGGCACCGCCGCGGAGGTGGTCCCGGTCACGCGGATCGACGGACGGCCGATTGGCAACGCCGTGCCGGGCTCGCTTACCCGCAGGCTCATGGAAGCCTTCCACAAGCACGTCCGGGGCGAGCCCAACAGCTAGGACTGGAAGAAAATGCCGAATCCTCCCGGCGCGCCGGGATCATTCCGCGTTTTGAACGCTCCCCAGCCCTTTTTCCCCATTTGACACCCCTCGGACATGTCATTACAGTTTTCAGGCGCTACTAACACGATGGAGGCATTGATGCAGGAATATGAGAACCTCAAGCGCCTCGTTGCCGAGGCTGAGGAAGACGTCAACAAGGCGGTTGGCGGAAACAAGGCTGCGGGGACCCGTGTCCGCAAAAAAATGCAGGAAATCAAGGCTGCCGCCACAGATATCCGCAAAAAGATCCTCGAAAACCGCAATACCGAACCGGGTGTGGCCTGAGGCATTCGCTGTCTCGTGTCGCCACTTCTTGCTGATCGCGGCATCATCCGGTTTTCTGTCTTTCGTGAGCATCTTTTGCCCCGGCCGACGCGCTGGCGCCCTTCATCCTCATGCCGCCGCAACTTCTATTTGACATTGCCGACTTGGAACAGTTGCCCGACGTCTTCGATCAGGCGGCCATTCGGGAATGCAATCCCCAGCGCGGCCATATGGAAATGCTCAACGGCATTGTCTTTGCCGATTCGAAACTTCAGCGCCTTCTCGGATATAAGGATGTGCGGACCGACGAGTTCTGGGTCGCGGGCCACATCCCCGGCCGGCCCCTGTTCCCGGGCGTCCTGATGATCGAGGCCGGCGCTCAACTGGCTTCTTTCTACAGCCGAAAATTTTCCGGTTGGACGGGTTTCGTTGGCTTCAATGGCGTCGACGAATGCCGATTCCGCCAACAAGTCGTGCCCCCCGTGCGCATGTATCTCCTCGGCCAGCAGATCTGGGACCGCCACGGTCGAATGTGTTGCGCCATTCAGGGAGTGATCAGCGGGACCATCGCCTTCGAGACTCAAATCATCGGCGTGCGGATATAGTGGTTTGTCATTTGTCATTGGTCATTTGTCATTGGTCATTTGTCATTGGCTGAATACGATTTATAGCGCGTTTGGATTTCGCAAATGACAAATGACAAGTGACAAGTAACATCTCCATGCCCTTCTCCCTCGTCCAATCCCTTTCATCCATCCCCGTCGCCAGCATCGATGTCGAGACCACCGGGGCCAGCGCCGATTACGGCCATCGCATCATCGAAGTCGGCATCGTCCGCTACGAAAATGGTCGGAAAATCGCCGAATACCAGCAACTCATCGATCCCCGCCGCCCCATCAGCCCGGGCGTCACCGCCCTGACGGGCATCACCCAGGCCATGTGCGACGGCCAGCCCACGTTCAGCCGGCAGCTTCCGGCCATGCTGTCATTGCTCGCCGGCGCGGCAATCCTGGGACACAATATCGGCTTCGATCTTTCATTCCTGACGCGCGAATTTCGCGCCGCCGGACACGATATGAACCAAGCCCTGGCCAATCCCCACGTCCTGGATACCGTCCGCATCGCCCGCCGCCGATTCGGCCGCGGCGGGAACGGCCTCGGCGCACTGTCGCGCCGCCTCGGGCATGAACCCGCCGGCGCACATCGCGCTTTGCCCGACGCCCAAACCACCGCCATTGTCTTCGATCTGCTCCTGGCTCCCATCGGCGGGTGGGGTATCTGCCTGTGCGACGCCCTGAAAGACCAGGGCGGCCCGATGGCCATAGCGCCCGCTTCCGCCGGCGAGAGTCTGCTTCCACTGGAATTGGAGGATGCCCTCGAAAATCATCGGCCCGTTATGATGGAATATCTGGATGCCAACCAGATGCGGACGCGGCGAATCGTCGATCCCATCGAATTGCGCCGCGTGGCCGGCGAATTGGTCCTGATTGCCCACTGTCACCTTCGCAACGATCGCCGCAATTTTAAGCTCGAACGAATCGTCCAATTGACCCGGATCGACCCCGGCGGCGTGGGCCATTCGCCTAACCTTGCAACCAGCGACAACCAGCGTTAAAAACCTTCCCATGTCGCGCAGGACTGAAGACGACATCTCCTCGCTGCCCAATCTGCTGGCCAAACAGCCATGACCTCCGCTGAAATCCGCCAGCAGTTTCTCGACTTCTTCATAAGGAAGCACGGCCACACGTTCGTCCCGTCGTCGCCGGTCGTTCCGCTGGACGATCCCACGCTCCTCTTCGCCAACGCGGGGATGAATCAGTTCAAGCCGGTTTTCCTCGGCCAGGAAAAACACGCCTACACCCGCGCCGCCAACACCCAGAAATGCATCCGCGCCGGCGGCAAGCACAACGATCTCGACGACGTCGGCCGCAGCCGCCGGCATCACACGTTTTTCGAAATGCTCGGCAACTGGAGCTTCGGCGATTATTTCAAGGCCGGCGCGATCGAAATGGCCTGGGAACTGCTGACGAAAGTCTGGAAACTCGATCCCACCCGCCTGCACGTAAGCTGCTACGAAGGCGACGAGAAAAACGGAGTCCCGCGCGACACCGAAGCCGCCGAGCTATGGAAGCAAATCGCCGGCATGCCCGAGGATCACATTCACTATTTTCGCAGCGACAATTTCTGGCTGATGGGCGACACCGGCCCCTGCGGCCCCTGCACCGAAATCTTCATCGACCGCACCCCCGACCTATCCGGCTCAAGCAAGATCAACGGCGACGATCCGCGCGTCATGGAAATCTGGAATCTCGTTTTCATCCAATTCAACCGCGACGCGGGCGGCAAGCTGACGCCGCTTCCCGCCAAACACGTTGACACGGGCATGGGATTTGAGCGGATATGCCAGGTTTTGCAGAACAAGCACGACAATTACGCCATCGATCTTTGGACGCCGTATTTCGATCGGATCTCTGAAATTTCAAATTTGAAATATACAGGCAAATTCCCGCCAACTAACGTTCCGGACCGCGAGCTTGAAGCGGCCGACGAGCAGCTTCGCCATGACATCGCCTTCCGCGTGGTCGCCGATCACGCTCGTTGCCTGACATTCGCGCTTACCGATGGGGCCGTTCCAAGCAACGAAGGCCGCGGATATGTGCTGCGACGAATCCTGCGCCGCGCCGTCCGCTTCGGCCGCCAGCAGCTTGGGCTGACCGAGCCGTTCCTTCATCAACTCGTTCCGATCGTCGTCGATTCAATGGGCGCGGCTTTTCCGGAATTGAAACGGAATCCGAATCATGTCATTGAGCTGATCAAAGGCGAGGAAATATCCTTCAGCCGCACCCTCGATCGCGGAATACAGCTTTTTGAAGAAGCATCCGCCGCCGGCTCCATTTCAGCCGCCGAGGCCTTCAAACTCCACGACACCTACGGCTTTCCCATCGACCTGACACGCATCATGGCCGAGGAGCGCGGGATGACGGTGGACACCGCCGGCTACGAAAAACTGATGGAGCAGGCCCGCGAACTCGCCCGCGCCGGCGGCAAGTCGCAGGATTCCCGGCCGACGGATTTGTCCCCGGATGCGATGTCCAAACTGTCGCAAAGCGGCGTGAAGCCCACCGACGATCAGCCCAAGTTTTCACACGAACTGATCCAAGCCAAAGTCCTGGCGATTTGGAACGGAACCGATCTGGCCTTGTCGCCAGCGACGAGTTTCGAGAGCGAGGAATTGGCCGTCATTCTGGATCGCACCAATTTCTACGCCGAGATGGGCGGCCAGGTCGGCGACAGCGGCGAGCTGAAAACTGCGCCCCTATTCCCCTCTCCCGGTACTCCGGGAGAGGGCCAGGGTGATGGTTTGCAGCCTGATTCCCACATTGCCCTCACCCCATCCCTCTCCCGGAGTACCGGGCGAGGGGGAATAGGGATATTCGACGTCCAAAACACCAAATCGGTCGGCGGTTACATCCTGCACATCGGCCGGCTCCGCAGCGGAAAAATCAGCGTCGGCGATGCCGTTACCGCTACTGTTTCCGCCGCCCGAGCGAACACCGAAAAAAATCACACCGGCACGCATCTGGCCAACTGGGCCTTGCGCCAAACCCTCGGCGACGGCGTGCAGCAAAAAGGCTCGCTGGTCGATCCCGAAAAGCTCCGTTTCGATTTCTCCCATCCCAAGGCCATGAGCGAAGACGAAATCGCCGGCGTGGAGAAACTGGTTGGCGAGGCGATTGCCGATAAACTGCCCGTCTACGCCCAGGAAGCGCCGCAGGATCAGGCGCTCAAGATCAACGGCCTGCGGGCTGTCTTTGGCGAGAAATATCCCTCTGTCGTTCGTGTCGTTTCCATCGGGGCGCCCGTCAACGATCTCCTGGCCGATCCCAGCGATTCCAAATGGCGGGAGTTCTCCATCGAATTCTGCGGCGGCACGCATTTGGCCAGTTCCGACCAGATCGGCCGATTCGCCATCACCGCCGAGGAATCCGTCAGCAAAGGCATTCGCCGGATCGTCGCCCTCACCGGCGAGGCGGCGATGGCCGTCGAGTCGGCTGCCGCCAAACTGGATGGCATTCTCGCCCGCAAGACGTCAGACGCCGATCTGCCCGCGACGATCGCCGAATTGCAGGTCGCCGCGGCGACTGGGCTTCCCCTGCGAGCCAAGCGCCGCGCCCAGGCCGCCATTCTCGAGCTTCAGGCCCGGCACCGAGCGTTTGAAAAGTCGAATCGCGCCCAATCCTCCGGCGGGGGAGTGGACGCCATCAAAATCGCCTCCGACATGCTCGCCCAGGCCGGCCCGATCGCCGGCGGCAAGCTGATCGTCGGCCAAATCCCCGGCGCGACCGACGACCAGCTTCGCTCGGCCATCGATTCTCTTCGCAAGAAATCTCCCACCCATGCCATTCTTTTGGCGACCGCCGACGATCAGAAAGTGACATTCGTCGCAGCCGTCAGCGATGACGTGATCGCCAAGGGCCTGAAGGCGGGCGATTGGGTGAAGCAGGTTGCCGCGGTAACGGGCGGCGGCGGCGGGGGGCGTCCGCAAATGGCCCAGGGCAGCGGCAAAGACCCGTCAAAAATTCCCGCCGCCATCGATCTCGCCCGAACTATCGCCGCCAAATTCGCTTAAAACGCGCGTCGTCGTGGGCACGTCGAACGGCTTGCAGGCCCCACGGGTTTGCTCACAATAACGGACGGTTGAGGCCATGACACAGTCGAGTCTTTTGCCTCCTGTTACGAACCTGCAGGCATTGCCGGCCGTTGCGGCGCAGGGAACGAACAAGCTGCGAAGGTATCCGTGGGCGCTGCTCGCGCTCACAGCCTTGTCCGGTCTGCTCTGCTTCAACCGGCTTTCCGTTTCCCCGCCGCGGATCGACGAATGTTTCACCTACTGGCGGGTCTGCGGAAACCTCGATCAGTTGCTTGACACGCTCCGCAATGACGCGTTCATGCCGCTGCATTATGAACTGCTCAACTGGATCGGACAGGGGTTTCCTCTCGGCGGCGGCGTTCATTTGGTTCCTGGCGGAATAATGCTCACGCCGGCTGCGCTGCGATTCTTTCCCGCGCTGTGCGGGACGCTCATGACGCCGGTGATGTATTTTCTGGCCCGGCAAATGTTCACCCGCCGCACCGCACTGATCGCGGCGGCGTTCATCGCCTGCTCGGCCTATGGCCTGTTCTTTTCGCGCGATGCGAAGATGTACGCGCCGGCCTGGATGCTGGAGACGCTCACCATTGCCTGCCTTTTGTGGTGGATTCGCACCTGGCGCCGCATCGCCTGGCTCTGTTGGATCGCCGCCGGCATCGCCGCGGGCGGATTTCACGTCATCACGCTCCTGCTGCTGCCGCTGGCGCCGCTTTATTTTATTTCCATGGGACGGTTTTCCGGCTGGCGAATTCCATCGCTGGTCATCGGTATGGCGATGATCGCCCTTGGCCCAGCGGTCTACCACGGAGTCTTTAATCGTTGGACGCAGAACACCGGCGGACTTTTGCCCGGCGTGGTCGGCGAGCCGGCGCCGGACGCAAAATGGCGATTGAGCGGCCTGAACTGGATCCAGCCGGCCGACGATTCCGTCGGATTGCCGTTTGAAGCGCTCAACAACTACCTCAGCGGTTATGACTGGTCGACCTTCAGTGACCTGGCCGATCCACCGCCTCTGCTTAAAAGGTTCGGCGGCACGATGATTGCCCTGGCGGGTGTCACATACGGTTTACTGATCTTCGGCGCACTGCCCTGGCCGCATCATCGGCGCTGCCGCGTGGACGATGCCAGGCCCGAGCAGTGGTGGCGTGCGCTGCTATGGCTCATGCTTTGGTTGGTCTTGCCGGTTTACGGCTTCTTTTATTGCCGTTCCGTGGACAATTTCAGCTCGCCGGTGGTGTGGCTCACTTGGCTGTCCGATGTGATTGGCCCGCACCGGCTGGTTGCGGCTTTGGGTGCGGTTGCCATCGCGGCCGGGTTGAATCGCTGGCCGCGCGTTGCCAAGTTTATCGCCGTTCCACTGCATCTGCTCGCTGTCGCGGCGGTGATTCAAACGGCGCGGAACCGTCTGGATTGGGTGGACTATGCCGGTTTTCCGGTGACCCGAATCGCGCTGGCGATGTTCATCCCCGCGCTGCTCTTCCATTACGCCGGCAGTAGTTTCCGTGAGCGCGGCCGGCAACTGCTTCGCCTGGTCGCCGTCGTGGCGGTGGTCTTAGCGCTGTGTGAGGCAGCCGCCCATCTATGGCCATGGCTGCATGACGTTTCCATGCGCAAGCACCCGGAACTTCCCTGGCAATCGATCTGGCACATCCGCTACGTGGCGATTGTACTGCCGGCCGTCTGGCTCGCCGCGGCGGCGCTGATCGCCCGGTTGCCCAATCGGTTCGTGCGGGTAGCGGCGGTGCTGATGATCTGCTCTTACAACCTCGCCAATGGACTGGCGCGCCAATACATCCAACAAGAGATTCCCCTCGACCGCGCAATGGCCGACATGTTTCAGTCCCAACCCCATTCGGACGTGCGAACCTATTTTGAATTGCACGCGCTCATGGACAACATTTTCTATCGGCCGCTGGCGTCCTATAGCGCGTGCATGGTTGCGGGGCTTCGGCCTACGCCGGCGGAGTTTAGGACCGGCAACACATGGCCATTCCAATGGGGGCGCGTCGCCGCCGAGTTCAAAAATCACTGCATTTACAATCCGTCCATCTCTTCCGAACAGTTGCGCCACGACATCGCTGCCAGCCCGCAAGTGACGCGAGTGATTGTGTGGGAAATCGACGCCTGGCCACGCCTTTCTGTCTGGCCGATTGGCGAGGTCGCCGCAGACGGACTTGGCGACGGCTGGGTGCTTGCGTCGGACGAACGGATCGTTGCCCATTCGTATTGGACTTGGAGGGATGAGTGGGTGCTCCGCCGGCGGGAGTTCCACCGGAAATCGTGAGGGTGGGGTCGTTGGCAGTCTTTGGGCCCAGAGGGTGAAAGGAGGCCGCGGAAGGCCTAAACGCCGCCCGCGCACCGCAAGTGGCTATTTCGCCGCGTCTTGACAGAATCCATGGGTGCAAATAACGTACCGCTCGCATACCGCGGCGGGCAAACATCCCGCCGTGGCTTTTTATTAGCGGACGCATTAGTATTTGTCAGGAGTTCGTCCATGCAGCCGGTCATGAAAATCAGCAAATCCCGCAAGCGCAAACGTCGCTCGCATCACGCCCTGCGACCGATCCACTACGTGCGCTGTCCGCAGTGCTCGAACGCCAAGCTGCCTCATTGCGCCTGCGACAACTGCGGCTACGTCAATCCCAAGCTGTCGCTGCAGATGGAAAACGAACAGGCCTGATTCGTCGTTTGCTCTCGTTGCTGCCCATCGAAGGAGAATGTCGGTGCGAGTTGCGGTCGATGTGATGGGCGGGGATCATGCACCCGTCGAAATATTGCTGGGATGCTGGCAAGCCACCCCTTTGCTCGATCCCGAGGATACGGTCTTTCTCGTCGGTGACGAACCGGTCATTCGCCGCGGGCTGGATGCCTCGCCCCTGAATCCCCAGCAGAAAAAATCCTTTTATGTGATCCCGACCACGCAAGTCATCGCGATGGACGATTCTCCCGTCGAAGCGGTCCGCAGCAAACCCGACAGCAGCATCAACGTCATGTGCAAGCTCGCCGCCAAGGGCGAGGCCGACGCGGTGATTTCCGCCGGAAACACCGGCGCCTGCGTCGCCGCCGCCCAGTTGCGGATGCGCCTCCTCCCCGGCGTCAGCCGGCCCGGAATTGCCGTCACCTTGCCCACGTTCCACGGCCCGGTCGTCATTTGCGACGTGGGCGCCAACCCCGAGCCAAAGCCCAAGCATATCGAGCAATACGCCATCATGGCCGCCGAGTACGCCAAGGCCATTTGCGGCCGCAAGGACCCGCGCGTCGGCCTGCTCAGCATCGGCGAGGAAGACGCCAAGGGAAACACCCTCACGCGCGAAGCCCGCAAGATGATGCGCGATGAGCCGCTGATCAATTTCATGGGCAATGTCGAGGGCCGGGACTTGTTCAAGGGCGTCGTTGACGTCGTCGTCTGCGACGGTTTCGTCGGAAATATTGTTTTGAAATTCACCGAAGGCATGGCCGACGGCCTGTTGCGCACGATCGTCGCCGAGATCCAGGAGGCCGCGCCCCATCTCGTCGAGCAGTTCAACACGATCATGAAAAAGATTTACGCGACTCACGACTGGCAGGAATACGGCGGCGCGCCGCTGCTGGGGGTTGACGGCTATTTCCTGATATGCCACGGCCGTTCCGAGGCTCGCGCCATCAAAAACGCCATCCGCGTCGTGAAGCAGCTCACCGCCAGCCGGATCAACGAGAAAATTGTCGAAACCATCGAAGGTTCGATCCCGGTCATGGAGGAATAGCGTTTAGCCGCGACCCAAAGGGGAGCGCGTTTGCGATTACGTTCCAGAACGCAACAGCCCGATGCAATTATTCTCAGCCATTCTCGCCGGCTTCGGCAGCCAATTGCCGGAAAAACGGCTCACCAACGACGATCTGTCGAAGATGGTGGATACCAATGACGAATGGATTACCCAGCGCACCGGCATCAAGGAACGCCGAATCGCCTCCGAGGGCGAAACCACCGCATCTCTTGCCACCGCCGCCGCCCGCAAGGCCATCGCCTCGGCCGGCCTGGAACCCAGCGACATCGAATTGATCATCTGCGCCACCATCACGCCGGAAATGGTCTTCCCATCAACGGCCTGTTTCGTCGGCGCCGCCCTGGGCTTAAGCGGAACCCCCGCTTTCGATCTATCCGCCGCATGCAGCGGATTCATCTACGCCTTTGTGACCGGCGCGAACCTCATCATGGCGGGGCAGTACAAAAATGTCCTGGTCATCGGGGCGGAAACCCTCAGCCGGATCACGGATTACACCGACCGCTCGAGTTGCATTCTCTTCGGCGACGGGGCGGGAGCGGTTGTGCTGCGCCGTTCCAGCGAGCCCCGCAGGGGCCTGCTCTATTGCTCGCTCCACGCCGACGGCTCCGGGGCCGATGCCATGAAGTGCATCCCAGGCAGCCGGTTTCCCATCAGCCAGCAGATGATCGCCGATCGCCGGCATTTCATGACCATCAAGGGCCGTGAAGTCTACAAGTTTGCCGTCACAAAATTCGAGGAGTTGATCCACGAGGCCATGCGCGCCTGCGAGTTGAGCGCCGATCAGGTGAAATTGGTCATTCCTCATCAGGTCAACAAGCGCATCATCGACTCGGCCATGGAAAAGCTCGGCCTGCCGCTGGAAAAGGCATTCGTCAACATTGACCGTTACGGCAACACGTCGGCGGCTTCGATTCCGATCGCCCTGGATGAAGCCCATCGCGCCGGCCGATTCAAGGCGGGCGACGCCGTGATTTTCGTCGCCTTCGGCGGGGGACTGACCTGGGCCAATGCCGTGGTGAGAATCTAACCGTGGCGGGAAATCTTTACATTCTCTGCCCCGGCCAGGGGGCGCAGGTCGTCGCGATGGGCAAAGCCGCCTTCGACGCCTCGCCCGCCGCCCGTGAGGTCTTCCAAACCGCCAACCGCGTGCTGGGTTTCGACTTGGCCGCCCTTTGTTTTTCCGGTCCCCAGGAGCGTCTTAACCAGACCGACATCAGCCAGCCCGCGATCTACGCGGCAAGCGTCGCCAGCTTCCGGCACGCCATCGAGTCCGGGTTGTTCGACGCCGCCGTCGTCACCGCTTATGCCGGGCTGAGCCTCGGCGAATACACGGCCCTGCATCTCGCCGGCGTCTTCAGTTTTGAAGACGGCCTGCGGCTGGTCTGGCTTCGCGGCAAATACATGCAGGAGGCCGCCGTCGCTTCCCCCAGCGGAATGGTCGCCCTGATCGGCGCCGATGAACCGACCGCCCGGCGACTCTGCCGGCAGGCTGCCGGCGGCGACGTTTTGGTTCCCGCGAATTTCAATGCTCCCGGGCAAATCGTTCTCAGCGGCGCTGCCGCCGCCTGCCAGCGCTTCGTTTCCGTTGCCGAGGCCGAGGGACTCCGCACCATGCCCCTGGCGGTCGCGGGCGCTTTCCACAGCGCCCTCATGCAAAGCGCCGCCGACAAAATGAATCGCGAATTGGCCAAGGTTTCCTTCTCCCCCACGGCCAAAACCGTATACTCTAACGTCACGGCCCGGCCGCATGGCGATCCGGAATCCATCAAGCGGCTCCTGGTCGAGCAGATCGTTTCGCCCGTGCGATGGGAGCAGACCATGCAGGGCCTGCTCGCCGCCGGCGAAGCCCGGTATGTCGAGTTGTCTCCGGGAAGGACGCTCGCCGGCTTGGCCAAACGAATCAATCGCCGGCTCGTCGTCGAGAGCCTGGGATAGGAGAAGAGACGGGTGGATCGGTTTGAAATTTCAGAGCCGGGGCGTGTCGCCCCGGTCGTTCCCCGGGCCGACACGGCCCGGCTCTGTAGAACCGACCCACGACGGACAAGAGGCTCATCATGACCGAAAAACGGGTGGCCCTGGTTACGGGCGGATCGCGCGGAATCGGCGCGGCCATCGTGCGCCGGTTGGCCGATGACGGGATGCACGTCGTCGCCATCGCGCGAAACCTGGAAAAGCTCCGCCAGGTTTGCGACCAGATCACTGCCGCCGGCGGCACGGCCGAAGCCGTCGCCTGCGATGTCGCCGATTTCAAAGCCCTGGCCGCCGCCGTCGAAGGCTCTTCCGAGCGGCTTGGCCGGCTTGACGTGCTGGTCAACAACGCCGGCATCACCAAGGACGGCCTTTTGCTGCGCATGGACGACGAGGATTTCGATTCCGTGATCGCCACCAATCTGAAAGCCGCCTTTGTCGCCATCCGCGCCGCCGCCCGGCCCATGATGCGTGCCAAGAGCGGGCGGATCATCAATATCAGTTCCGTCTCCGGCGTCGCCGGAAATGCCGGTCAGGCCAATTATGCCGCCAGCAAGGCCGGCATCATCGGTCTCAGCAAATCCGTCGCCAAGGAGCTGGCCGGCAAGAACATCACCTGTAACGTGGTCGCCCCCGGCTTCATTACCACCGATATGACGGACGTCCTGAACGACCAGATCAAAGAGGGAGTCAGGAATTTCATCCCCTTGAAGCGGTTTGGCACCCCGCAGGAGGTGGCGGCGGTCGTCAGTTTTCTGGCCGGCAACGATGCCAATTATGTGACCGGACAGGTAATATGTGTCGATGGGGGCATGGTGATGTAGAGGATTGTCATTGGTCATTTGTCATTTGCGGAAGATGGGAAATGGCAAAACCTATGGTGTTTTGCAAATGACCAGTGACAAATGACCAATGACAAATTTGCAAAAGGTTCACTCACGGCTATAGTTTTCGCACGATTGGGCCGCGTGGTCCGGATATTTTTCGCGTAGGGCAGGTGGATATGGAAGACATCGATCAGAAGGTCATTGAGATCGTCAGCGAGCAAATGGGCGTCGATAAGAGCGAAGTCACGCGGGAGACGCATTTTATAAACGACCTCAATGCGGACTCGCTCGACACCGTTGAACTCGTCATGGAGTTCGAGGACGAATTTGAATTGTCCATCCCCGACGAAGAGGCGGAGAAAATCCAGACCGTCGGGCAGGCGATCGACTACATCAAAGAACACTCCAGCAAATGAGCAGGCGCCGAGTTGTTTTTACCGGTTTGGGCGTCGTCACGTCTCTCGGTGAATCCGTCGAGGAGATGTGGGACAACCTTTGCCTCGGGAAAAGCGGCATCGGTCCGATCAAACGCTGGGACGCCTCCACCTTCCCCACCCGCTTCGGCGGTGAATGCACCTACTTCGACATTACCCGATACGACGTGTCGCGCTACTCCTCCGAACGGCTTCAGCCCAAGCGGCTCGACCGGTTCGGGGCGTTCGGCATCGCCGCCTCCATCAGCGCAGTCAATGACGCCAACATCGACTTCGAAAAAACCGACCGCAATCGCTGCGGAGTGATCATCGGCAGCGGCATCGGCGGCATCGAAACCCTCGAGGACCAGAACAAAATCCTCAACACCCGCGGAATGAGCCGGGTCAGCCCCTTTACCGTTCCTCGCCTCATGGTCAACGCCGCCAGCGGGAACGTCTCGATCATCTTTCGCCTGTATGGACCGAACACCGCCGTCGCCACCGCCTGCGCCACCGGCGCCAACGCCATCGGCGACGCCGCCCGTTACATCCAGCACGATCAGGCCGATCTCATGATCGCTGGCGGCTCCGAGGCCGCCCTGTGCGCCCTGGGATTGGGCAGTTTCTGCGCCGCCCGCGCCCTGTCCACCCGGAACGACGATCCCCCCCGCGCCAGCCGGCCCTGGGACAGAGACCGCGACGGATTTGTCATGGGCGAAGGCGCGGGCGTCGTGGTGCTTGAAGAGCTCGAACACGCCAAAAAACGCGGGGCGAAGATTTATTGCGAATTGGTCGGCTATGGCATGAGCGCCGACGCCTACCACATCACCGCCCCCGACGAGCAGGGCCGCGGCGCCAGCCGAGCCATGGATTTGGCCCTGCGCGACGCCGCTCTGGACCCCGACCATATCGATTACATCAACGCCCACGGCACAAGCACCCCGCTCGGCGACGTCGCCGAGGTCAGGGCCATCAAGCACTTCTTCGGCGATCACGCGAAGAAACTGGCCATCAGTTCCACCAAGAGCGAACTTGGCCACCTCCTCGGCGCCAGCGGCGGCGTCGAAGCCGTCATCAGCGCCCTGGTCATTCAGCGCAACCTGATCCCTCCCACGATCAACCTCGACAATCCCGACGCCGAATGCGACCTGGATTTCATCCCTCACAAGGCCCGCGAACGACACGTCTCGGTCGCCATGAGCAACAGCTTCGGTTTCGGCGGCCACAATGCGAGCCTACTCCTGAAAAGGCTTTGAATATTGCCTATTGCCTATTTCCCATTGGAATGCAATACCGATCGTTCGTCTTTCAATAGGCAATAGGAAATAGGCAATGGATTCCGCCCAACCCTATTGCCATTCCCCCGCAACGGCCGATAATAAAACTCGAGGAACGGATGCCCGTACTGCACGCCCCAAGTCCGCCCCAGGCTTCTCCGAACAGTCCCGAACTCGACCGCATTCTACGCCTTGAAGTTCCGCTCATCGTCAAGCTGGCCGACCGCAAAATGCACCTCAGCGAGGTTATGCGCCTCGGCACCGGCGCGATCATCGAATTCTTCAAGAGCAGCGAACAGCCCCTCGAATTGCTCGTCAACAACAAGGTGATCGCCCTCGGCGACGCCGTCAAAATCGGCGAGAACTTCGGCCTCCGCATCCGCCAGGTCGGCGACGTCAAACAGGTCGTCCAAGCCCTCGGCGGAGAGTAATCCCTCATGCCGCCCGGCCCTTCGCAGCGATCCCGCCGGATTCTGGTCCTGCTGCTCCTTGCCGCCGGCGTCGTCTATTGGCTCGGCATCTTCGGCTGGAAGTCCCTGGACATCCTCCATGAGGCTGAGGCAAAAGTTCGAATCCTCGCCATCGCCGTCGCGCTGGCGGCGGCATTCTTCCCCTCCCTCGGCCTGCGCGCCATTGGATTTATTGAATGGGTCAACGCGGCCCTGGCCCCCCGGCGCCTTCGGACGACCGTCTTCATCGTCATTCTCGTCGCCATTTACATTCTCCTCTATGACTGGGCCGTGCGCGAGTTGCTCTTCATCAAGTTCAACGACGAGCACGCCTACATGATCCAGGCGCGGATGCTGGCGCGGGGCCGGCTCTGGATGCCGCCGTATCCCCCCGATCTTGCCCCCTTTTTCGACGCCCTGGCCCTGATCGGCGATCGGGTTTACGCCGCGATGTATTTCCCCGGCACCGCAGTGGCCATGCTGCCATTCGTTTGGCTGCATCTTCCCTTCTGGCTGATGCCCCTGTTGGCCGCGTCGGTCGCCGCCGGACTTCTCTATCTGCTGATTGCCGGCTTGTTCGATCCCTTTCGCGGGCTTCTGGCCGTGCTGTTGCTGCTTTCACTGTCCAATTTTCGCGACGTTGCCGGCTATCTCCTGTCGGAGATGCCATTTCTGGCCACGGAGCTTGTTTTGCTCCTGGCCTGGATCCGGTTTCGCCGGCAATTAGAATCAAGGTGGGCCCTGCTGGTCGGCATCGCCACCGGATATGCCGCCATCACCCGACCCCTCGACGCCGTTTGCCTCGCCGTGCCGGTGGGATTGGCGATCGTCTGGCAGCTTCGGCGCGAGCCTCGCCCGCTCCTGCGCGCCTCATCGATGATTATCCTGGCCGCGCTGCCATTTCTTCTTCTGCTTCTCATCCAAAACAAGGGCGTCACCGGACATTGGGGCAACCTGCCGGAAACCTATTACAACCAGCGCAATTTTCCCGCCTCCCCCATGGGGTTTCACCACGTCACTCCCGAGCAGATTCCTCAAAACCTGAGCCCGCTGAAGCGGCAATGGCTCGATTGGGTCTTGCCCATGTATCAGCGGCACACGCCGATGAACGCGCTGCGGAGTTGGTATCGCGGCCGGCTCCGCGTCACCCTGGAAAACTCCCTGCCCGATCCCATTTTGTCCATCCTCCTGCCCGTCGCCCTGCTTTGTCTCGGCGATATCCGCAGGCTGGTCTTGGCGGCGATCTTGGCCCTGTTCCTGGTCGGCTACACATTTTATCTCTTTTTCCTGGAGCACTATATCGTTGCGATCTTGCCGTCGATGATTTGCCTGATTTTGATGTCATCAGCGGCAATTCAGAAAAGCTGGCCCCGCGCCGATCGCCTGAACGCTTTCGTTCTGCTGTGCATCGTTGCCATTTCGCTGCCGATGGTTTGGCCGCTTCAGCCGGCTCCCCCGGTCGTGCCCTCCAACGCCGCCGATCAGCGGCCGGCCAATGCGCTGCTGGCACACCTCCCCATGACGCCCGCGGTCGTTCTTTTCCGATTCGATCCCGCGGTCGCCTCGGCCCACGACGACCCCGTTTACAACGACACGGTTGCCTGGCCCGACGATGCCCCGGTCATCCGCGCGCGAGATCTCGGACCGGAGCGCGATCGCGTCATCTATCGCTATTACGCCCAGCGACAGCCCGACCGCGTGTTTTACATTTACGATCCCCGCGCCCGCGCCGACGGCAAAAACCCCCTCAGCCCACCCCTCGGCACCGCCCGCCAACTCGCCGAAAACTTGCCCTGACGCTCACGCAACATTTTTCGTCTTCATTGTAAATCCGTAGTTCCCCGCGCTTCCCGATAGAGATTGAACCGCAGAGCACGCAGAGATATGCGGAGAAGACCTTAAGCACTCTCTTCTCTGCGTCCGTCTCCGCGGCCTCCGCGTGCTCTGCGGTTCAATTTGACTTTGAATCTAAGAAGCTTGCGCGATTGATGAAAAATGATGCTTACGGAAACAACCCCTTCAACCGGCACGCCTCAGCCACCCGGCTAATGGCGATCGTGTACGCCGCCGTGCGATAATCGCAATCCGCCTCGTCCGCCTTGGCGTTCACCGCGGCGAACGCCCGCTCCATGATTTTCTGAAGCTCGTTGTTCACTTCATCCGCCGACCAGAAAAAATTCTGCAATCCCTGCACCCATTCGAAATAGCTCACGGTCACCCCTCCCGCGTTGGCGAGGATGTCCGGCAAAACGGTTACCCCGTTGTCGCGCAGAATTTCATCCGCGTCCGGCGTGGTCGGCCCGTTCGCCGCCTCGACCAAGATGCGCGCCTTGATATGCGGCGCGATCTCCGCCGTGACGGTGCTCTCCGTCGCCGCCGGAATCAGAATGTCGCAGTCGCACGTCAGGAGTTCCTCGTTGGTGATCGCGTCGCCGTGCGGATAATCCGACAGTTCGCCGCGCTCCCGGTAATAGAATCCCGCCGCCTCCACGTCGATCCCCTGCTCGTCGAAGATCCCGCTCTTCCGCTCCGAGACGGCGATGATGTTCGCTCCCAGTCCGTCCAGCAATTGAGCCGCGTGGAACCCCACGTTGCCGAACCCCTGCACGGCGATTCGCGTGTTTTCCAGCGGCTTGTGCTGGTTGGCCATGAACGCCCGCAGGACGTACATGACGCCCCGTCCCGTCGCCTCCTCGCGACCGACCGATCCGCCCAAATGCACCGGCTTGCCCGTCACCACCCCCAACTCCTGATGTCCCACCATCATGCTGTACGTGTCCAGCACCCACGACATCACCTGCGCGTCGGTCCCGGCGTCCGGAGCGGGAATATCATGCACCGGCCCGATGATCGGCAGAATCTCGCTGGTGTATCGCCGCGTCAGCCGCTCCTTTTCCCCCATCGACAGTTTTCTCGGATCGCAGACCACCCCGCCCTTGGCCCCGCCGAACGGCAAATCCACCAGCGCGTTCTTCCACGTTTGCAGCATCGCCAGCGCCATCACCTCGTCGCGCCGCACCGACACGTCAAATCGAATCCCTCCCTTAAACGGACCGCGGGCATTGTTATGCTGGGCCCGATATCCGGTAAACACCTGGATCAGCCCGTTATCCATTTTGACCGGACACGAAACCGTCAGCACGCGTTTGGGCGACGCGAGCATTTCCCGCCACATCGGGTCCAGGTTCATCTGCTGATAGACCCGATCGAAGTATTGATGCGCATGCTGCCAGAACGGCGAATGCTCCGCCTGAGCGCGGAGGAGGTCGGTGTTTTGCATGAGGTCTATTCTAATGCCGAATGCCAAATGCCAAATGCCGAATGCAAGACAATTTCGCGGCCTTTTTCACTCGGCATTTGGCAATCGGCATTCGGCATTGTCTTATCACCGCGACTGCCGCCGAATCGTCATATCGAAGTTCTTCACCATCGACTTGTACATCGACCAGATTCCCGCCGCGTACAGCGCGATGGCCACCATGCACACCACGAACGCCACCACTCGCGCCGTGGCCGGATCGTATTCGCTTCCCGCGCTCGGGTTGAACGCCGAGCCGGCAAATTGATACGGATCGATCAGGATCGTCATCAGCGTGAAGGGACTGAAAGTGCCGATTGCCACCGCCAAATCACTCTGCATTCCTCCGTGATCGAGAATCGAAAACCCGCACCATCCCAGCCCCGCGCACGCGCCCACGATGATCCCCACGCTGCTCATCACCGCCCGCACCGTGGTCCGGCAGCGGAGCGACATCTGCATCCCCAATATCGCCGCAAACGCGCAAACGATGATCAGCATCGCCGGCATCATGACCAGCGCTTCGGGGAACACGATCCATCGGAAGCTGCTGTCCCGGCCGGCGAGCCAGCGGATCAGATCGTGCCCAATGAACAAAAATGCGCTGGCCACCGGCACCGCCACCAGCGGCAGCACGAACGCCACCAGTCCCCGAAGTTTTCCCCAGATGTAATACCGGCTGGTGATCGGCGTGGTGAGCAGAAGGTCCAGCGTGCCATCCTCCTTCTCCCGGGTCACCGCGCTCGCCGCCGCGTTGGCGACGATGAGCAGGATCACGCTGAACTCCACAATCGTCAGCCCCAGCAGCCAGCTCTGCGCCTCTTGGGAACTCAATTTCCTGGGATATTCCTCCAGATCGATGGTCGCGATCGCTCCGGTGGCATCCTGCGTAAAGCTTTTCACCGCGTATTTTCCATACAGATCATCCACGCTGCCGGCCGCGCCGCCGATCGTCACTTCCGCGCCGCCGGCCAGGGGCATCTCCGCCAAACCGCTGCCTTCGATATAGAGCGTGTTCTTCGCCGGATCGAAGCTGTGATCGATGAACTGCCGTGGCGACATCTCCGTGCTGTGCATCGCCAGCAGCACGACCGCCGCCGTCATCCCCGTCACGATGAACCCATATCGCAAAGCCGTCGCCTTGGCCGCCGAAGCCTTGGTCTTGGCCTCGCGCCAGGCGATGGGATTATGCCAGACCGCGCGCGGCTTGCGCGTCCGGGCGCCCGTGCTCAGCAACAGCTTTTGCAGGACCCATCCCTTGAAGCTCGTCGTCGATTGCGCCAGCCGCCTGAGAAAAAGCACCGACGGCCCCATCATCGCCAGGCTCAAAAACAACATCAGCGAAACATAAAACGTCGCCGGGCTCGTCCAATACCATCCGAGCGGCCAGCTCTGGTATTCCGGCGGCAAATCCGCCAGGTTCGGCGGCAGGTAAAGCTTGTCGCCGAAGATCACCCGCAGCGCCAGGAAAGGGTGCAGCGCCGTCAGCCAGCTCGTGGACGTTTGCACCCGGTTTCCCGATGCATCCGTGTAGCTGAGATGAAAAAAATCGACGCGATCCAAAAGATAAAGCCCGACCAGGTAGATCACGATGAACAGATAGAAACTGAAAATCGTCCGCCGCGTGCCGACCTTGAACGTCGCGATCGCCATGGCCATGGCGCCGGTGACCATCGCGGTGCTGGCGGCGATCAGGAAGCTATAGACGATGCTCTTGATCGCCACCCCGCCGAAAATCTGCGTGATCGCGAAAATCGGAATCCCGCTCACCAGCAGCGCCACCACGAAAAACACCCGGCTCAGCAGCGAGCCCAGCACGATCTGGCCATTGGTAAGCGGCGTGGACAAGAGGATGTCATAGGTCTGACTATCCTTCTCCTGCGTAATGGCCCCCGCGGTAAAAATCGGCGATAGCAGCGCCACCAGCCCCAGTTGCAGATACGACATGTCCTGGAAAAGCTTCGCCGAATCCTTCGCCAGCGCCCGCAGATCGCCCGAGCTGTAGCTCGTCCCGCTGGTCGACAGGACGTACAACACGACGACGACCAGCAGGCCCAGATATCCGCAGCGGATGATGAGGTCCCGCCGCTTTTTGCCCGCGGCTTCCACAACCCGGCGAAGGATCGGATTCCCAGGAATCAGCCGCCAAAGATAATCCGCAATCCCAAGCAAAATTCACCTAATCGCTTGACGACGCCGGCGCCCAAGAATTGCAAAACCCGTCCCCTTCGTGCCTCCGTCCCTTCGTGCCTTCTTGCCCGCATTCATTGCACGATCCCCTTGGTCAATCGCATGAACGCCGTTTCCAGATTGACTTCTTCCTCTTTCAGCAGATTGATTTGAAACCCCGCCGAGATGAGTTGGGACGGGATGAAGCTGAAATCCTGCACGCCGGTTTTAAGCAATA
This sequence comes from Tepidisphaeraceae bacterium, assembly GCA_050012375.1. Lineage (GTDB taxonomy): Bacteria > Planctomycetota > Phycisphaerae > Tepidisphaerales > Tepidisphaeraceae > PALSA-1353. The sequence goes on from JBEKHH010000008.1 coordinate 39,455, forward strand.
CCTGGATGAATCCGCCATTGGGCGCCGCGCTTTCGACATCCGGATGCTGCGCCAGCAGCGCCGCCGCCTGTTCCGGCGCTCGCACCACGCCGACCTGTACCACCGTCCCCGCCCTGGCCCGCTTCAAGATGTCCGCCACGGGCCCGCTGTAAAGCAGTTCGCCCCGCTCGATGATGCCGATGGTATTGCACAAATCCGCCAATTCCGGAAGGATGTGCGAAGAGATCAGGATCGTCTTTCCCATCCGCCGCAGTTCCTTCAGAAGTTCGCGCATCTCAATTCGCGCCCGCGGGTCCAGGTTCCCGGCCGGCTCATCCAGCAAGAGCACCTTCGGATCGTGCACCAAAACCCGGGCGATCGACAAGCGCTGTTTCATCCCGCGCGAAAGCCCGTCAACGGCCGCATCCCGCTTGAATCCCAAATCCGTCAGCTCCAGCACGTCGCCGACGATCTTCGTGCGCTGCGCCCCGTTAATGTTGTACGCCGCCGCGAAGAATTCCAGATATTCCTGCACCCCCATGTCTTCATAAGCGCCAAAATAATCCGGCATATATCCGATCAGCGGCCGAATGGAACGCGACTGATATCCCACCACATAATCGCAGATGCGGGCCTCGCCCCAGGTTGGCTGAAGCAGCGTCGCCAGGATTTTGATGGTCGTGGTCTTCCCCGCCCCATTCGGCCCGATGAAACCGAAGCAGTCGCCTTCGTTGATTTCCAGATTGAGGTTCGACAACGCCACCAGCGTGCCGTAACGCTTGGTCAGGTTGACCGTTTTGATCACAACGCCCATGCGATAATCCCGCGCCTAAAGCCCGCGACGTCGCCGTGGGCAGAAACTGCCGATCCCATTACCCGCCAGGCTTCGTCGAAGGCTCACCATACACCGCCGACCGATCCAGTGGCAGCACAAACTGGTAAATCGTCGTTCCATTCCCATTCACCGGCGAATCCGCAACCGTCAGCGGCACCGGCAGGGGGGTTCGCGTCAGAACATTCTCCACCGTGCCCCGCGCGCAAATCACCAGCCCTCCGGCGCTCAGCGCCGGCGACAAATCCAACTGCCTCGCTCCACGCCGGTACAATTCATATCGATTCGAATGCGCCGCCGCCGGCCAGGGCGGCAATTGCTCGAACAAGGTCAGCATCGGCAACGCGTAATCCAGGTCGCCAATCACATCGTCTTCCTTACTTCGCCAATAGCGGCTCCACGATGCCGGCCGAAGTTCCTTGTCCCCCATCTGCCCCCAAGCCGTATCCTTCCCCATCGGCTGGCGGCCCTTGTTCAGATCTTCCAGATTCATCAGATTCGCCGACACCATCAAATCGTCCAGCTTCAGCGAATCATCCTTCGCCCATTTGTTCACATAGATGATCTCCGTGTCCCGCATGCTGGTTTCGGCCGCATCAGCCCGGACCGGCTGTTTGAACGCCAGGAACACGTGCACCAAATCATACCCCGTGTGATTCACCAGCGTCCCCACCAGCTTATTGCTCGCATCCAGCTTCACGGCGTCCCCGGCCACGTCGATCGTCCCCTTGATCTCTCCCACCCAGTGCCCCTGCAAGTCCTTCGACGAACTGCGATAGGGAATCGATACCGACACCGGATCCGATTCCGAATCGTCGCGCACCTGGATTTGATACTCCAGGTACGTTCCCCCATCGTCGCCGCTGTTGGCATACTGCGGATGAAGACCAAACGGCGTGAGATAACTCACCTGGTGAGCGGCGGTGTCGCCCAGCGCGATCGTCTCAAGGCCATCCTGTCGGATATACAGCCCCAATCGGCTGTCGATCACCCCCACGCTTTCACCCGCCGCGTAGCGCACCACGCTCAGGTGATGAAGTATCGGCGGCCCGCGCACCACCACCTTGACCAGCAGGGCCGTCAGCCCCGTCGCCGCCACCGCCGTCAAGGCGAAGAAAAACCAGCTCAGATGAACCTGTTTCCGCGCGGCCAGAACAAAATAAATCCCCGGACCCGCCACCAGCCAGTACAAAATGAACGAAAAACATGCGATCGACAGCAGCGCCGCCGCCGTGCTGGTCAATTCCATCCCCCGCAGCAGCGGCTTGCCAAGGTCAATCCCGTCCCCCGGCGTCCATAAGTCCTCCACCCCGTCCTGCGGCTTGTAATCCTCCGCCACCGATTTCGGATTGTTCCAGTCGAAGACCTGGTCCCACACATACCGCCAGCCGCTTTGCGCCTTCTGCGTCAAGGCCGAATTTCCCAAATCCTGCGCTACCCACGTCACCGCCCCCAGCCCCACCCCTTTACGCGCCAGCCACGGCGTGAACGACACCGCGCCGCCATCGTCCCACCGCAACCATTGATCCACCTTCGCCCCCGCCAGCGCCGCCACACGAGCCACCTTGAACGTCCCCAAATTCTTCGGCCAACTCGCTTGCTCCGCCGTCGGATGCGCCAGCCGCTCCAGCGGTTCCAACTCCGTTCGATCCACCATGGGAATGGTCCACTCCCCATTAACCAGCGCCCCGACCGGCAGAATCTCTTCAAATGGCTTTACCTTAAACGCCTCGCTGGGTTGGCAAATCACCAGGTGGCCCCCCTGATGCACCCATTGCAGCAGCGCTTCCAATGACGGCGTGTGAGTTCCGGAAACCAGAAAATTCGCGTCCGCGTCCATCCACACGATCGCGTCCACCGCCTCGTATCCGATCACGTTCGACGGCAAATCCCGCGGCGCCACCGTCACCGCATCCACATCCTCCAGCACCCCCTTTTGCTGCGAATAATCCGAAATCTCCGGCTTGTCCGTCCCGTCGGTCACGAACAAGATCAGCTTTCGGCTCCGCGCCGGATCACCCGCCGATCGCGCCGGATCGACGTTAAGAATCGTCGATGTCAGCGGCAGCGTCGAAATCTGCTTGCCGTCCTTGTCGCAAAGAAAAACCTTCAACTGCGCGTTGAGCGTGTTCAGCGTGGTCGTCAGGTCCGTCGCATCCGGCAGCCCGCCGTCGGTCGGCTTGGGCTTGAAAAATACCCAGTAATTTTCAGTCGTGGCCGGCTTTCCCTCCACGTTTCCCCCAAGCGTCTCCAACTGCGTGTACGTCACCCGATCCCGATTCAAATCTTCCTGGACGATCTGAATTTGGTACGCCTGCGAATCGGCGCTTTGGCTGGTCAATTGCACCAGCATCGGCGTCCAGCAGTCCGGCCGGTAATGATTATTGAATCCAACGGTCAGCACCTGTCCCCGAGCCTGAGCCAACGCCATCGCCGGCATAGCTAAAATCAGGAACCCCGCCACAAGAAAACGCATCGACAAGAAATGTATGCCCCCCGTCGGAGGGCGTCAATTCTCCCCCGAACGCCAACCCAACCACGAAGAATTAAAATGCAACCGCAGAGACGCGACTCGACTGAGCTCGCCGAAGTCCGAGGCGCGGAGGAAGACGCAGAGAAGATTGTGTAGATCATTTTCGGAAACGATCTCAGCGGCTTGCCGACTTCAGTCGGCAGGATTGTGCCGGTGAACGTGTTCACAACCCGCTACAGATGGATCGAAAACCCCCTGGCGACGGATAAAAATCAGATGCACGCAGATAAGACTCAATCCCAATCGCATTTCCATCTGTGTGCATCTGCCTTTACACGTATGGCAATCCCGGCGCGCCGGGACTCTGCGTCTTTTGGCGCGTCCTCAACAGTAATTCACCCGTCGTAACAGCAACAGGCATGAAAGAAACAAACCAGAGGCAGTAGTGGACGGTTCTGGCACAGTCGTAACCTGCGAAAGACCCGCGGCAGCAGAATCTAACGCGCCAAACTGGGCGCCCTCAAGCGTCGTCGGATCAAGCGAGGCAATTTGCGACTGAAGAAGGTCGAGATCGGATGACGTGAGGCCCATTCCGACAAGAAGCGAAGTCGTGTTTGCGTCAAATCCGTTTGCGGCGATCTGCTGCTGCAGCGATTCGAATGCGGTCGGATCAAATGAGAAATCGGTAAAACCATCGGCCTGGAGCAAAGAATCCAAGGAGTTTATATCCTCCACGGATTGGCCAGCGGCCTGATTGTACGCAACGAGATACTGCAGGAAGGCATCGAGTTGAGCCGCAGCACTCAAGGGGGCATTTCCCTGAAGCGCCCCGGCGTATTTGTCGAGCGAATCATTGGCCGCTTGAAGATATGAAGCAGCAGAAACGATCGAGGTCATCGAATCCGCGACAGCTTTATCAATGCCGGTGTTTCCCGTCGATGGGAGATGGAGAATCGCATCCGGCAAAGCAGCAGGGGTTGCAATCGACTGATAGTCGGTGTCCACCGGGTCCGATCCAAAGACTTCCAGTTCATTCGCAAGCACCGTACCGTATGAAAAATTCACAAGCGCCAAAGCTGCGTGGACCGGCTCGCCCCCCGACGTTCCCCATTCGTAGTTGGCGATTTGCACGAGGTTGGGCAACTGCAACAGAGATTTTAACGTGTCGGTTTGCAGCGTATTGGGCGCCACCATTAGAGCTAGGCTTGCCCCGGCCGCCAACGGATCTGGATTAGTCGCGGCTAGCGCAATCGTTCCGACCTCGCCGGCTGTGTGTAGGTTTTCCCCTGCTGCCGAGGCAAAATCTTTTAAGAACTGGTTGCTTAGTGGTTCCGCCAACGCGCCGAGTAATTGCGTTGACAAATCGATCGAGTTCAGCGTCGGCGTGGAAAATGCGGTGCCATCAGCTTGCGTGAAATTTGGAAGCTGCCGAAGAAGCATATTTGGCGCGGGAAATTGAGCAATGGGTGGTGCCGCAGTTACCGGAGAAACAGACGCCGTGCTTAATAGTGTGTACGGCGTCAGCAGAACCGCGTGCGTTTGACCGGCGGAATTTGTTCCACTGCCGACGATCTGGTCAAGATTGTTGATTCCACTCGCCTGTTCAAGTGTCCAACCTGAGTTCGAGGGAATGAAGCTGTTAAGGTCACGCATGCTGCCGCTGCTGTAGATGAACGCGTGACCGTTGGAAGAACCGACCACCTGACCGCTGCCATTTATTCCGTTAGCAGCGCTTTGGCTGCCGCCAAGTACGCCCAAATCTTGCAGAGGGCCACCGCCGGTGGAGAGGAAAGCATGTTGGGTGCCGCCGGTGGTGAGGGACCAACCCACGATTTGGCCGTCGTTGTTTATCGCATTGGCTGCACTTTCGCTGCCACCCAAAGTTCCCAAATTCTGTATCGGTCCGGTACCGGTGTAAAGGAAGGCGTTTTGATTGCCGCCGGGTGTCACGGAGTAACCAACGACCTGTTGGCTGTCATTAATACCGGAAGCGACAGTCCCACTACCGCCAAGTGTGCCTATATTCTCAGTCGATCCGGTGCTGGTGCGCAGGATGGTGTTGTAGCTCCCGTTCCAGGCCAGCGCCGCAACATCGCCATTGTTGTTGATGAAGGCTGCTGCTACATACGACCCCCCAAAAGTGCCGAGATCGTCTGTCGAACCGTTTTGATTCCAAACGTAGGCATCTTGTGTGCCATAAATGCCAACCCCCTGCGTGCCGGCTATTTGACCCAGATCATTTATCGAATTGGCACCGCTATATTGGCCGGATGTCCCTAAATCCTGAAAGGAACCTTGTGCCGATTGTAAAAAGGCATGTTCACGCCCATCATTGGCCACAAAGCTCCCGACGATTTCCCCAGAATCGTTGATAGAGGCAGCCTCGAGCGAACCGATATTGCTGAGGTCATACAATGGCCCAAGATCGGTGATTGAATAAGATATTTGGGCAAATCCGGCCCGGCTTACGAGTAGTACAATTGCAACGATTCCGCCGCAGAAATTTCGCCGCATCTCCGTCTCCTTCAGCCGAGCCGCATGGACTCGCCATGTACAGACAATTGCGAAATGCTAGGTATACCCTGTAGAGCTATTCCTATCATAACGGCATTTTGCTCTCGTGCAAGGCCGAAATTCCGTTCTTGTCGTCGCGGGAGTCGTGAGAAGGCTGCGGAAAGAACGCGGTTGGTCGCAAGAGGCGTTCGCGTCAAAATGCAACCTCCATCGCACCTACGTTGGCGCCATCGAGCGGGCGGAAGAAAATCTCACATTACGCACTTTGGATAAGTTGGCGAAGGCGTTGGGCGTACACCCGGCCGATTTGTTGCGGTCGTGAAATTAAGCCATCGATTTCCAAACCGGGGTCTTTCATAAAGGATAGATTGGGTTTTATCTGTGTCCATCTGATTTTTCATCCGTGGCAATCCCGGCGCGCCGGGACTCTGCGTCCGTCTCAGCGTCCTCCGGCCTCCGCGGTTGCATTTGATTCCTCGCGCCCTCCCCGGCTGCCGAAACCGCATCACCGCATATTTTTTGGAGAAAATTCCCGGATTTTTCCAAAACACGTCCAAAACCTTCACCTCCTGGACCCTTTAATAGAGGGACACACATTTTTCCATCACCCGTCGCCGCGGCGACCGATTGAAGCGTTAAGCATCCATGTCCACTGAATTCGATCATCAAGGCCCCCGAATCTTCCATTCTCGATGGGAATCCCGGGGCCCAGAGCGAATCTTTCGAGTATTATTGGGGGATTCTGGGACATTTGGGACATAGAGCACCCCACCCGGAGCCCGAATTTTGACAGCCGTGAAGAAAAAAATGAATTGAACGGCGGAGACGCTAAGACGCTGAGTGAGACGCGGAAAAGAGTTTTTGCCACAGATGAAAAATCAGATGGACACAGATAAGAACCAATGCAATTGCATTTTCATCTGTGTGAATCTGATTTCTATCTGTGGCAAATATTGCATTTCTCTGCGTGTTCCGCGTCTCTGCGGTCCAATTTGTTTTTGAATTCCTTCGCGGCTGTCTTCGTGATCTTCGCGTCTTCGCGGTTGTATTGCACGATGGATGACATCTTCCCTGTTCATCCGCTATGATTCGCAGTTATGCCTGCTGAAATTAAATCCGCCTCGCCGCCGCGCCGGCTTTATCTGGATAACGCCGCCACCAGCTTCCCCAAGCCGACGCAGGTGACCGAAGCCATGGTCCGTTACGCCACGCAAATCGGCGCCAGCGCCGGACGCGGGGCCTATCGCGAGGCGGCCGAGACCGGAGAATTGCTCAACGAATGCCGCCGACGCCTCAGACGGCTTTTCAATGGCGAAAAAAGCGAGCACTTTGTTTTCACCCTCAATTGCTCCGACGCCCTGAACTTGGCCATCAAGGGACTCATCGATCCCAATCGCAAGGGTCACGTCATCTGCACCCAGGTCGATCACAACTCCATCCTCCGTCCGCTGAATGCGCTGACGGATGGCGGGCTGATCGAGCAGACGCGAATCGCCGTTGATCCAACCACCGGCCTGGTTGATCCCGATGACATCGCCCGCGCCATCCGCCCGGGCACCCGGCTCATCGCCGTCACCCACGCCAGCAATGTGACCGGCACGGTTCAGCCCATTCGCGAAATCGGGAAGATCGCGCAAAGCCGCGGAATCCCCTTTGTCGTGGACATCGCACAATCGGCCGGGCATCTGCCCATCGACGTGCAGGCGGATGGCATCGACCTCCTGGCCGCTCCGGGGCACAAAGGGTTGCTCGGACCCCTGGGGACCGGTTTTCTTTACATCCGGCCCGGCATGGAAAAGGTCCTGCGTCCGATCCGCGAAGGCGGCACCGGCTCCGCCAGCGAAAGCGACCGCCAGCCCGATTTCCTCCCCGACAAGTACGAAGCCGGCAGCCACAATGCCATCGGAATTATCGGACTATCCGAAGGTGTGCAATGGGTTTTGTCCCAGGGCATCGAAAACCTCGCCGCGCGCGAGGCCGTGCTGTGCGGGACCTTCATTGATGGAATTAGCGACGTGGAAGGACTTTCCTATTTCGGTCCGCGCGGAGTCAAAAATCGTCTCGGCGTGTTTTCCGTGAAGGTGGAAACCCTCGACCCCCATGAATTAGCGATGGTGCTGGAATCAAATTATGGAATTCTCACCCGCGCGGGGATTCATTGTGCGCCGCTGATTCACCAGGCCATTGGAACGGCGGCATCCGGCGGAACCACGCGTCTGAGTTTCGGCCCATTTTTAAGCGGACAAGACGTGAATTTCGCGGCCGATGCCCTGGCCGACATTGCCGCCACCGTAGAGCGGCACAACCCCTCCAGGCGGGGCGTTCAGCAGATTATTTCGTAAGCGATGGGATAAGGAATCAAATCCGGCCGCACCAGATGCAAGCGGCGGAGGCGCACTTCCATCGGCCGGTACGCAACCTGCGGCGCCGATTGCACGCACTTCCCGGCGACCGGAGCGTCCTTCGCACCCAGGCCGCTTGAGCCGGCCATAGCGCAAAGAAGTAAACCCGACGAGACCAATCGACGAATTCTGCGGGCCATGTTTTGTTCCAGAAAGCTGACGAGCGAAACCGACAATTCGCGGAAAATGCCGGTTCGCATCTAACGTACCGCGACGGCCCGGTTCCTCCAACAAAAAAATCGATTCGCAACACCCGCCGAGTTGTTTCTCCTGGCAAGACAGGCAAAGGGTGCGGCCCATCCGGGAGATTGCTCATATTCAATTCAATTTAATGCCGGATTAAGCTGCTGATGCAGGCTGTTGGATGGACGGCGCTCGATTCATTTGCGCGATCATCACCGCCCTAAACAGCGGCTGAGCCACCGCATAGATTCTCGCGACCAGGGAAACAAACCTGGCCACCCGCCCGCGGGGGTGGTCCACCGGGCCGGCTTGCGGCGAAGGCGCTTCCACCTGCTTCGGTTCCCGATCAATGACCCTGGTTGCGGCAAATCCCGCCACAACCGCCGCCGCAACCGTCCCCCAGGGATGGGCACGCGCCCAACAGCGCGGATCAACGCTTTGGATCGCGTCGTGCCTCAGTTCACGTATCGCCAAGCGCATCCCCGCCTTGGCTCGGCGGCATTGATCCTCGAGATATTCGCCCTCACCCATTGCGATCTCCATCATCCGACTGCTCGGCGGCGTCGCGGCCGAATCGTTCCCGCTTGCGCATCGCCTCGTATTTCGCCACGGACTTCAGATAGGAGCGTCGAATCAAATGCTCAACGGCCAGGGACCCGCCCACCGCCACGACAACCAGCAGCAGCGCTCCGGTCGCGAGTTCACCGGCCCACCGATGACCGAACCATTGGGTCAGACCATCGCAGATCCCTTGGCACAGCAGCACCACCCCCGTGATGATCGCGCCCGCCGCCGCCAGCACCGCCACCGCAATCCAGCAGGCAATGAAGATGCGCCTCTTGATCGCGAACTTCAGCGAGTCGATCCGCGCCGAGAGGTAGCAGAGGAAATAATCCACCACCTCCGCGATGTGCTGGCGCATGGCCGCCAGGGGATCGGCGGGCGGCGATCTTTCCCCGGGCTGCTTGGCAGCCTCATCCTCGGACGTCTCGGGACTGTTCGGCTCGCTCGCCACGGCTTTCCGATCGCTTAGCGGCGACGCCAAAGAAAGCCCAGGATCACGCCCACGCCGGCCGCCATCAAAACCGCCTTCAGCGGTTTTTCCTGGATGTATTTCTCTACGTCTTCCTCCCAATTCCTCGCTTTTTCCCGCCCTCGCTTGATGTAATCCGAAGCCACGCCGCGCAGATCTTCGTACTGCTCCCGAGCCGCCGCGCCGACCTGCCCGCCCAATTCGCGGACGTCCTGCACGACCTCCGCGGCCTTGTGCTTCAATTCCTCCGTAGCCGAATCGTGTCCATCCGAACCGTGCGAATGACTATGGGTCTGACTCGCTTGTGCCATGAGACGCTCCTTTCATAATTTCAGAGTCTCAGTTCCGTTAACCAACGCCATCACGAGCATACGGCCAACCAGAGCGCCCGGTAATGGGCAAAATCCACTTCTCGCCGCCGCTGCTCGCAGAGCCAAATGCCGACGATCAACATTTTAGGCGGAATTCAGCGATGGGTCTCAAGAATCCGCTGGATGACCGCCGACGTGCTCTTGCCATCCACCAGCGGCGCAAGGGCGACCCGGCCCCCATACGACTCCACCAGGTCCCAGCCCACCACTTTTTCCTTGGGATAATCGGCCCCTTTCACAAGAACATCCGGCCGAATCTTCTCGATCAGCGTCAGCGGCGTGTCATCATTAAACCGCACCAGGTAGTTGATGCTCTCCAGCTCCTCCAAAACCCCCAGCCGATCCGCCTCGGTGATAATCGGGCGCTTGGGCCCTTTGAGCCGGCGAATGCCCTCGTCGCTATTGACGCCGACGACCAGTAAATCTCCCTGCCGGCGGGCAAACTGGAAATATTTGATGTGACCCAGGTGAATCAGATCGAAACACCCGTTGGTGAAAACGATCCGTTTGCCGCTGGAGCGATGCACCCCAAGCTCAGCTACGAGGTCCTCCAGCGTTCTCTCCTTGCCGGGGTGATCGTGCGACTCCGCCTGCAACTCCGCGACAATCTCCGCTCGGGTGATCGGGACCGTGCCGAAGCGTTCGACTTCCAGCCCCGCCGCCACGTTCCCCAGCGCCACCGATTCCACCCAGTCTGCCCCCGCCGCCCGCGCCGCCGTGATCATCGCCAGCACCATGTCCCCGGCGCCGGTGGCGTCGAATACCTGGCGCGGCCGCGCATGCTTCAGCCACCGTCTTTCCCCCTGGCGTGTCGCCAGGAACGCGCCCTGCCGGTCCAGCGTGAGGATCGCCGCCTCCAGGTTGAGCTGCGCCAGCACCTTTTCCGCCGCCGGCTGAAAATCGTCCGGAGCGTCAATCGACATGCCCGCCGCCCGCGCCGCCTCGGAACGGTTCAGCTTCAAGGCCGTCGCCCCGGAATATTTCGAGTAATCCGCAATGGATGCCGGATCGATCAGCGCCTCGACTCCGCGCTTCTTCGCCGCGGCAATCACCGCCCGGCAAACTCCCGCCGTGATCGCCCCCTTGTTGTAATCCTCAATGCAAACGATGTCGCAATTCCCCATCGCTTGCTCGACGTGGGCCAGGATTTGCCCCTCCAGCGCCTCCGAGCACGCGCGGGTATTTTCGTAATCCAACCGCATGAGCTGCTGCGAATGCCGATGCTGCGCCGCTCCCACGAGGCGGAGCTTGCAGGTGGTGGGGCGATCGTCGGCCGGGACCAGCAGGCTCGGATCGATATTCGCCTTCTGCATGAGCCGTCGCACGTCCTCGGCCGCCGGATCGTTGCCGACCAGCCCGACCGCCCGCACTTTCGCCCCCAATGTCGCCAGCATGGACGCGACGTTCGCCGCCCCGCCCAATCGAAGCTCTTCATGTTGATAGTGAAGCACCATCACCGGCGCTTCCGGCGAAACGCGCTCCGCGTTGCCGTAGAGATATTTGTCCAGCATCATGTCGCCGACGAGCAGCACATTGCTGGCCGGAAGGGACTGAATGATCTGAATGAGCCGGCGGTGCATGGCATTGATGTTACAAAATGGGTCGCCAGTTGCCAGTTGCAGGCGTTACCCGGCGCGGAATGGATCGGCTATAATGCGTCCATGAGCACCATCGAATTACGCCGTGAGATCAAAAAAGCGGTCGATCGGCTTCCACCCAGACAACTGGAATCGCTGGTGGATTATGTTCATTTTCTCAATCGCCCAACCATCGCGCAGCGAATCTCGGCGGCGGAGAAAGCGATTGCGTCAGGCAAAGGCGTGAACTGGCGCAAGGTGCGGTCGGATGTTTGAGGTCGATCTTTCCACGGAGGCGAAGGATTTCTACGCCGACGTGGATCAGCCGATGGCGCGCAAGCTTGCTCGATGTTTCGCGCAATTGGAGCAGGAACCGCGGCGGCATAACAACATCAAGCGGCTTGGCGGCGATTTGGCAGGTTGTTGGCGGTATAGGGTCGGCGACTGGCGTGTGGTCTACCGCATCGATGACCAAGCCCATCGCGTGCTTGTACTGCTGATTGCACATCGGCGTGAGGTATATGACTGACCGAATTCCGCACCCATCTACTAACCACTGGAAGCCGTCGGGCGAATGAAGGGCAGAATTCGGCTTCGCGCTAAAACTTGTGGGTCCGTTTGGCGTGGCGGCGGTTTGGTATTCAAAGCTTGCCGGATCTCGTTCAATAGCTGATGCGAATTAAGCCCGCCGGGCTGGATAACCGTCACCGGCAGCGCGCCCATCGCCCCCTGACCTTCAGGAAACACTTGCAGCACGGCGCGACATTTAGAAACGCCCAGGGCCAACTCGTCCGCGCTGTCTATCGGCCCCTGCGCACAATCCTTGAATTCCGGAATATCCTTCCAGCCGCGGCCAAAAAGAGCCAGCGGAATCCCCTGCCGCATGACCAATCGGCAAAGCCCCTGCTGATAAGCCGGCACAATCAATCTTTCCATGAACAGATTTCGGTCGAAGGCCTCGTCAGCGATGTGGAAGCGATCCATCCGCCCTTGGAGGTATTTCTGCGCCTCCGCGCCCAGCGCCAGCGGGGCTTTGGACAATTCATCTTCGATCATCTCCCAAAGCAACATCTGGCTGGAAAAATCCTTCACCCGCTGCGGGACTTCGATCAAGCGGGTGTCAGCCAGCACGCCGATCACGCGGGGCGAATCTGACGCCGCCTGAGCGATCCGCGGCCAAGCGGCGATCTGAACTCGCTCCTTCCGCCAACCCGCCTTCCGCGCCGGCTCAGACCACTCGGGATCGGCCACGAGCAACGCATCGCCCGGCCCCTGATCCGCGGGCGCGACTATTCGCCCGTTGGTGAGCCAGGTGATCCACGCCGTCCGCGGCGAGACAATGCCCGGCAGATCGCTGCGAAACAGATCGGCGGCAACGATCGCATCGGCGTCGGCGGCGGCCTCCGCCAGCGCCAGCGGCGACGCCGTCAGCGGATGATCCGGATCCAGCGCCACAAATGTCCCATCGGTTTCCTCCGCCAAAATAGCCGACCGCAACGCGACGTTCGAGAGATCGCCAAGGTTGAATTGCGAGCCGGCCAATACAATCACGCGCCCATTTCGCGGCCGCTCGGCGGCGCGGGCGAGAATATCCGGCAATCGTTCGCTCCGCAGGGAAGTCTCCCGCGAGATAACCGCCTGCGCGGCCTCGGTCAGCACGGCCATGTCCGCATCTTCCAGCAACGCGGTGCGGATGAATTGCTGCGGAAGCGGCATGCCGGAATATCGCCCGAAAAGTTTCGCAAGCTGATCGGGCCAATCCGCGCCACTGACGAAATAAAGCCGAGCGGCCCCGATCTCGGCCGAGAAATCGTCGCAATGCAGCACCATCCGCAGCGATTCAACATCGGGGACGACGGCAACGATCGCCTGCGCCCGACTCAGCTTCTCAAAACAAGCCCGAATTTGTCCCGCATGGGTCGGATGAAGGAAGCAACCCACGTTCCCTTGCAACTCCAGCAGTTTCAGCAACTCTCGCCCGGCCCGTAGCGGTACCGAGCAGCCGGACCACCAGCCCGCCGAAGTGCGCGCCGTGAGATACCCATCCCGCGCGAAAATCCATTGCACCTCCGGCGGATCGGCGCCGATGCGATCCGCCCATTCCGGCTGGATCGGCCCAAGCGCCGCCATGTTGGCGCAAAAATTCGCGGCCGCCAAACGATCCGCGGCCGTGGCGATTTCCGAGGCTGGGAGAATGGCCGTATCCATTGTCAGATTTATGATTTATCGGACATTCGCACTCAAGGAGTTGAGGGCATGTAAAACCCCGCGAAATCCCGGTTCGCCTTCACTCGACCTCCAAATACGCTAGAATCCAAAAGGCCATGAAGTTCACCAAGATGCACGGCATCGGCAACGATTACGTTTACGTCAACGGCTTCGCCGCGACGCTGGCCGATCCCGCGCGACTCGCCCGGCGAATCTCTGACCGCCATTTTGGCGTCGGAGCCGACGGCCTGATCCTGATCCTGCCTTCCCAAAAAGCCGACGTCCGCATGCGGATGTTCAACGCCGACGGCAGCGAAGCCGAAATGTGCGGCAACGGAATCCGCTGCGTTGCCAAATATGCCTTCGACCACGGCCTGTCCTGCAGCAATCCCATGCGCGTGGAAACCGCCCGCGGCGTCCTATCTTTGGAATTGCAAACCCAAGGCGGCAAGGTCAACCAAGTCGCCGTTAACATGGGACAGCCGGTCTTGAAACTTCCGGACATTCCGGTCGATCCCCAAGCGGTGACGCTTGCAGTCCCTCCGAACCAATATTCCTTCACCATCGAACATCGGCCGACCGCCCAGGAAAAAGCGCGATACTCTCTGGGCGAATCCCTGCGGGAGGACGTTTCTTATGCCACGTTTGTTTCCATGGGAAATCCTCACGCCGTGATTTTCGTGGAGGATGTCGATCGCATCGACCTGCCCTATCTCGGCCCGCTCGTGGAGCATTTCAAGGCCTTTCCCAATCGCATCAACGCCCATTGGGTTCAGGTGAAATCGCCCCAAGAGGTAATCATGCGGACCTGGGAGCGCGGCAGTGGAATCACGCTGGCCTGCGGAACCGGCGCCTGCGCCGTCTGCGTCGCCGCCGCACTGACCGGCCGAACCGACCGAAAAATCCTCGCCCACCTCCCCGGCGGCGATTTGTCCCTCGAGTGGCGTGAAAAGGACAATTGTGTTTATATGACCGGCCCGGCCGAAGAAGTCTTCTCGGGCGATTGGCCGGGCTAAAATGGAGGCGCATGATTCTTGAATTCCTATTCCGTTTAGCCGCGACCCAAAGGGGAGCGCGTTTTCCGAATGCAAGTTCCAGCCCGAGATTCTGAATCAAGGATTTGAATGCCCATTTCAAGGGAACAAGTGATGACCGCGCTCCGGACCGTGCAGGACCCGGAGCTTTTCAAGGACATCGTCGCGCTCAACATGGTCAAGGAAGTTCGCCTAGACGGCGACAACGTGTCTCTCACCGTCGAACTGACCACGCCGGCGTGTCCGCTGAAGGAGCGGATCGAAAAAGATGTCACGGCGGCGCTCCGGACGGCCGGAGCGAAGGAAGTGAACCTGGAACTCACGGCCAGGACGCGCGGCCCCGCCGGGCCGAGCAAGGACGTCCTGCCCCAGGTGAAAAACGTCGTGGCCGTCGGGGCCGGCAAGGGCGGCGTCGGGAAATCCACGCTGGCCCTGATTCTGGCCATCGGATTGCAACGCGCCGGCGCGGCCGTCGGCCTGATGGATGGCGACATTTACGGTCCCTCGATGCCGACCATGCTCGGAATCAAGGGCCAGGTCCCCACTCTGTCCGGCTCGAAGATCATTCCGCATTTCGTGCATGGCATTCACGCCGTCACCATGGGCTCGCTCGTCGAGCAGGACAAGCCGCTGATCTGGCGCGGGCCGATGGCCCACGGCGCCTTCAAGCAATTGCTGCTCGACAACACAATATGGCCCGAGCTGGATTATCTGATCGTCGATTTGCCGCCCGGCACCGGCGACGTGCCGCTGACGCTCTGCCAGCTTTTGCCGCTGACCGGCGCGGTCGTCGTGGCCACGCCCCAGCAGGTCGCCCTCGACGATGCCGTACGCGCCGTGCGCATGTTCCAGCAATTGCAGACCTCCGTCCTGGGAATCGTGGAAAACATGAGTTACTTCCTCGCCCCCGACGGCTCCGAGCACGATCTCTTCGGCCGCGGCGGCGCGGAATCCGCCGCCCAGCGTCTGGGCCTGCCGTTCCTCGGTTCGATTCCGATTTTTACCGAACTGCGAGTCAACTGCGACGCCGGCAAGCCGCACCTCAATTTCGAAGGCAATCCCATCCTGGCCGCCGCGCTGACCAAGGTCGTGCAAAACCTGGCCGGGCAGATCAGCCTACACAATCTCCAGGAGAAGCCGCCGGAATTGAACGTGGTGTGAGAAAAACCCGAAACCCGAAACCCGAATGACGAATCAAATCCGAAACCAGAATCACCAAATGGCCTTCGTTTCGGGCTTCTGGTTTCGGGCTTGATTCGTCATTCTGGTTTCGCACTTTCTGGTTTCCCCGCCCCCCCAATAATTTTGTCCGCTTTGCCCGCGCCGCGTACATTGCTCCCCCGGTATGACGGATTCGGACCTGCTGCGTGCCTATGCGGAGAATCGATCGGAAGACGCCTTCGCGGCCTTGATCGATCGGTATGTGCGCCTCGTCTATTCAGCCTGCGTGCGGCAATTGTCCGACCGCCATCTGGCGGAAGATGCCACGCAAGGCGTCTTCGTCCTGCTGAGCCAAAAGGTGCGCAAGATTCCCAGTGATCGACTCGGCGGATGGCTGCTGACAACCGCCCGGTACGCCTGCGCCAACATCCGCAGGTCGCAAATGCGCCGACAGCAACGCGAGCAGGTGGTCGCCATGAACCAGGATCGCAAATCGGATTCCGATAGCACCGAACTGCTTGCCATGCTCGACGAGGCGCTCTGCCATTTGCGCAAGACCGACCGGGAAGCTCTCGTGCTGCGCTATCTCAAGGAGCAGCCGCTGGTGGAAGTGGGGTACGTACTGGGGATTTCCGAAGAGGCGGCCCGCAAGCGCGTCGCGCGGGGGATGGACAAATTGCGGCGCTATTTTTCACGCCGCGGCTTGATGACCGATTCGGCCGCTCTCTCCGCCGTGATGGCCGAGCAGGCGCAAGGCTCGGCCCTGACGCCGGCCGTGCACCAGCTTATCAAACAAGGGGTTCTCCAGGCATGTCACGCGGGAACCGCCAGCGGCGCCGTGGGGGCGGCGATCGCCAAGGGAGTCAACATGACGATCCTGACGACGAAACTGAAAATCGCCGCCGTCCTCGCGGCGATCGCCGTCGCCTTGCTGGGCGGCGGATGGTTGATCTCACAGGTGATGACGGGCGAACCGCCCAGCCCTCCGGCCGTCCACGCTGCTCCGGTCGCCGCGGCCTCGACGCCGTCGCCGTATCCGGATGTCGTGCTCGATCTGAGCACGCCGGAGAAATCGTTCGACTCGATGACTCGTGCGATAGCCGCGGGGGATCGGGCGAAGTTGTATGCCTGCCTGACCGCCGACGCCAATCGGCCCGCGACCCTGCTCGACGGCCTTCTGGAGGTCAGTTTGTCGCAGAACCGCCTGATCCGCGCGGTCAACCAGGTCTTCGGCAACGGCGAACGGGCCAGGCACTTCGGCACGCCCGACACGATCATGCGAATCATCATCTCCGGTTGGCCCAGAGGCTCACAGATCGCCAAAATCCAGGGCGATACCGCCTCGCTGCCGCTAAGCCTTCCACCTATGGTCATTCAATTGCTTCCGCAGTCCGTGCGGTCTGAAGTGCAAACGTGGTCAGGCGCCTCGGTACCCTTTGTCCGGTCGGGCAACCAGTGGAAAGCGAACATAGATCAAGTCGGACGCATTATAGGCAGCCTAGATGGCCAAGATATTAATACCGCCGACCATGACAAACTGGTGGCGATTCTGATGGGCGAGGCCAAGAGTCAAGCCCGGATTGCCGACGAAATCATCAACCGCAATTGTCACAGGTTGCGAGAAGCCGAAGGCCAATGGCAGAGGGACCTGGGCGCGCTTTTCACGGCCGAGGGGATCAGGAGTTTTGGCTTTGATTTCGTCCCAGCCGCGCCGGCGAGTGGAGTTCCCGACATTCAAGGCGCCTGGGAAGGCTCGATGGATCTCTTCGGCACAGGCATTGCCGAGGGAGCCTCCACCAAAACGCGCATCGTCTTGAAATTGGTCAACACCAGCGGCAGCTACAGCGCAACGATCGACTGCATCGAGATGGGCCGAAAAGATGTTCCCACCCAAAAAGTCGTTTACGACTATCCGATAGTCCGGCTCGAATGGAACCCGAGGACGGTGTACACCCTGACGTTGAACACTGGTGCGACGGAAATGTATTTCGACGTCACGAGCTTTCAAGGGCAGAGCCGAGAGGTCGTGCTGAAGCGAACCGACTCGCCGGACCCGGTTCCCCAGCGCCTGGCCGAAAGCGATTTCACGCCGCGAAACAATTCCGATTTGCAGGGCTATTGGGAGGGAACCATCGGCGCCGGGCCGGACGCGCTGCCCGTGAATCTCAAAATCGCCGAGCCGTCCGAAGGAACATTTCACGCTGAACTGGACAGCCCCATGCTCGGCGCCAGCGGCCTGCCGTCATCCGTCTTTTACAACCAGCCCGTGGTGAAACTGAAGGTTGAAACAGGGGCTGGCATGTTCCGAGGTAAAATCAACGGCGCGGCGACCGAAATAACCGGTTCCTGGATTCAGGCAGGCCAGGCCAAGTCGGCGGAATTCCACCGAGCCGATTTTCGCGCCCGACACGCGTACGACGCCGACAAAGTTTATTCATATACTTCCAGCACCGATTTGCAGGGACACTGGAAAGGGTCGTGGGATTTTATAGGAACAAAAATTCGACTGGCCCTGGACATCGCCAAGCTCCCGGACGGCACATTTTCAGCCGCCCTGGCCAATCTCGACCAATTCGGAAACGACGATCCCATTCCTCCATCGGACTTTCAATATTCGCCGTCGGGAGTGCGCATGGAATGGAAATGGGCCGGCGGCGCATTCGAGGGCAAACTGAAAAACGGCAAACTCACCGGCGTCTGGCGGCAGGGGGGCGGGTCATTTCCGCTCGTATTTACAAGGACCGCGCCGTAGTCATCTTGCAAATTGCCCCCGGACCGCATTCCCACCCACAACCCGATTAGAATACTTGGAGCCAAGGGAATTTGCCCGTGGCCGAAAGTGCATTTCATGGACCTGGGCGATGAACAATCCGTGGCGTTTGCCGTCTGGGGCGACGATCTCGACCCCCAGGCCCTTGAGCAGATGCGCACCGCCGCCCGCCTTCCCGTCGCGGTCTCCGGGGCGCTGATGGCCGATGCGCATGTCGGATACGGCTTGCCCATCGGCGGCGTGCTGGCGACGGATCGCGCGGTGATTCCCTACGCCGTCGGCGTGGACATCGCCTGCCGGATGAAACTCTCGATTCTGGATATCCCACCGGACCGGCTCCAGCGCGAAGGCGATCGGCTGGCCAAGGTGTTGGAGCGGGAGACGGTTTTCGGCGCCGGCGGCGTGCATCGCAAGCCGCTCGGGCACGACGTGCTCGCTGCCGATTGGGACACCCTGCCCATCACCCGCCGGCTGTTCGACAAGGCCCGGGCCCAATTGGGCACCAGCGGCAGCGGAAACCACTTCGTCGAGTTTGGCGTGCTTTCGCTTCCCGCCCCGGAATCCGGTCTGCCGGCCGGATCTTATCTGGCCCTGCTGAGTCACAGCGGAAGCCGCGGCGCCGGCGCCGCCATCGCCGATCATTATTCCCGCCTCGCCATCTCCCTGCATCCGGAATTGCCGCAGGAATTGAAGCGCCTGGCGTGGCTGGATATGGACAGCGATCCGGGCCGGGAATATTGGGCGGCGATGAATCTGATGGGCGAGTACGCCTCCGCCAATCACGCCCTGATCCATCGCCAAATCGCCCGCGCGCTGGGGGCCGAGATATTGGCCGGCGTCGAGAACCATCACAATTTCGCCTGGAAGGAAACCCACGGAGGGCGCGAGGTGATTGTGCATCGCAAAGGCGCCACCCCGGCGGCCGCGGGCGCGATCGGCGTCATCCCCGGCTCGATGGCCTCGCCCGCGTTCGTCGTGCGCGGACGCGGCAAGGAAAGCTCGCTCAATTCCGCCAGCCACGGCGCCGGCCGACTCATGAGCCGCCGCGCCGCCAAAGACAAATTCCGTTGGGCCCAGGTCAAACCGCTCCTGGCCGCCGCGGGTGTCAGGCTCCTCTCCGCCGGCATCGATGAAGTGCCGGGCGCTTACAAGGACATCCACCGCGTCATGCAAGCACAGAGCGATCTCGTCGAAGTCATCGGCCAATTCGATCCGAAGATCGTGCGCATGGCCCCGGGCGGCCAGCGGCCGGAGGATTGATGCACGCTTCCCTCCGCAAATCCGCCATTCCAATCTCGCTCCTTGCTTTGATCGTCATCGTTGCCGCCGGCCTGCGACTCGACCACATTACCAAGCCAAACCTCTGGCTCGACGAATTCTGGACGCTCTATTTGGCGACCGGCAGGGGAGATTCAGCATTTCAATTGCCTCTGAACACCATCCTCTGGCCTCCACCCGCCCTCGGATTCGCCGGGGCGCCGCCTTGGTGGCACATCTGGAACGGTGTTGATTCCACGACCCATCCTCCCCTTTATCACATCATCCTGCGGCTTTGGGTGGATCTTCTGGGCGACGGGGATGGCTCGATCCGAACCATGTCCACGCTGTTTTCCCTCGCCTGCGTCGTGTTGCTCTACGTTGTGGTTCTGAAATCCAGCGGCGACCGATGGCAGGCTTGCGTCGCCGCCGCCTTGATGGCTTTGGCGCCAGTTCAGATTGTCCTCAGCCAGCAGGTGCGCCCCTACACCATGATGCAGTTCATCGCTCTTGTCGCCGCCGTCGCGCTCCTCTCCATCGAACAAACAAATTGGTCGTGGCGTAAATTATTGATCCTGGCTCTGGCCGTTATTGCATTGACTTTGACCCACTACTTCTCCGTGGGATTGATCGCCGCTTTCGCCGCATATTCCATTCTGCGCTTGCGCGGCAAAAATAGAATCGCCGCCTTTTCGACCATCGTGCTCGCCGCTTTCATCGCCGCCGCGGCGTGGGGACCGAATTTCCTGGCGTATAACCGGGGCAATCCCCTCACCGGCTATGGCACGTTCTCCAATAGAACCCTCCCTCGCCTTGCTTTGAGCGTGCCGCAGCGATTGACCTTGGAATCCAATAACGACCAATTCCTCTCGGCGGACAACGCCTCCTGGCCTTTGGTCATTTCACTGGCAATCATCACTTATTTGATCCCGGCGTTCAGACTGCGCCGGCATCCGCATCTGCTCTTCTGGTGGCTCTGGATCGTGGGCCAGATCGGCTTGGTTTTAATGATCGATGTGGCCCGGCATTCAACGCTCCTGACCATCGCCCGATACACAACATTGGCCGCCCCAGGCGTCTACGCCATTCTGGCCGTTGGGCTTCCGAGCCGGATCGGTAATTGGTCGCCCCCGATTATATTTTTCTGCGCCATGATCTTTGCCGTGGACCATTGGCTGCTCGGCCCCCCAAATTCCCAGGATCTCAGAACGATCGCGAACCTTGTCCGGCCAGACCTCTCGCCAAGCGACGTGGTGATCATCACCGGCAATTATTACCAGGCCGCCAACCACGAACCGCCGCTGACATACTTCGTCCTCTCCCGCTATGCTGGAACTTGGAACAGTCCAGTCGTCTTCGCCACCGCGCCGCTGAGCGACCAGACCCAGCTTCGCTTGCGGCAATACAAGCGAATCTGGGTGATCGGCATCGATCCATCGCGTGACACAAATAAAATATTGCCCGGCTGGCAAGTGCACGATGTCCACGGTCCGGGAGGCAGCAACCTCCTATGGTCTGTGACGCCCGGCAACGCGAGGAACTCATGAGCGGTCCCCTCCATACCAATCGTTTGGCAAGGGAAAGCTCGCCGTATCTTCTTCAACACGCGCACAATCCCGTGGACTGGTATCCCTGGGGCGAAGAAGCCTTGGATCGGGCCAAACGCGAAAACCGCCCCATCTTTCTTTCCGTCGGATACAGCACCTGTTACTGGTGCCATGTCATGGAACGGCAATGTTTCGAGGACGACGAGATTGCCGCCGAGATGAACCGCCGCTTCATCAACATCAAAGTCGATCGCGAGGAACGTCCCGATATCGATCAGCTTTACATGACGGCCCTGCAAGTTCTGACGCGGCAGGGCGGTTGGCCGATGAACGTCTTCCTCACGCCCGACCTCCGTCCATTTTTCGCCGGCACATATTTCCCGCCTACGGATTCTTCCGGCCGAGCGGGTTTCCCCAAGGTCCTGGCCGCCGTCGAAGATGCCTATCGGAACCGCCCCGGCGACGTAAACGCCACCGCCGAGCAGGTGACGGCCATTCTCCGCCAGATGTCGCGCCCGCGCCCCTCCGCAATGCCCATCAAGATCGACCGGACGTGGATTAGGGAAATGATCGACCGCGCCGCCGCCGATTTCGACCCGCAGAACGGCGGTTTCGGTTCGGCCCCAAAATTCCCGCAGCAGACATTACTCGAATTGCTGCTCGTCTACCTCCGCGATAATCCCGACGCGGACCTGCTGGCCATCGTGCAAAAATCGTTGGATGCCATGGCCTACGGCGGCATTCGCGATCACCTCGGCGGAGCGTTTCATCGCTACAGCACCGATGCCCGATGGCTCGTGCCGCACTTCGAGATCATGCTCTACGACAACGCCATGCTGCTTTGGATTTATTCCGAGGCGCACCGCCAAACCGGCGAAATGCGATACGCCGCCGTTGCCCGCGGAATTGCCGACTTCGTCCTCGGCGAAATGACCGCTCGCTCAGGCGCATTCTTCACCGCCTTCGATGCCGAAGCCGATGCCCAGGAAGGCGCGACTCATCTCTGGACGCGCACCGAAGTGCAGCAAGCCCTGGCGGATCAGCCGGACGCCAGCCGCTTCCTGCGAGTCTATGGCCTGGACGATGGTCCCAACTTCGCCGACCCGCATCACGGCAATCCCGACACGTCGGGACCGGATAAGAATGTTCTATACCTGGCCGAGCCGGCCGACGGATCGCCTCTGCTCGATGAAAAGCTCGGCCGGATGCGGCAAATTCTGCTGACCGTCCGCCGCCGGCGAAAGCAGCCGATGCTCGACACCAAGGTCCTTACCAGTTGGAACGCGCTGATGATTCGGGGGCTGGCCCACGCGGGCGCGGCGCTGAAGGAAGAGCGATACCTTCGCGCCGCGCGAACCGCCGCGGAGTTCCTGCTGTCCAATCACCGTGATTCGGGCGGCGGCCTGCTTCGAGTCAGCACCGGCCCGGCGGCCCGGCATCGGGCGTTTTTGGATGACTACGCATTTCTCATCCAGGCCCTTTTATCGCTCTCCATGCGCGACGAGGCGTCGCACCTGGCTCAAACCATGCACCAAAGATTTTCCGCGGGGCCGGAAGGCGGTTTCTTCTACACCGATGATCGCGCCACCGACCTGATTGTCCGCCAGATGATCGGCAGCGACAGCCCGCTCCCCAGCGGCAACGGCGTGGCCGCAATCGCGCTGCTGGAACTCGGCCAGTCGCAGCAATCGCACCAGACGATTTCCGCCTTCGCCGGGCAAATGGAAAGCGTCGGCGAAGGGATGAGCGCGCTCGTGCAGGCGGCGCTCCTGTACATCAATGTTCACGGCGAACTGCAAACAGCCGCCGCAGCGCCTCCCGATCGCTCCCCATCGCCCGCCGAGTTGGCCGCTGACGTGCTCAAGGTCGAGGTGTCATGGCAGACTCCGGCTCTTTTGCGCGTGAACTGTCGCGTTACCGAGGGATATCATCTCAATGCCCACGATGCCGCTTCCGCCCCCACGCAACTGCGCGCCGCCGCCGCGGAAGTGGAATCGATCCAATATCCCCCAGGCGAACTGCGGGGAGATTTCGAAATCATGGTGAGCCTGAAATCCCCGGCCACAGATGGCTTCGACCTGGCCATATCCTACCAAGCCTGCGACGCCAGCGCCTGTTTGCCGATCGTGACGCGACGGTTTGCGGTCACCCCCGTTTAGCCGCGTCCCGAAGGGGAGCGCGTTTTCCCCAATTGAACCCCACACCGCTTTTCGCTACGTTTGCCCCACCATGATTGTCACCAGCGCCAGCGCGGAGATTTCCGCAGCCGATCGAACGCCCGCGAATTCCCAGGTCGTCGTCGTTTTCGTCGCCCAGGGAGATGCCTCCGCGCCCCCGGCCGCCAAACGCGCGGGCAACGAAATTGCCCGGAGCGTCGATCGGCTTCTGTCGGCCAAGGCGGCCGACGGAAAAGCCAACGAAATCACCTTCGACATCCTCGGAAATGGCGCCCGCACCCGCCGCGTGTTTGTTGCCGGCCTCGGAAAGCCGGAGAAGATTTCCGCCGAAACGATCCGCCAGTCCGCCGGCGCCGTATTGGCGGGATTGCGGAAACATCGAATCGACCGCACGGCCATTGTTCTGCCGGAATTGAAATCCATCCAGGCTCCCGCCGCGGCCGATGCCGTCGCCAGCGGAATTTCCCTCGCGGCTTTTGCCTACCAGGAATACAAAGGGACCGCTTCCAAATCCCGCGAAAAGAACGACGAAGCCCCCGCCAAGCGGATCGCCATTACGCTCGTCGCGGACAAGACGTCGCTGGCGAAAGTGAAACTGGCCATCGAGCGGGCGAAGATCGTTTGCACCGGCCAAAATTTCGCGCGGACCCTCGCCTCACGCCCCGGCAACGACATCAACCCGCTGACCCTCGCCAAGCAGGCCCAATCCCTCGCACGCCAAGCAGCCCTGCGCTGCACGGTGATGGACGAGCGGCAGTTGGCCCGGCTCGGCATGGGCGGAATTCTTGCCGTCGGCGGCGGCAGCATTCAGACCCCGCCGCGCTTGATCGTCCTCGAGCATCGACCGGCCAGGGGTCCGGCCAAGCGCGGGGGCAAAACCATTCTCGTCGTCGGCAAGGCGATTACCTTCGACACCGGCGGCATCTCCATCAAGCCCGCGGAGAAGATGGGAAAAATGATCTTCGACAAATGTGGCGGTATGGCGGTCCTCGGCTTGATGTACGCCGTCGCCAAGCTCAAATTGCCCATCCACGTCGTGGGAATCTTGGCCAGCGCCGAGAACGCCATCAGTTCCAGGGCCTATCGCCCCGGCGATATTTTGCGGATGTACAACGGCGTCACGGTCGAGGTGACCAACACCGATGCCGAGGGACGGCTCGTCCTCGGCGATGCCCTCGCCTGGGGCGTCGAAAAATACAAACCCGCCGCCGTCGTCGATTTGGCGACTTTGACCGGCGGAGTCATCGTCGCTCTCGGCAAAACCATGGCCGGAGTCATGAGCAACAATGACGCGCTCGTAAATGAACTGACCCAGGCGGGCGAATCCGAGGGCGAAAAAATATGGCGTTTGCCGCTCGGCGAAGATCAACGCGATTTTATAAAATCGGAATGCGCCGACATCGTCAACAGCGCGGGCAGGGAAGGCCATCCGCTCCAGGGCGGAGCGTTCCTCAGCTATTTTGTCCCGGACGATCAGTCCGTCCCCTGGGCGCATCTGGATATCGCGGGCGTGGCCGACACCGAAAAGAAACTCCCGTATTATGCCCCCGGCGCAACCGGCTGGGGAGTGCGGACCCTCGTGCGATGGCTGGAATCACGCGCGGCGAAATAAAAAGCGGCGGAGAAGACGGTGGATCAGAAGCGGCTTGTGCAAACGATCGCAATCCTTACCTGCCTGTTCTTGTCCGGACCGGCCAATGGAGACGACGTGAAGAACTTCCTGAACTGGGCGCCGACGCCTCCAATGGGCTGGAACAGTTGGGATTGCTACGGCACCGCCATCACCGAGGCGCAAACCAAGGCCAACGCCAACTACATGGCCGAAAACCTGGCCAAACACGGCTGGCTGTACATTGTCGTGGACATCCAATGGTATGAACCGGACGCCGTGGGCTGGGACTATCGCCCCGGCGCGAAGCTTGAAATGGACGGAAACGGCCGGCTCTTGCCCGCGGTCAATCGGTTCCCATCGGCCGCCGGGGCGGGCGGTTTCAAATCGCTTGCCCAATACGTACATGCCAGGGGATTGAAATTTGGCGTCCACATTCTGCGGGGGATTCCGCGGCAGGCGGTGGCGGCGAACTCGCCGATCCTGGGCACGAGCGTTCATGCGATGGATATTGCCGATACCTCCAGCACCTGTCGTTGGAATTCGGACATGTACGGAGTGGACATGAGCAAGCCGGGCGGGCAGGAATACTATGATTCAATCTTCGCCCAATTCGCCGAGTGGGGGATCGATTTTGTGAAGGTGGACGATCTTTCCCGGCCCTATCACCAGGCGGAGATCGCGGCGATTCGCCGAGCGATCGACAAATGCGGCCGGCCGATCGTTTTCAGCACTTCGCCCGGCGCGACTTCGCTCGACCATGCCGCCGATATCGCCGCCCATGCGAACATGTGGAGAATTTCCGATGATTTCTGGGACAAATGGAGCCTGTTGAAGGCCCAATTCCAACGCTGCGCCGACTGGGCGCCGTTCAATGGCGGCGGTCATTATCCCGATGCGGACATGTTGCCGCTTGGCGTGATCCGCGCGTCCCGGCATTCCCACACGCATTTCACCAAGGATGAGCAATACACGCTGATGACGCTCTGGTCGATTTGCCGCTCGCCGTTGATTTTCGGCGGAGATTTGCCGCAGACCGATCCGTTCACCCTCTCCCTCCTCACCAATGACGAAGTGCTCGCAGTCGACCAGCACAGCAGGGGGGGCCGGCAATTGTTTCGGGACAATGATTTGCTGGCCTGGACCGCCAAGGCGGATGATTCGAGCGATAGATATTTGGCGGTTTTCAACGCGCGCGATGAAACAGATGTTCAACCGGCCGCCGTTTCGGTAATGTTGAAGGACATCGGTTTTGACGGGCCTTGCAAGGTGCGGGACCTCTGGAAGCGTCAGGATGTCGGCGTGTTCACGCAAAAATTCGAGCCATCGATCGCGCCTCACGGCGCCGGTCTGTATCGCGTATCGTTGGAAAAGTAACTTTTAAGGTCTTCGATTGAAGGAGTAAGATCATGGTTTCTACGGCCGTCACGTTGTTCACGTTGCTGTTTTCCGTTCTCGTTCCGCAGAAAATGTGGTACGCCCCCAGCCAGCCGCTGAACGTGACGATCCAGTCCGACAAGGATGTGACCCTTGAATTGACCGATTTCACGGGCAAGGTGATCCCAGCCAAGGCCGCGGCCGACGTCAGCGCCAAGGCCACCGCGGATTTGAAGGCCCTCTTTCCCGACACCGCCAATCCCGGAACCTACGTGCTGTATGCCGTGGCCAAGGGCTCGGCTTTTTCGCCGGCCGGTCCGCCCAAGGACTTTCTGGGCACTCCGCTGGTGATCGAGGTGCTGGCCAGTAAGGAGCAGAACCCGGATCAGGCCATGGTCACGCACGTTGTGCCGCTGCAATACGTCACAATGCAGACCGACTCCGGACCGCTGACGGAAGTGTTTTACTACGATGCCGCCCCGCACACAGTGGATGGCTTTTTGCAGTTGGCATCGGGCGGTTATTTCGACGGGCTTGTGTTTCATCGGATCATTCCCGGGTTCGTGATCCAAGGCGGCGACCCGCTCGGCGCCGATCTGGCGCGAGCCGGCACCGGCGGCCCGGGATATTTGGTCGGAGCGGAATTCAACGATCGCCCGCACCTCGAGGGCGTCCTGTCGATGGCCAGGGCCAGCGATCCCAACAGTGCCGGAAGCCAATTCTTTATCTGTCTCGATTACGAGCACACCCAGCAGTTGGATCACAAATACACCGCGTTCGGCCGGGTGGTTGCCGGAATGGACACCGTGAAAAAGATCGCAGCGGTGAAGACCGACCCGCCGAACGACCGTCCGGAGCATCCACCGGTCATCACCAAGGTGGATATTTTGCCGGTGACGGCAAAGGACGATCCGTATACGCCGATCTTTGGTCAATAGTCATTTGTCATTTGCCCGTGATGGAGGACTACATAGCAAATGACGAATGACAAATGACCATCCATCGAGTAGAACCCCGTAGATCCGCCCGGCAAAGCGGCCGGGTCCGATGCAAGGGTCGGCTGTGAACCGGGTCAGGTCCGAGAGGAAGCAGCCCTAAGCGGTCCCGGCTCTGTGCCGTCGTCCCCCCGGCCGCTTTGCCCGGCGGCTTTTTCGTGCGCTGAAGCCCAAAAAAAGGACCACCGAGTTTTCACTTCAGTGGTCCGCAACGAATTCGGTTGGCGAGGGTCTCTCAAGCGCGACGCCGACGGATCAGCAGCGCGACCGCGCCGGTGGCGAGAAGGCTCAAGCTGACCGGTTCGGGAACAGGCACCGGCGCCTGCACACTCACCCCAAACGTATCTAAAAATGAAGCGTTGCCTTCGTAAAAGCTGGTTGCATGGGTCTGAACCACGAGCTGATCGGTGGTTTGTCCCGGAGCGACGCCTGTTGTTGTGAAAAGAAAGCTGATGGTGTCGTCACCGCTGCTGACCGGTGTACGGCTCACAGTATCAGGGGCCACATCCCCCGCGACAGGCTTATCATCCGCGTTGGCCCACAAATAGTTGAAGCTGCTGAGCGAGAGCGTGGTGATCGAATCCGCGTTCGGAATGTTGTCATTGGTGAACTGGTACACAAAATCCAGATAATTGTCCGATTCCCTGTACACCTGGGAATGAAGGCTGCCTATGTATGACCCCGAATTGAAAGTAGACGTCTCGTTGTCAATTACGGTACCGCTGAATGTGCCGGCGCCGGTGGTGGGAAAGCTATCTCCCGGATTGATCACCATCGCGCCGGCACGTGAGACGAACATCCCACCCGAAACAGCCAGAGCCATCACGCCGATGAACCGCCAACCCATCGACTTCACGCCCGTTTTGTTATCCATGACCATTCTCCGCTCCTAGAATTTCCAAAATGATCGCTGCGAACCTCGATAGACCGAATCCTATCGTCGGCGCCGTCCGAGAAGCATCCCGCCGACCATCGCAAGCAGACCGAGCGTCGCCGGCTCCGGTACCGTGAAGATCACCGTGGCGACCGGCGTATCAGCGCCCGTCGAACCCGTCCCCCCGTCAATCACCGAAGCCGAGCCTTGGGTGTACGTGCTCGCATTTGTCTCAACCACCAGATAAGTGCTGTCTTGTCCCGGATTCACGATCCCTCCGCTCACCGGGAAATTGAACCCGATGATTTTTCCAGCGGGAGCGGAACTTCGATCGGCCGTTGTCGGGGCCACATCTCCCGTGCCGCCAAGGTAATCGACATCCGTCAGGAAATTAGCGAAACTCGCCAGCGTAATTCGATTGATTGGATCATCAGGCGTCAGGCCGTCAATGTTGTTGCTGAGCTGATAGACAAAATCCAAACCAGGAACGTTCCAATCCGGCTCATTGGGGTCTGCATAAAC
The DNA here is from genome assembly GCA_050012375.1 of Tepidisphaeraceae bacterium. Taxonomy (GTDB): domain Bacteria; phylum Planctomycetota; class Phycisphaerae; order Tepidisphaerales; family Tepidisphaeraceae; genus PALSA-1353. Next base: position 68,350 of record JBEKHH010000008.1, read on the forward strand.
CTGACTTGTCACCGTCCCCTGAAAAACAATCCCGCCGACGTTGTTATACCCGGTAAACGGCTTCGTTTCGGAAGCGCCCGGCACGAGCGTGTCACCCGTCGGCAACCCAGCGGGAAGTCCCCCGGTAAGATCCGTCGGAGTTACGGTTGTTGTACCGACCCCTTGAGTGATAACCGCCGCGCGAACCGCACTGGTCGTGACAAGCATCGCCCCAAATGCGACACCGAATGCGGCAAACACGAAGTCCAAACCTAAAAATCCGGCTTTGTGATCTTCTGGCATCTTCGGTCTCTCTCCTCTATTTTGACATGTGCCGACCGTCATTTCCAACAGACTTCGTCCCGTCGCCGCCAACGTGGAATGCTATCAGACTGCGCCATGGAAGCAAGGATAAAATAGGTATTATTCTCGATTTGTGCCGCGGCAAATGGTCGCATTTGGAGGGGAATAAGCCGTATTTTACGAAACGAGTTATCGGACTCATTTGAGAGCGGCGGCAACACCAAATCTATCGGGTTATTTTGGCATGCGGTCGGAGTGTGACGTATCATCAGCGGCTGTAATCGCTTAGCCCGCCAGTTCACCATTGGCCCTCGCCGCGGTCGGCCCCTGCCGCCAAGTGATGACGCAATCCGCCCGCGCTCCACTTCGCCTGCTCAACCCACTTGGCCAGATTGTCGGGACGTTCGACGCCAAGCTCTTTCAGCCGATCTGCGCGGCGGTTTTCAGCACCGATCTCAAAAAAAAGCGGGCCGCCGAGTTTTCATTCGGACGGCCCGCGAGGTATTGCCGCTGAATTCTCTTACGCGCGACGCCGACGGCGAAGCAGCATTACAGCGCCCAGGCCGATGACGGAGAAGGAGGCCGGTTCCGGCACGGGCGTGTAGTTGATGCTCAAATCATCAACGTACGATGACTGCACGACGCTGTCGTCACCGCCCGAGCCATAGCCGATCCGGACATAGTCCACCGGAAGGCTTCCCCAGGTAACGCCCGGCGAATACGTGCTGGCGTCGATCTGACCCAATGTCATGCTCGACGGCGTCGCCAGCCCGCTCGTGTCGGCTCCCTGCACGTGAAAGAGCGTTCCGGTGTCCACGCTCAAGTCCTGCCAGCCCGCCGCGGTCGCGCCGGGATTGTTATACATGATCGCCAAGGTGCCATCCGGGTCCTGCCCTGGAACGGCAATGGAAAGCAGCAGATAAGGCGCCTGCTCGTCAAGGGGCGCGCTCTTGTTGATCCAGTAATCCGCCGACGTAATCCCCCCGAGCGTCATCCCCACGGACGTGACGTCCAGCTTCACGCGGGCATAGTCCGACGATGACTGCAATGACAGCAGCACCGACTGCGCCCCCGAGTGGGCTTCGGCCGTTGACAACGTCGCCGACCCCGCCCCGGTAGCGGCCAGGTTATAGCTGGCTCCCTCAAATCCTTCCGTATACGTGTCTGCCATACCGACGCCTGCCAGGAAAAACGATCCGACCAGGCCTGCCGCTGCAGAGGCCGCGACGAATCGAAAATTGGTTTTAGAAGTTTTCATTGGCTCTCTCTCTTTCTGTTTGGAAGAAAGGTCTGGAACGGAGGTTCATTGCCTCGAAAAAAATAAACCATCGATCATCCCTGCCCATCGCATGTTCGGGGATTTGTCCCCTCACCCCGGCCTCTCTCCGTGAGCGCACGGGGAGAGGCCGGCATGCGCCGGGCCTTCATTGCTGCGCCCGCCGCCGGCGAAGCAGCGCCAGCGCACCGATGCCCAGAAGACTGAGACTGGCCGGCTCGGGAACGGTGACCGTCATCGAATCGAAGTTGGCAGACGCAGGGATTACGCTGCCGTTGTTGTTCCAATCGCCGATCTCAGGACCGGATTCGTGGACCGTCATCTGCCCAAACGTGGTAATCCCATAGGTGGTGTTGTCGAGCGTGGAGAGGGTATCACCCCAGTACGTATTTGATGAGGGCAGGCCACTGTTATCGTAGGTATAAATCACATGAATGGGCGTTGAACCGTTCAGGTCGGGTCCACCCATGCTGAGGACACCGATGTAGCCACCGCCTGGGTTGGGGTCGACGAGATACGTAAGCCAGTAAGGCTGGGCGCCTGTGGGACCGGTGGATGATCCGTAGAGATCGTAACTCTCGCTAAAATTGTCGAGAGAGCCCAGGGACGGAAGTCCTATGTTCACGGGCTTGATGTAGATGCCCGGTGCTCCACCAGTAAGGCCAGAGTCGGTCGTGGAAAGCTCGGCCAGCGCCGGCGTGGGTCCTGCCGGCGCAACATATTGCGCAACACCACCATTAGCGTTGTAGGTCAAAGCTTGAAGAGCGGTGCCTGAGATTGTGGTCGTGACCGCCGCAAATGCCGACGCCGACAGCGCCGCTGTGATTCCCATCGAGGCCGCGACGAGTCGGAAATTGGTTTTAGACGTTTTCATTGCATCTCTCTTTCTGTTTGGAAAAAAGTTTGTAACGAAAGTTCATTACCGCGAAAAAAATAAAGCATCGATCATCCCTGCCCATCGCAGGTTCGGGGATTTGTCCCCTCACCCCGGCCTCTCTCCGTGCGCACACGGGGAGAGGCCGGCATGCGATGGGGCCTTCATTGCTGCGCCCGCCGACGGCGACGCAGCAGCGCCAGCGCTCCGATGCCCAGAAGACTGAAGCTGGCCGGCTCGGGCACTGTGGTGTTGATCGAATCGAGATTGATTGACGCCGTGCCGCCAGTGTTGAAGCCGAAACCGTCGGAGTAGTAGGTGCCGCTGCCGAATGAGAGGCCCAAAGACGTCACTTGGGACAACGCCGATTCGAAGGCGGCTGTCTCGGTCGGGCTGCTGCTAGCGCTGAGCCCTTGGATCTCACTCCAACCGGATAGATTTGTGAAATCCGCAGTCAGTGTCGCAGCATCGCCATTGGACAAGCCGGTGACCAGCGCAGGGCTTGGACTGTACCACCACTCACTGAGGCCGCCGTACGCGGGAGCGCCTGGGTCATTGGCGGTGCTACTCTTAAAGTACAATCGGATGCCTTGATTTCCTTGGGCGTCCTCTCCGCCGAATTCGGAAGCCGTGAACGCTTGCCCTGCCGGGATGAGGCTGTCGCTAAGGCTGAATGTGGCCGTCAAGCCGGTCTTGGCGGTCAAGTTGCCCAGAAGGTTGCCGGCGTAATAGGCCCCGGCGCCATTCCCCCCGTAATTCGCGACGGACAGGTGCTCAACGGCCTCATAGCCCTGTCCCCCGCCAGCGGAGTTCGGCCAAGTCGGGGTGTCGGTGGGAACCGCGCCAACCAACTGGCCGCCTGAGACCGTAGGGGCCCCGAAAGCGTTCACGCCCTCGGTTCCGCCTGCATCAAATGTGCTCTCCAGCCAATATCCTGCGACCGAGGGATTGCTGAAGTTCTCGGCATGGGCCACGCCGGACAGGAGCCACAGCGGCGCTGTGATTCCCAGCGAAGCCGCGACGATTCGGAAATTGTTTTTAGAAGCTTTCATTGGATCTTTCTCTTTCGGAGCGCATTTCAGGTTGGCTCCAATCCCTCCGACAGACGCGCGTCGGCCGCATAATCGACAAAAATGAGTGGACCTAAAGTGACATTCACAATTTCATCCGCTATTCCGCGTATTCCACCTCGCTTTGCGGAATTCGACGGTTCCGGTTTTCGCTCGGCTCATCGAGGCCGATGCGATCGGTCCGAAACACGACCGTCAAATCCTTTTGCTCACAACACGATCCGTTGCGCCGCCGCGACAAACAGCCGCTCAGACGACAGTTGAAGTTAAGCGGCCTTGCTGCAATGCAGGCGCTTCGGCTCGGAAGCCGCCGAGGCAAACCGTTGGTAGCCGTCGGCTTCCCACGCGCCGATCCTGAACGACCCTCGGCGGCTTGGCCTGAAGCGCCGGCGCCAGGTCGCCTATCTCATCGAGGAAAAGCGTCCCGCCGTCGGCCGCCCGGACGAAGCCCAGCGTATCCCGCACCGCCCCCGTGAACGCGCCGCGGACGTGGCCGAATAACTGGCTCTCAAAAAGCGTTTCGGAAAAGGCCGTGCAATCAACCGGCACGAACGGCTTGCCCGCCCGTGGTGAGAACTGATGAATATACCGGGCCAGCATCTCCTTGCCGCTCCCGGTCTCCCCCAGAAGCATCACCGTGGAAGGCCGCTTGGCCGCCCGGGCGGCGACCGCTTTCAGCCACTTCATCGCGCTCGAATTCCCCACCAACTGTTCCGAGGCAGTTGTGCTCTCCTGTTCCGATTCTCTTTCCGTGTCTAACATCGCTCCCCGCCGTCTTGCTGAATTTGACTGTTGTCAATAATTGCTGCGCAGGGCTTGGCAGGCTGACCCATCCATCTACCCACTGCTGGTGAAATTGCGATAAAAATCTCCTTCCCTTCAGAAAGGTCAACTGCCGCAATCGGATGGTTTACGACGCCGCCGTACCCAGTTCACCCTAAAGCGCTGATAAGTCGAAAGCAATAGGGGAATGCCCTTATTGTCGCAAACAACGATCAAATTTTCGCCAAACTGGAAAATTCGTGCGTCTCTCCAGGTTTTTTTGAACCGATGGGGCGGATAGGATGCCTGTCCCATGCGAGTCCTCATCGTCGCCAACAAGACCAAGCCCGGGGTCGCCGCCGCCCTCGATCAGATCGTCCCGCGCATCAGAAGGCCCGGCCATATCGTCGGCATCGATCTGGACGATCGGACCGCCCAGATCAGCGACCAGGCGGATGTCATCCTGGTCCTAGGCGGCGATGGAACTCTCCTGTCGGCGGCGCGGCGCCTTCGCGGCCGGCAGGTTCCACTGCTCGGCGTGAATTTCGGTCGCCTTGGTTTTCTCGCTTGCTTCACCCCATTGCAATTCGACCAGCACTTTGACGATTTTCTAGCCGGCAAACTGCCCATCAGCGCCCGCTCGGCGCTGGAGACATCGGTTTTGGCCGCCGGAACTTCATGCCGATTCGGCGATCCCGACCAGGTCGCCCAGAAGCGGCGGTTCGTTTCCACCGCACTCAACGACGCCGTGATTACCGCCGGCCCGCCGTTTCACATGATCGAACTGGAAATCGCCGCCAGCGGCGCCGGCCACGACGGAAACGGCCCATGGGGGGGCATCCGCTATTTCGGCGATGGCGCAGTCATCGCCACCGCCAGCGGAAGCACCGCTTACAATGTTTCCGCCGGCGGCCCGATCATCAGCCCCAACGTCGATGCCATATGCGTCACGCCCCTGTGTCCCCATAGTCTTTCGTTTCGGCCCGTGGTCGTTTCCTCAAATGCAACCCTCCTGGTTACCGCCGTCCTCGTCAACGAAGGCACAACCGTCTACTGCGACGGACAGGAAGGCGTCCGGCTCATGGCCGGCGATCGAGTCGTCATCCGCAAAAGCGACCATCCCGTCTTGCTCGTCGAAAACCCCCAATCCCAGGAATGGCACACCCTGGCGGCCAAACTCAAATGGGCGGCAAATCCGGAGTACAATTCGCCTCGGCTTTAGATCATTTTGCCGGCAGGTCCGATTATTTCGCGCGGGCACCCCTGTTCCATCGCCGCTACCGTCCAATAACATTACGATTAGCGTGAATTGACCCCTCGTTTCCGTTGGGCGATTTCGGATGAGGGACCAGACCGCCGATATTGCGTTAGGAAGGTCACACATTTGGTTCCGCGTGGACCGATGCTGTGTCGTTTAGCCGCGACCCGAAGGGGAGCGCGTTTTCTTTTGACTTCGGGATTCGCCGCCGTCCGTTTAGAATGATCGAGCCAGGAAGTGTCGCGATGCGTCATGCGTGGATTGGACTTGCAATCATTGTTTCAGCAGCCGTGCCGCTGCGCGCCCAAACGACCCCCTCGGATGCCAAATCCGCCCCGACCCCCGCGGAAAACATGCTCAATGAGATGCTGAAGCCCGCTCCAGCGGCGACGGCCCCGGCCACCAGGCCGGCCGACGTGCAGGCGATGCGACCCGAAGGCTATACGCCGCCCGTCGCTCCGCCGCAGCTCCTCCGCGAGGGCTCCGATGTGATTGCACGCAGGGGTTATCTCCAAAAACTGCCCGATGGCCCATATTCCCAGATCGCCTTCGTCGACGATCCATCACAGCCAAAGCTCGCCCCGATGCTCGTCCTGCCCAATCTCCAACTCATGAGCATGGAAGATGCCGGATCGGCAACCAGGCAGAATTTGATCTTCGCTGTTTCGGGCACGACAACGGAATACAAGGGAAAGAATTACATCCTGCTGGAGCCCGGACCCGAGGACGTCAGCCGCCAGATTCCGCAGCTCGACATGCCGCCGGCAAGCCAGCAGGGGCCGGTCTCCGCCGATCAGATGCTGAGCGACATGCTCGCGGCCAGCAGCCAGCCGGCGGGCCTGCCGCCTCCGTCAGCCGAGCCTTCCGCCGACCGCGCCAGCGGTTCGGGCGCGCTGCCCCCCAAGGCGCCGCTGGTGAACGTTCTTCGCGAGCGGTCCCAGGTTTTCGATCGAGTCGCTCGCCTTTCCCGCAGCCCCGACGGGATTCAGGAACAGATCACCCTCGAGTCCGACGGAACCGCGCTTCAGGATCCTCCGCTGATTCTCCTGCCCAACCTCAAGCTCGTCGCCCTCGAAGGCGCCGCCGCCGATCGCGACGCCCGTTTTCGCGTCACCGGCATGGTCACCGAATACCGCGGCCGAAATTATATTCTGCTCCAAAAGGTCGTGGTGATGTCCGATTCCGATCGGCAATTCTGATCGAAACCCGCGGGATAGAGCGTTTTGCATTCACCTGTCGCGTCCTCTTTAATTCCCCACATCCCGCGGGCAAAGAGTTTAACCCGTGCCCCGTCGTTCCGTTGGCTTGAAATCCGATTTGCCTCGGTGTGCCTGAAATGCCGTGGCCTTTGCCGTCGGCATCGATTGTGGTACGAATCAAAGTTCCAGGAGGCTTCTCGCCATGACCGATGACCTGACACCGTATCTCAGTCCCAAGGTCGCTTCGATTCTCCGCCTGTTCAGGCAATACGGCTCCATCGAAACTCTGCGGTCGGCTCACCCGGAGATCACGGATGAAGTCGTGGCGGAAGTCACCGCCGAAGCGAAGCGGGCGATGGCGATGGCCCTAGCCCGGCCGGCGGCCTCAAAACGCCCTGCCAAATCCAGAGGAAAAGCTTTGCCCGGCGGCGACGCGTACCAGCTCAAAATCACGCTTCGGGGAAGCAAGCCACCGATCTGGCGGCGGGTGGTTGTCCCGGCTGACCTCACGCTCAGCCGCCTCCACGTCGTCATTCAATTGGCAATGGGCTGGGACGATTGCCACCTGCACCTGTTTGAAATAGATGGCCAGACTTTCCAAGGCCCCGGCCCCGACGGCTATTTGTCTGACGACATGGATTTCCTGGACGAGTCGCAGTACCGGCTCAGTGATCTCGCCAATCGGGAAAGGGCCAAGTTCCGCTACGAATATGATTTTGGCGATAGCTGGGAACATGTCATCCTGGTCGAGAAGATCATCCCGGCCGCCGACAAGCCCAAGGTGATGGTTTGCACGGCCGGCAAGGGTCGCTGCCCAATGGAAGACAGCGGAGGCATCTGGGGCTACCACATTAAGCTGAGCATTTTGGCTAACCCCAAGCATTCCGATTATGCGGAGATCCGCGAATGGATTGGCGACGAGTTCGACCCCAACCAGTTCGATCCCGTCGCGGCGAGCAAGGCATTGGCAATGCTGGAAGAACCAAAGGGAAGACGCAAAGGGGACATGACTGATTGATCGACCCTCTCAGCACGCGGCAATCCGCGGCTTTCAACCCTGCTCGCCGTCGCCAGGGCGGTCGGCCTGCCAAAGAAAACGGGACAGCTCTGAATTAATTGACCTCGCGCAGATTCGCGGCCCTTCCATTCACGCCATCACTCTATCGCCCCAACTTACGCAATGGAGCACCCCCTCGCGCAACTCAGCCTCAACGACCGCCGTGTTGGCCAGACCATGTTCAACGGCGTATTTGCGTGAAATATTTCCAAGCACACATGGCAACCCTTGGCGATATGTCCCTCCGTGTCCAATCAGCACCACCGTCGCATCCTCGCGTTTCCCATACAAATTGATGAGCCGGCGTATGAACGGGACAAACCGATTCTGAATATCCAGACTGCTCTCTCCTTCGGGAAGGCGCGCGTCCAATTGTCCCTGTGCCCATTGGCGTTCGACGTCCGCATAGGCCCGCCATCCCTCCTCGTCGCTTCGGTCCTCGTAAATGCCCACGTCGTATTCGATCAATGCCGGCTCGATCACGTACTCCACGCCCAGGCGTCCGGCGAGAATCTCGGCCGATTCGATGGCCCGGCGCAGTGGACTGCTGTGGATTGCAGCGACGCCGCGCCCCCGAAGCTGGGCCGCCAGTGCCTTGGCCTGCTCCCGACCGCGTTCCGTCAATGGATGCTTCCATTGGCGATTCGAGAAGATCTTCAGAATGTTTGCCTCGCTTTCACCATGGCGGACAAAGAAGATTCGCATAGCTGTCACCTTTCGTCGAAGAAAACGGGACAGCTCTGAATTAATTGACCTTACCTCCCGCCGATATTAGATTCCTCTTCCATGCCACGCACCGCCCCAGGGTGAATACATCTACCATATCCTCAAGCCGAGCAGATTTTAGCGAGAAGTTCAAATCTCGTCGTTTGTTGGTCGTGAGGCCATGTTTTCCGTCAGAATTCTCATCCTTCATCGAACCGGCACAGATGTCGCAAAGTGCTATCCTACAATAGGATAGCGGCAGAAAATCGCAGACCTGAATTTCTTTCCCGTCAATTCGGAGTGACAAGATTTGAACGCCAGACGCGCGCCAAAATCCCCATCGATTCCGTTCCAATCAAATCCCTCCGCCGCTTTGCCATCGGAAAATGACTCGCGGCGCGGTTGCACTCGATGAAGCCGGGTTGCTCCAAAAGAATTCCGAATTTTTCCCTTGAAATAGAATCGATGTTAGGTTAATGTTCAGTATGCGTCGGGTCGCGAATTCGCCTAACCCAAGCGGAGATTCCCCATGTCCGCCGATTCCACCGCCTCAGAGCCTTCCTCTTTCTCCTGCTCAAGTGTCTACTGTTCTACTCTCTCGCGAAGCGACCCCCCCCTCCCCCCCTAAATGGGATATTTTGAGATAGGGTGTGACATCTACCGGCCATAAAGCCGCGACCGACAATGACATTCACCTCGCCCATATGGTTCATCGCCCTGGCTCCATGGGCGGCACTGCTGCTCTGGCTGCTGTCAGGCCGGCTGGAAAAGAGCGGCGTGCCATTTCTCAACCTCTGGCCCTCCCACTCTCCGCAGTGGCCGAAACCGAAACGGCATTGGGAGAAACCGCCCTTTTCGCTGGCGGCGTTGCTTGCCGCGATGTTCCTCGCCATCCTCGCCGCCGCTGGTCCGCTGATGTCTCATCGCAAATCGCCCGCTCTCACGGTCATCGTCGATCGCGGGCTCGGCAGCCGATTTGCCCTGGCAGCCAAGGAATTGGATGTTTCCCTTCGCCGGAGTTTTCCTGACGCGAATGTGGACCTTCGGATCGTTCCCAGCGCTGATTCAACCACTGGCCAGGATTGGCTGAGCCGCGTGTTGTCGCTCCAGCCAACCGCCGCCGAGGATGCCGAGCCGCTGACGCTTGAATGCCGCCAGGCCCTTCGCCAATCCGCCGGGCCGGTGATCCTGCTCAGCGATCGGGCAATCCAATTGAGCGATCCGCGATTGGTCCAATTCGCATCTTCCGCTCCGATCACCAACGTCGGCATCGACTTGCTCTCGGTCCGGGCGAGCCCGGCGACTCAGGCGATGGTTCGGCTCTTCAATCAGAGCGGGCTGACCTCGGCTGAATTGATCGTTCGGGCCGATGGAAACATCGTGCAGTCGCGGCAAATCGCTTTGCCGCCCTCTGGCGGAAAGCGAGATTATTTCGTCGATATTCCCGCCGCGCCCACCATCGTCGAAGCCCAAGTGCAATGCGATGATTCGATCCAAATCAACCATCGCGCCTGGGCGGTTCGCGGCGCGGCTTGGCCCATCGTCGAGCCCGGCAGCTCCCTGCCGCCGGAGCTGACTCGGATGATCGAGGTCTACGGCCGCCATCGCCTCCCCAGCCAAGACTCCCAGCGCATCGCCGTCGTGAACGCTTCCGATTCGATTCCCTTCGGCGTGCCCGTCGCAATCCTCGCGGACGAAGCGGCTGGCGGGACCAGGCTTTCCACCGCCCGACCGCTGATCGTCACAGACGATCTTCTCAAGATTCAATCCGTGGAATGGTCGAGCATTCTCGCTGGAGCGACGGTCTGGGCCGCGCCGGGGAAAGACTGGCAGGCAATCGTTTCCGCCGGAGGCGCGGCGATCGTCGCGGTTCGCGACGCCCCGGTGAGGCAGGCATGGATTGGGTTCCGCGCCGATGGTTTCGCTCGCCGGCCGGATTTCGTCGTCTTTTGGAGCGCGATATTCGATTGGCTCGGCGGCGCTGGATCGCCGGATTACACGTCCGGAAAAGTCGGCCCGCTGGCCGGCAATTGGCGTTTGCAGGAGCCGCCGGGCTTGTCATTGTCCGCGGAGGATGCCGGGCTGGTGCCGGGATTATACAAGTCCGGGGACGGGAAACTCGTCGCGGTAAACGCATCGGCCCCACCGATTTCGCCTCCATCCCCAGGCGACGGACCTGGCAAACTGAAGGCCCTCGCCGCCTTGCACAACCAAAACGCGCCGCTGGCCGGCGCCACGCTCCTGGGCGCGATGGGACTGATCGGCCTTTCAGCCGCGACCTGGCGAGCCCCCATACCGGGTCAGGGAAAGGCGTTCCAATCTTGACAGCAATTTCGCCCGCCCGTAGGTTTTAATCCTGTATGGCCGAGTCGATTCCCCAAGTCTCCGTGGTCAGTCAGAAAGATATCCGCATTGTTGAATTCACCAACAACAAGATTCTGGATGAAGGCAATATCACCGACATCGGAACGACTCTCATAGCGTTGATCGACGAGGCCGGTAAACCCAAGCTCCTGCTCGATTTTTCCAACGTCGAGCATCTTTCCTCCGCGGCCCTGGGAATGCTCATCAACGTGAACACCAAGATCAAGAAAAAAGACGGTCAGCTTCGCCTTTCCAATATCAAGCCGCAGATATTCGACGTGTTCGAGATCACGAAGCTCAACAAATTATTCAAGATCAAGCCGACACGTGCAGAGGCGTTGACCAGCTTCAATGAATAGTGAACAGCGGGAGCCGGCGGAACGATCGATATGGACAAGGCGGGGTCGAAACGTAGGAACGGGGGCGGACGGTCGGGCTCGCCTCTTAATGGCCCCGTGCGGTCCCATTATGTCTTCAACATCCCTTCCGATTATGCCGCCTCACGCGATGTCCAGATCAAGATTCTCGAGGACGTGGAGCGGCGGGGATTCAATGAACAAACTCGCTTCGCCATCAAATTGGCCCTTGAGGAAGCGATGATCAATGCCATCAAGCATGGCAATCGACTCGATCCAAGAAAGAAGGTTCATATCGAGGCAACCGTCACGCCCGACGAAGCCCTGATCATCGTCGAGGATGAGGGGCGGGGCTTCGATCGCTCCTCCGTCCCCGATCCCACCCTCCGCGAAAACGTCGAAAAATGCAGCGGCAGGGGGATACTGCTCATCGAGGCCTACATGAACCAGGTCCGATGGAGTCACGGCGGCCGCCGGCTGCGCATGATCAAGCGCAATGAGCCGGATGTCGTCCCCAGATGCTGATTCGGCTCCCCTCTGGGGCTACAATCATCGCACGACATGCTGATTCCCTTACGCACTGATTGTCCGCTGCATCGCATCCCCTGGACCAATTGGGGATTGATTGCCTTCAACATCCTGATCTTTATTCTCACCAACCTGTCGCCCGAAGGCGGCCACGGGCCCCTGGCGCTTCACCACGGCCAGCCCGTCCGCGACCTCCTGGCGCTCGATCCCCAGAACCCGGCGCTGTGGCAATATTTCACCTACCAGTTCCTCCATGAAAACTGGCTCCACGTCCTGGGGAACATGCTGTTCCTGTACATTTTCGGAAACAACATCAACGACCGCATGGGAAATCTCGGCTATCTGGGTTTCTACCTGGCCGGCGGCGTGATGGCGGGGGTGGGGCATGCGATGTTCGATCAGGCGCCCGTCATCGGCGCCAGCGGAGCGGTGGCGGCGGTCACCGGCGCTTATCTCGTCCTCTTGCCCAGGTCCAACATCACCCTTTTGCTCTTCTTTTTCTGGGTTTATCCCTTCGAAATCTCCAGCCTCTGGTTTGTTCTCTTCAATTTCATGCAGGATGTGCTCGGCGAGAAACTCGGCGGAAAGGAATCCGTCGCCCACATGGCCCACATCACCGGAACCGTCTTCGGCGCCGTCCTCTGCCTGACCCTTTTGCTGCTGCATCTCCTGCCGAGGGATCAGTTCGACATGTTCGGCCTGGTGGCGCGCTGGAATCGCCGCCGCCAATACCGCGGAATGGTCAGCCGCGGATACAACCCCTTTGGCTATGTCCCTCCCCAGCCGGTGGACGTTCGCAGCCAGCAACTCGACCCCCGCACCATGCGCATCCTGGAAATGCGCGCGGAAATCAGCGAAGCCATCGCCCATCACAATCTTCCCCACGCGGCCTATCTCTTCCTGGAGCTGAAAAAGCTCGACCCAACCCAGGTCCTCTCGAGACAGGCCCAACTCGACGTCGCCAATCAATTGGCAAGCCAGCAGCTCTTCCTCCAGGCCGCCGAGGCCTACGAGCAGTTCTTGTCCCATTACCCCAATTTCGAGCAGATTGAGCAGGTGGAATTGATGCTCGGGGTGATTTATGCCCGCTATATTCAGCAATATGAGCGAGCCAGACAGCTTCTTCTGCGCGCCCTGGCCCGGCTGCACACCGAACGCGAGATCCAATGGGCGCGATCCGAGCTATCGAGAATCGAGCCGCTGATCGTGCCGCCCCAGAAGCAGGAGCGCTGAGGCAGCTTCAGTCGAAGTCTACCGAACCGATTTTTGCCGGCTTGCCTGCGGGCGCGTTTTCGCAAGCGATGCTCGTTCACGGCGATGGCTTGGAAGAGGTCGCGTGCCTCGCTTCAAGGGCCGCTCGCTTGAGCGTCAATTGGTCGAGGTAATCCGCGGGCAGCCGCGGGTCCATCTTGTTCACCGCGTCGAACAGCTCCATCGCATTGCCGTAAGCGTTGGGATCGTTGGATTCAGCCAGACTTCCCGCCGCCGCCACCAACTCGCGCGCAACCGTCTGCGACGTCACCTTCAGATTCGGATCGTTGCCCCAATCCTTGATGGTGCCGGCCGCAAAGTCCGCCGCGTCCTCCCATCGGTTGCCGGCGAGCAGCGAACGCTCCACGTTCCCACACAGGCGGTTGATCACGTCCACCGCGCCGTTGTTCGCTTTCCAGTATTCCAGGGCTGAGCGGTATTGATCGGCGGCCTGGGCGGGTCGATTCAGCGCGGGACCCATCAGCAGATCGCCGATGTCCTGCGCCTGAGAGGCCCGATCCTGCGCGGCCGAGCGGCGCTTGGCGTCGTCCGGATCGTTCTGAGCATCCTGGCCAAGGCGATCACGCAACTTCTCGCGGACGAACACCTCTTTGCTCGGATCGTGCCCCAGCCCATCCGCCAGCGCCGCCAGGCTCGACTCCGAAATCGCCGGCGACTGCGCCCAGTTTTTCAGGACATTCCAAGCCTCGGCCCGCACCTGGTCGTTGCCGTCCTGGTTCATCCGGTCCATTAACTTACTGATGAAAGGCAGCGCCATGGGCTTGGGCGCCAGCCCCATTGCCTCCACCGTGGCGAGTCGCATTTGGTATTCGTCATCATCCAGGTTCCTGGCAATTTCGACCGCATGGGTGGAGGAACTCGGAAGACTGCCCAGCCCGATCAACGCGTTGGCCCGCACGCCCAGCGGCTCGCTGGGGGCCACAAGCTGGCGAAAGATATCAAACAGCGAATCGTCGCGCATCGCCGCCAATGCCCCCGCAACAGCCTCGCGGAGCTTCGGCTGCCCCGGCACATCGGTGTCACGAAGCGCCGATTTGAGGAGGTCGATCGCCCGCGACTTGGTCGCGGGATTGCCGTTGAGGACATCGCCGCCCTGGCGGATTCCGTTTACGGCCGCGATTCGGACCGAACGCGACGCGCCGCTGCCAACCAGATTCAGCATCAGGTCAATGGCCCGCAAATTCGAGAACGGCGCCAGCGAATTGATCAGCCGAACCAGCACCACATCATCCTGCTCGCGCGCCAATTGCGCTGCGAGGTTCGCCGCCGAATCGAAGTCCGCCGACAACGCCGCCGCCGCCGCCGCGCGCACTTCCGGCGAGGGATCGCTCAGCAGCAATCGCGTCTGTTGGATCGTGCCCGGCGGAGCCCCGTTGGCCGTGGCGCTCAAATAAACCAGGTCCGCTCCCAGCGCTCGAATCTCCGGGGCCGGCGATTGGAGATAGGAAAGCAAAATCGCCGCCCGGTCGCTCGCCGCCGCTCGCCAGAAATCGTTCCGGAGCAGGTCGTCTGCCGCGTTCTGGAACGACTTGTGCTGCGCCAGCCGCGCCTCGAACGCCTCCCCGCGGCCGCTGATAATGGCATTACGGAAATCCGCGTCCGAAAGCCCCTTATTTCTGTCAAACCACTGAGCCCAACGCTGTGGATCGTGGTCGAGGTTTTCCAGCCCGGTCATTTCAATCAGCCCGTCGCCGGCCGCGGCTTCGATCTGGTCGTTTTCATCATGCTGTTGTAAATCGATCAGCGCTTGCGCCGCCGGCTTTTGACTGAATGCGCCCAACGCCCGAATCACCGGCAGGCGGATGTCGGCCGGGCGGTCGGACTTCGCCTGGCCGATGAGCTGCTCGAGCACATCCCCATTGTCCTGATATTGCCCCAGCGCCTGTGCGGCGGCGGTGACGGACGCCTGATCCCGGCCGCGCAACAGCGTGGTCAACGGGTCAATGAAATCAGGATCGGGCCACGCCGCCGACCCCAGCGCCCGGGCGACGGCGAGCCTCGAAGCGGGGGGGGCGTTGGTCAGCAAATCAACAACTGTCGCGATTGCCGAAGGGTCTTTCCCACTGATCAGCCGCAGTGCGGCCACGTCGCGGGAGTTCTGGGAAATGCCGGGATCGTCGTTTTGGAGGAGCTTAACCGGGTCTTGTACGGGCGATTCATCCGTCGAAGGGGTTGGGGTGGGCAAGGTTTGCGCGCCTGCGGGACGCGGAGACGGCGACGCCATTGCCGCCAGTAACAAAACTGTCGTGATCCATCGGTGAAGAGTCACTCTAGCCTTTTATCGTCGGTCTCAGCGAAGTTACCGTATTTGCGGTGAACCGAAAAGCCACCGGCCCCGACCGCAAACAAGAAAAAATTCAACCAAAAATAGCGCAAAACCTTCTTGCCATCCGGGGAAACCGACTGCTAAATTACCTGTACACCGGCTGAATTCTTTGAAGTTCTTTTGGTGGCTGGGTCATGAACGACTGGAGCGATGCCGAGCGTCGGGTGGAGAAGGCCCAGCAGCTCTTCGAGCAGCGGAAATGGTCCGAAGCCCTCCGCGAAATCCGCCTCGCCACCAACATCAATCCCCATAATCCCTCCTGGTTCTTCAATATGGGCCTGATTCTCGACGAAATGGGCCGCTTTGAGGAGGCCCTGGCAGCCTACGCCCAAGCCGACAGCATCGAACCCAACGATATTCAAACCCTCTATCACCTGGGGGTTGATCTCCATCGCAGCGGCCGTCTCGATAAAGCCATCGAAACCTTCGTCCAGATCGAACGCCTTGATCCCTCCTTTGAGCCCGCATACTGCAATCGAATCATCGCCTACGCCCAAAGGGGCGAACATGAATTGGCCGAGGAGATGTTCTACACCGCCAGGCTCTACAAGGAAAACTGCCCCAATTGTTACTTCGGCATGGGCTGTAGCCTTGATGCCCGGGGACTGTACGACAAGGCAATCTACTGTTGGATGCGATGCTTGGATCTTCAGGGCACGCAGGGGGACCTCCATGTTCGCATCGGCCACGCCTATCGCAAGAAGGGAGATTTGGAGCAAGCCCGGCTGCACATGCTGACCGATCTGCGCCACAACCCCGGCCGAACCCAGACCCTCCTCGATTTGGGCGAACTGCTGGTTTCCATGGGCCGACTCCAGGAAGCCGACGAAAAATTCCGCCGCGCCATCGAATTGGTCCCGGGTGAGCCGGGCGGCTATTACCATCGCGGCCGGCTTTTGTTGCGCATGAACCGAGACGCCGACGCCGCCAAAGCCTTTTCGACCGTCCTCCATTTGGATCCCACTTATCCCGGGGCTCACATGGGCCTCGGCCGCATCAGCTGCCGCCGCGGCGAATTGATCCCCGCCAGGACCCGATTCCGCGCCGAATTGCAGCTTCGGCCCGACGAGCCCAAGCTTCTCCTTGAGCTTTCCAACCTGCTCATGGACACCGGCGAGAGCCGCGCCGCCCTGGCCTGTCTCAAGTGGCTCGTTGCCATGAACCCGCGCGAGGTCAGCGGTTGGCTCAATCTCTCCGTCGCCCAATTCGCCCGCGGCCATTACACCGAGGGCATCAAGAGTTGCATGACCGTCCTCGACAAAGACCCTGCAAACCTCATGGCCATGTACAATCTCGGCCTTGCCCACGAACGGCTGGGGCAATACGAAACCGCGCTCAGTTGGGTGCGCCAAGCCCGAAAGCGCGACGCCGCCGACATTGCCCTGCAACGCCTAGAATTCCGCCTACGAGTCCTCAGAGCAAAAAAACGCGTGGACCGCGCCATCCGCCGCTGCACACGCTGGCTCCGGTTCGGGTAATCGCCTACCAAAGCGTAAACAGCATCAACTGGAACAACCATGTCTGCACGAACATCAGGCCCATGGCCCATTCGCGAAGGCGTTGCGATTGCCCGCCGGCGCAGACGATCCACGACGCCGCGCCCAACAGAGCGGGGGGGATGAAAAACAACCAGATGCGCTCTGTTTCGTGAGTGAACAGCCCCGCAAAGCTCAAGGCCAGCACGCAAATCACGCCAGCCGCATTGAACCGATCCGCCGCCGTCCAATCCCGCCGGAGCTTCACCGA
This sequence comes from Tepidisphaeraceae bacterium, assembly GCA_050012375.1. GTDB lineage: Bacteria > Planctomycetota > Phycisphaerae > Tepidisphaerales > Tepidisphaeraceae > PALSA-1353. The sequence continues at coordinate 85,425 of JBEKHH010000008.1, forward strand.
TCGCGCCGTCTGCTTCCCCCACAAGATCACGACGGGAAATCCGATACCGATCAAAAACCCCATGAGGTTGCTGAAGCTGATGTCGAGATACCGGGGAAATGACATTTTGAAAGTGCGCATGATGTAGTGATCGTAATAGCGCGAAGCCTCAAAGGATTTGACCAGATCGAATCCCGTCAGCGCATAAATCGCCACGAACCCGCCGACCGGCGCCAAAAGTGAAACCGCCAGGCAGCCAATTACCGACCCGGCTTTTCCCCTGTTCGCCGCCACTTCCTGCACCGCGTACAGCGCAGCCAGCGCGCCGATGCAAACCACGACGTAACTCATCATGAGGCTCACCGCGATGGACACTCCGGCGACGAGCCCGATGCCGATGCCCGGTTGATCGATTGCGTTCTCAAGAAAATACATTGTCCACAGCAGCGCAACGAGCGTTACGCCGTCCATCGATGTCGCGCCGTAGATAACCAGGCTGGGGGTCACCACGTACAACGCGAGCGCGACCGTAGCGATTTGCCGTTGGGCCAAACGGCGCACCAAAAGAAAAAACGGAACGACGGCTGTTGCGGTGATGACGAGAGCCGACCACGATGCCGCTTTGGCGCCCGGTCCCAGCAGACAGCCGACGAAATAGAGCGCGAGCACCGGCCCCGGCGGATGGGTTCGCGTGTGAATGCTGTAGTGGTAAAGATGCTGAACGTAGCCGCGAAGAAATGGGCTTACCCCCGCGGCCCGGACGGCCGGCACATCAGCCCAAAAATCGGAGCCACCGCGCAGAGAAACATCGAATGGTTTCCAAATCGCGTCGGGGCCGCCATCCATCATCGCCGTGGTCGCGTTCATCGCCAGGACGGCCGCGACCGCCACCGGCAACACCATCGCATCCGCCATCTTCCGGACAACAATGCGCCGCACGAACAGCGTCCATCCGACATAGACAATCGCCGGAAGAACCAGAAAAATGGCTTGCAGCCGGGTCTTGGTCGGTGGATACCTCACCCACGCATACCACGGCGGCGCGGTCGAACGCTTGGCCGTTTCCGTTCCCAGCGCGGTTATCGTGACGATGTAAACAGCCAGCACGAACAGGCAGGCGCCCAGCGCTCGCCAATACGGGCTGAGCCGTGGGTCGTCAGGCTGTGGTTGTCCGGGTTGCAACGCTCAGTTCACCTTCGCCACGATCATCGTCACATCGTCCGTTCGCTTTGCCAAACCGGCGAATCGCCGAAGCGACCAAAGGATCGTCTGCGCGACGGCTTCGGCGCTGGCCCCGCCGAGCTTGAACGCCTCGACGATGCGTTGCCGGCCAAATCTCTCGTTCTGAAAATTCATCGCATCCGTCAGGCCGTCGGTGTGCAGCATCAGCGTGTCGCCCGCTCGCAGATCAACCAGCGACTGCACGTATTTCTCCTCCGGATCGACCCCCAAAACCAGGTTATCGCTGTTCAACTCGATGATCTGCCCATTCCGCAGGATCAAGCCGGGCGGGTGGCCGGCGTTGCAATACGTGAACCGCCGGTTCCGCCGGTCCAGCACGCCGTAAAACAGAGTAACGAATTCACCAGGGCTGCTATCGCGGCAAAGCATCAGATTGATCCGCCGCACGGCTTCGTTCAGGTAATAAACATTGTCCACCTGCGCCCGCAGCGCCGCCCGAACCGCCGCCATCGTCAGGCTCGCCGGTACTCCCTTGCCGCTCACATCCGCAATCACCAGCCCAACGTTGTCGTACGGCAATTCGATAAAATCGTATAAATCACCCCCAAGCTCGAAACAAGGCAAATACACAGCGGCCAAATCCAGCCCCTGGGCCGTTGGAGGCTTGCTGGGCACCATTCGTTGCTGCACCTGTGCCGCCATCTGCACCTGCCGCTCCAGCGCCTGCGCCGCCAGCGACTCCTGCAACAGCCGCGCATTTTCGATCGCCGCCGCCGCCTGCGCCGCCACCGCCTTCATCAGCTCAATCTGAAACTGACTGAATGGCTGCTCTTGTGCCGTGTACACCCGCAGGACCCCGATGGCTCTCCCCTTGTATCGCATCCCCACCGACAGCATCGACACGATCCCCTCTTCCTTCGCCTCCTGCGGAAACCGCACCCGCGGGTCTTGCTCCATGTTCTTCACATATTCATATCCCTTGGCCGTCAGCGCCTGCTGGTCGATCGTCGCCTGGCTCAGCCGGATCTGGCCCTTGCCAAGGTATCGCCTGGAGAGATTGTGCACCGCCTTAATGACCAACTCATCGCGTTCGTCATCGATCAGGCGCAGCGAACACGCCTTGGTTTCCATCACTTCGCACACGACCTTGACCGTCCGCTGGAGCACGTTTTCCAGATCGCGCGCGTCGGACAGCATCATGGTCACGTTGTAAACCGCCGTCAGCTCGTTGATCCGCTGGCGAAGCTGGAACTCCTGGTAGCAAAGCCGCGCAATCGCATTGGCCAGCAGAAAGAGAAACTGGATCGCCGCCGGCTTTGCGCGGGGAGACCGCATGAGCTGAGCCACCGCGTGCTTCAATTGCTTTTCTTCCACCCCGAGTTTTTCCGCCAGCGCGCCCAGCTTCCCTTCATCGGGACGCGGACCGCTGGCGCTGCCCGACATCCGGATCGTTCCCAGCCGCTGATGGTTCACCATGATCGGCGCAACATATTCGCCCCCCTCGCGCTGCGGCCCCTCATGCGTCTCCGCCGCCGCCGCGATCGCTTCCTGACGACCCAGAAATTCGGCCGTCGGCGTCGGCTGCGTCAACAGCCGCCCATCCGCATCCGTAATCGTTGCCTTCACGTTCGCCACCGCCGCGAAGCTGTCCTGGATCTCCTGCAACGTGGCCAGGTCAATAAAATCCGTTAATTTCAGGTGATCAGCATCAAAGGCAGGCATCAAATCTCCGTCGCCGCTCATCCGTAAACGGCCCCCGAATTGTAAACGCTCCGCACCGTGTTGAAAACCGCCCCCAGGGGGGTGACAAATCACCTCGACCGCGTGACAATTCACCAGCACACGGAGGATCACATGCCCGTTCAATCCGTTAACGGATCAAATCTCTACTACCACGAATCGGGAAAAGGCTTGCCCGTCGTGCTCGTCCACGGGTTTCCGCTGGATCATCGCGTCTGGCGATCTCAGGTTCACAACCTCTGCGCCGTCAGCCGGGTCATCACGCCCGACCTGCGCGGATTCGGACAATCCACCGGAGGCGGCGCCTTCACCCTGCAAGGATTGGCCGAGGATTTGTACGTGCTTCTGTCGCGAATTCGCGCGCTGCCCTGCGTGCTGGGCGGGCTGTCCATGGGCGGCTACGTCGCGCTGGCGTACGAACGCCAGTACGCCTCCACTCTCCGCGGTCTGATCTTGATCGACACGCGCGCCGGCGCGGACGATTCCGACGCCCGCGCCGCCCGCGACGGCTTGATCGAGCTGGCCCGCACCCAGGGCTCTTCGGCGGTCGCGGAAAAATTGATGCCCAAATTGCTCGCCCCGGCCACCGTCCAATCGCAGCCCGACGTAGCCGACGAGCTGAGATCCATCATGCAATCCTGTCCCGCCCTGACGATCCAGCACGCATTGGCCGCCATGCGCGACCGGCCCGATTTACGCCCATCCCTGTCGCGCATCGCCGCCCCGACGCTCATTATCGTCGGCGATTCCGACGCCCTCTCGCCTCCGTCTCTGGCGGAGGAAATACACAAATCCGTCGCCGGCTCGACCCTGTCGATCATCAGCGGATCCGGACACATGACTCCGATGGAGCAGCCTCAACTGGTCAGCCGGGCGATCAAACATTTCCTGGTATCGCTTGCGTCGTAGTGAGCCGCATTTGTTCGGCCGCTGCTTGCCGGCGCCGCCGGCCCCATCTAAGATGTTGCAAAATTCGCTAGGGGTGATCGCCTGATGGCGATCTGAGAGCAAACCCTTGGTACCTGATCCGGATGATGCCGGCGTAGGAAAGCGAATGGACCGCCTCTCACGTTCACGTCCAGCGTTTTTTCCCGCCCGCGGAGATTTGAGCATGCCCCACACCAATCAAGCGATGGATCGTTCCTACGTGCTTCCGCCACTTGGCGACAACCCCTCCACCGATCGCCAGGGCACCTCTCCCGGTTCGTTTGCCCCCAAAGGGCGCGTCGGCACACCCCATGCCTTCAGTTCCCCCGACACCCCCGGCATGCCGGGTGTCTCAACTGTCACCGCGATGGATCTTGCCAGTCCCGAAGACCGCCATGGCCGCACGCAACTGGAGCAGGCCCGCACCGGCGCCATCTCCCCGGAAATGAAGCGCGTCGCGTTGCGCGAGCCGCACCTTTCCCCGGAGCAGATCCGCGTCGAAATCGCCGCCGGCAGGATGATCGTCCCCGCAAATATTGTCCATCTGAAATACAAGATCGAGCCGATGTGCATCGGCCGGGCCTCGCTGACCAAGATCAACGCCAACCTGGGCGCTTCCCCCATCTCCAGCGGCACCGATGAGGAAATCGAAAAACTCAAATGGGCCGAGCGGTGGGGGGCCGATACGGTGATGGATCTTTCCACCGGCGGAGACCTCGATGCCTGCCGCCAGGCCATCATCCAAAACAGCACCGTCCCCATCGGCACCGTGCCGATTTATTCGATGATCCTCGGCCGAAGAATCGAAGACCTCACCCCCGACCTGATTCTCAAGGAATTGGAAAAGCAGGCGAAGCAGGGCGTGGACTATTTCACAATTCACGCCGGCGTTTTGCGCCAGCACCTCCCCTTCGTCCGAAAGCGCCTCATCGGCATCGTCAGCCGCGGTGGAAGCATCCTGGCCAAGTGGATGCTGCACCACAACAAGCAGAACCCGATGTACGAGATTTTCGACGACATCTGCGACATCATGCGGCAGTACGATGTCAGTTTCAGCCTTGGCGACGGCCTGCGCCCCGGCGGCCTGGCCGACGCCACCGACGAGGCTCAGCTCCGCGAGTTGGCAACCCTCGGCGAACTCACCGAGCGCGCCTGGGCCAAGGGCGTGCAAGTCATGGTCGAAGGCCCCGGCCACGTCCCGTTCGATCAGATCGAATACAACATGAAACTCCAGCGCAAGCTTTGCCACGGCGCCCCGTTCTACGTTCTCGGCCCGCTCGTCACCGACATTTTCCCCGGGTACGACCACATCACCAGCTGCATCGGCGCCACCGCCGCCGGGTATCACGGCGCATCCATGCTCTGCTACGTCACTCCCAAGGAGCATCTCGGCTTGCCGAAAAAGGATGACGTGAAGCAAGGCTGCGTCGCCTACAAGATCGCCGCCCACGCCGCCGACGTGGCCCTGGGCATCCCCGGCTCGCGCGATCGCGACGACGAATTGACCAAAGCGAGGGCAGCCCTCAACTGGCAGAAGCATTTCGATCTCAGCTTCGATCCCGAACTCGCCCGCGCCTACCACGACGAGGATTTGGAGGTGGACACCGATTTCTGCGCCATGTGCGGCCACGACTGGTGCAGCGTCCGCATCAGCAAGGAAATCTCGGAATTTTATTCCGGCAAGGAAGAATCCTCCCAGCCGGCCAGGAAAGCGCAGCCCAGCCCCGGCGTCTCCGCCACGGGCGCGGACATCCTCAAGAACCGCGGCAACCTCAGGCCCGAGGAGATCATGAAGCTGGCCCACAAAGGCAAAAAAGCCGCGTGTCACAGCGACAACGTGAAAGACGCCGAAACCGCGAAGCTGGTGCAGGTCAGCACGCTCAAAGCGCACGGCGTGTCGGTTCACGACACGGCAATATGATTCCCGTGTACTATTTGGCGGGCGACCGCAGGTCGCCGGGTTCGACCGTCAAAACCCGATACAATGCCCGCGGTTAAACACTCAGGAGAACTATCATGGCCGAAGAAAAGCCGTCCTTGCATATCGATACCGATTGGAAGAAACAGGCGCAGGAAGAGAAGAAGCGTCTGGTTGAAGAAGAATCCCGCAAAGCGCGGGAAGCCGCCCCGGCCGGTCCGACGCCAAGCGCGGCGGCAAGTCCATCATCACCGCGACCTGGCGCCTCCGCCGCTCGCGGACGCCCTGAAATACCCCCGGCAAGTTTTGCCACCCTCGTCCAATCCATCCTCACGCAGATTCTCTACTATCTCGGGGATCTCACCGCCCGCGGCGGCGAGCCTAACGTCAACCTGGACATGGCCAAGCACCAGATCGACATCCTCGGCATCCTCGAGGAAAAAACCCGCGGAAACCTCACCGACGAGGAAAAGCGATTGCTCGATGCCGCGTTATACGAAACCCGCATGCGCTACGTCAGCGTCGCGTCGCAGTTCACATGATTCATCGGCTCCGGATCAATTCCTCATCGGCGATCCCCAGTTGCCGGCGCTTGTTTTCGATATCGCGAAGGAACCGCGTCCCGTCGCTGTAATATCCGGCCGTGGGCGCCACCTCGGGCATGTGGCCCGCCCAGAACGCGTTGAATCGCCGCATCAGCGCTTCGCGAAGATATTTGCTCAGCATCGACGCCAGCGCCACGGCCAGACATTGCATTTCGGCCTTTTCGCGGAAGACGATCCGCACGGCGTTGCCCCCGCGATGCAGGCGATAGTGGCTTTCTCCGTCCCGTTCTTGCAGCACTTCCAATGACCATTCATCGAACATGAGCCGAAGCAGCGAGCCATAATGTTCCCGGCCGCCTTGCCGGTCGCAGAAGATGGTCATCGGCTCACCCCCGAAGGTCCTCAGCAAATGGTCGAGATGAATCGCCGTGACCGAGAAGAGGACCGATGCCTTGTTGCGCGTGGCATGGATGAGCTGATTGAGTCGCCGTTCCAGCACGATGCGCGCCGCCAGATAAACGCATTGCGTTTGCGTGCGACCCATTTCCGCGCGGAGGGCATTGGCGAACATCTGAATGGGAAGGGACGGCTGTTCCAGCGGGAACGCCTCATTCTCGGCCGGCCGATACCACGGATAATCAGCCAGCTCGTCCAGCACATGATCGGCGATTCGCTCCAGGGCCGCGGCCAGGTCAGCCGGCATATCGCCGCTGGCACACAACATCGCCAGCACCGATCGCTCCAGTTCCTTCAGTCCGCTCGCCGGTGAATAGACGAGCTTGCTGTCATTGATGTGCAGTTTGCGTCCGGACGCCAGGCGAGTTTTGCTGACGAGTTTCGAAAGACGCTTCCAAAGGCAGGGAATCTGCTCCGCCTGCACCTGCGGCCCCAGATCGAATGCGCAGCACCCAACGACCAGCGGTCCCAAAAGCGGGCCGTATCCTGCCTCATCTATCCCGGCGACGATCATCGGCGCGGATTATACTGACTTGACAATCCGCAGCGTCTAAATAGATTGAACAAATCGTTGGGGGCAAGCGATGAAGTGGACGGGCGCGTAGCTCAATTGGATAGAGTACCGGACTGTCGATCCGGTGGTTGCGGGTTCGAGCCCCGTCGCGCTCGCTTGTAAAACAAGGACTTGCGTCAAAATCGCAAGTCCTGTCTGTCGGCCGCCAGCAGACCTGCCGCGCATCCGTCCCCGGCTCAAGTCCGCGGTTTGTCCCAGTCGCCGAACTTCTGTTTCATCATCTCGTTCAGTTGCTTCGATCCGCCGCGTGGGACCGTCAGCGTCGTCCAGTGGTCTTTGGCCCAATGCCGCGCGAGTTGCACGATCTGCCCGCCGTGGTAGGCCTGGTGCGCCAGCGCCCGGAGCAGCGCGTCAAGCACCGACATCCCCTCGCCGCGAACGGTCACCGTCCGCGTCAGGTCGGCATCGGTCAATTGCGCCAGCGTGTTAAACAAAACCGCCCAGCCCGCCTCCCAGCGAGCCATTATGCTCGCTCGATTCGCGATGTCGTCGATGAATTCCGAATCACGATCTCGATTCGGCTTCTCGCCGTCGCTGGTCAAAAAGTTGCCGAAACGCGAGATGAGATTTCCGCTGGCGTGCCTCATAATGACGGCGAGGCTGTTGGTGTTCTCATCCAGGGACAAATGAAGCTGCGCATCCGAGACCTGCGCAACGGCCCTTTCCATGAGTCCCTTGTCGCTCATGAATCTTCGCGTAAACGCGTCAATCACTGAACGTTTGGTATCAGACACAACGCCTCCACACTGAAGCGAACCGATATCAACCCACCGAATCCGGCGGGCCGTTGCAGACGCTACAACAGCGCTGTTCAGACCATAAAATGTAACGAATCTCACTGTTTGTACAAAGCTTTGTACCATTGGTTCGGGGCAGCGCGTCGTATAATCGCCGTACAGGAGTATCAGCAAAATTTCTTAAATTGCGGAGGGTTTTTATGAAGCGCGCTCATTCCCGCGGGACCAGCGACTCCTCAAAGGCACGTCGCACTCGAGCAGGTCTGGTCATCTTGTCGGCCGCCGTCTCCTCTGTCGCCTGGAGTTCATCCTATGGCGCCGGTAACACCGTAACCTGGTCGGGCAACGACACCGCGACCAATACCACCTGGTCCGATGCGCTGGACTGGGCCGGTGGGACGATTCCCGGCTCGACCAGCGCCACGAATAGCCAGGACTGGGCTGTGTTCGATAACACTCCGTCCACAAACGTCGTCACAGTCGATGCCAACCGCAATATAATGGATATCGAGTTTGACAGCGCCAACGCCACCAACTTCGCCATCGGTGGAACGGCCAACGCCGGCGGTCCTTACTCGTTGTTGCTTACCAGCGGCGGGGAAATAAACGAAACCAGCACCGTCAACGCACCCCTTGGTCCGAACAGCACAGGCACTTCCGAAACACTTAGCTCCCCGCTGGTCATTGAAGGCAGCAGCTATACCTTCAACAACGATGCCAACGGAACGAATAACACGGGCCTGGCGATCACGGGCACCGTTTCCGGCGGCGTTGCCGGACCCACCACGCTCACTCTCTCCGGCCAAAACGAACTCACCCCAACGACCAGCAACAGTGAAATCGCGGGCGATATTTCAAATGGCGCTTCAAGCAGCCTGAGTCTCGTCAAGAACGGAATCGGCATTTGGGAACTTCGCACCACGGACACCAACACTTATTCCGGCAGCACGACCATTAACTCCGGTGAATTGAGAGTCACCACCACCGGCGCCCTGCCCACCACCACCGACATAGTCATCAATGACGTCGGCACCGCCGGCGAGCTTCTGCTCTCGGATGTCGATACGTCATTTCCGACAGCGCTCCTTCCGACGGCTCGTTCGGTGACGGTCAATTCCGGCGGCATTTTCGCGGAGTCCTCAAACAATTGCGGAATCGATCTGGAAGATAACACCGGCTTCGCTCTCACATTGAACGCTCAGGGGCTCACCGGGGATCCTAAATATGGCGTGATGGTTGGTTTGACCGGCACCGGCCCGTCTGGCACGGGCGGCATCCTTTTGCTGCTCAACACCGGCTTCACCACACACTGCTCCTTTGCGAAGAACCTCGATTTGGGCTCCACAAACCGCACGATCTACACCACTCACGGCACCACTACGACCGATTTCCAAATGAACGGGGTTATCTCCGGCTCGGGCGGCATCATCCTAGCCGGCCCCGGAACTGTAAAGTTCCAGGTAGCCAGTGGGTCGTCGGAGACATTCACCGGCGGCATCGAAATCCAGGAAGGATCATTAAAGCTCATCGGCAGCAACACCGCCATTCTCACCGGGAACAACCCGGTGCTGATCGACGGCGGCGACCTGAACCTCAACGGATCCGATGCGACGTTTGGCGCCCTAACCGCGACGGCAGGCAGCACCTCAAGCAGCGCCGTTAGAGTTCTTGCGCCAAGCTTTACTTTCAATATTGCCTCAGGCACGACCTTCTCCGCCGGCAGCAGCTTCGGAGATGCCACATCCGCGGCCGCCATGACCATCAATGGCCCCGGGCAAGTCACCATGTCCGGCACGAACAACACCTACACCGGCGGCACAACCGTCAACACCGGAACCGTGGTCGCCAACATGAATGCCAACGGAGCCCCGCTAAGCACCGGGGCGGTCACGCTCAACGGCGCATCGCTCAACCTTGATCCCGATGTCGGCTCCGGCACCGCCAGCGCCATCGGCTATACCCTCGCCAGCGCCGCTTCCAGTACGCAATTGACGTACGGCGGCGGGGACACCATCAACCTCAAGCAAGGCAGTGAAACCAGCGTCACGGTGACTGCCGGCGGTTCCTCCCCATCCGGAGCGATCCTCAATCGCGTGAACAACGGAACGCTGGTCATCGCTCCATCCAACGGAACCGCGGCGTCAAATCTCGGCGTAAAGGAATCGTTCCTCCTGACCGCCGCTCCCACCTTGACGGACGGTATCGTGAACACTTCCATCGTCGGAGCGAACAACGACGCCAACGCCTCCGCCGACTTCCTCACCTACACCGGCAGCGGATTCGTCCTGGCCACCTATTCCGCCTCCACGAATCTCAATACCGCCCCTTCCAACGCGGTCTTTCTTGCCACCAGCTCCTCTAACAACCCCCTGACCGGAAGTGCAACTGTCTACGCTCTCAACGATGGCGGCCAGGCGATCTCCGCCGGCACAAGCACTTTGACGATCGGTAACGGCTCTAGCCAGGCCGGCATAATTCTCAACGGAGGCTCGATCAGCAGTGGAACTCTCGCCTTCGGCGCGGCCGAAGGAACCGTCTACACCAGCAAGGCCGGCTCTACGATTTCCAGCAACATCACGGGCTCGGGCGGCCTGACAACTTTCGGACCCGGCAAATTGACGCTCGGCGGCAGCAATACCGGCCTAAGCGGCGGTTTGAATATCAACGAAGGCACCCTCGTCGTCAGCAGCGACTCCAATCTCGGTTCCTCCAGCAATCCGATCAAGTTCGGTGGAGGTAGTCTTCAATTCGGAACCGCGTTCAATCCGGCCAGCACGCACGCCATCACCCTCAATGCCGGCAGTGGAACGATCGATCCCCAAAACGCTACGGTGACGATTGCTGCGGCGATCGGCGGCAGCGGCAATCTGACCGTCGGCACGGGCGTCGGCACGGGCACGCTCATCCTCACCGGCGCCAATGGTTACGCCGGCAACACCACGATCAGCTCTGGCAGCACTCTACAGGTCGGCAACGGCGGCACGGGAGCGACTCTGGGCGGGGGGAGCATCATCAACAACGCGTCGCTGGTCTTCCAGCAAGCCTCCGGAACATTGGCGGTCCCCAATACCATCTCCGGGACTGGTAGTCTTACGCAGGCGGGCTCGAGCACCGTGTCGTTGTCGGGGTCCAATACGTATACCGGAGCCACGGCCGTTACTTCCGGTACCCTGCAGGTCGCCAACGCCAACGCCCTTGGCTACGGCGGCCCCGTCACCACGGGTAGCGTGGCCGTTGCGACCGTCAGTGGCGGCGTTCTTGATCTCGACGGACAGGCAGTCAATAAGCCCATCACGCTCAACGGCGGCACGCTGACCAACAGCAATCTCTCAACGGCCGCCAGTCTTGGCACCGGCGTGAATGGATATGTCGTCACTTCCGGTGGAAGCGGGCTTTCCGCGGACTTGACCTCGGTCACCGGCGGAGGTGGGTCAACCGCAAGCTTCAAGCTCCTCTTGGGACTCACCAGCTATGACTTTGTTATCGCCAGCGGAAATGGTGGCACCGGCTATACCGCCGCTCCAACCGTCACCATTTCCGGCGGCGGCGGAACCGGCGCTACGGCGATTGCCAATGAATCCGGAGGCGTCGTCACCAGCATTACGGTCACCAATCCCGGCGAAGGTTACACCGAGGCGCCCACCATTACTCTCACCGGCACCGATACAACTGCCGCGACCGTTACCGTCAATGCCGACAACTTTACGGCGGTCGGCGCTCAGGCCATCCTGCCGGGAAGTGGCTACACGTCTGCTCCGACGGCGGCGGCAACCCCGATCAGCAACCCGGAGCTCACCACGGGAAATACCATCGTCGAGCCCTCCATTACGGCCGTGCTCAACACGATCAATGTCCAATCGACCAGCACGATTGGCGGCCCCGGGGCTTTTGCGCTGAGCAATGCTATCACCGGTCCTGCCTCAGGCACCGCGACCTTGACCCTCGGCGGCACCTCGTCGGCTGACTCCATTTCCGGTCCCATCAGTGATGGCGGCGGCCATCTGGTACTTGCTAAATCCAGTACCAGCACCTGGACGCTATCCGGCAGCAACACTTATTCCGGCGGTACCACCGTCAGCAGCGGTACTCTTGTCGCCGCCGTGACCGGCGCCTTGCCAAATCTCACCAACCTGGTGAACAACGGAACCACGGACATCTATGGCAATCAGACCTTGGGATCCCTCACCGGAACCGGCACACTGTCCATCGGCAACGGCACGACGCCCAACACCGTGCAGTTGGCCACCCAAAGCGGCGTGGCCACGGAAGGTGGCTTGACTATCGCCGCCAGTTCGGCGCTGGACATCACCAACAACCACATGCTCATCAACTACGGTGCGAATCCCGATCCGGTGGCGACGATTCGCGCATACCTGATCAACGGCCGCAACGGCGGAGCATGGAACGGCGTTGGCGGCATCGACAGTTCCACCGCCGCCCTGCCCGCCAACAGCGCGTATGGCGTCGGCTATGCCGATTCGGCCGACCCCGGCAACCCCGCCGGACTCGCTACCCACCAAATCGAAGTCAAATACACGCTGCTCGGCGATGCGACCCTGACCGGCACGGTCACCGGCACTGACTTCACCATCTTGGCCACCAACTTAGGCAAGACGGTATCGGGGTGGGATCAGGGCGATTTCCTGTACACCGGCACGGTTACCGGCTCCGACTTCACCGCCTTGGTCACCAATCTCGGCAAGACGGCCAGCGGAAGTGACGTGGCGTTGTCCGCGAGCGTTTACACCGCGGTCGATGCCTTCGCGGCCGCCAATGGTTTGATGGCCGATGTGCCGGAGCCGACCACGACGAGTCTGTTGGCTCTGGGCGCAATCGGTGTGCTCGCCCGGCGCCGACGGCGGAGTTCCTGAACCGGTCATTCTTTTCCAGCGTAGTGAAGACCCCCAAGCCCCAGCCTAACTCGGCTGGGGCTTTTTTCTGCTTTGAAATCTCAAGCTTTGACCGATCGCCGGCGGCGTGCCAAGACGCCCATACTCGCAATAAGGATGAGGCTGGCTGACGCCGGTTCGGGCACATCGGCCATGAGGCCGTTGGCGGCCGCGAAGGCATCGACCGCGGTGTAAACGCTCGCGGGCAACGCCACGTCACTTCCGCTGGCCGTCTTGCCGAGGTTGGTGACCAAGGCGGTGAAGTCGGAGCCGGTAACCGTGCCGGTGTACAGGAAATCGCCCTGATCCCACCCCGATACCGTCTTGCCTAAGTTGGTGGCCAAGATGGTGAAGTCAGTGCCGGTGACCGTGCCGGTCAGGGTCGCATCGCCGAGCAGCGTGTATTTGACTTCGATCGTTCCGGAGGAGAGTCCGGCGGGGTTGCCGAAGTCGGCCGAATCGGCATAGCCGATGCTATACGCGCTGTTGGCGGGCAGGGCGGCGACGGAGCTGTCGATGCCACCCATGCCATTCCATGATCCGCCGTTGCGGCCGTTGATCAGGTAGGTGCGGATCGCCGCCACCGGATCGGGATTCGAACCGTAGGTGATGATCATGTGGTTGTTAGTGATGTCCAGCGCCGAATTGGCGGCGATGGTCAAGCTGTCCTGCGTGGACAACCCGCTGTTGACGGCCAACTGCAACCTGTTGGCCACCGAGCCGCCACCAATGCTGAGGGCGCCGGTCCCGGTAATGCCGGCAATGGACGAATTGACGTTCACGACATCGAAGATGCCGTTGTTAACGACGGCCACGTGGTGGCTGGAGTTAGATGAATCCGTGAAGGGATCGACAGATCCACTGACGGTCACCGATGAAGTTGAGGCAACGCTGAAGATTGAGCCGGGCGTCACGGCGATGGGTCCGCTGGTCTGGGCGATGGAAACCGAACCGGAATCCGTCGTGGCCAGCGTTCCGCCAGCCCAGGTCAAAGCACTGCTGTTGACCGACAGCGTCATGCCGGATGCGACGTCGATGCTGCTATTACCAGGATTCACGGTGATCGGCCGAGCGGTGCTGAAGGAGGTTGTCACGGCCAGGGTGCCGCCGCCGAAGGTCAATCCGCCGGTGGAATAACCCAGTAGCCCATCGTTTGGAGTGACCAGCGTTCCACCGTTGAGGATGGTGCCGCCAGCATAGTCGTTGATGGTCCCGCTGTTGAGGGTGAGCGTGCCGGAATAGCTCGAGCCTAGTTCGATCGTCAGCGAGCCGCCGCCGGCGCCCGAGTTGTCGGTGATCAGACCGGCGAAGTTGGTGCTCTTGGAGCCATTGATGATCAGCGTGGCGTTGTTGTTCGATTCGTCGATGACCTCGGCGCCGGTCCCGGGCGCTCCGCTGTCGAGCGAGCCGATGGTCTGTGTCACGCCGTACACGTCGAGCACGCCGCTGCTAGTGATATGCACATCGGTGCCGGTCGGCAGCGCGTTGTTGACATCCAACTGGACTTCGCCGCCCGTACTATTGTCGATGGTGGTCGTTCCATTGTAGGTGCTTTGGCCCTGCAGATAAGTGATGCCGGCTCCGTTGGTGAAGTCCACGTCCGCCGTGGTGCCCACGGGATTGGTGATCGCGCTGGTGATCGTCAACGTGTTGCTGGCGGTGGCGCCGATATCGGCGACGAAATTCGCGACGTTGTTCTCGTTGAGCACGATCTGGTTATCGATCTCGACGGCCCCGTGCGATATGAGATTGACTCCGCTGGACACGATTCGGACCTTTCCACCGCCATTGATATCGCCGCCCAGGAGGCGCATCTCCAAAGAGCCGCTGAGGATCAGGTCTCCCGTGAACGTTCCGGGCGAGGAGGAAGCGTTAATCGAGTACGATGCGCCACCCGAACCACCGCCCGGGTAGAAATTCACCGCGCCGCCGAGGATCGACAGGTCTCCAATGGCGTCCGTAGGAATCAGGCCCGTCACGGTCAGCGTGCCGCCGCCGATTTTGGTCAGATTTCCCGACTGGCCGATCAGGTCCTGGCCCAGAGTGGTGTTAAACCCATCGGTATCGATGGTGCTGGTGGTTCCAGGAAGGAGAGTGATGGTCTGGCTTGGAGAGCCCAGGGGAAAATTAAGGGGTGCGTTAAACTGCAGTGTTCCACCCGAGAGGTTGATTCCGCCGGCGCCGGTGCCCAAAGCGCCGACGCTGCTGACGCTGAGCACGCCGGACTGGATATTCGTGGCGCCGCTGTAGGAGTTGGACGCGTTGCCAAGGGTAACGGTAGCACTGCCGGGGTTGGCGACCGTCACCGATCCGCTGCCGGTGATCTGGCCCGAATACGTTCCGCTGCTTGCCTGGCTGAAGACAAGCGAGGCATTATCCTGTAGCGTTCCGGTGGCGGGCAGCGAAGCCGTTGAGGTCTGCAAAACGCCCTGGGAAACGACAGTTCCGCCGGTGTAGGTGTTTGTCCCACCCAGCACGACTGTTCCCGTGTCTCCTCCAAACGTGAGTTGCGTTCCGGCGTTTGCTTCGGAGATTCCGCCGTTGATCGTGAGTGTGGAGCCCGCGCTGGCGGTGAAGGTTTGTGCGGCACTGAGAATGACCGGAGCGGCGATCGTGGCATTGTTCAACGCCACGATGCCGTTCGTCAGGGTTAGCGCATTGGTTCCACCGGAGGCGCCGATGGTGTAAGGCGTATTCACCTGCGAGAAGACCAGATCCCCGCCCACCGTGATGGCTGTCCCGAGGGTCACCGTGCCGCCGTTGCCGCCGCTGCCGAAAATCACATCCGCGGTGGAATTGTTGGCATACGGCTCCTGAGTCCCGGTCATGGGGGGATCCGTGTTGTAGAAGTTGACGCTGCCGGTCGCGGGAGCGTTCGCCCAAGTTCCCGCGCCATCGGTCGAGCTCGAGGGAGAAACGCCGCCGAGCGACCAGATCCGTTCATTGCCGGTGTCCGAAATATTGAGAAAAACCCCGCTCGAATTCGTGGTCAGCGAATAGACCCTGTTGTGGCCGTTTGGCGTGGTGCCGAGCGTGAAACTCGTCCCTGGATTCACCAGGCCGCCTGTGAAGGACATCAGCTCGATCGGCGAGTTCGCCGCGGTGTACGCGATCTTATCTCCGGCAATATTGATGGTATCCGTACCGCTGAGCGTGGCCGATCCGTTGACATTGATGGTATCAAACTGTGCCGTTGTACCGCCTGCGAGGTCGAAGTCGAATGCCGAACCACCGTTGGCCGTCAGCGCACCGGTGCTGAGCGAACCGACTTCGCCAACCCCGCCTGGGGCCACGATGCCGCCGCTATTAACGATCAGGTTGCCCGTAAAGCCGCCCGCGGTGACGGTTTGTCCTAGGACGCTCACCCCGTCGCCGCTGGAAAGCGTGCCGCCCGAGTTGACCGTCACATTGCCGGTGCCCAGAGCGCTTCCATTGACGCCGAAACTCGAACCGTTGTACCCGTTGGCGACGTTGAGGATCCCGCCGGTAACGGTGGTCCCACCGCTATAGGTATTGGGCCCCGTGAGGTTCAGTTGTGCCGTGCTGGTGGTGCCGTGGTAGATCACGCTGCCGTGCGTGCTGGGACCATCCTGAATCGTGCTGGTCAGTCCGCCGCCAAAGCCGTAGCCAAAAGTGTTTCCGGTCAGCCCCTGCACCACTCCAGACTTAGTCCCATTGATGGTCAGCGCCGTACCGAAGAGGTTCAGGACCTGGGTATCGCTGTCGCCGCTGCCAAACGTGCTCGCGTTATAAGTGCTGTTCAGATTTCCAATGCTCTGGGTGGCGTTCCTGAGATTGACCGTAGTGGTGTTGGTGGAGGAGCACGCGAAGATGAGGTCGCCGGTGCCGATGGAAGAATTGGCCTCGGTGTCGAGCGCGCCGTTGCCGATCTGCGTACCGCCGCTCCAGGTGCTGCCCGAGCCGCTCAAGATGAGGTCCCCCCCACCCTGTTTCTGGATATTGCCGCTGCCGGTGACCGCGCCGGAAAAAGTCAAGGTATTGGTGCCGGTGCTGGAAATCACGACATATCCGAGGGCCGAGGAGCCGGAGGTGCTGGTCCCGATGTTGACCGTTCCCGCGTAAGCGAAGCTTCCCGATCCTTTGGTTCGCAAGGCGCCGCTGCTGCCCTGTGAGACGCCCGGCCCGATGCCGGGGCCATTGAGGTCCAATGTCGTTCCCGTTCCATAAGTCCCTGGGCCGTTCAGAAGGAGCTGGCTTTGCTCGTTGACGATTATGGTTCCGGAGCCGGGAATAGCCGACGGGGTTACGGAGACTTCCGCGCCCTCGGTGGCGGCGGTATTGCCGATGGTTAATCCGCCAGTGAAGGTATTGCTTCCCGAAAGCACGAATTCGGCGCCAAAATCACTCGGCGTGCCGCCGCCCAAAAGCGTAACCTGTGCTGGGGTCGCCCCAGCGTTACTGATGCTGCCGCTAAGGGTCACAACTTGTCCATGGGCGGACAGGTCACCTAGCGAAGATGCGATCATGACATTCTGGGCGCCGTTCAGCGCGAGGTTGTCGCTCACCGTCAGCGCATTGTTCTGCGCCGCCAATGTGTTGTTGCCCAGCGCCAGAACGACGTTGGCCTCGTTCGTAAGCGTTTGGTTAAACTGCGGCACAGTAATCGTCTGCCCGTAGAGCGTAATTGTGTGACCGCCGCCGATCGTCATCAAACTGGGGGTGGGAGAGACTTCCGCAAAAATCGCCCCGACGCTGGCGGGACTGCTGAGGTTAACGGTGTTGGAAGGCGGGGAAACGTTGAAGAACGCCGTATCACCCGAGCCGGGCACCGTAGTGCTGCTCCAGTTGGCGGCAGTGTTCCAATCCTGGCTGCCGGCCGTGGTCGTCCACGTATACGTATTGGCCGACGCCGGTGAAAGGAACGAGCCGGAAGCCATCACGCTGGCGACGGCCAATCCAAGTGTTCTTTTCGTTGAACGCTTCATTGTCATTATCTCCCGCCCAATTCAGGGCAAAGTAAGTTGCAAACCGTGACCAACAGCCGCCGCGCCATACCTAATGGAGCGGGTAACGATTTAATCATCGAAAGGGACCCAACCGAACCGGCTTCTTCCAGAAGCCGGACGATCACCGAACCAAACATCCCGCGCGTCTTCCATCACGCGCACCGCACCGAATTTTTTCTCCACAGCCGCCGGCGGATGAACTCAATTATTATCCCCGGAAGACGTAGTCCACGATACCGTTCCAAACGGACACCAGATCACATGGTTGTCCGGCCGATTAATCGGAACAATATCCGGGTTGAGCGGATTCAGGATTCCTTGAACTTCGGTCCATCCGAACCAAGCCACATGGCCATCTGCAAACAGCAGGAACCCGCCGTGACGGTGCCGCGCCGCGAAACGCGGAGAGTACGTCTTGGTCTGCGCGATGTTATTCATGTAACCCATAGCGTTGATGTTGTGGGCGGTAGGATTGGGCCAATAGTGGTATATTTTGGGGTCGGCGTATTCACCATACTGCATAATTCGCTCGGCCATGAGCACCACGTCAGATCCCGGCCGCAACTGCGCCAGCTTGACTTTAGTGATCACTGTCCCGTCATCCAGCTTTGTGAAAAGTTTGGAGTTAAAGACGTAACACTGATAAAACGGATACGTAAGGGCATTGTAACTCGGTCTAGGTTTTGCCGACCAATCCATTCCATAAAGGGCGTAGAAGTCGCCGGGGCTCGTCGACGGCGCCTTCGTTAGACCCTGATAAATTTCCGGCGGGGACTTCGTCGGTGTCAGGGTTCCGCTTGATGTTCCTGACAAAGAAATCGGCGGCCCGGCCGTTGGACAGACCCAAATGCTGTTCACGCGGGAATCGGCCAGGTTCGATGGAACGCCATTTGGATAAAGATAGTCAGCGATCATATCGTGATACGACCGATTGTTCACAAGAGGCGGGATCGCATTGAACCACAACGCCGGGTCATCCACACCGAACGGGACATAGTTGCCCTTCTTGTCATAAGCCGGCGAGTTTGTGTTGCGGCCAATCGGACTCGTAGATTCGCCCGTTGGCCCGTCCTCGGGGAGGAACCCCTTATTGGCATCGGCGTAAATCTGGAAGCCGAAACCAAACTGCCTCAAATTGCTCATGCACTGCGTTTCTTGCGCGGCTTGGCGGGCTTTATTCAAAGCAGGCAGCAGGATTGCCACCAATATGGCAATAATTCCGATGACAACGAGAAGTTCGACCAGCGTAAACGCTGCTCGCCTGCGCCGGATGTGCTCCATCTCTGTCCTGCCTTCCCTGTCTCGGAAGGCCGGGGACAATAATTGTCGCACATTAAGAACGGATTAGCGGGACATTCAAAGTTCTTAGCGCCTGCGGATTTACGTTCCTCAGCCTAGCGCAAACTCACGGCAACCGCATTCTCCATAACCGGTTCTTGGCGTTGGCGGTTGAAGAAGGGAGAGACAGAGGGACGAAGAACGCAACCGATCACCCTCATCTTCGTTGATCCTCTTGCTCATCCCTCCGCCCGCGCCGATTCAGTTACGCAACCGACTGTTTTGCTTTCATTGGCCATTCGGCCATCACCTATTTGGGTGAGCTATTGCTGCACCCATCGCGCCAGCAATTCCCCGCGACTGTTGACGTTGAATTGTCTGTAAAGCGATTTCACGTAAACGTGGACGGTGTGCCGGCTGATGCTCAGTTGGGCCGCGATCTGCTTTTCCGCATTGCCAGCCAGCAACAGCTCCAGTGTTTGCCGCTCGCGACGTGACAGCGGCTCGCCGCCGCGCACGAAACGCTTGCCGTCGAGCATTTGCTCGCCGAGCATCGAGCAGAAGTTCGCGACCAAGCGGCGGCGCCTCTGCACTCCTTCGCCCGCTTTTGCGGTGCGAAGCGAGTTGGACGCACGCACAAGCACGCCGATATCGCCAAGACGCGGACCTTTTTTCGTTCGCATGACCATCACCGCAATAGGCGAATTGAACGAACGAATAATAACGGGCTATTAATATACCCTCCTGCGGCAGACCTAACCAATGTCCGCGGAAGGAGTTCTTCATGGAGCGAACGGATTCCCCGGCCCAGGGCCAATGCTGGGTTGATGTTTTTGAGGCGGATTGTTTCATGGGACGAATGCGCCGCCTCGTCGGTCCCAGAAAGCTGCGGCAACTGAGCGCAAAAAGCGTGATCGTCGGCCCGCATGCGATGGTCGTGCTCACCGTGCGCCGCCGTGGCCGCGATTGCCGGGTGACGCTGCGGCCCAGGAAAGTGATTCCGAATCTCGCCGCCACCGTCCGCGGCGCAAAAATCTGCAACGCAACCGTCGTCCTGAAGAAATAGTCTCCGTTGCGCACCGCGCGCGAATATCCCATCTTCGGCTCCCATTTGGAGCCGGTGCTGGCCGTTTTCCGTCCGGCTCGGGGAACAACCGTGACAGGCACATCATTGATCATTTCGTCTCCGCTATGGTTAGAACTCCATTTCAGCCGGCGCCGGGTATTTCGGCGCCTTGCCTTCCAGGACCGCCATCACATCCCGCACCACCCAGCTCATGTTCTCCAGCGCCGTCGTCGTGCGCGCAGCCAGGTGCGGCGTCAGCAGAACGTTGCTGAATCCCAGAAGCGGGAAGTCACCCGCCGGCGGCTCGGGAGAGAAAACGTCCAGGGCCGCGGCGAAAATCTTTTTTCCTCGAACCGCTTCCGCCAGCGCCGCCGCATCCAGCACCTCCCCGCGGCTCGTATTGATCACCACCGCCGTCGCCTTGAGCATCGCAATCTGTTTGCGCCCGACCAGGTTTTCGTTCCCAGGCCGCATGTCCACGTGAATCGTCAGGACATCCGCCTCGCGGTAAAGCGCCGGCTTATCGACGGCAGTCGCGGGGAAATCCAGGCCGGAAATCTGCAGCAGATCGTTGTAGATCACGCGCATGCCAAAACCGGTTGCGGCGATGTGCCCCACGCGCCGGCCGACGCGTCCCATGCCGAGAATGCCGATCGTCAGCTCGTTGAGTTGCCGGCCCCGAACGGTATCGCGAATGCGTTTGAATTCCTTAGGCGGATAAACCGAATCACGAAATAATTCCCACGGCCTGAGCAATTGGAGCAAATACCCGAAGACGAAGTCCCCAACGGCCAGGGTATTGGCATCGGGCGTATAAACCACCTCCACGCCGCGTTTTCGGCATTCGGCGAGATCAATGTTTTCCAATCCCACGCCGCCGCGCCCGACGACTTTGAGCTTCGGCGCGCGATCGAGCAGTGCCGCGTTGACCTTGGTATACGTGCGCACCAACAGCCCATCCGCCTCCGCGAGCCGATCATAAAATGCCGCATCGCTCGCCGCGATCTCCACAACTCGGGTATGTTCCTTGAGCCACTGCAACGGCCGGGGATCGGAGCCCTCAGCGACGACAACCAGGGGACGGGCATCTTGTGTCATGGCGGAAGTGTATAAGGAAATCCGAAATCCGAAATCCGAATGACGAGCCAAATCCGAAATCAGAATGACCGAGTTCGTCTTCGTTTCGGGCTTCAGTCATTGTTTTAGGCCGGGTAAATGTCACAGGCTATCCCAGAATATCCCATTTAGGGGGGGGGAGGGGGGGGTGGCGCTTCGCGCGAGAGCGGAACAGTGGTCGGTTGAGCAGTAGAAAGAGAAAGCCTCTGAGGCTGTGGAATTGGCGGACATAGGGAATCTCTCCTTTCATTGGCGGAAATTGCGATCCGACGCAGTCCAAACATTAACCTAACACTGATTCCGTTTCAAGGGAAAAATCGTGGAGATTCTGCGAATGGATATCGTGGGGGTAGGCGCCAACTGTAAGTTCGCGCCGGTTTCAATTCGCCCTGCATATGTAATGAAGCGGCGTTTGGAGTTTGACGACATCAATCGCAGCGACCACAGGGTCATTGACGCCAACGCGGCTCCGCCAATCCCCGCCGCCGGAGGCGAAGCCGGCGCTCGAATGATAAAATGGCTGAAGTGAAATCCACCGTCGAAGAAATCCGCGCCCGGTTTGACGGGGAAGTCGAGCGGTTTTCCGTTCTGGAAACCGGCCAGTCCGCCACCATGGACGCGCCGCTGGTGCTCGATCTGATCACCGCGGCGGCGGCCGGCGTCACGCCAGGGGCAAAACGGCTGTTGGATGTCGGCTGCGGCGCCGGCAACTATTGCCTGAAAATGCTTCAGCGAATTCCCGATCTCGATGTGACGCTGATCGATCTCAGCCGGCCCATGCTCGACCGCGCCCACCAGCGCGTCTCGGGGGCAACTCGTGGCAGGATCAATTTAATCCAGGGCGATATCCGCCAAATCGAACTCGGCGATGGGCAGTTCGACATTATTCTCGCTGCCGCCGTCCTGCACCATTTGCGGACGGACGATCAGTGGCGAAGCGTCTTCTGCAAATTCCATCGGGCGCTCAGCGCCGGCGGGTCGATCTGGATTTCCGATTTGATCCAGCACGCGCTTGACCCCGTGCAATCCGAGATGTGGAACCGCTATGGCCAATACCTGAACGAACTCAAGGGCGAGGAATATCGCCGGCATGTTCAGGCGTACGTCGAGAAGGAAGACACGCCGCGCAGCCTGATGTTTCAGCTAGATCTTCTTCGCGAGGTGGGCTTCGCCAAAGTGGATGTGCTGCACAAGACGAGCGTCTTCGCCGCGTTCGGGGCTAGTAAGATTTAGCCCCCGGTGAATCACCGGGGGTTAAATGCAATGCCGGCGTGATTCACCGGGGGGTTAAATGCAATGCCGCCGGTGAATCACCGGGGGGTTAAATGCAATGCCCCCGGTGAATCACCGGGGGCTAAATGCAATGCCGGGTGATTCACCGGGGGTTAAATGCAATGCCGCGGGTTTATGCTTTTCCCTGCTCCACCGCGGTCTGGGTCAGAATCGTCAGCCTATTGTCCAACATCTGTGCGATGCCGCCGTCGATC
Organism: Tepidisphaeraceae bacterium; assembly: GCA_050012375.1. Taxonomy (GTDB): domain Bacteria; phylum Planctomycetota; class Phycisphaerae; order Tepidisphaerales; family Tepidisphaeraceae; genus PALSA-1353. The sequence continues at coordinate 108,286 of JBEKHH010000008.1, forward strand.
TGGAACAGCTTTGTCTGTCCCGATGCCAGGTCCAAACGCAACGGGCCTTTTGCGAGCTTGGCCAGCACGGGGGCGCGATTGGTGAGAATTCCCAACAGCCCGTCGGCGGCGGGGATAATCGCCTGAGTCAGCGATTCGCTCAAGACCTGCTGTTCGGGGGTGACGACAACGCACGCAAAGGCCATGGGCTACTCCAATTACCGCTCGGACAAAGGGCTAACAGTCTAAGGGTCGCCGCCGCCGGGGTCAATTCGGGTTAAGTCTCCTATGGCGATTGAAGCGTTAACTTTCTTTCCCTGGCAGGCTAAATGCGTTGCCAATCAGTCTGTTTGGTATATGATTGAAGTCTCGGAAGATAACCACCGCGCCGCCCGCGCGGTGGTTCGATTTTGGAGAGTTGCAAATTGCGGCCGTATTTTGGCCGATCGCGGTTGAACAGGAGCAGGCGCCATGCCGTTTGTCAGTGCTAACGAGAAAGCCGCTCTCGAAAAAAAGCGAGAGGAACTCTACAAGGCGCAGATCGACGCTCAGGATCGGATCCGCAAGGCTGCCAGCCTCGGCGATCTATCCGAAAACGCCGAGTACCACTTGGCCAAGGAAGAGAACCGCCATATCCAGCGGCAGCTCGCCGAAGTCGAGAGGAAGGTGAAAAACGCCTCCGTCATCTCCAACGAAGCCGTGCCCGACAACATGGTTTTCATCGGCCACACCGTCAAGCTCATGGACATGGATGATGAGAGCGAGATGCTGGTTGCCATCGTCGGCGAAGCACAACCCGCTGCCGGCGGGGGGGGCGAGGTGACCCACGTCAGCGCCAACAGCCCGATGGGCGAAGCGCTGATCAAGGCCCGCGTCGGCGACACCGTAAAAGTGCGCGCCCCCCGCGGGACTATGGAATTCAAGATTCTTGAGATCGTGCAGTAGCCCCCCTGGAAATCGGACCTTTTCTTCGACGTCCGAGATATCGCCGCTTCACCGCAGCTAATAACCAGCCGCCGTAATAGACCCGCCTCCTAAAGTGGTCACCTAAACGTGCCATGCCTTTGTGACGATGATTGCAAAGCGCCGACAAAGCGTGCGGCCGGAAGGATCGACCATGAAACGGCAATCGATGGGCTGGATTATCTTGACTGTCAGCGTGCTGTCTGTCGCCCTTGCGGTATTCAGCCGCTGATCGTCAGCGCCTCGGACATCGCAAACGCCTGCATCGTCGCGGGAGAAATCCCGCGCCGCTTCTCTGTCCCCCGAAACAGATCGATCCTGCGCAGGCGTCAAAAGCGCCCTGCTTTGTGGGAGAATTCGCAATGAAACAGAAAAGAATTGGCTGGATTGCATTGCCGGTCTGTTTGGTTGCGGCCACAATCGCGGTAATCGGCGGCCGACAGACAATGCCGCCCTCAGCCCGCGCGGCGGCTCCGCCGCAGGCGAACGTCGTGCCCGCCGAGACGACTCAAGCCTGCCAGGCTGTCGTTGAGCAGATGGTTACGATCCAACGTGTGCTGGTAGATGAAGAGCGATCAAGGACGATAAAACGTCTGGCGGCGTTGGATGAATTGGTGGCTCAGGAGTACCTGATTGACACTTCAAAATGCCCGACCGATTTCCGGATGGCGGTTTTGCGCTTCGTGGCTGCGGAAGATGCCATGTGCATACGCGCACACATGGACAAGACCGGCAAAGCCGAGGAAATCCTGGGCGCTGCTGTTGAAATCTTTGCAACCAAAGGCCTGTCCGCCGGCAAATCCCTGCAATCCATAATTGGCTACTACGAAAGCGTTGCGGGTGATCAGAAGCAGGATTTGGCGAACATTCAGTCTGCTATGCTGGACCTTGTCCAAGCGGCCATGAATTACGGCGTGAAATAAACCTCGCCGCCCACCCCCATGCGCTCTAAAACATGCGGCTCTTTCCAAAGCCACCTGTCAGACTTGAACTGACAACCCCCGCTTTACAAAAGCGGTGCTCTGCCATTGAGCTAAGGTGGCGGCAGAACGCTCCCGAGTTTATGCAGCGCTCCGCCGCTTCGCAACCGTCCTTGGCGAGGGGATCAAATCTCGGTCAGTTCGCAACAACAGAGCCGGGGCGTCTGGACCCGGTCCCCGCCGAACGGCCCGACTCCTTCCGGAAATTTCCCTATTTGAGTTGCTGCGGGACATCGTCATCGTCTTCCATCGTCAGATTCGAAACATCCTGAATCTGGAGCGTCGGAACCGTGACGGACTTGATGTGCACGTCGCGAAGGGTAATTCCCCGGCAGTCGATCATCGCTCCGCCTTGCCTGGCGACGATGACCGCGTGTTCAATCGTCACGTTTTCCAGAGGCATCTCCGGCAGGCCGCGCAACTGAATGCCGATGTTCGCGCCGGCGCAACTGATATTGCGAATGGTAATGTCGCGGAAGCACGGCGTTCCCGCGCCGAGCGGCTGCGGCGGCTCCTGCTTCACCTCCAGCGGCTTGGCCACCGGAGCATCCGGCTCCGGAGCATCCTCGTCGGCGATGCCGGGCTTAGTCGCCGATTTCCGCGTCGTCGGCTTCTTGATCTGATAATACATGTCAAAGCTGATGCAGGCATTTTTGATGTCGGACATCTGAATGTCGCTGATGTTGATGTTTTCGACGACTCCGCCGCGGCCGCGGACGGATTTGAATCGCAGCGCATCGTCGGTTCCGCGGAGAACGCAATGAGAGACGTTCACGTTGCGGACGCCGCCGGACATTTCGCTGCCGATGGCGATTCCGCCATGTCCATGGCCCAGCGTGCAGCCGGTGATGGTGACGTTCTCGGTGGGGCGGGCGGCCCGCCTGCCTTCGGCGTCCTTGCCGGATTTCAGGCAGATGACATCGTCGCCGGCGTCAATTTTTGAATCGGTCACAGCCACGTCGCGGCAGGAATCGATGTCAATTCCGTCGCCGTTCTGCGCGAAATAGGGATTGAATATCGTCACGTTGTGGACGGTGAGGTTGTCGCAGTAGACGACGTGCACGTTCCATGACCCGGAATTGCGGAAAGTGGGTCCTTCCAAAAGGACGTTGTGGCAATTGGACAGCAGCACCATCGCGGGCCGGAGCAAATCGCGATACGGCCGGTAATTTTCAACCGTCGGCGGCTTGCCGCTGGTGCGCAATTTTCCCAGGCCCTTCATTCCGTCCCTGGCGGCCTTCGACGGCCACCAGGTGTGCGATCTCTCGTCAACGTATCCGCCGGCCTTCACCTGGGCAGCCCACTGCTCGGCGGTGGTTTTGGATTTCTTCAGCGGACGCCAGGCGTCCCCCTGGCCGTCAATGATGCCGGCGCCGGTGATGGACACATCATGCAGATTGTCACCGGACAGCGGCGAGGTGCATGCCACCGTCTGCTGGCCTTCAAAATTGGTCTGGACGAGGGGATAGTCGTCGAAGTTGCGGCTGAAAAGCAGGGTGGCTCCCGCCTCCAGATGGAAGTCCAGGTCGCTCATGAGGTGAATGGGGCCGGTGAACCATGTTCCGGCGGGAACGACAACGCGTCCGCCGCCGGCGCCCGCGCAGGCCTCGATTGTTTTTCGGAACGCGTCGGTGTTGACGGTCTCGCCATCCCCGACCGCGCCGTAATCAGCGATGCTGAAGGTGCGGGCTGCGATATTGGGCCTGGTGGTGCCCGTGGGACCCACGGCGACGTTGGCCGCCGGCTGCTCAGGTTGGCGCCCCGCCGCCGCGAGCAATGTCAAAACGATCAATGGCAAACAAGATCTGCGGTTCATTTTTGGTTGGTTCCCTGTTCATCTTGAACTATTGAAGTCCCTGGACCTGGGCATCGTAGAGAAACGGTTTGCCTGACGCCGCCGAGATATTGCAGTTGATAAACCGGATTCCCCGGGCATGGACGATTTCGATGGGCTTGCGCGCGGAAATGCGCACGTCATCCAGAACGACGTCGTCAACGGGCATTTCCGGCAGCCCGACGATCTGCCCCGCGAGTCTCCCGCCCACCGAAGTGACGTTTCTGATGAGGATGTGTCGCCAGATCGGCGTGCGGTTGTTGACCGGGTGCGGCGGATATTGCTCGGGATGAGTTGGAATCTTGGGGTACCAACTGGTGATCAAAATGGAATTCTCGACGTTTCTCATGGCGAGGTTCTCGTAGGTGAGATTCTCAGCGATGCCGCCGCGGCCGCGGGGGGACTTCAAGCGGATGCCCGCCTGGGTCCCGTCGAACGTGCAGTCTCGCACCAGCATGTTTCGCACGCCGCCGCTCGATTCGCTGCCGACCGACATTCCGTGCCCGTGAAGGAACGTGCAATTGGAGATGAGGAAATTTTCGCACGCCGGACGGTCAGGATCGTATCGAGTCGAGCCTTTGACGGCGATGTCGTCGTCCCCGGTGTCAATGGTGCATCGGGTGATCAGAAAATTAATGCCGGACGGATCGATGCCGTCGGTGTTCGGTGAATTCGCCGGAGACTTGATCCGGACGCCGTCGATGGTGACGTCCCTGCACTGCGCCGGCACGAGGTGTAACATCGGCGAATTGGTGAGCGTCACGCCCTGAACCAGCACCCGCGTGCAACGAAGCAGGTTGATCAGCCGCGGGCGATGCGGCATCCAGGGATCATCGAAGGGATCGTTTTTCGGCTCGACGAAATTCCGCCAGAAATACGCGCCGCTTCCGTCGATCGTTCCCGAGCCGGTGATGGCGATGTCGTGGCAATCGCGGGCTGAGATGTCATTGTCAAACCCCGCCTCCGTCACCTTCAAATCGGCGATCCTGTCCGAGAATTGAATGATCGATCCGGCTTCAAGATGAAGGTTGAGATTGCTATCCAGCAGGAAGGCGCCGGTGAAAAACTTCCCCGCCGGAACGATGACCGTTCCACCGCCCGCCTCGGCGCAGGCGGCAACGGCTTTGTGGAACGCATCGGTGTTGAGCGTTTTCCCGTCGCCGACGGCGCCAAAATCGGTGATGTTGAATGTGCGGCTGGGAATAGTGGGCTGGGCAACGGAAAAATCGCTCGGAAGGGTTGACTGGGCAGCGGCCGAAACCGCTGTCGCCATCACGACCCATCCGGCGGCTATTGTTGAGATCGCAAATAACTTCATAGGGTTGGCCTAAATTCAACCGGGATTCTGAACGGCCTCGGGGTCCCAATTGTCGTGCCCCGCCAGAACGCCGCGGGCGGTGATTTGCTTGGCCTCGTCGGGCGTCAATTGCCGGGTCCAGGCGGCGCGTTTGTCCGGCGTCGCGCCTGGGCCGGTGCTGTTGTATTCGGCATATCGGGCGGTTTTCCGATTGGCTTCGCCCCAGTCGCCCCAGCCTTGGGGTCCAATGCAATCGGCCATCTCCGTGTTCAGAAAAATGGTCGCCCCATATGGACGCCAGGGCCTTCCGAGGATGACCGAGCCCGCCGGCGCCTCGGAGGTGATTTTGCAGTGATCGAAGACATAACCGTACGCGGCGGTCTGCGGCGTCGAAGCCGCCGTGATCGATCCCTGGTCCCGGCAGTGCAGCTCGCAATTCTTAAAATAGACCGTGGCCGCGCCGAAGATGAAATCAACGTGTCCCGCGATATAGCAATCGCGAAAATACTGGCGGTTGCGGTTGGTCATGACCGTGTCCTGCCAGCCGAGGAACCGGCAGTTCAGGAAAATCGCCCGGTCGCCGTAGATATTGATCGCCAGCGCTTGGCCGACCGGTCCGGCGCTGTTTTCAAAAGTCACGTTCCTGGCAAGAAAATCGGCGCCGTAAATGAAAACCGATGCGCTCTTGCTGGTGCTGATCGGCTTGCCGTCAGCGCCGAGCGTGTCGTGCGTGTTGTTGAATGTGACAACCGTCGTGGCCGCGTCATCGCCCAGGAGCGTCACGAGCGGCTTTTCCTTAGGGAACAGGAGTCTTTCCTTGTACGTCCCCGGCTTCAGATGAATCGTCATGCGCGTCGTGGCATGTTCGGGAACGGCGTCGATCGCAGCCTGGACCGTCTTGAAATCTCCGCTGCCGTCGGCGGCAACCGTCAGGACGGTCTGGTCGGATGTCTGGCTGGTCGGAACGGCCGCGGCGGATAGATAGCCCAGGACCAGCACGGCGGCAGCGGTCAAAAAGACTGCGGATCTCATAACGCTCATTTGTTGCGGCGGCTTCGATAGCGCGCCGGAGTTTCGCCGAGGGCGGCTCGGAAGACCCGCGTCAGGTACTGCACGCTGCTGAATCCCGTGGCGCGGGCGACCTGCTTGATGGTCATGTCCGGACTGAGCAGCAGTTCCTTCACCCTCGCCAGCCGAACGCGCTCGATCTCCTCGTGAATGGTGCGGCCAATGACGCGTTTGAGCCGTTGTTGAAGGCTGGCGCGGGACATTCCGATGTGCGTCAGGACGTCGACAACGCGCAGGCCGGTGCAGCCGTTCTCGCGGATGTAGCGCAGGGCCCGGTTCACTTCGTCGTCATCGCTGGCGACGGTGTCGGTGGAGAGCCGAGTAAAAATCCCGCGGGGCGCCAGCCGCTGCGAACTCACCAGGGATCTTTTGCCCTGCATCATCTGATCCAGCAGCACGGCCGCCGTGTAGCCGATCTGCTCGGCATTGACGTCGACGCTGGTCAGGGGAGGAATCGACAGGTCGCACAAGTGCTCGTCATTGTCGGCGCCGATGACGGCGACCTCGTCGGGAACGGTGGCGCCGCAGCGGCGGCAGGCATCGAGAACTTGCAGGCCGCGCTCGTCGTTGCACGCCATGACCCCGACCGGCTTGGGCAGCGAGCGAATCCACGCCGCCAGCCGCTCCTGTTCCGTTTCCCAATCGTCTTCATCCGGAGGGGAATCCGCGGGGAAAACATCGCATCGCCCCCCGGCGCGGATGACCATTTGTTCAAAGGTCGTGCCGCGCTCATCGAGTCCGGGATGAACCCCCGCCGGCTTGCCGCAGAACGCGAAGTTCTTCAGCCCGCGTTCCAGGAGATGTTCCGCGGCGAGCTTGGCGATTTGATCGTGATCCGGGCCGACATAGGGGAACGGCAAGTCGCCCACGGTGCCGCGCAGGTTGACCACCGGCACGCCGGACTTAACAAGGAGTTGGGAGATTTCAGGCGTGTCGATGCGCGCCAGGATTCCGTCCCCTTTCCAGTTGGTCATCCAGGGCGGCGGTGGATCGCCCAAACCATGAGGATGGAAGTAAGTGGACCATCCGCCATGTTCGCGGTTGTATTTGGAAACGCCGCGCAACAACCCGCGGCCATAGGATCCGCTGGTTTCGATGAGCAGGGCGACATGGCGCATTTGCGGCCGCGCGGCCTCGGGTCTCGGTCTTGGGGTGAGGGGGCGGGTCGGCCGAGGCGCATCACCGCCGCCGGTCGATGTCGAACGCGATTTGCCCCGGCTCTTCTTGGGGTTCGACGCCGCTTCGCTCCGCCGTGAAACCGCTTTAGCGGTTACTGATCTCGCTGCTGGAGCCAATTGCTTTCTCCTGATCGCCGTGAATTGCCTCGTTTTCCTTCATCGCCGCAGCGATACACCACTCAAATTTAGCACGCCGAAGCTTCCATCTCTGCCCAACGATCAAAAAGTATAAAAGTTTTACAAAATTATACCATTCCGATCGGCCCCGGATCGGCGCTCTTAATATCCGGGTTTACTTCTCGAAGTGCGTAATGGGCCATCCCAGGGGCGCTAGTAATAAGAGACGAATCATTTGCACAAAATCAAACCGTGCAGCGGGCGACATCGTCAATGTGGTAAACTTGCTTATGAAGAGGTCGTCTTGGGGCCTTCCCAAGACTGCTTTGGAGACGGCATGGATTCTGGCCGGGATGTCAACTGCAAGTCGGCTCTGGCGGCACAAGACCACGCCGGGCTCAACGTGTTGGGACTGGGCGCGGTGGCGGATGGATCAACCCCCTGCACCGCCGCGTTGCAGCAGGCGATCGACCGCTGCGCCGAGCGCGGCGGCGGAACCGTGTTCGTCCCGCCCGGCAAATATGTGACCGGCACCCTCTGGTTGCGCAGCAACATCATCCTGCATCTGGATGCCGGGGCAATTATCCTGGGCGAGACCGACCCCACCGCCTATCCGATCTGGAGCAGCCGCTGGGAAGGGAAAAGCCCTCACCCATCACACGCCCCGCTGATCGCCGGCGAGGGGCTGACCAATATCGCCTTGACCGGCCGGGGCGTTATCGACGGTCGCGGCCAATCCTGGTGGGACCTGTTCAACCACAATCAATTGCGGAACGTGCGGCCGAATCTCCTCCGATTCGTCGATTGCCGCGACATCCTGATCGACGGCCTCACCTTCATCAATTCGCCGCGCTGGACGCTCAATCCAACCGCCTGCGATAACCTGACCATTGCCAACGTCACCATCCGCAATCCGCACGATTCGCCGAACACCGACGGGATCAACCCCGACGCGTGCAACAACGTGCACATTTCCAATTGCCATATCGACGTCGGCGACGACTGCATCTCGATCAAATCCGGATCGGAAGAGGACGGCCGGCGGATGCCGCGGCCCTGTCAGAACGTGACCATCGCCAACTGCACGATGCTGCATGGTCACGGGGGGGTGGTGATCGGCAGCGAGATGTCCGGGGGCGTGCGGAACGTGGCGATCTCCAACTGCGTCTTCTGCGGCACGGAGAGGGGAATTCGGCTCAAATCCCGCCGCGGGCGCGGCAATGCCGTCGAGGATCTGCGCGTGGACAACATCGTGATGGACAATGTTCTGTGCCCGATCGTGGTGAACCTGTTCTACGTGTGCGGGACGCCCCAAAACAGCAGGCTTCTGGACGCCTCGCCGCAGCCGGTGACTTCCGCCACGCCGCAGTTCCGGCGCTTGCAATTCAGCAATATCACGGCCCGCAAGGTGAAATACGCCGCCGCGTTCATCCTCGGCCTGCCCGAGATGTTCGTCGAGGACATCGTGCTGGACGGGATTTCGGTGTACATGGACCCGGCAAACGCTCAGGCCGGTTCCCCGGCCATGGCCGCCGGCGCGCTAGACATGTGCCGGGCGGGCATCGTCCTGAAAAACGCCCGGAACGTGAAGCTGCGGCGAATCGACATTTACGACCAGCTCGGCCCGGCCGTGATCGTTAACAATTCGCAGGATATCCTCGTGAGCGACCTGTACGCCTCGGTGGACGGCCAGAAGCCGCTGGTGCTGGTTGACGGAATGAGTTCGTCTTACGTCGCTGACGATGAGGCCCAGGCGGAGCAGTTGATTCCAGCCGGCCACGGCGACGTCCAGCGCGTTCGCACGTTTGTTCGCGGCGGGCGCATCGGCCGGCGAAGCCGCTCGGGCGCCGACGCGGCCCTGTCAAAGCTCTCCGCGGAGTCCTCGCCGGATCTCGCCTAAATCGACTTCCCTTGCCTCGAAGGTGCGAAAAGCGGCGAAGGTGGTCCGCCGCCGGTGGACTGGCGGGGACCGGTTGTGCTATGCTGATTTACGACGGGCGACGGCAGGGCACGTAAATGACAGTGACCATTCAACTCCAGGACCAGACGGTGGAAGCGCTTGCTGCCCAGGCAGCCGTTCGCGGCATTTCTCTGGAGGCATATCTTGTGGATCTGGCGAAAACTCACGCCCATGAGGCACAAGCCGCGCCGATATTGGATGCCGTTCGGGATTTTGACCAGACCCTGGACGAACTGTTCGCCGGCGATGCCCGTCCGCTTCCTTCGTTTCCACTATCCTATTCCCGGGAAGATATTTATTCCGATCGCGACTGATGCGGTATCTGCTCGACACCGGCATTCTCCTGCGCCTGGTCAACCGACAAGCGGTGATGCACGAGAAGGTCCGCGAGGCGGTGCGGCAACTCAAGTCACAAGGGCATCTAACGGTGACCGCGCCCCAGAACCTCGGCGAATTCTAGAACGTCTGCACCCGTCCCGAGGAAGCCCGCGGCGGACTTGGCCTGACGTTTGACGAAGCCCACCGTCGGCTTCGCACCATCGAGCGGATCATCGCTCTGCTGCCCGAGTCGCCCGACGCTCATGCACGCTGGAGGGAATACGTCCTTACGCTCGGCGTTCGAGGGGTACAAGTCCATGACGCTCGCATTGTCGCCTTGATGAGTGTTCATGGCGTCACGCACATTCTTACTCTTAATGGTTCGGACTTCTCGCGCTATCCGGGCGTGGTGGCGGTCTCGCCTGAAGACGTCTGTTCGTCAGGCGCATGGCCGCGATGAAATGCGAGACCCGGAATGCTGAGAGATGGCCCGCGTGACGAACATCGTGAGACTAAAACCAGCGCAAGTCGCCTATTCGGGGCCTCACCCACTGGCCGGGGAAGCCGCTCGGGCGCCGACGCGGCCCTGTCAAAGCTCTCCGCGGAATCTTCTCCCGATCCCACATGATCGTTGGTTGATTGACTGAGCCAAATGAAAAAGCGGAGCAATTTGCTCCGCCTTCTCATTTCTATTATCGAGTTGTTGACGTTACTTTAGCCCCTGTGCGCCCTTGATCCAGCCTCTAGCGTACTCGTTGCCGGTGTTGGGCGCCCAGGGCTTACCTTGTTGCCCTGAGTCTTTGTTATAAGCGTTGTAATAGGGAAGCAGCGGTGTGTACGGGGGACCGATGAGGTAGTCCAGGAATGCCGCAGTTTTGCCGAGGGCGTAAGTATAGGGCGGGTTTTTGCCGCTCGTATAGGTAAATGTATTACCAGTGACCGATCCGTCTGTCACCAGTGAATCCGTGTAAGGATTGATCTCAGAGACATGCCCGTCGGCGGAAAGGGCGTTGCACATTTTCCCGCCCCCGTGCGGCCTTCCAACACGGTTGACGGCGGTCGTCTCGCCGCTAACCGCAGCATTGTTGACCAAATCCGCCCATTGCCCGAAATAACACTTATACCCTGCCGGCTGACCCACTTCGGAGCCAGAGGAGCTGCTGTGCTTGCCTGTGTCGGCGGAGTAAAAATTCGGCTTAGGGCTAGGGGAAAAAACCCCTGGACGTTGGTAAACTTGTGGCGTTCGGACAAGGAGGTCTGGATGACGTTAGAGAGTTTGGCCCGTCGGCTGCCGG